>CAVQMY010000025.1:0-27246 GCA_963713705.1 uncultured Verrucomicrobiae bacterium
GGGAAGATGGGGAAACCGTGGGGGGCAATTACAAAATATCTAAAATTACAAAAACGAAGCCAATGTTTTTGGGGTGTTGTACGTTTTGGATTGGCTTGAGGGACAAGTGGTTAGAGATGCAAGTGTGCCATTTTGTCACACGACTTCGTTTTACAAAAAATGGCTTTGTTTGGGGGGTATTGGTGTCGGTCAGATGGCCATTACGAGGGTATTTGGGGGCGGTTACGCCGTAGGCACCGATGCGGCGCGTGTGGTCGGACTCCGCTTCCGGTCCACTGACGTCAAGGCGACTGTGTCTTCTCGAAGCTGCGGCGATCGGGATGGTAACAAAAGACGCTGTCGCCAAACCGGACCCCATACTCGCAACCGTCGAGGTTCTCCACGAGGCAATCCGAGAAGGGGAACGTGTGCATCACATACCTGGTCCGACATTTTTCCGGATCGGGAACCGGACGCTGATCGTTGACCATGTTGTCGGTCATACTCTCTCCGAACGTCAAGCCCGGCATAATCCGTGGCGACTGGCTGTGGAACAACACCGCGGGCGGGGCTGGTTCCGTCTTTTCCACAATCGAAACATGTGTTGGGTCCCCGGCCTTAACAGAACTGTTGGAGCGTCTTCGTCATCACCTCCAGCGGCGATGCATTCCCGGTCTTTTGCTGTGTGTCCGCAATGAGCCTGGCTTCCAGCGCGTTCTTGGTTGGCACGGCTGTCTGGTAGAACACGCCAAAATAGCCCGGAAACGGCGCCAGCGCAAGTTTGTAGGCGGCCAGTTCGTCCGTCACGTCGTGATCGGCGGGACCGGTTCGAACACGCCGCCCTTTCGCGGATTGGTCTTGTCGAACGCGCCCGGGTAAAACTGGGCGCATTCACTGAGGCAGTGGATGACCGAGAACCCGTCGTGGTCGATGGCCTTATCCATCATCTCGAATACGTGGTTCGGCAGATGAGAGTTGGTCCGCGCGACGAAGGTCGCCCCGGCGGCGAGGAGCTTTTTCACCGGGTTGACCGGTCGATCAAGCGAACCGGTCGGGTCGGTCTTGGACCGGAATCCGACTGGCGACGTGGGCGAGGTCTGGTGCTTGGTCAGCCCGTACACGGAATTGTCCATGATCACGCAGGTCATCTTGATGTTCTTGCGCGCCGCGTGGTCGAGGTGGTTGCCACCGATGGACAACGCGTCGCCGTCACCGGTAAAGACGAACACATGCAGGTCCGGCCGCGACAATGAGATGCCGGCGGCAAATGGCAGCGCACGCCCGTGAAGAAAATGGGCGCCGTGGGCATTCACGAAATAGGGGAACCGCGACGAACACCCGATACCGGACACGCTGATGATTTTCTCCAGCGGGATTTGGCGTTTCTCCATCAACTTCAGGTAAATCGACAGGATGCTGTAGTCGCCGCAGCCGGGACACCACGTCGGCTGGTTGCCGGTCAGTTCCTTGCGGGTGTAACGGGCACGGGAAACAGTTTTGGTAGAGGCGATCATCGTTGCTCCTTTCCGTTCCGGGCAAGTTTGGCGTCCATCTGCTGTAAAATTTCACGGACTTTGAACGACAGTCCATCGGTCTTGGTGATCCCGCGGATGTCCGGATGAGTGAAGGCCGACCGCAACCGCGCTCCGAGCTGGCCCCGGCCGTACTGGTCCTGGTCGTTCATCTCGACCACGAACACATGCCCAAAGCCGTCGAGAATTTCCTGAATGCCCGGCTGGAACGGCATAATGTAGCGCAGATGCAGCGCGCTGACGCTCTGACCCGCGGCGCGCGCGCGCGCCACCGCCTCGCGAATCGGTCCCCGCGTCGATCCCCAGCCGACCAGCAATACGTCGCCTTCGGACGGCCCATCGACGGTGGCCCTGGGCAATCGCGATGCCAGCAATTCCAGTTTGCGGCGGCGTTTGGCGACCATCTTCGCGTGGTTCTCCGGTTGTGCGCTGGGCTGGCCGGCTTCATCGTGCTCCAGGCCGGTGACGATCGGAAATCGGCCGTCCACCACCGGTGTTCCCGGCGGCGCATGCTGCGGGATTCCTTCCTCGGTGATCCGGTACGGCTTGAAGTCCGGGCCGACCGGCTCAAATTTCGGCGTCAGATCGCGCATCAACGCCGGCAAATCCGGCATGTCCCACGCCTCGATCCGCGTGGCCAGCGCCTGGTCGCTGAGGATGACGACCGGGCAACTGTACTGCCGGGCCAGATTCACTGCCTCGACCGTTGTGTGGAAGCAGTCTTCCACCGATGCCGGCGCGAGCACGATGCGCGGGGCATCGCCGTGGGTGCCGGTGCAGGCGAGGTTGAGATCGGATTGTTCGACCATCGTGGGCAACCCTGTGGCCGGACCACCGCGCTGGACATCGACGATCAGGACGGGTATCTCGGCCATGACGGCCCAGCCCAACGCTTCCGATTTGAGGGACAGCCCGGGGCCGGAGGTGCTGGTCAGCGCCGGCTGGCCCGCGTACGAAGCGCCGCAGGCCATCGCGATTGCCGCCAGTTCATCTTCCGCCTGAACGAGCGTCCCGCCATACTTCGGCAGTTCGGCCCGCAGAATTTCCATGACCGTCGTGGCCGGGGTGATGGGGTAACTCGCGCTGAAACGGATACCAGCCGTTATCGCGCCGTAGGCAATCGCCTGGTTGCCGTCCATGACGATGCGCGGGGTTGTCGACGGGGTCGTCGGGGAATCGAAGTGACAGATTTCGGTGAACTTGCCGATGTCATATCCGTAGCCGGCACTGAAGGCGTCAATGACACTGTGGACGACGGCGTCAGTTTTCTTGTCGAAATGTTTACGGAGCATCTGCTCGAGTTTGGCACTGTCCAGGTCGAACAACCGGGTCAACAGACCGAGCACAAACATGTTCTTGCCCTTGTCTTTGGAGGTACCGCCAATCGCTTCGACCGTCAGGTTGGTGATCGGCACACCGACCGCGCGATGCCGCGTATCGGTAGCGTCCGGTTGAACCTGATCCAAATCGTACAGCAGGATGCCGCCTTCCCGGAGAGTGCCGATGTGGTCGTTGTAAGAGTGTTGGTAAAACGCAACGAGAACATCAACATCGTCGCCGACGCTCAGAATCTCGCCGGTGCCCAGGCGCACCTGATAGATGCTCGCCCCGCCCGAGATCGTGGCGGGGATCGTCATGTACGTCATGACATCCTTGGCCGTCCGTCCCGCCAGCCGCGCCAGAAACCCGCCAATGACCTGAATCCCATCCTGCGAATTGCCCGCCAGACGGATCACGGCGTCTTGAATGCGAGATTTCGGTCGCGCCTCCGCAGGAGTACGTTGTTGCGGTTGATTCTCAGTGCTCTTCTCAATCATAGAACCTCTCGGTTGTGTTGCGGTGGCCAGCGTCACCGGGCCGACGGGGAAGAGAGATTCTGAATCAACCCAATTCCTTGCTCTGCTACACAGGTTGACAGAATGCCTGCACCACGACCGTCGAACGGAGCATCACTCAAAAAACCAGAACAACATAACTTTGGCCACGCTTGACAACGAGTACCTAGCAGGCCAAGTGCCATCAAACGAGATTGTCGCGCAATATGCTGATAGCAAGGCGGTTGGGTTTCTATCCTCCGGCGCGTTGACGGGTTGCGAAGTGTCACAATGTCAGAAAAATCAGGTTGCTCTGACACCATTGCAGACCCCACCGAACGAAGTCCTGGCGCTCAGAATCGGCTGATCAGTATTGTCAAAGGTGATACTATGAGCGCTCCTCCGTGTGAATGGCCCGCGATGGCCGTGAGGCATAGGTCACAGGGGAAATGTCGGATGACATGCATGCTATGAATGGTCGTCGAACAACTGAAAGGTATTCCAAATGAAAACTGCACTGGCAGGACGGATGGGGGCCGCACTGTCGGCCGGGATGATGGCAACATCGTCTCTCTTCGCCCAGGCAACGAATCAACTTCCAACGGGCAAGAACCTCACGCAGCCGCCACTCGGGGTCCAGCAGGAGGTGGGCAGCCTGCCGATGAACATGGTCGCGAGCCCTGACGGAAAATTCGCGCTCGTCAGCGATATGGGGACTCATCAGGCCTTGTGGTCGATCCGCACGAGCGACGGCGCGGGCGTGTCGCATATGGATTTCCCCAACGCAAAACCGAACAAGGAGGCCAACGGACTGTATTACGGCCTGGCGTTTGGCACGGACGGCACGCTGTACGCCGCGCAGGGAAATAACAACACCATCATCGCCTTGTCTTTATCAGCCGATGGGGTGTTGGCAACAAACCGGATCATGACGGCGAAGAACGACGATTTCACGTGTGGTTTGGCCACCGACGCGCATGGCCATCTCTACGTCGCCAACAATGATTCGGACGCATTTGCAACGCCGAGCAGCATTGCCATTTACAGTGTGGCCGACGGCACCGAGGTCGGGCGTTTTGTCTTCAGCAATGACGTCGCCAACACGCCTAATTTTCCCTTGGCCATCGCCGCGCTGTCGGATGGATAGCAAGGTGTTCGTTTCCAGCCAGCGGGACAGCGCGGTGTACGTGCTGAGCACGACCAACCCCGCCGCGCCGGCGCTCCTGGCGTCCATTCCGACCGGATCGCATCCTGCGGCGCTGCTATTGAACAAATCGCAGTCCGTGCTGTACGTCGCCAACGCGCACAGCGACACGATCTCGGTCATCAGCACGGCCGACAACACGGTCACGGACACGTTGCTCCTGCGGCCCGATCGGTTGCAGAAGATCGCCGGCTCGACGCCGTTGGGACTGACATTATCGCGCGACGAAAAAAACCTGTACGTCGCGCTGGCGGATATGAACGCGGTCGGCGTGGTTACAGTGAACGACAAGGGCCGGAAGCTGGAATTGAAGGGCTACATTCCGGCCGGCTGGTATCCGACGAGCGTGGTGGTCAGCGGAGACGGTTCCAAGCTGCTGGTCGCGAATGCCAAGGGTACCAGGCCGCGCAATCCGAATCCCGGCTATGTTCTGAGCCATACGCGACGTGACGCGGGCTACAGCATCAACCTGGTTTCGGGGAATGTTTCCACCATCGCGATTCCGACGGACGCGCGATTGCGCCGGTTCACGGACGAGGTGTTTGCCAACAATGGCCCGGGCAATGGTGGGAGTGTGATGGCAAACCACGAGTTCGACAAGATTGGCCTGAAAGCGGGCAAGATCAAGCATGTGATCTACATCATCAAGGAGAACCGCACGTATGACCAGGTGCTCGGCGATGTGGCGGCGGGCAACGGCGACGCGTCCCTGACGTTGTTCGGCGAAAAGATCACGCCCAACCAGCACGCCTTGGTTAAACGATTTGTGCTCCTGGATAATTTCTACGATTGCGGCGAGGTCAGCGGCGACGGCTGGCCATGGAGCACCCAGGGCATGGCCAACGAGTACGTCACCAAGAACGTGCCCTACCAGTACAGCCGCCGCGGGCGCAAGGTGGATTACGAAGGCCAGAACGATGATTATCTTACGGGCGGATTCCCGGCAAAAAGTCCCGACGGCGCCGCGTTATCCGATGTATTGTCCAACGGAGCCCCGGCGGTGACGGATGTCGCGGAGGCGCAGGGAGGTCACATTTGGGACGCCGCACAAGGGGCGAAACTCACGTACCGCAACTACGGTTTCCATTATTCATTCGGGGTCACCGCCAACGGTGAAACAGTCGTGCCGGACAACTACCCGCCAGCAAAGGTCTGCAGCCGGGCGGCCACGATTTGGACGGCGCGAGCGACTACGATTTCCGCCAGGTTCGATTTGGATTATCCCGACAGCGATGCGCCCCGCAAATACGGGTGCTCATACAAGGTCACCGACTACGGGAAATACAAGATGCCCAGCCGGTTTTCAGAATGGAACCGCGAGTTCCAGATGATGCTGGCGAAGGATCCAACGGGCAGGGCGGTCCCGGAGTTCATGACGGTGCGGTTTCCGCACGATCATACGCAGGGCCTTCGGGCCAGGCAAGTTCGCGCCGGAATCCGAGGTGGCGGACAACGATTACGGGGTCGGCCAGCTGGTCGAAGCGGTCAGCAAGAGCACCCATTTGGGAGAGCACCGCGATTTTCATCATCGAGGACGACGCGCAGGATGGGCCCGATCACGTGGATTGTCATCGCTCGAGCTGTTACATCGTCAGCCCGTGGATCGGGGAGCATTCCGTCGATCATCGCTTCTACAATACCGACAGCGTGCTCAAGACGATGGAGTTGCTCATGGGATTGAGCCCGCTCAGCCAGTATGATGCGATTGCGAACCCGATCCTGGATTTCGACACGCAGCCGCGCAATCGCGAGTCCGTACACGGCGATTCTGCCGGCCAAGGAAATCATCTGCAAGATGAACCCGGAAAGGAAAACCGCGGGCCTCTTCGACCCGATATCCGACCTGGTGGCACGGTCGGATAAGATGGACTTCGATCATCCGGACAAAGCTCCGGCCTACGAACTCAATGAGGTTTTGTGGAAGGGCATCAAGGGTGTCTATTCCACGATGCCCGAGCCACGTCACACGTTGGTGTCGACAATGGCTGGCAAGAGACAAGCGCATGATTCTGACGATGATTAGCTGGTAGGCAGAGCAACGAAATCGATCGTGATTGGTTGAGACCAAGCCGGGGTTGTGCTCACGAAAACGCTGGCCCGTGATCACCAGGTAATCAACGTCGATCCCGACGGCGAAGCGCCGGTGGATTATCCCGATTGACCCCAGCGCAGCGTCGTCGCTCCGCTGCCCGACTCTGGAAGTGGTTGTGACTTCATCGCCCACCGTCCTTTATCGAGTGAGCTGCGGCAGAGCCTCGGCACCTAAAACACCGCTGCCTGAACCAGAGACACCAGCGACGTTTTGCTGCCTGTCTTGCGTTTGGGTGGCTCCAACTCTGCCAGTTTGCGAACGGGCAACTGCATCAGCTCGTATTCGGCTTGCAGCCGATCATCGACTTCATGACCGGGTTGACCACCGCGATCCAGCCAGATTTGGTGGGCTCGGTCACGAATCTGTTCTTCTGTTGGGTAATTAACGGTCATACTTCGCTAAGTTTCCCCCACACAACCCGGCCGGAAGATTTTGATTTCTCAATATCATCCCGCGACTTCCTGCTCTGGATGCCGCTCAGTTCGACACGAACAGAACCGAGACGCTCAAAATCAAACCACCAGACTTTGTGGGAACACATGCAGGCAGCCCGCATGCCAGGTGAGATCGCCTCGACCAGAGGGGCTTGCCCAAACGCTGCGTCGTCAGGGGGTTAGAGCGAAGCGTTAAAAAAGCGGTCACGACCGCTGCGGAATCTGTCGCTGCATAAATTCCACCATGCGGGCAAAAAAATTACATGAACTACCCGCGGCAGTACGCAGGCCGCCCGATCCCCGCCACGAGGGCGATCGTACCGTCCCCCGCCGCCCTCGAAACCGCCTCGGGGTTATTCTTTACGGGGCTTGGCTTCGTTGACTTTCAGTGCCCGACCATCCACTTCTTTGCCATTACAATCCGTCATCGCTTTGGCGGCTTCTGCTTCCGAGCCCATCTCCACAAAGGCAAATCCTTTGGACTTGCCGGTGACTTTGTCCATGATGAGGGTGCAGCTGACGACATTGCCCGATGCCTTGAACAGGTCGTGAATCTGGGCTTCCGTCGTATTGAATGAGAGGTTGCCCACGTATAGTTTCGTTGCCATGATCTCTTTCTGCTGCGATAGGAGGTCTCAGTGAAAGTTCCCGATGGTTCGAGTTTCAGATTGTCACCGAGCAAGAACCCGGCTGACAATCACCAATCTCACTGTGACTGGCTTCTATCGGCCAGCGCATTGACAATATGCCAGGCAACCGTAATGGCAATGATAAAGTGGACAACGTCCGCCAGGCTCGAATGAATGCGCCATCGAAAAGATTGCGTTCGCACGACAACATTGTTACACTGCTCCAGCAGGGCGAGTTATACAGAAACATTCAACATTCGGGAGGAATCATGTCCACAATGACCCAGGTCGTCCACCAATTACATGCGCAGCGAAAGCGCGCCGAACTCGAACTCGAAAAGCTCAGTCTCGCAATCAAGGCGTTGACTTCCCTTGAAGGAGCATCAGAACCAGCAGTCAGACGCAAACCGGTATTCACCAAGGCGGGACTGGCTCGGATCGCCGCGGCCCAGCGCGCGCGGTGGAAGAAGCTAAAGGCGGCGCAGAAGAAGTAGCAAACCGGCCAGCACAGTTCCAATTCTTCGCGATCGGGGCGAAGAAAAGTTGAGCGGATGGACATCGGAAAACTCCCGGCTCCTTCAGAGCTTGCCGTTCACTGGTTGCTCGATCCCGCCGTGGTATTTCTAAACCATGGTTCGTTCGGCGCCTGTCCACGTGAGGTGTTGGAGTCGCAGGGCCGGTACCGCAGTCGAATGGAGGCGGAGCCAGTGCGGTTCCTGACCCGTGAATTGGACGCGCTGCTCGATGCCTCCCGCGAACAACTCGCCAGGCTGCTCCACACTGGCTCGGACAATCTCGCGTTCGTCCATAACGCCACGACCGGCGTGAACGCCGTGGCGCGTTCCATCCAGTTGCAGCCCGGCGACGAACTCCTGACGACCAGCCACGACTATAATGCGTGCCGGAACGCCTTGGAGGTCGCCGCACGCCGCGTCGGTGCCCGGGTGGTGGCCGCCCAAGTGCCTTTCCCCCTGCACGGCGACGAGGAGGTCGTCAACGCCGTGCTTTCCCGAGTAAGCCCGCGGACACGCCTTGCCATGATCGACCACGTTACCAGTCCGACGGCGGTCGTTTTTCCCATCGCCCGGATCATCCGTGCCCTTGAGGAACGCGGCATCGACACGCTGGTGGATGGCGCTCATTCGCCCGGGATGCTGCCCCTTGATCTCGATGCGTTGCGTCCCGCCTACTACACGGGCAACTGCCACAAGTGGCTTTGCGCTCCCAAGGGGTCCGGCTTCCTCTATGTCCGGCGGACTGGCAGGAGCGGATCCAACCGACCACTATCAGTCACGGCTACAATACGCCCCGGCAGGGCCGCGTCGCGTTCCATGACCGCTTCGACTGGGTCGGGACCATCGACCCCACCGCTTGGATTTGCGTCGGCGACGCCATCCAGTGGTGCGACTCGTTGGTTCCGGGCGGCCATCAGGAGTTGATGCGGCGCAACCACATGCTGGCTGTGCAGGGAAGAGAGATTCTCTGCGAGGCGCTGGCGGTTCCGCTGCCCTGTCCGGAGACGATGATGGGCTCGATGGCGACCATTCCATTGCCGCCGGCGCCGTTGCCTGTGGACAAGACCGACCCGCTGCAGGCGCGACTGCTCGATGAATTCAGAATCGAAGTTCCGATTCTGCGATGGGGAGAACCCGCGAGGCGGTGGGTTCGGATCTCGGCACACGCCTACAACGCGCCCGCGCAATACAGATATCTGGCCACGGCATTGAAATCGCTGATGGGGTGAGCCGTCGATCACCGAAATGTCACTGCCCCCCCCGACTTCCAAAGGCCTTGGCCATTTCGCTTGTCGCATCCACCGACGAGTACGGTTGAGGGATATTAAAAACGCACCACCCAGCAGCAGGAACTCGGGCTGTGATATGGCCCATTCAGTTGACAGGCCGCCTGCGGTCTGCCATATCGTCCATTGCGATGAAGCGAATCGAATGGCCGCATGGCAGGGAGCATCAAGCCGAGACGTGGGGCGAGCTGCTTGACGCCGTACGGCTTGACCAGCGGATCATCATGTCGCGACTGCGGTTTCGTCTGGAGCTACGGCGGCAAGCGCGGCAGTGGAGCGGAGTCAAGGTTCCGATTATCGTCAGCGACAAATCGTTCGTGCGGTCACTCGCAAACGCAGGACTCTTCCGAATCGTTGAGGACAGTTGACGACGCTTGTAAAACCAGCCTCAACATGCACGCAGGTTGGACACCCCCAGACACCGCAAGACACCCACGATACGAAGCAGGCTTTTAGAAGTATTTTCAGAACGGAATGGTGACAAACGCAGATTACTGCGAGCTTACCAAGGAATCAAAGATGGCGACCCCAACGGGATTCGAACCCGTGTTTCGCCCGTGGCCTGTTAATATGCATTTTTACTATGTAATACGATATATACAAACATGATTGACGCCAGCAAGTGTTAGGAGTATTGTTAGGAGCAGAAAGGATTCGTACTTTATGGCATCAATCCACAAGACACCGAAATCACAATTCTGGCAGTGCGCGTATCGTCTACCGGATGGACGGCGCACGATCCGAAGCACAAAGATTTCCGTGAAGGGTAAGAACAAGGCGGATACGCAGGTGAATCGGGAAAAAGCTCTGCGAATCTGCATGGACTACGAGCAGGCCACTCGGGATGCCACGCAAGGCAGACTGGCGGAAGGACAGGCGCGGGAAATCATCGGGCGCATCTATGCTATCGCCAACACGGAATCCCTACCCCAGTCCACGGTGAAGGAATATCTGGAACTGTGGCTCAAGTCTAAGGCCATCACGCTGGCGGAATCATCTCTCGCGGAATATCAGAACCGCAGTCCGTGAACTGCTGGCATACTTGGGGGACAAGCAGAACAAGCACATGGACATGATCACACTGCGCGACCTGACAGCCTTCCGCGATACCGTGGCGGGGCGCGTGTCGGGTACTACGGTGAACAAGTATCTGAAGATACTGGGCGGGGCATGGCTGCGGGCAATGAAGGATGGTCTGCTACGGGAGAACCCCTTCCCCCGCGTGGAACTCGCCAAGGAGGACCGGGCGAAACGTAGGGCGTTCACACTGGACGAATTGAAGCGCGTTCTGGCGGAAGCAGATGATGAATGGCGCGGGATGATCTTGTGCGGTTTCTATCTCGGCCAACGCATCGGAGACACCGCGCAACTGACCTGGCGTAGCGTGGACTTTGAGGCCAATTCGATTCGCCTGCTGACGCAAAAGACGAAGCGTTCCATGACAATCCCAATG
Source organism: uncultured Verrucomicrobiae bacterium (assembly GCA_963713705.1). GTDB lineage: Bacteria > Verrucomicrobiota > Verrucomicrobiia > Palsa-1439 > Palsa-1439 > Palsa-1439. The sequence goes on from CAVQMY010000025.1 coordinate 10,939, forward strand.
GCAACGCCTTTGCGGGAATATCTGCTGAACCTATCGGCGTCCGACAATCCCGACGCCGCTTTGTTTCCACGGGCAGCCTCCCTCAGCGGACAAGCCTTATCGAATCAGTTTGCGGACATCTTGGCGTCAGCGAAACTGCAGAAGGCACGCAGCCACGAAAAACACGAAGATGGCAAGGGGCGTAGCGCGGAACGGAAGGCCAGCAGGTTATCGTTCCATTGCTTGCGCCACACAAACACTAGCCTGCTGCATAACGCGGGCGTGTCGGCAGCAGTGGCGCAGGAAATCGTCGGCCACGATTCCGCCGAAGTGCATCGCCTCTATGCCCACATGGAACAGGCCACTCTTCAGCAGGCGGTGAACAAGCTGCCCGATTTGGTGAAGGACTTACCGGAACAGAAGAAGTCCGCAACGAAGGGGACAAAGTGAAAGCTCCCCGACGTGACCAAGAAAGTGAAGTCGTGAAGAAGGGCATGCAGGTGGGCGATTTAGACGGCCAGCAGGGCTGCCGCGTAGAGCGATATACGCGCGACGGCTGTGTGTGGCACAGGCATCTAGACACAGACGGCAAGGTCGTTGGCTTAGAATTGATATCGGTGAAGGCACATTGGTGGTTGGACAGGAAGATCCAGCGTCCGCGGTTGCGGCAGGAAGATTGGGATTTCTCGGAGCTAAATGACACTCGTAACGACTGGCAGCTTCCGGGAGCGTGGCAGTATGAGTGCTGGCGTGAGTGGCAACCGTGGAGTGACGTGGCCCTGTGGCAGAGTGAGGATCAGGCGTGGCAGAGGAGTTGTGACAGGAAGTTGCGAAGGTTCAAGAAGATGAAGGCGCTCGCACTGAAGAAATTGAAAAAGCGAAGAACCACTACTAAAAGGGGTTCGCAATCACTTCATGACACAATGTTGGACGCTGGCGCCTCAGGACTTGATCCGTTCTATAAATCTGTAATTGAGGGGAACCCAGACCGTCTAGGCGATTACAATCCGTACCTAAACAGGATGCTGTTTATGCCACGCTGGATTCTTCGGAACTATTCCGACTTCTTTCCCAAAACTCCCTGGACGAAGATTCCCATGGACAGACGTAACGAACTGAAAACCAAGAAGGACTTCACGAAAACCCACCTCGATGCCTCTGTGAGAGCTGAAAGAGCACGACAAGGAAAGCCGCTACCTGGACGCGCGAGTGATAGAGGAAAGCGCGGGGTGCTTGACCGGTTATTACGTTATTAAGATCGAGTGGAAAGTCGGAGAGACAGCGTTGATAAACGCGTTCAGGAAATGGATGAAGCGGCACAAGCCGCTAGGAATGACCGAACCTCCCGATGAACGGATACACTATGTCGATTGGTTCAGGCAACTGGGGGCACTGCGATTGCTTCGCGTAATGTCAGTTGAAGATGCCAATACGCACACCACCTCAGTTCTCAAACGACCGTGCACACAAGACCACGGCGTTGGTCTTTACGCACACGACTGCGACTATTCCACGGCCAAGTCCGAGGCGGACAGACGGCTGGTTGCTTTTTTCGGAGTCGACGATTGATGGCTTCTTGGCGTTAAGACAATCTGTTTAGCGCCAATCTGTTCTCCGACGTGCTCGGGTATCTGAGCTATGGCGATGAGCACTTCGAGCACGTAAGAAAGGCCGCCGCTAGGGTGCTTCGCAATCACTTGGGCGAATTAGTCAAGATGGTGGAGAAAATCCGGAGTTACGACGAAGTCCCCAAGCGGTTTGAGCCGCGCCTGAAACTTCGAGTGGATTCGGTAAATGGGAAACAGTATCCGGATACGAGAAGCATCTTGCAGTTTCGTTTGCTCGCACTGAACCCCAAACCGAAAGTGGCCAAGTGGCTGAGAGATAAAGCACACACTTGGCGACGGAGCGATTTGTCGGTTTACGACAAGCAACTCATCCGAAAATTGCTCTAACCGCTGGATGCAGGTTCCACCACACGCTTGCAACATTTTCAGAAGTCGCTACCATCGGGCTGCGATGCGTCTGCACAGGTCAATCGTGACAGGGGGCCTTTTGGCCGCAGCGGTCGCATTAAGCAACAGTGCTACAGCCGACAAGATTCACGACGTTGCGTTTGGTCTCAATTGCACCGCCATCCGAAGCATCCTTCAAGAAGACCCATCGCTTGTGAATCTCAAAGACACGCAGGGGCGCACGCCACTCCTCTGCACGCTTGACACCATCTACGGTTCCAACAGCGCTGGTTTGAGGAACACCATCGACCTGTTGTTGACAAGCCACGCCGACATTCACGCACGAGATAAGGACGGCAACACTGTCATTCATCATGCCGTCAAAGACGGGATTGATATTGTCAGAATATTTATCTCGGCTGACCGGAACTTCGCCGTCGCCACGAACAATTTTCAAGAAACCCCGCTTCATACAGCAGTCGTGTTCGGAAAGAAAGACGTTGCGGAATTTCTTATTCTTTCTGGCGCTCATGTGGACGCCAGAAACAAAGACGGTGTGACCCCTTTGCATTTTGCGGTGGAGAAAATGAATACAGACATGGTGAGGCTCCTGCTCAGATACCATGCCGACATTAATGCACGGACGAACGCTGGCAAGACCCCGTACACCCTTGCGCAAAACGACAACGACTCTACGCTCCAAAGGTTTATTGGCAAAAACGGCGGTCACGAATAGAACGGCGTGGCGGCGAACTCAATACGCGTGAACGCTGCATACAAAACGACACCCAACGAATTGGAGCGAGCCGTCCAGTTCCTCGCCCGTGAGATACCCCAAGAAATCCTCGCTGACGTTCGGATGGTCATGCAGAACGAGCGGACTCCGTGGCATCTCGCCAGCCATTTCGGATTGGGACTTCGCGTCAGGAAACCGAACTCCCCCTCCGCATATCCCTGCTCCGCCGCTTTGCGACACCATTTGACTGCTTCGACCTGATTAGTTTCGACACCCAAACCAGCGTTGTAGCAATTGGCTAGAGAAACCTGCGCATTTGCATTTCCCTGTTCTGCCGCTTTGCGATACCACTTGGCGGCTTCGGTCAGATTGCTTTCGACACCCAGACCGCTGGAGTAGCAACCGGCTAGACAGAACTGCCCCAATATATTTCCCTGTTCTGCCGCCTTGAGATACAACTTGACCGCTTCCGCCGGATTCTTCTCGACACCCAGACCTCCGGTGTAGCAAACGGCTAGACAAACCAGCGCATTTGTATCTCCCTGCGCCGCCCCCTTGCGAGCCCACTTGACCGCTTCCGCCGGATTCTTCTCAACGCCCAAACCAAGGATGTAGCAAAAGCCAAGACCACTCTGCGCCTTTGCATATCCCGCAAGAACGACCCGCAACGTATCCGAGACCGGGCCATTACCGTGATGAATCGCGGGATAGCTTCGATGAACCTCGGGCGTCAGAAGGACGCGCTCGAATCCTTGCACGAGGCGTTGCTGACCGTCGAACGGTTGGTGAGTTCTGGTCACGCGGAATTTGCGTCTGACATTGCACTGGGGAACTACAACATCGGCGAGGCACTGATACGTGCGGGTCAATTCGAAGAGGCGCTGACGCACCACGACCTAGCCATACGCCACTGGGGAGATTCGGGCATTTGGGTCGAAGTGGCGTACAGCCTGTCCAGTGAAGCCGATGCGCTGGTGCAATTAGGCCGGTTCGACGAGGCTTTGGCAAAGTCCGACGAATCCATTCGTCTCTTCCGTCAAGTGCTGGCCGCGGAATCGAACCCGAAACTGACCGAAGCTCTAGCAACGGCTGTGAATTTCCGTGGCGTCGTCCTCGGTAGGCTTGGCAAGGTAAGAGAAGCTGCGGCGTGTTTTCGCGAAGCGGCAGAACTGCGCGAATCGACCCGCGCAAGCCGTCAACCTGAATAAATTTGACGCGCGACCCTGCGTGGTGCAAATTCTTCGGTGAGCCTTGGCCGGTTCCCTCCTTGGGCAATTGGAGCCCTCTGGACTGGAGCCGGTCGAGGCTCTATTTGAGCCAGATGGAGGCACGGTAAACCTAGGCAAACTCAGACCGGTGGATACCTGCCACGTCTGGCTCTTGTCTCGTCGTTTTTGAGCTTGGCGCGGTGTTCTCCTCGGGGAATTGGACCCCGTTGGAACAAAGCCCGACCAAGCTCTTTGTTTGACGCTTGCCTGATTGAGTACACCGACCCGTGATGGCGCACCAGCAGCAGTTGACGAGCTTCCGGGTTGTGCTAGATTTCCGTTGTTAGAAGGGCATGGTGCGGCTTGGCCCGCTGCGGCTTCGTGCGGCCGGTTATGTTTCGCAGGGCAAGTCATGGCCCGGCGGTCATGGCTCCTAATTCAGGCATGTTCCTGAAAATGCGCGCGAACGCGGGCAAGACGATTGAGCGGCTCGTTGGCAATTGCTGACGAGCCGTTTCTTTGATTCGATTCCTCTCCACGATGCCGCTTATTCGTCCGACGTGCCGCGCCAGAGACACGATACGGCCATCCTGAAACGCGCCCCCCCTCTCAGCTTGCATCTTCGCGCCGTTGAGATAAAACTGCCTTGCTGATAGCGGTCGCAGGCGACGGCCTGCTAGGAGCGTGGCGGTGCCTATTCACCGCCCGCTCACCGCTTCGCTGAGAATAGGACGGCGAAGAATGAAGGTTACAAGAGCGCAGATTCTGGCGTTTTTGAATGACGGGGCAGAAGAGTCGACAAAATTGCGAGCCGGAGATGTTGCGTTTCTCGTAAAGCGCGGCAATACAATCAGACCAGCCCCGAAGCACAAGCCGTTGGCACTACCCTGCCTGATTGAGTTGCCATCGTCTTATGGCAAAGACCAGCGTGAACGTCTGCGGTGGGTTTGCTACGACGAACGTGGCAAATTGCGTCTGAGTGACGAAAAGTCCGATTCCCTCCCACTCCGCGAGCCGGACGCTCAAGACCCGGACAGGGGCAAGAGGAAAAACAGCCGGAGGAACATGGTGAACTTCAGCGCGTGGGCCCGGGCAAATGGAAACAATCCAGCAAGACGAGGTGTAATGACGAAGTTGTCCGCGATAAAGCGGACATGCGGCTCGCGGGGATTGACCCGGCAGAACTAGACAGCGCTGAAAACGCCGGAAGAGTTGAGAGCATTTTTACAGGCGCGAGGGCTATCAGCAAGTGAGATTCAGGCAGCCGTTGACAGGCTTTTCAGCGAAAAATACACCCGATACAAAATCACACGCGTCGACGCGGAAGTGTGGTTGAAGAAGCAAGGACTTTCTAATGATGAACAAAAGCTCGTCTTGAGCTATGTGTTCGACGATAGGCGAAGGCGTCAACTTGCCGTACTCGTTGGAAAGAAAAAAACGTGGGTTTCAAGCAAGTTGAAGAACCCGGAAATCAAACGTTGTATCCGTGAACTCACTGCTGCGGTGCATCAAGGCCGCGCGCTTATTCCGATGGACGCTGGGAAAGGGGCTAAGGGACCGAACACACTTATCTTCACGAATTCAGACTGGCCACCCGGTACGCCACTGCATGAATGGGCAGAACTGGCCCGCTCGTGTCTAGGCACCGGGCGCGAATCCCCAAAAGTCGAGCCACAGTACCGACGACTATTTGAGGGGCTTCTTGTTGGTGGACCCCTCACGGCCGAGAATGTCGTCGAGACGATTCGGAAAATGCCATCGTGGTTGCTGGCTTCGGATTCGCATGGACTTCTGGGTGCGTTCGTAGACTTACTTGAAGCTGCCTACTATGGAGACTGCGCTCGCCGTGTGGCGGGTGTGGTTAAAGAAGCTAGTCGAAGGCAAGTTGCTTTTCAGGCGCGAAGGCACCTTGCGCGGCTATTGAAACCACTTAGGGGCAGCCAATACAATTTTCCGATGGCTCCGGGTGCGACTCTTGAACCGCTTCGCCACCGGATAAGCATATTGCAGAAGGCGTGGGGAAATCTTCGCGATACGGCAGAGGGCACACCTTTAGGCAGACTCGAAAGATTCTGTGAGGCGCACGGTGAAGAATTGCTAGGCCTAACCAAACCGGAACTCCACAACATCCTGACAGGCGACCCTCTTTTAGCGGCTGCGAACTATGCCGAAAAAGTCACAGGATTAAGCGCAGAAACCTATCTTACTTCCTACAATAAGGTCTACCCTCCGACACACTGACCTTCATCGGTGTCCACACTGCTCCGCGCACCCGCAGTGGTTGCTGCGCTGAGCGGACACCTCCGTCAATGTCCGCGCGGCTCCGCATACTCTCATGCTTGCGGCGTTGAGCGGACAGTCTCCTCTATAGGTGGATATCTTCGAGCACAATGAGACATAAACCACTAGCGGCACTCGGTGGCCAACTGACGACCGAGCAGATTGCGGCGACCTCTGCGAGAGTTGCCGTCCAGCGCGATCCTGAATGGATTAGACTTCCACGGACCAGCACCTTGTGTCCGTTCACCGGCCTCACCCGCAGCAAGATGAATGAACTGATCTTGCCCTGTCCCGCCAACGACTTCAAACCACCGGTTCAGAGCGTGGTGTTGAGGCAGCGAGGGAAAATTAAAGGCGTGCGTCTGATCTCGTACTCGCATCTCATTGCGTACATCCGGCAGCAAGCGGCGGAACAGACAGAAGGGAGCGCTGCAGTATGATTGCTGCAAAACAGAGACGCCCGCCGTGTCGAGCGGCGGGCATCGATACAAACCCCATTCGCTGGCGTCACAATAGCAGTCCGTCCCCGCTCGCGCAAGCGAAACAGCGCGTGACGATCTTCACCCTATGGCGGCACTTCCGATTTGACGGTTTGGTGGCCTCGGTGAGGATATGAACTCTCAGATCACAGATCCACCCGCCCTGACTGCCACAGCGCCACGCAGACGCCGCAAGCCTTCCGTTCAGCCACCGGTAGGTGTGCTCACGACCATGCAGCCGCGATTAGCATGCGAGGTTTGGGGCCGTGAGCAGTGGATTGCGTTGGCGTGGCATCTTCATAACGGCAATGGCCAGTTCGATTTCACTTTTGGCTGGTTCGGGCCGAATAGAAAAAACGGCGGCAGGCCGGAACCGATTTATGTGAAGTCGAAGCGCATATCGGCATTGAAGGCCATACCGTGGGCTTGGTCGTCCCTTTGCGGAAAGGGCAAGATGAAGATCGCGATTGTGTTCTACTCTCAGAATTCTGCTGCCTTGTCCCGCTGGGCAGCGGTGGATTTTGACGCGCATAGCGGTGAGCCAGCGGAGGCAGAGACGGCGCGGCGCAGAGCCTTTGATTTCTTCCAAGCCATTCTAAACATTGAAGGGATACACTTGATCCTCGAGGCCAGTGGTCGTGGTTGGCACGTCTGGCTTCTGTCGAAGGAGTTTCGCCTTTGTCGTGATTGGACTGCGCTGCTGTCCGAGAAGCTGGCTGAGTGTGCCATCCCAGTGACGGAGTGCGAGCTATTCCCGCCCCTCGGCACCGAGGCCAATCCACACGGTAAAGGCATGCGAGCACCGGGCTCTTGGAGTCCGGCGAGACAGGAGCCGAGCCTAATCCTCTGGGAGAACATTGCCCCAATTCTGGCGAAATCGGAGAGATCAGTTCCCCTAAAAGAGAAAGATGACTCTCTTCTCTTTCCTTCCCTTTCCTTGTACCCACGATTGCTGCCGTTGTTGGATGAGTTTGCCATCGTCAGGGCGAGTACCCGTCGTGATCTCCTAAAACACCTTTGCGGCCAGCTATTCCATCAAACCGGTTACGGAATGGCTCAACGATTTGCTGTTGAACAAATCGCTCGCCGTCAAGTCGAGACGAAGGCCAACCAGGCGAAACACATCGAAGAAATGACCGAATTCTGGATGGGACTGCATCGGGACTGGCTGATGGAACTCACACCGCAAGAACTCACCGCCTTCGAGGACCTGACGACGGATTGCGAGCGTGATGCCTTTCGAATCATCAGAAGCTACGCCAAGAAAGCGCGGGCCGAGAATCGGGCCGACTTCATGATTGTCCGCGATGACCTGGCGGCTCGGATAGGTATGACGGGCAAAGGTGCGGGTCTTTTGCTCCAGCGATTCTGTGACAAGGAATACGGCATCCTGCAGCGGACTCAGGAATACGTGCCGCACAAAACTGCCGCCCGATACCGGTGGCTTCTCTGCGGGAGTCACCAGCCACAGCCATGACATCGAGACCCGCAACCCATATTTCCGAAGCCGCTTCCGAAAGGCGGTCTCCCCAACTCAAGCGCGAAACGTTCATCATGTCGCGCGAGTTGGAGTATTTCACAGAGAAAGAGCTGCGCCTGCAGATTGGCACGGGTCCTGAACTCTGGCCACTCGCGCTGACGAAAGAACTGTTCGACAACGCGCTCGACGTGACTGAGGGCGCGGGCATCCCGCCCGTGATCGAAGTGGCGCTCGATCAGGATGGAATCACTGTCGGCGATAACGGTCCCGGCCTGCCCGAAAACATCATCGCTCAGTCGTTGAACTACATGGTGCGCGTGTCGGACAAGCTGCACTATGTCTCGCCTACGCGAGGGCAGTTAGGCAATGCGCTCAAGTGCGTCTGGGCTGCGCCGTTTGTCAAAAACGGGAAGCTTGGTGAGGTCACAGTGACGACCCGCGGCAAGCAGTATCACATCACCGTGGCGCTCGATGGCATCTCCCAGCGGCTTAAAATCGAGCCCGTCATTACACCATGCCCAGAGGCTAAACCGGGCACCTTTGTAAAAATATGGTGGGGGACGGGCTGGCTGGAAGCAAGCTCAGAGGGCATCGATTTTTACAATCTCAATGTCAAGGATACCGCGGGTCTGCTCGCCGGGTATGCTCTGTTCAATCCGCACGCGACCTTCATTCTTCACGATAAAATCAAAGGCAAAGTCAGGACATGGCAGCCAACAGCAACGACCTTCAACAAGTGGCGGCCGTGCTCGTCGACATCTCCTCACTGGTACACGAATGAGCAGATCGAGGGACTGATCGGAGCGTACATCGGCGTGGAGCGGGACGGCGGTTGTACCAGAACCGTGCGCGAGTTTGTATCCGAGTTCGCTGGCCTAAGTGGTTCACAGAGGCAGAAGGCCGTCACCGATGGGTGCGGGCTGACCGGGCATGAACTTGTCAGGCCTGGTCATCGGGCAAGGACTCGACCACGACAAGACTGCCAAACTGCTCGACACGATGAAGCGGGAATCGCGGGCCGTCAAAGCGGCTGCGCTGGGCATCATCGGCGAAGAGCATTTCCGTAATTCCCTGACGGCGCTCGGTGCAACTGAGGCGAGCATCCGTTACGTCAAACGCAAGTCCGACGAAGTGCCCTATGTCATCGAGTGCGGGTTCGGCGTCAAGAGTACCGAGGAGCCCAGGACGATCATCACCGGCGTGAACTTCACGCCGACGCTGGAGACTCCAGCCGACGAAATAAGCACAGCCCTTGCCGAGTTGCGCATCGACCGGCGTGACCCCGTCATCGTCGCCGTCCACATCACCAAGCCCGAGGCGCGGTTCACAAATCGCGGGAAAGGACACCTTGAACTCTGACAGCATCGCCGACGCGCTCTCTAGTGCCCTCAGTTCTGTCGGTAAGTCATGGAAGCAGGCCAAGCGGCAGGCTGACCGCCAGGACCGCGTGCGGTCATCCGACCTTGAAAGGTTGCGGTATCGGGAACGCGACACCTTCATTTCCGAAGCCGTCAAAATGGTGATGGGAAAGGCATACCTCCATGCCAGCGGCAACGGTGCGTATCCAGCCGATGCCCGGCAGATCATGTATGCCGCCCGCCCGTTGGTGATGGAGCACACAGGCGCCCGAGGCGCATGGAAGAACTCAGCGTATTTCACACAGAAATTACTCCCGAAGTTCATAGAGGACCACCCCGACCTCACCGCCGATTGGGATGTTGTCTTTGACGCCCGCGGCAATCTCAATGAACCACACGGCGGAGTCCGCGTCCCGCTCGGCACGTTGGAGGTGCGCGACTACATCGAGAAGTGGGACTCTGGCGAGATTGATATATCCATCGAAGACGCTATCAAAATCCCGAGCAGGCACCGTTTCAACAACGCCTTGTTCATCGAGAAGGAGGGCTTCCATGAGTTGCTGAAAAAGGCCGAGATCGCCGAGCGATACGATATCGCCATCATGTCCACAAAAGGCATGAGCGTTATAGCCTGCCGGAGTTTGATTGACTTCTTTTCCGGTCAAGGCATGCGGGTGTTCGTGGCGCATGACTTCGACAAGGCCGGGCTTGGCATTTACCACACGATGATCAGCGACTCGGACCGGTACACCTACGTGAACGAACCCAATGTCGTCGAGTTGGGGCTGCGGCTCGATGATGTCCAGAGGATGAAACTGGCCGCCGAGCCGGTCAACTATCCTTCGGACCCGACCGATTGTCTGCGCGACTACGGATGCAGCGCCGAGGAGATCAAGTTCCTATACAACGGTTACCACAGCGGCCAGCGCGTGGAACTAAACGCGATGAGTTCGCCGCAGTTCATCAAGTGGCTGGAGAAAAAGTTCGCCGAGCACAAGGTCGAGAAGTTTGTGCCCGCTGACGCAGAAACACTTCGGGACTCCTACATCGAGGCCGCCAAGTACGTGACCATCAAAGACGCGGTCGAGAAGGCTCTGAAAGAGTTCGACTCCGAAAACGTGATAGTGCCCCGCGACCTCGCCAGGCAACTGCGTAAAAAGATCACCGGCAAGACCTGTTCATGGTGTGATGCGCTGGTCGAGTTGGCGGAGAGAAATCAGGCGCGGCACAAATGAATACCACCGACACCTTCGCCAAGCTACCTAGTCCACGTGAGTTATCGCGACTTCAGCAACGGTGTGAGCGTATGGCTGCCCACCGTGTGAAAGTGGATCTGATGTACCTACATGGTGACCCATTGGAGAAAATCGCTAAGAGACTTGGCGTTTCGGTGTCCACTGTTTTGCGTGACCTTGCAGCCCAATCAGCGGCGTGGCAATGGCATCTGCGTGATGACGCGACTGAACTTCGTGCCATAGCAGCCCGTTAAAAAAGTCCGAGAAAGTCTCTTTGATTATTGAACCGTGAGGGCGAGTCCGCTACACGGAGACATGGCACTCGGCAAACGCAAGATTCAGCAATCGGAGTTGTTCATCCCGTCCAATCAACTCGTGCAAGGACCCGGCCATCCGTTCTACGGCAAGCTCAATGAAGTTCTGGGTGAGGCGGATTTCGACCCGTTCGTCGAGAAGCTCTGCGCTCCTTATTATAAAGACGGTGGCCGCCCCAGCATCCCGCCGGGCGTTTACTTTCGCATGGTGTTGATCGGTTACTTCGAGGGTTTGGACAGTCAACGCGGCATTGCGTGGCGTTGTGCGGACAGCCTGGCGTTGCGGGCCTTTCTGGGAGTGGCTCCCACCGCGACGACGCCGGTACACGCGTCGATGACCATGATCCGCCAGCGGCTGGACGAGAAGGTCTTCGACAACGTGTTTCGCTTCGTGCTGGGGCTGCTGGAACAGAAAGGTCTGTTGCGCGGTAAGACGCTGGCCATTGATGCCACGACGTTGGAAGCCAATGCGGCGATGAAGAGCATCGTGCGCAAGGACACGGCGGAGGACTGGAAGCAGTACTTGCGTCGGCTGGCGCAGGCCGAGGGGATCGAGGAACCGACCGAAGAAGACCTGCGTTCGGCTGGATCGGGGACGTAAGGACAAGAAAGTTTCCAATGACCAGTGGCAAAGCCGTACCGACCCGGACAGTCGGATTGCCAAGATGAAGGACGGACGCACCCACCTGGCGTACAAAGCCGAGCATGCGGTGGACTTGGAGAGCGAGGCGATTGTGGCGCCGCTGGTGACGCACGCCGATCGCGCCGATGCCGACAGCGCGCCGCTGACGTTGACGCTGGCGCAAGCCAACTTGGTGCTGGCCAGCCCGCAGGCGGACCGCGCCCCTTCGGTGCGGGAGGCGGTGATGGACAAGGGCTATCACGATAATGGATTGCTCAGCGAGTGCGCGCAGCGAGGGGTACGGACCTACATTCCCGAACGCCGTCAAAAGAGTCGGTGCTGGACCAACAAGCCGGTGGAATATGAAGTGGCGTTTCGGGCCAATCGACGGCGGGTGCGCAGCGCGAAAGGTCGGCGGTTGAATCGGTGGCGCAGTGAACGCGCCGAGCGCAGTTTCGCCCACGTGTGCGAGACTGGCGGAGGACGACGGAGTTGACCAAGGCTTCCCGCAATGCCTCGACAGGATATTCGTCCAACCGAACGCGATTCAGGCCAACCACCTTCATCGGGTGCCGCGTGTTGCGGTCGATGAAGGCAATGGCGCGGTCAATAGCCAACGGCATGGGGCCACGGATGTCTTCGTGGTCGCGCGGCTGGCCGTCAGGCTCCGTGGTCCGGAACGCGTCCGCGAGGAGGCGGCATTGTGGGAAAACGGCTGACGGGTCTTTCGACAGCAGCACAATGCCGGCTGCGGTGGCGTAGTGCTCGTTTGACTCCGGGTCGTGCCAGAGGAGGCCGCGCAGCGACGCCCCAGCCAAAAGATCAGCCGGGGAAATGTCCTCGGGGTTTCTCGCCTCAGCCGCGGCGATCAACCGTCGAATAACAGTATGGTCGAGATTCTCCCAAGACAGGCGTTTCATCGGCTGCGACTCGAAGGTGGAGGTAGCCTCGATGGTCTGCTGTGCGATTTCGTTCTCGTCGGTGGAAGGTGCGACGCCAAACTGGTCTTTGAGCAGCTTAACGAGTGCTGCCCGGACTTCCTTCTGTAACTCGATGACATTGCCAAAACGCTTGTACTTGTAGCCATCGGACTCCAATTCCTTTAGCAGGAGGTCGGTGCCCTCCTCGCGCTTCATGTGACGCTCGCCCTTGATGAAGGCCAGTACGGGCAGTTTCCGTTCCTTGGCGCGACGGTATTCTGCATGAGTGATCGAAAGCTCGCCAAGAGGGGCACCGTATTGTACCGCGACGATGAGCAAGTAAACCTCACAGGTATCGAGAGTTTTGAGACATCCCTCCAGTGCCTTGTCAGCAGAAGCGGGCTCGAACTCATAGAGTACAGGCGCACAGTGAGCCGTGAGGAAAGAGTCGGTGTTCAGAAGATTCTGAACGATGACCCGTTCATCTTCCAATTCCTTTTGGACCGAACTGACGAACACTCTCAGCATGCTCATCCCGTCCGTTGCTTCATGCCGTTTGGCTCGCATCAGGTTGAATATCACGAAACCTGAGCCGCGAATCCAGCCGATTCCAAACTCTCAAAACCATTGCCTCCTGAACCACGGCGAGATTTGGCCGTTGGGTTCGATAGGTGGCAGCACGGTTCTCTTGAAACCAGTCTCGCAGTGGACCAGAACGCAGGCGTGTTTACGCAGACTACGGAGAACATGAGGCTTGATCTTGTGTTCTTCATGTTCGGCGTAGCTGCGGTTGGATTGGCCGGCGGAAACGCCCCATGTTTTCTTGACGACCCGCTTCTTGCCGAGGAAGTCGGCGCTGTCGAGAGCCCCTTCCTCGTCGGCCGCTTTGAAGATGATTCGATTGCGGAGATTGAGCACGAGGACTTTGGACTTATCCTTTCCAAGTGCTGGTAGGAACGATGTGGATGATTGCGCGGCGGCAACGACGGCGGCGTTGGCTTCGCGGATTACGTCAATGGAATTGTAGTCGCTCATGCCGTCCTCGTTTGAAGTCATGAACCGCTGCGCTTCGTCGGCCCACAGAATCAGGAGATTGTCGTCTTTGCGCTGTTGCTTTGGCCGGTCGAAGCGTCGCAAGACGTGTGTGTAGAAAAGCATCTTTAGGAAGGTGTTCACGTACCGGCGTTCCGTTTGGAACTTCTGCGGCATGGCGACGCAGATGATCTTACCTCGGTCGATGTCACTGAATTCGAAGGTGTTGTTCCCAGGACAAAAGACCTGGGCGATGTCGGGCGTCAGGAAATTATGCAGATAGTTGGCGATGGTCTCCTTCACGCCGCCCATCTGCTCCGGCGGTTGGGTGAGGTAGCGGTGCTGCAGATGCTCGACAAGTGCGCGGCGGCGATCGGTCGGATAACCTTCCGACAACTCCTCTAGTGCGTCCTCCAATTCCTCCTCGTTTAGCAGTAGCTCGTGGGCATTCTCCAATGTCACGTCGGCCTGAACTTCGTACAGCGCCTCCATCCGTTTCAGAGAAGGCGGCGTCACTCCCTTTCGCGGTTGGCCATTTCTCTTGATCATGCGTCTCCTTTCCGTGCCCTCATTCAGTCTTCAAGAGTTTGAGCAATTCCGAACGGGGCACGAGCAGCTTGCCCCTTAGCACTCGGCAGGGGCGGAGCTTCCCGCGTTGTATTAGCCGATAGACGCTGAAATAGTGGACACCCAAGAGCCGCGCGGATTCCTCGACCGAGTACGCAAGACGTTCCGAATCCGGTGGCGTTTGTGCGGATGCCTGTGATGGGGTATCCACTGCTCCATTATTGCCTGACATGTCCGCGAGTGTACCCGTCACCGGCTGGTTGGTTGTTCCCATTTGGGGAATGGCGGTTAGATAAGGCCCAAGACTTTTTTGCCCAGGCGTTTGCGTCGAGGGGGATTGGGCAGAGTGCCGAAGATGACCGATCGGCTGAGGATCTGCATCCGCTGGAGGATTTGCTGTGCTTCTCGCCAGTTTTCAATGGCTTGTCTCAGAGCTTGGTATTGTTGGGGCGACAGCGCCACCGAGACGGTTTTGGCCCGGACTTTGCGAGTCCATTGGTAACAGGGGCCACCCGCTCCCGGGCCTCGATCTTGGACATAACCGTGACTGATCCAGCCGAGTCGCGCCAGTCGGGCGCGCAGCCGGGCGTACTCGATTTCGATGGGAGTGCGGGGGGCCTTCATCCAAGGAAAAGCGTATCATGCATGTCAAATAAGGCGGTATATATACCGCTCTATGAACACACCGTACTTTCCCGCCTTCCGGTGTCGCTTCGCCGCCCAAACGCGCCGCGCCTTTCATCACTTGCGACGTGCTTCTTTGTCCCAACTGGAGCAGTGCTTGGAAACCTATCTGCCCGCCCACTGGCTGGCCGCCGAACCGCACGGTCCCAACAGTCGGGAACGCGTGTACAGCCTGCGGCTGACCTTCCAGTGCTTTCTCTGGCAACTGCTCACGCCGCAGACGGCTTGTCGGGAAGTCGTGCGTCAGGTGCAAGTGTTGTTCCGGTTGAAAGGCCTCGGTCCGGTCCACGAGGGCACCAGTGCCTATTGCCAGGCCCGATTGCGCCTGCCTCGCGAGCGCTTGGAGGCCGCGTTGGTTCATCTGGCAAAGTGTGCCGAGCGACGCGCGGGAGAAGGCGGGCGACTGGCCGACCGACCGGTCAAAGTGGTGGACAGTACGACGGTGCGTTTCCCGATACCCGCGCCAACCAGAAACGCTATCCGCAGTCCCCCTACCAAAAGCCGAGATGCGGGTTTCCGTTGCTGAAGTTGCTGGCGTTGTTCTCGCTGTCCAGCGGCGCGATCGAGGCCGTGACCATGGATGACCATTTCCACCACGATCTGCGATTGTCCCGCCGCTTGTGGGACAAGCTGAGCCCGGGCGACATCCTGTTGGGCGACCGGCTGTTTGGCGAGTACCCGACGCAGGCCTCGTTGCCGCGGCGAGGCGTTGACGTGGTCGCCCGTCTGAGTTACCGCCGCAACATCGACTTTCGCAAGGCCAAGCGCCTGAGCCGCCATGATGCCTTGTTCGTCTGGACTAAGGCCAAGCCGTGCCCGCCGTATCTGACCGCCGCTCAATGGGCGGAGACGCCGGCGGCGATCACGGTGCGGGTGCTGCGGTTTCGCGTGACCAGTCCCGGCTGTCGCAGCCGCTGGATCAGGCTGGTCACCACCCTGCTGGATCACCAGCAGTATCCACCCGAAGAATTGGCCGCGTTGTACGCACGTCGCTGGCAGTTGGAACTGTGCTTCCGCGATCTCAAAACCCAAATGGGCATGGCTGAGTTGCGCTGTCTGACACCGGCGATGGCGGAGAAGGAGGCGCTGGCCTATCTGGTGTCTCACAATCTCGTGCGCTGTGTGATGGCCGAGGCCGTTGCTCACTACCAAGTCGAGTTGGAGCGCGTCAGCTTTCAGGGCACGGTCGATGCGCTGCGCCAATACACCCAAGCCATCGGGCAAGCCCACAATCGAAAAACGCGGCAACAATTGTGGGATGGACGTTGTGGAATCTGGCCCGTGACTTGGTGCCGTGGCGTCCTGGCCGACGTGAACCCCGGGCGCTGAAACAGCGGCCCAAGCACTTTCCGTCGTTGACCTGTCCGCGGCAACGGTTCAAAGACTTCATTCCGTCCTACAAATGGCGACGCAGACTCAAGCGAGGTCTTAATTAAGTGCCATTCCTCAACTGGGAACA
>CAVQMY010000026.1:0-41152 GCA_963713705.1 uncultured Verrucomicrobiae bacterium
GAAATTATGCAGATAGTTGGCGATGGTCTCATTGACGCCGCCCATCTGCTCCGGCGGTTGGGTGAGGTAGCGGTGCTGCAGACGCTCGACAAGTGCGCGGCGGCAATCGGTCGGATAACCTTCCGACAACTCCTCTAGTGCGTCCTCCAATTCCTCCTCGTTCAGCAGCAGCTCGTGGGCATCCTCCAATGTCACGTCGGCCTGAACTTCGTACAGCGCCTCCATCCGTTTCAGAGAAGGCGGCGTCACTCCTTTTCGCGGTTGGCCATTTCTCTTGATCATGCGTCTCCTTTCCGTGCCCTCATTCAGTCTTCAAGAGTTTGAGCAATTCCGAACGGGGCACGAGCAGCTTGCCCCTTAGCACTCGGCAGGGGCGGAGCTTCCCGCGTTGTATTAGCCGATAGACGCTGAAATAGTGGACACCCAAGAGCCGCGCGGATTCCTCGACCGAGTACGCAAGACGTTCCGAATCCGGTGGCGTTTGTGCGGATGCCTGTGATGGGGTATCCACTGCTCCATTATTGCCTGACATGTCCGCGAGTGTACCCGTCACCGGCTGGTTGGTTGTTCCCATTTGGGGAATGGCGGTTAGATAAGGCCCAAGACTTTTTTGCCCAGGCGTTTGCGTCGAGGGGGATTGGGCAGAGTGCCGAAGATGACCGATCGGCTGAGGATCTGCATCCGCTGGAGGATTTGCTGTGCTTCTCGCCAGTTTTCAATGGCTTGTCTCAGAGCTTGGTATTGTTGGGGCGACAGCGCTACCGAGACGGTTTTGGCCCGGACTTTGCGAGTCCATTGGTAACAGGGGCCACCTGCTCCCGGGCCTCGATCTTGGACATAACCGTGACTGATCCAGCCGAGTCGCGCCAGTCGGGCGCGCAGGCGGGCGTATTCGATTTCGATGGGAGTGCGGGGGGCCTTCATCCAAGGAAAAGTGTATCATGCATGTCAAATAAGGCGGTATATATACCGCTCTATGAACACACCGTACTTTCCTGCCTTCCGGTGTCGCTTCGCCGCCCAAACGCGTCGCGCCCTTCATCACTTGCGACGCGCTTCTTTGTCCCAACTGGAGCAGTGCTTGGAAACCTATCTGCCCGCCCACTGGCTGGCCGCCGAACCGCACGGTCCCAACAGTCGGGAACGCGTGTACAGCCTGCGGCTGACCTTCCAGTACTTTCTCTGGCAACTGCTCACGCCGCAGACGGCTTGTCGGGAAGTCGTGCGTCAGGTGCAAGTGTTGTTTCGGTTGAAAGGGCTCGGTCCGGTCCACGAGGGTACCAGTGCCTATTGCCAGGCCCGATTGCGCCTGCCCCGCGAGCGCTTGGAGGCCGCGTTGGCTCATCTGGCACGGTGTGCCGAGCAACGCGCGGGAGAGGGAGGGCGATTGGCAGGACGAGCGATCAAAGTGGTGGACAGTACGACGGTGCGACTGCCCGACACCCGCGCGAACCAGAAGCGCTATCCGCAGTCCCCCTACCAAAAGCCGAGATGCGGGTATCCATTGCTGAAGTTGCTGGCGCTGTTTTCGCTGTCCAGCGGCGCGATCGAGACCGTGACCATGGATGACCATTTTCACCACGATCTGCGATTGTCCCGGCGCTTGTGGGACAGGCTGAGCCCAGGCGACATCCTGTTGGGCGACCGATTGTTTGGCGAGTACCCCACCCAAGCCTCCTTGCCGCTGCGGGGGGTTGACGTGGTCGCCCGACTCAGCTTCCGCCGCAAGATCGATTTTCGCAAGGCCAAGCGCCTGAGCCGCCACGATGCCTTGTTTGTCTGGACCAAGGCCAAACCGTGCCCGCCCTATCTGACCGCCGCTCAATGGGCGGAAACTCCGGCGGCCATCACCGTGCGGGTGCTGCGCTTTCGCGTGACCAGTCCCGGCTGTCGCAGCCGCTGGATCAGGCTGGTCACTACCCTGCTGGATCACCAGCGGTATCGACGCGAGGACTTGGCCGCCCTGTATGCACGCCGCTGGCGGTTGGAACTGTGCTTTCGCGACCTCAAGACCCAGATGGGGATGGCCGAGTTGCGCTGTCAGACGCCGCCGATGGCAGAAAAAGAGGCCTTGGCCTACTTGGTGGCTCACAATCTCGTGCGCTGTGTGATGGCCGAGGCCGTTGCTCACTACCAAGTCGAGTTGGAACGGGTCAGCTTTCAGGGCACGGTGGATGCCCTGCGGCAGTACACCCAAGCCATCGGGCAAGCCCGCAGTCGGACAACGCGACGCCAATTGTGGGAGGATCTCTTGTGGAATCTGGCCCGTGATTTGGTGCCGTGGCGTCCTGGCCGACGCGAACCTCGGGCGCTGAAACAGCGGCCCAAGCACTTTCCGTCGTTGACACGGTCGCGGCACCGGTTCAAGGACCACATCCCTTCCTACAAATGGCGACGCAAACTCAACCGAGGTCTTAAATAAGCGCCATTCCCCATTTGGGAACAAAATCGACTGTGCGAGACAGCGCACCAAGAACCCACAATTACGGCTTGGTTGCCCGCGTCGAGCTTATACGACCCGCCAGTGCGCCGATACGATGTTCCGTCCCTTCCTGAGGGAAGGCGGTGCCTGAAGTCCCGCACACTATCGACCCAACGGCGGCCAGAGCCAAACAAAACACTGTGCTTCTCATGATTTCGGCGCTTGACACAGTTGCGTGCCTGCACATACTCGTAGCGACGTTCGAGTACGACAGACCGGCTTTTTCATCTGCGCATTACGTTCAAATCGAACCGTACAGCGAAATATGGTAAAACGCGCCTTTATCAGTTTCGACTTCGACCACGATGAGGATCTGCGCATCCTATTGGCAGGGCAAGCTAAACATCCTGACTCTCCCTTCGAAATTAAAGATAGATCGATCAAAGAACCTCTCACCGGTGACTGGAAGCAGAAGGTGCGTCGACGGTTGGACAATGTCGATCTCGTGATCGTGATCTGTGGGGAGCACACGCACACGGCCACAGGCGTATCCGACGAGTTGACTATCGCTCGCGAGGCAAAAAAGCCATATTTCCTACTTTGGGGCTACAGCGGAAAAACCTGTAGGAAGCCAGCCTCCGCGCTCGCGACGGACAAGATTTACGAATGGACGTGGGACACCCTCAAGGCGCTTGTCGACGGCGCTCGATAAGGCCCGAACGGAATAACAAGGAACTATGTCGCCAGAGACCCCGAACCTCGCACATGTTTTCAATGACGACTTACTGATGGGTGAGAACGATCCGCAATTCGCTAAAGAGCAATTTCCAAATATCACTCACGTCCTCGACCACCCGTCGCTGAGAGACGAATTTGCGAAGCATGATATGGCAGCCAATGAAGCCCGTGAACGGGTACGGCTTTTCGGGTTCACCACGATTGTCGCATCTGCTGTGGCTCTTGCCGCCCTAGCTACTCAGCCGTTATGGCCTCACGCTGCTTGCGCGCGTTGGATAGCGGCAGGCATCGAGGTCGCCGGCATGTTGGCAGCTATTGTCGCGATTGGAGGGCTTTGGCTTGGATCATGTAAACAACGGTGGTTAAAGAACCGTCTTATGACCGAACGTCTGCGACAGTGGCATTTTCAACTCATGGTCACGCGCGGACGAGAAATAGAAGCTTCGTGCAGAGGGCAGGACGCAGTTGCTGCCTTCCAGAAAGAGCGCGCCAGGTGGTTAGCGTATTTTCTGAAGGATTACCAGGGCAACTTGGACAGCCAGCTGGAATCAGCCGTAAATGACCCCGTTGAAACGATGGCATGGTTGCATGAACGTCCTACATCCTACGACAACGGCAGCAAAATCCTTCGTGACATCTTTCATGCATATCAACTGTTCCGTCTCGATCACCAATATAAATATGCGATGCACAAACTGGAATCGACTACCGATAGACCATTCTGGAAATTCTTAAACTGGCCTCCGGCGGTTCAACGTGCAACTCTTTCGGGCGCTTCCGGCTCCTGCTTCATCAATGCGCTGATTTGCTCAGTTTTTCTCGTATGGGCGCATCTGTTTGCCGCAGATGAGCAGGTGGTGTTGTATCTGCGCACTGCCGCTATAATCATAGCGCTCCTCGGTGTCAGCTTGCGGGCGGTCCTAGAGGGCCTTGGTATCGAAGGGGAAATTGACCGCTACCAGGAATATCGCGAACGAATATGGCTTCTGCGCGACAGGTTCAAGAACACTTCCGATGAGAAAGAACGCTTGCGTCTAATGGAAGAATTTGAACGCGTCTCTGTTGAGGAGATGCAGGAGTTTCTGCGCACACACCAAAAGGCGAGGTTTACGATTTAGCCAAGCTCGCGATGTCGATTCCATGGAAAACCGTCCGTGTTTTCGTAAGCAGTACTTTCCTCGACATGCAGGCGGAACGGGATCATCTCGTTCGGTTCGTGTTCCCGCGATTGCGGGAAGAACTGCTCCAAAGGCGCATACACTTCGTGGACGTTGACCTCCGTTGGGGCGTGACTTCCGAGCAGGATACGCTGGGAGTTTGCCGCCAAATTATAAAGGATTGTCGGCCCCGCTTCCTTTGCTTGTTGGGTGGCCGGTATGGAGACGTTAAGGAAGGTAAAGATATTTCAGTTACGCATGAGGAAGTGAATTTCGGCGTGCTGGACCGTCTCGGAAGCCATGGTTACGCCTTCTTCTATTTTCGTGATGAGTCAGCTACCAATTCTATTATTGAACAATTCCCAGGAGAATTTCGAGAGCAAATCGGAGGTTCAAAGGAAAACAAGCTGAAGAAGTTTAAGAGAAGGATTGCAAACGCGGGTTTGAAGCCATTTTTGTACCCGGCCGTTTGGGACAATGAGCAAAGGCGAATCGCAGGCCTGCAAGAACTGGGGCATCACGTTTATGAAGATCTCTTGGAAAGTATTCGGTCCGACCCCGAGCTCTGCAACCGATTCACTCCCGACGCGATCAGGGTCGTCAACGAGTTCGACGAGGAAAAGGCCGCAATGGAGGCGTTTGTTGAGGAACGAAAAGAACACTTCGTAATCGGCGACCGGCAACGCATCTTCCACGACCTACTCAAGCATGCAGTCGGCCATGTTGGTGGTGGGTACATGTGTCTTACCGGTGGACCCGGCAGCGGAAAATCGGCTCTGCTCGCCGAGTTGAGCAGCCACGCAACCTTCAATTCGAAAGCTTGCGCAGTGTTAATCAGTCATTTCGTCGGCGCGAGTCTGGGGTCCACAGACATGCGCCGTACGTTGCGCCGGCTGTGCTTTGAATTGACCAAGATATTCAATCCAAACGCGCAACCTGCCGAAATTCCCGATGATCCTGGAAAACTCCGCATCGTGTTTCCTGAAATCCTTGAAAAGGCGAGCACCGGAAAACGCGTCGTTATTCTTTTGGACGCTGTCGACCAATTTGATTCCAGTTCGGTATATATGAGTTTCAGTTGGCTGCCACTGCGATTACCGGAAAATTCACGCATCATCGTCTCTGCGCTGGCGGGGCCTGTATTCGAAGAATTCGTTCGCGGTCGATGTCCACCAGAACAAACCAAGAAGCTTCTACCGCTTTCACCGTCTGCAGCAGGCGATATCGTGAACGGATTCCTTGGTCGTTATAGAAAAACAATGACACAGGAACAGCGTGACGAGCTCTTCAAAAAGACGGATTCTTTCACGCCATTGTATCTTCTGACCGTATTGGAGGAATTACGGACGTTGAGCGTATCTAGGGAAGTCATGCAGAGTCGGGATCAAGACCGCGAAATTCTCAATTTAATCCGCAAGCTGCCGCCCACGACCTTAGAGTTTTTCACCTGGGTTCTCAAGCGCTTAAGCAAAGACGACGGCTTCCGCGATGCAACAGGGCACAAAATCAGCGAAGAACTGGTTTCAAGATTTGGTTCCTTACTCGCGGCGAGTCGCCACGGGCTGAGCCACCGAGAACTCTCGGCATTGCTCGCCCCAGGAGGAGCAGAGGCGGAACCATCCATTCCCGATGATGCCCTCGGCAACGTGGCAGCACTGGTCCGCTTGTTGCGCCCCTATCTAATGTGGCGGGGTGAACTCCTAGACTTCTATCATGGTGCGTTCCGCGATGCGGCAAAACACAACTATCTATCGGAGGCAAGAAAGCTTGCCGAGGCACATTATTCGCTGGCCGCTCACTACCAGAATGTTGCCGACCCAACCCGCGATTCCACCTGGTGTGCGCCAGGTCAACAATCGGAGATGTTTGGTTATACGCACGCCATGCGAGACATTGTCTATCACAGTTATCAGTTTGCGCTCGCGTCAGGCGATAGTTCGTCGTTGTTTGACCTTGTGAATGACGAACGACTGCGCAGGCGACAGTTTGAGCATTTTGCATCTCCAGTACCGCCGGTCGAACACTTTGGCTATGCACTTGAAATCGCCGCAAATACTCTTAACGTCGTTCAATTGACACATTTTGCAATTCTGCGGACCGGCTTCGCCCGTGGACTGTCGCGCTCTTATCTTTAT
Organism: uncultured Verrucomicrobiae bacterium; assembly: GCA_963713705.1. Classification (GTDB taxonomy): domain Bacteria; phylum Verrucomicrobiota; class Verrucomicrobiia; order Palsa-1439; family Palsa-1439; genus Palsa-1439. The sequence goes on from CAVQMY010000026.1 coordinate 6,453, forward strand.
CACTTGTCCGAATTCGTCCGAGGCGCTGACGCGAAGCTGGATGTGGCGAGAGGCGTGGCTCGACTGATTCCGGAACCTTCTCATCGAGGTTTGGGACTACTTCTGATCGCCTGGATTCTCCGCGAGAATCAACCCCGACGAGACTTCGCGGGTCAGCTCATTGCGGAAGCAATCTCCATGAACTACAGAGCGGATATTTACCAGTCAGGACTCCTGCTGGAGATTGCGAGTGCGCTTTATCACCAGAACATACCTGAAGCGATCCAACTGATCGACTTGGTTCCCCCTTCGCCTATTCAACAGAGCTACGTCGTCGCTTGGAGCAGTGCGGGCGAGGTGACAAGGGAGTTGGCGAAAAGAGCGCTAAACAAACCAGCTCAAGTCGCGGCAATACGTGAGGGTGTTCTGGAGGAATTCCGTAATGTTCAGGCGTTCACGCAACGGTTCGCCACCGGTTTCAATCCCTGGCCGAGTTCCAAACATTCAGCCGAAAAGCTGGAGAACCTATTGTGCGATAATTTCGGCCCTGCAGGTGCCGCAGGGGCCTATTTCCTAATGGCATGTGAGCAGATTCATTCAGGGAATGATCGGCTGGCGGAGGTCCTAATTACTCGCGGGATATATTTGTATGCGAGCTTGCCGCAACCAATCCTTCGGACGCTGGCAGCAACGGTCGAGGCATTTGGAGCAAGAGGCGAGAGCGAAATGGCGCATGAACAAGAAGCTCGTGTTCGGACGCTGACGAAGCTGGCTCAACGACTGGCTCGAACTTCTCGCGAGAAATCGCAATTAGATGACGAAAACGCCGAATTGGTGATTTCGACTGATCATTTGGCAGGAACCTGGAGGCCCCCCGGTGCGCGAGAAATATTCCAACAGACCTTAAGCACTCGATCACATAGTCGGGGCATTGACACCTCGGATGAGGGAGATGCGGTAAGCCTACTGGCCAATGCTCGTTTACTAGTGGCCCAAAGCGAATTCCATACCGCAGCGACTGTGCTAACCGATATCACTACTGTCGCCCACAGTGCGCCCCGAGAGCAACAAGTTGCACTGCTCTTGGCAACACATTGTCTTGCTTGTGTCTGCGGCGATAGTGTCACAGAGGGTGCTTGCGCCGTCGCGCTCGCGGAAAATGGGACAATACGCAACCCTTTCTTTCCATCGCCCGTGTCAGTCCCTGTTCCAATGCAGTTGCGTGAGAATCCTGATGTAGTTGAAGCCAACAGGGCGGCGCTCGTGCCAGAAATGATTGATGCCGTCTATTTGATCGCTACTTCTGATCCTCGTTGTGTGGCGGCGGTGGCCTTGGCGTTACGCATGAGCGGTCAATCGCGAGTGCTGCTAGAACTGCTTTGGCGTTCCGTTCATCTTGGCCTTCCAGTCAGCAATATGGACGCGGTACTCTGCGAAATCGTTCGCCTGCCTAATTTGTCCTCCGATGACCTGCGCCTAATTACCGATGAGATACTCTTCTCGGGCAAACAACTTTCCATTCCATCGGGATTGGGTTGGTACTATTACCCCGGAATTATGCTTATTGGCGGATGGAGCGGCTGCGTTCTGGTTGCAGTCGGCCTTAATAAGGCGCTAAGTGCAAGAGGCGCAATGGTACTCGGAGCCATTGTGATCTTCGCAGGTGTTGCGGGGGCATTCGCAGACCTTTGGCTTTGGCAAAAGATCGGGCTTTGGAAACGGCCAGAGCGCAGCCGTCGTTGGGTTGCCGAGTTGGGCACGATTGCATTGTTCTGGGGTGCGGCTTCGTTTGCCAAACCACTTCTAGTCGTTCCCGATCAACAGCGCGTGCTTATGGGAGTCGGTGCAATGTTTGGTTTAGCAGCTGAATCCTTGATCGCCTTGGGCTTAGGTCTACGGGGAATGTTATTTTGCCCCTGGCACGCGGGGCACATCATTACGGGAACCGCTATTGCTGCTATTCTTTCACTGTCGGTTATCCTACTGGTTCCGCGGCTAGTCGGAGATAATATCTCCAATCAAGTGCTTGTGGGTCTCTTCTTATCCGGAAGCTCTCACTTTATCGATGGCACTCAATATTCTGCCCAAGCATTTGGCTTGTGTTCGCCATTTTGGCAGGCGAGGTGATTTTGAGAGAGAGGAGACGTGGTGATCATTGCTTCAGCGGTGTTCATCACGAGTTTGTTATGAACCGCATGCCCACAAACCCTGAATTGGCTCGAATTTGCGGACAGATGGATCGAGCGATGTGCAACAAAAAGTATGAGAGAGTCGTTGCGCTGTGTTCGCGTCTCCTGGCAAATCCTGCCTCTCAACAAATGGGAAGAGAAGCCCTTGCTGTATGCTATCTCAATCGCGGATTCTCGCGACGGCGGCTCGGAGACTTTCAAGGAGGATTAGACGATGCGGCTCAAGCTGCAAGGCTTAATCCTCGATCGTTCAAACCTCACCTGAACGCTGCATTGATTTATGCTCAGGACCTACAGGAATACGAGCGAGCCTTGGAAGGCTTTGACACAGCATTACGCCTGAACCCAACGTGCGCCGAAGCTCTAAGTTCACGCGGCCTGACTAAGTCGATTGTCGGGGACACAGCGGGCGCAGAAGCTGATCTGCTAGCTGCTTTGGCGCTTATTCCCAATCATCCTGATGCACTTTGCAATTTGGGCAACCTGCACTTTCAGAGTGGCGATGTGCAGAAAGCCGCAGACTTTTACCAAAAGGCTCTTGGAGCGAATCCCAAGGACGTGGAAATTCGTATGAATCTGGCTCTTGCTCTAGACCGGATAGGAGCGAGACGCGCTGCGGCTGAAGTTTTGCGAAAAGATCGCAGAGCAATTGCCCTTTGGGAGTCCAAAGGGGGGTATCCGGTTCGGCCGGACGGCAGCCGTTGGCAATTTTCCTTGTTTGTAATCGTTGTTGTTGTAGTCATCGCTCTGTTAGCGTTCTTCAAAATGCAAATGAAAGGGCCATGACAATCCCGTGATTCGTGATTGGATGCAACATCACCCCTGGTGGAGCGGACTGGCCATTTCATTCGCAGCATTTGTGTTGAATGGGATTCGCCGGCTAGTAGGAATGGAAAAGCGAATGCCGCAGGAGCAGAAATTGGAACTGCGTCTGCACCGGGCATCAATGGCTCTCCGAAAGTTAGGGAGAGCCAAAAGATTATTAGCAAGGTACTCGGCAGTTCGCTCAGCAGCCCCTGCTGTACCTATGCCGGTAATGATCAAACGGCTTTGGCGTGCAAGTTCGGATGCCGGGGATGCCATCTCGCATTTATCAGCAGTCCTAAAGAAAATTCCTGATTTGGGCGCGGCCCCACGAATACTCGCAAACTTGGATCACCAAATTGAGGAAGCAAAACGTGTACGGGAGAGGTGCCGCCAGCAAGCCCGCTCATCTTCCCAGACCATACAATCCAGTGCCGGGATGTCTGCGGAAGAAATTGTTGGGGTCATACGGAAAGCCGCACGATTGCTGGTAGAAGCGCAGAATCTGCTTGTCCAATGGAAGACCGAACTCGCGAGTGCGGAATGCCGGTTCGCAACCACAATGGATCCGACGATCGCACGTAGTGGAGGCATATTTCGCAACCCTCTGAAACCCGAGACTGCTGTTGAAGATGCTCAGACCCACACAGTCTTGGCCTTGCGACAAAGCCAAAACGATTTGGAACGCACCGAGCATTGTTTGGCTATCTTGAAAGGGGTTTTTGAGCAACAGTTTGCTGGAGACCTAGCGTGGGTGGACCTGAAATCATCTGTGGGGGCAGTGCTGGATGAGTTGGACACATGCTTGGCGGAAGCAGAGCTGCCACTTCCGGATTCACTGGCGACGGCTGAGTCTCCATTTGATCCTATGGAGGCAGTCCCCAGCGGGATACTTCAGCGAATTTACGATTACCTTGCGTCAGTTGAAGCTGCCGCTTGGGCATCGACAAAGGTATTTACGTCTGCCGCCAAGTGAGGTAACAAGTTTTTGCAATGGAACTCCTAACCTACATCGGTTCGTCATTGCTGTTTGCGCTGTTCTTTTTCCGAGGACTGCATCGCTACGATGGCCCCAGGATCCCAGACCACGTTATTCAAGACCTCGACTCTGGTCCCGTGTCATTCTTTGAACGTGAAGAGATGATGCGAGTGCTTGGCATGCGACGGATGTTGACTGGCAGCCTGTTTCGAGCTGGATGGTTGATCATATGTTGGGGCAGCGTTGGGGTATTGTTTTTCATGGGGGATCAGCCGCTCGGAATATTTCCTGCTGTACTATTTGCATTCCCATGGGGTTTCGGCTTGGCTGTCGCGTATTACAATATTCGCAAGTGGCTGGCTCTGAGATAGGCATATGTGGCCATTCAGTCGAAAGCGGAAAGATAAAGGTGTGCCGTCACCAGAGAGCGTGATGCGCCAGACAGGAATGTCGGAGGATGAACTGACACGCCGCTTTCTTGAGCATTTGATTCAAGAAGGTAAGAACCCGTTCCTTGACTTGCCAGAGCATTTCCGAAGGGAGGTTGAGGTCAAATTTCCAGATCTCATGGTTTTGGCACGGCAGAAGTTCGAAGGAGTTGTACCCAGCAGTTCCAAGCGTGAGAAAACGCGGCAGCGCGTGGCGCACAACTGGGACAATCTGCCATCAATGGTAATGATGCCTGTGCCTCGCTCGTTTGTTTACTGTGATCTGGCTCGACAAGCTGCAACTCAGGCCGCTGACAAACAGCTTGTATGTTTTGTGGCCTGGGGATGGACTTCGTCGCGGGAACAGGCATTTCAGCACATTGAGCAGCTTTATGATTTTGCCGACGATCCGAAGCTTGTGCTAATGCGTTTCCGTTCCCCAACGCCGGACGAGGATCAATTGATTATTCGAGCCACATTCATGCGAGAGACCGCATCCCAAATTCAGGAGACCACGATTTATGAACTTGCTGAACGATTATCAAGTCTTGCAAGAGAACGCGGTCTTCGCACGAAGGCCGTTTAACCCACATTTTCCGGATTCGATTCATGTCAGTGTTATTGAGATACAATTGCGCCCCATAAACAAAGGCTCTGGTCGATGTTGAAGCGACAAAAGGCGGGGAAAGTGATCAAGAAGTTCTCTGTGGAAGCAAGTGATTTTTCATCGTGGTTATTCACAATCGATCAGGTTGGTTTTGGTCCTACACGGGCACGGTTTCACGAACGCCAAACCTTAGCGGCCGCTCGCAGCGGCGGGGCGGCGCTGTCAAGGTAGACCGCAACGAGGAACTTCTTGTACAGCACGAGCAGCCCCGCTGCTGTTCGTTGGAACAGCTGATCAGGATCCATGGCTCACCGCTGGTTGGTCTGGCTGCAACTGCAGCACCCATGAGCCATGCTGGAGTTGATTGCGGGCGTGAAGCGCCGCGTCGTAGGGCGTTTGATTCCGGATCATGGCGGCGAGAATTTTCAGCCAGCGCATCCCGAGGCAGCGTAGTGCGCAAGCGTGGCTCTGGCCTTTCTGGCGGTGCGCCGCGTAGTAGATTTGCGCCCAATCACAACGATGTCGGCTCAGATCCACCCACAGGTGCACGGTGTGCCGCAGGGAACGGTTGCATTGGCGACGCAGATAAACAACGGACACCTTGCCCGATTGATAGCTGACCGGAGCCATCCCTGCCAGACATTGCAAGGTTTGCGGCTGGTGCGCCAACGGTTGCAGGGCGAGCAGCTCACTCAACAAACGCGGTGCCAGCTTTGTGCCGGCCCCGGGCAGTGATTCAAACAGCCCATGCGCGGGATGTTGCTGAAAACATTCCTCGATGAGGGCGCGGAAGCGGGCCAGTTGCCGTTCCAACGTGTGCAACACCTTCGCCAGCGCGACGGCGAGTGCGCTCTTGGCCGCCGTCACGGCTTCACCGCCGCAGAACTGATCGGCCTTGGCAAAGATCGCCAAACGCTTCTCGTTCATCTGCGGGCGATACAGCCCATGCGTGTGCAGAAACTTCTCCCATCGGTGCCGACCCGCTTGCACCAAGGCTTGCGGCGTGGGGAAGGTCTCGACAAAGGCCCACGCTGACGGTGCACACCAATCCTCGAACGCTTCCAACGCGGCCGGATAATACTCGTAGAGGGCTTGCTGGAGCTGGTTGACCAAGGCCGTGCGTTGCTCAATCAGCCCGATCTCATCTCGGCACAACAATCGCAGTTGTTGCACCAACGGTTCCAGAGCCGTCAGCGCATGCCAGCTTTCGCCCTCTAGGCGCAGGGCATCTGCCAACGCCCAGCAATCGGTGTGATCGGTCTTGGTGCCGCTGGGCAGCTTGCGCGTGCGATATGCCTTGGAACTACGCGGGTGCACCGGATAGACGTGATAACCCAGCGTCACCAAGCGCTCGATGGCCGCGTTGTGACCGGATTCGACCGCGATGGCCAACCGCGGAAACGCGGCGAAGTTCTGTCGGCAAAGCGCCCAGCCTTCCGCCGTGTGCTCAAAGCGGAATTCGGTGACGATTCTCCCGGTTCCATCCAGGACCAGTACATCGTGATGGTCCTTGGCCCAATCCAACCCGACGAAGTGAGTGATGTCCGCCCATGATGTCGGCATATGTTGCGACTCCTTTCTTCTCGTTGTGGCAGCCTCGTTCTGGATGACCCGGTTCATAGTCGAACTAATACGGCGGCCCTCGTGGGGCGAAGTTCTCTCAGACTTCTGAACGCGAGCCGCCGGTGTCGCCGGTTCTCTTGATCTAACCCTCGTAGGGTGGTCGGTGCGTGACCGTATCGACACCGCGGCAGAACAACTGCCAGCCACAGTCTGACCGGAAATCGCTTCGTTCGCGACTGCGGCGGCCAAGTTATTCACAACCTCGCTGCGCTCCGCTTGCGGGCTGCGCTTCGCTCGGTCGTGAACAACTTGGGTAACGGTATTAGATCGGAGCGAAGGTGGTGCGCCATGCACGGCAGGTGATCTTCCAGATGACGGAAGTGGCAATCCCACGGGAATTGTTTCGGGCGATTCTGGAGCGGATTGGGTGGCTGAGATTGCCCACACCGCTGCTCGGCTGATGCTCGCCGGGCGGCAAATGCGGGAAAGAAAAAAGTGCTGGAGGCGATGCTTTGTCTCCGTTCGGTCAAAAATCGGTGCAGAACGCAATCCAGAGCCGAAGGCATCGTCTCCGGAGCCTAGAAAGGGCTTGCTTGCAGTGTCAGGAGGGATAAAATGCAATCAATGAAACTGAATGGCCCGCGATGGTTGCGGGCCGCAGGTCATATGGGAAATGTCGGATGAGAATTCTGGACGGGAAGCGTGTAATATCGGCCCGATTGACACAAGTTGCGATTATTCTCCTGCTTCTCGCTTGGGGAAACGGTAGAGCCAACGGCCAGACGGAGACGATTCTTTATCAGTTTGGCAGCACTTCCGGTGACGGTCAGAATCCTTATGCAGGCTTGACGCAGGGTGCGGATGGCAATTTCTACGGCACGACCTACCACGGCGGCACCAGAGGTTGTGGTACGGTGTTTCAAATCAGCCCCAGCGGGGTGTACACGAGTCTCTACTCGTTTGAAAGCAATCACCCCGACGGGTGTGCATCAAGAAACCAGCTAGTCCAAGGCAGCGACGGCAACTTCTACGGGACGACCTACGATAGCACTGTGTTTCGGATTAGTGCTGGCGGAAACGAGACCAATCTTTTCAGTTTAATCAGTTCCCCCGCAAACGGGAACGACCCAAACTCACTGGTACAAGGCAACGATGGTAACTTTTATGGCACCTCTGACCACGGCGGAACCAACACAAGTTGCCCCCCCTACCCAGGCTGCGGCAACGTGTTTCGGTTTAGTGCTGGCGGAAACGCGACCAATCTTTACTCATTCGTTGGCTCCCCAACAAATGGGTTTGACCCGATTTGTGCTTTAGTGCAGGGCATAGACGGCAATTTCTATGGTACAACTGACCAAGGCGGTCAATACGGTGGTGGTACGATTTTTCGGATTAGCTCCAACGGCACTTTTACAAATCTTCACTCATTCAGCAGCAGCGACGGGGGCTTTCCATCCACAGCTTTAACGCAAGGTAGTGATGGCGATTTTTATGGGACGACTGCTGACGGGGGAGCAAGCAACAACGGTACTATTTTCCGAATTAGTCCTAGCGGCAGCTATACGGCTCTTTACTCGTTCGCCGGTATCAGTTATGGGGGATTTCCAGTTGGAGCACTGGTGCAAGGTAGCGATGGCAATTTCTACGGCGCAACTCCATATGGCGGTGTGAGCACCAATTGTTCTGAGGGGTGCGGCACCGTCTTTCGGATTAGTCCCAGCGGAGTTTACACAACTCTATACTCCTTTGCCGGTCCACCCAACGATGGGGGTAGCCCAAATGGAATTATTCAAGGCATTGACGGCAATTTCTACGGCACAACTTCCCAAGGCGGGACAAACAGTTATGGCATCGTGTTCAAACTTTCTGTCCCTCTCAATCCGCCAATCGAAATTCCGCAACCTGCCCCGTATACAAATGACGATTATACCGTGTTGCTTGAACATTTCGACAATTCGACCAGCGGTTCTGTAAATGGCTCTGTGAGCTACGATACCGGAGTGTATGGGCAAGGAATCAGGTTGACCGATACTTCCTACGTCACTTGGAATTTGGGAACACTGCCGCAGGGGACTGTTGAATTCTGGCTCAAGCTGGATAGTCTGACCAATTCTAATCCGAGTTCCGGCATCAATATGGCTGGCAGTTATTTTTCGGGAATCCCCGAAGCAATTACAATGTCCATGTTTGTCAATGAAACACCGCCAACCAATCTTGTTACTGCTGGCATAAATAACAGTTCACTCAATTGGGTATGGCTCCCGGCATCTGGATTAGTAACGGCGAACCACACGCGTCACACAAGGTGTGGAATTTAGGCAAATGGGATGATTTCCCTCGACATTTGAGGTGTTGGCCGGTCTGACGCGTTAAGACTTTTGGGTTTAATTCACATGGCGCGGCGTTCAACAATTAGGGTTCGTTTGCTGGGCTGTCCCATAGATCTATCTCAAACCCGGCAGATAGGCTTGTTCTGGCTGGGCCAGGTAGCGGAAGTGACCGTTGGCTGTCCCATAGCAGCGCAGTAAACTCAGCACATCCCATTTTTTCCACAGGGCGGCGCGGATCAAGGTGAAGAGGCGGCTGAAGCTGTGGCTCCAATCCGCCAGAAAGGCCAGATAGCGCAGGAGTAGATAGACCAGCAGCGCGGTCCACACCTGCCAGCGCACGGCGTTGGCGCTGGTGCCGAGGAAATCGGCCAATTGCAACGTCTGCTTGATCTGCTTGAAGAACACTTCGATCTGCCAACGGCAGCGATACAACTCGACAATGCTGGTGGCGCTCCATTCCAGGTTGTTGGTCAGGAATTCCATTTCCACTTCCCGACCGTCCACCTCGACGAGCGCGATAATCCGCCGCAGCTCCACCGGGTAGTCGGCCAAGGTGGTGGGCGTTTGTAGTTGGATCAAGTCATCGCGCAGGATTTTGCCCGCCGCACCGTGCTGAAAACACCGCACCACCAGGAAACTCAAGTTCTCCTTGGCGCGGGTGACCCAAAACACCTCGCGCATGGACAGGTCGGCCAGATGCTCGAAGTCCACGTACGCCTTGTCAAATATGACGATTTCACCCGCTTTGACGCCCGCACACAGTTCCCGTGCCCGTTTGGCGTCGTTGTGCCGGGCGGTGTCCACGATGGCAAAGAGCGGCAGGAAACTTTGCAGGTCCAATCGCAGATGACACTTGGCGGCGGCCTTGCGTCGGCGATGCTTGGCCCAATCCAGGCACGAGGCGATCAAGGGGATGGTGGTTGAATCCACCAGATGAATCGTGCGCTTGAACTTCCGGGCAAACCGCTGGCCCGCCCGACCGCTGACGAAGCCCGGAGACTGGTTGCCCAAATGTTCCAACACCGACCAGAAGAGTTGCTCGGCCATTTGTGCCGGGCGCACCTTGTTGGCGTGGGAGAGAGTATTGCGGTTGGGCGGGGTGGCCCCACGCAGACTGGACAGTGGCCCCGAGTGCAAACCCAGCGCGTCGCAGACATCGTTGAGGCCGATGCTGTGAGTGAGTTGGGCATACATCAGGGCGACCAGATGACTCCAGGGGCTGAAGGTGCGGGCTTTGTCTTGGACCCCGGTAGCCCGCGCCAGCTTGGGTACCAGGAAGTCAGGAATGAAGTTGCAAATCTGCCGCAGGAGGTTCAATTTTGCGGCGGCTGGAATGTTCTTGTTGTGCTTTTTCATCCCTGCCGTGTGGCAGGGCTACACGAGACATTCCAGCTTTTTTCAAAACCCTATGGGATGGCTGTGAAACGACTTCCTGACTTTCTGCTACCACACCGCAAGAGCGACGATTGAGAATAATGCGACCCGACTGACCGAAAGTGACGTGCGGCTACTGCTCCAACCGAACCGCAATGCATTAACCCTTGTTCGGGACACATACGCTGGTCTGTTTTACGACGTAGTGGACTGCACGTTCCTTGACAACCTTTGGGCGAACCTGAACGAACTAGACTCGCCATTGAAACAGTCGTTGGCAATTGCTGCTGCTTGCCGTGCCTGCATGAAAAAGCGACCAAGGGGGTTGTTTACTGTTATCGGACAGAAGGGATGGGATGGTCGGCGCGACCTGAAATTGGGGATGCGAGAACAGTTCGAGTTTGCCGTTGCTGCCCTTAACAGTTCCGTTCACTCGAATGGAAAGCGAAACAGGGCTTTCAATGTTGATGTCTTTGAACTCGACCCGGATGGCATTGACCTTGTGTATCTTGACCCGCCATACATTAGCCCGTACTCAGATTGCGACTACACCCGACGCTATCACTTCGTTGACGGAAACGAGATTACCTGTCGCGTGAGAACCGACAACGAGAATGACCGCATCCTTCTTGCTTTTCCCGATGGCACTGTGCTTGATGAAAACACGGGGAAACCAGTCAAAGTGTAGAAGTCGCGTGTGCTCCTGCCGCCATGGACATTAAGCCAAAACCGCTATCGCTAACCGAATGGGATATCGAGAGAGGCGACGTAGATTTTCATGTTCGCCTTGAGAACGATGATTATTTCGTGGATGCGTTCGACAGCAACGTCAAGGATGCAGACGCAGCCCATCTGACGACATTCACTTGTGACGATTGGAAAACTGTCGAAGCCTACCTGCGTGACTTCAATCCCAAGACGAAAGTACCTGAAAGCGGATACGGAGAGCGTTGTGGATATCGCATTATCGAATGAGTCGCGTGTGGGTGGCTACGCCTTTTTATGAAAATCCCTTGATGGTCAAAAATCGGTCTGGGGTGCGGGTACCCTTTTTCAGTTTGTGCAGCGTGGTCGGTTTTCGCAGCCGGTATATTTGGCGGTTCGACGGGACTTGAAAGATTTTCAGAACGCGCTACCATTCGCGTACTGGAGCACAGATTATGGAACCCGCTAGTGTGGTGTCACTGAAATGCCTTTCCAATGTCCATCTGGTCAAAATGAAGCGATTCATTGTAACGAAGCGTTAGGGACAGCACACTAGCGTCTCAGCAACATTCGTATCAATCGTGGGGTTGATTAGCATTTTCAAACAGGAGCGGAAATCGAAACAAGACCAGAACCGTGAGGCATTTTTCCGGTGGCTCGATGAACACCGTCATCAGGACTTGAAGGAATTCATTTTACGCACCAAAGAACTATCCAGTGAGATTGACCGCGCCCTTCACGAAGACCACGAAATCATGCTGAACAAGTTGGACAAAATTGATGAAATTGTCGTTTCCATTTTGAGCCAAGTAAGTGGGATTTCGGGAATCGCCCACGCAATGCACCCGAACAGCGGAGTGTCTGAACAAGCAGTCAGCATTCTTCGACAACTGGTCAGTTCCGGCCAAACGGAGATTTGGGTACATTCCAGCATGGATGGCACTGATTTGCTTTTGTCACCGAAGGGCGGTCGTATAAAAATCGAGGACTCACGGTTTCTTGAGGACGACTTGAAGACATTAGTTGACCTGAATCTTCTGCTACCTAGAACCACCTCACGCGGCACACAGTTTTATGGGGTGACGAGAAACGCAGTAAAGTTTCTCCAAGTCATTGACGGCAAGAGCAGTACCATCGGAGAACCATGAAGCCTCACCGAGTCCTTGGAATTGTCGGTGCAATCATGTCGGCTTTTCTCTTGGTGGGCTGCGCGAAACGTCTCTCCGGAACTTACGTTGGACAGATAGATGCGGGGATGACAATAGCAGTGTCAGTGGAGTTCAGTTCAAGCGGCACCGCGTTTTTGCGAGTCGCCGGTAACGAAGGCGCGGGGAAGTATCGTGTGGAGGGAAACAGGATTATTTTGGAAATGCCGAATCAGAACAGCGTTTTAACGATTGTTGATGATGACACCCTGACCACATCCACGCCATACGGAGATGTAGTCTTGAAGAAGAAGACCTGACGAAGCTGACTGTTTAGGAAAGTGTTTGACCCTTTCCATCAGTGAGGAAATACTGCCCCCATGAAACTATTACTACCGTCGCAAATCGTCGCCCATTTGGAAAAAAGCGCAAAGCATCTACGGGCAGAACTCGAAAAAGTTGAATCAGCACTAGCAGCCCTTGGAAGCGGTCAAAAGAAATTGGGTAGACCACCCGGCAAGCGGAAAGGCAAAATGTCAGCAGCAGGGAAAGCACGAATTGCGGCTGCACAACGGGCAAGGTGGGCAAAAATCAAAGCGGCACAGAAGAAGTAGTTCGCTTCGGTGGTAAACATGGAGTGGTTCGCTAAAGCCATAGAGTTTCTCAAACTACCCCTGAAATACATTTGGGGAGTAGCGATTGCAGCAGGGCTGCTTCTGTTCCTTCCCGCATCGGCTTTAGAGAGGTTGCGCGTTGCACAGTTCACAAAGGATTATGGTTCGTACATCGGGGTCGTATTTGTTGTGTCTCTCGTCTTGGCTGGTGTACACACCGTAGTCGCTGTTTCGCATTTTTTCAGCCGCAAGCGCCGTGTTCACAAATTCAAAACGCTACGCACTGAGGCTCTTCACAATCTCGACCCGCAGGAGAAGGCAGTCCTGAGAGAATTCTTTGTTCAGGAGCAGAACACAATTCGTTTACCCATTGACCATCCTACAGTTGCCGGGATGCGTACAAAGGGGATACTTTTGCGTGTGGGACAACATGGGGAAGGCTCCCTTGCGGGTATATTGTTCCCACTGAAAATGGCAGATGATATACGTGGACAATTAACGGCTTCCATGATTGACCTACCAGAGGGAGAGCCATCCAAAGAACAGATTGACTGGGTGGTAGCAAACAGACCCGACTTCATCCCTGAGATTGAAAGGCACGTTGACCTGTTTCATCGGTCGTGGAGGGGATTGTGGTAAACCGTGACGTGTGCCATCAGTGACCCCACACCCACGAAATGAATGCTGACGAATTTCGGACTACCGTAGAACAGTGGGTTTTTTGCTACGATGAGGTAAATCCGCACCAGAAGAAATCCACATACACACAAGAATTCACAGCCATCCCATAGGGTTTTGAAAAAAGCTGGAATGTCTCGTGTAGCCCTGCCACACGGCAGGGATGAAAAAGCACAACAAGAACATTCCAGCCGCCGCAAAATTGAACCTCCTGCGGCAGATTTGCAACTTCATTCCTGACTTCCTGGTACCCAAGCTGGCGCGGGCTACCGGGGTCCAAGACAAAGCCCGCACCTTCAGCCCCTGGAGTCATCTGGTCGCCCTGATGTATGCCCAACTCACTCACAGCATCGGCCTCAACGATGTCTGCGACGCGCTGGGTTTGCACTCGGGGCCACTGTCCAGTCTGCGTGGGGCCACCCCGCCCAACCGCAATACTCTCTCCCACGCCAACAAGGTGCGCCCGGCACAAATGGCCGAGCAACTCTTCTGGTCGGTGTTGGAACATTTGGGCAACCAGTCTCCGGGCTTCGTCAGCGGTCGGGCGGGCCAGCGGTTTGCCCGGAAGTTCAAGCGCACGATTCATCTGGTGGATTCAACCACCATCCCCTTGATCGCCTCGTGCCTGGATTGGGCCAAGCATCGCCGACGCAAGGCCGCCGCCAAGTGTCATCTGCGATTGGACCTGCAAAGTTTCCTGCCGCTCTTTGCCATCGTGGACACCGCCCGGCACAACGACGCCAAACGGGCACGGGAACTGTGTGCGGGCGTCAAAGCGGGTGAAATCGTCATATTTGACAAGGCGTACGTGGACTTCGAGCATCTGGCCGACCTGTCCATGCGCGAGGTGTTTTGGGTCACCCGCGCCAAGGAGAACTTGAGTTTCCTGGTGGTGCGGTGTTTTCAGCACGGTGCGGCGGGCAAAATCCTGCGCGATGACTTGATCCAACTACAAACGCCCACCACCTTGGCCGACTACCCGGTGGAGCTGCGGCGGATTATCGCGCTCGTCGAGGTGGACGGTCGGGAAGTGGAAATGGAATTCCTGACCAACAACCTGGAATGGAGCGCCACCAGCATTGTCGAGTTGTATCGCTGCCGTTGGCAGATCGAAGTGTTCTTCAAGCAGATCAAGCAGACGTTGCAATTGGCCGATTTCCTCGGCACCAGCGCCAACGCCGTGCGCTGGCAGGTGTGGACCGCGCTGCTGGTCTATCTACTCCTGCGCTATCTGGCCTTTCTGGCGGATTGGAGCCACAGCTTCAGCCGCCTCTTCACCTTGATCCGCGCCGCCCTGTGGAAAAAATGGGATGTGCTGAGTTTACTGCGCTGCTATGGGACAGCCAACGGTCACTTCCGCTACCTGGCCCAGCCAGAACAAGCCTATCTGCCGGGTTTGAGATAGATCTATGGGACAGCCCAGCAAACGAACCCTAATTGTTGAACGCCGCGCCATGTGAATTAAACCCAAAAGTCTTAACGCGTCAGACCGGCCAACACCTCAAATGTCGAGGGAAATCATCCCATTTGCCTAAATTCCACACCTTGTGTGACGCGTGTGACAAGAATTCAGAGAGAATTTCTGTAAACTATTCCTGAGAACAGTGACTCAATTCGAGCTTGTGGCGGAACTGAAAGGGACACCTGCCGAAACAATTTTGTCTGACTTGGTAGCAGAGGCCAAGACCGATGATGCAACCGTTGCTCCGAAAGTCCGAAAGGAACTGGAAAAGGTTCTGCGATACATGGCCGCAGAAGGGATTCCCCGAAAATCGTGAACCTGATGGAGACTGCTGAACCTGAAAAACGGGCGGGACTTCGGGCTTCGTTGAGAGGGTGCGATTTGGTGCTCAGAACTGGGCATCATCTCTAATGAAAAAGTGGCGTGCCTGTCATGCGGTTTCCCCTAAACTTCCAGTATTTCGGCGTGAACAGACGGAAGACCTCTATCGGGGGAGTTTTCTTCACAAAGGCTTCGTGAAAAAACGTCAGGGTAATGAAGACCGCGCCATACGCCATGATTGTGTTTCCGAGTGTGGCCTGTTCCAAGTAAGCGATTCGGTCATGTTTGACTTTTGTGAATGCTCTCCACACGCGTCACACAAGGTGTGGAATTTAGGCAAATGGGATGATTTCCCTCGACATTTGAGGTGTTGGCCGGTCTGACGCGTTAAGACTTTTGGGTTTAATTCACATGGCGCGGCGTTCAACAATTAGGGTTCGTTTGCTGGGCTGTCCCATAGATCTATCTCAAACCCGGCAGATAGGCTTGTTCTGGCTGGGCCAGGTAGCGGAAGTGACCGTTGGCTGTCCCATAGCAGCGCAGTAAACTCAGCACATCCCATTTTTTCCACAGGGCGGCGCGGATCAAGGTGAAGAGGCGGCTGAAGCTGTGGCTCCAATCCGCCAGAAAGGCCAGATAGCGCAGGAGTAGATAGACCAGCAGCGCGGTCCACACCTGCCAGCGCACGGCGTTGGCGCTGGTGCCGAGGAAATCGGCCAATTGCAACGTCTGCTTGATCTGCTTGAAGAACACTTCGATCTGCCAACGGCAGCGATACAACTCGACAATGCTGGTGGCGCTCCATTCCAGGTTGTTGGTCAGGAATTCCATTTCCACTTCCCGACCGTCCACCTCGACGAGCGCGATAATCCGCCGCAGCTCCACCGGGTAGTCGGCCAAGGTGGTGGGCGTTTGTAGTTGGATCAAGTCATCGCGCAGGATTTTGCCCGCCGCACCGTGCTGAAAACACCGCACCACCAGGAAACTCAAGTTCTCCTTGGCGCGGGTGACCCAAAACACCTCGCGCATGGACAGGTCGGCCAGATGCTCGAAGTCCACGTACGCCTTGTCAAATATGACGATTTCACCCGCTTTGACGCCCGCACACAGTTCCCGTGCCCGTTTGGCGTCGTTGTGCCGGGCGGTGTCCACGATGGCAAAGAGCGGCAGGAAACTTTGCAGGTCCAATCGCAGATGACACTTGGCGGCGGCCTTGCGTCGGCGATGCTTGGCCCAATCCAGGCACGAGGCGATCAAGGGGATGGTGGTTGAATCCACCAGATGAATCGTGCGCTTGAACTTCCGGGCAAACCGCTGGCCCGCCCGACCGCTGACGAAGCCCGGAGACTGGTTGCCCAAATGTTCCAACACCGACCAGAAGAGTTGCTCGGCCATTTGTGCCGGGCGCACCTTGTTGGCGTGGGAGAGAGTATTGCGGTTGGGCGGGGTGGCCCCACGCAGACTGGACAGTGGCCCCGAGTGCAAACCCAGCGCGTCGCAGACATCGTTGAGGCCGATGCTGTGAGTGAGTTGGGCATACATCAGGGCGACCAGATGACTCCAGGGGCTGAAGGTGCGGGCTTTGTCTTGGACCCCGGTAGCCCGCGCCAGCTTGGGTACCAGGAAGTCAGGAATGAAGTTGCAAATCTGCCGCAGGAGGTTCAATTTTGCGGCGGCTGGAATGTTCTTGTTGTGCTTTTTCATCCCTGCCGTGTGGCAGGGCTACACGAGACATTCCAGCTTTTTTCAAAACCCTATGGGATGGCTGTGAATGCTCTCCACCAATCGGGATTCTCGACCTTTCCCCACGTCTTGAACGGCACTACATCGTAGCAGCGCGACACGTCGTGAAAACAAGCGATAGGACTATCGTAAAAACGGTCTCCATAAACGTTCAGATTCAACACCAGTTTAGAGAACTCAAACTCCTTCTCAAAGAGGGTTCTATAATCTGCCATAGTAAAAAACTGTTCACCTGAACCCTTGTCGCTGAACTTCGCTATTTCGGATGATGCTTTGAAGCCGAGAACCCGCATCGCACTGGCATTTGATGAACGTTTGCGCCAAGGAATCGAAATACGAACCCGCATCGAGAAACAGACTGGCAAGCTTGATTGAATAGGTCTTCAAGTTCGATTCGTGGCACGAGATGTGTAGAAATTCGTCCAGCAGGCGGTTTTGAAGCTCGATGTAATAGCTCACGTCCAGACTGCTTCGCATGATGCCGACGTTGTTCATGTTGTGGTGATAGTCGCAGATTCGTTCCTGCACTTGCAAGATTTTCGGATTGGACTATCCGCCCCCGAAACGTTGAGCCAAACGAATCTCCACGATGATAATCAGAACCGTCAGAAGAATCTGAATCAGCGTATCTATAAACCATCGTCGCCGGGCTAGCCACTCTTTGAAGCTAGTTCGCCATCCTCATGAGCGGTTTTCATTCAGTGCGTCAAGTTGTCAAACGTGCAATCATGGCCCTTCACCTTATGGGGAAACAGTTGGGCCTTTGGCGGGTCGGCGTCTCATCGACTTGCAGGTAGTGGCCGCCCTGCAAATCCTCCCGAATCACACGATACACCGGCATCAACAACTCAAGGGACTGTCCCACCCATGACCCCATCGTCTTGCGGCTCAGTTCCACCCCAAACTGCTGGCGGAACATCTTCTCCTGCCGGTACAGCGGTAGGTGATATTCGTATTTGTTGACCAGAATCTGGGCCAACAAGCCCGGCCCCACCATCCCTTGCTCAATCGGCTGCGGCGGCAACGGTGCGATGGCAAACTGTTCGGCCTTCACATAGCGTGGTCGGATGAAGACCCGCTTGATGATCTTGGCGGCCACCCAGTCCAGTTGACTGGTGCGCTCCTCGCTGATCTTCTTCCAACCCTCGGGCTGGGCCTGCACTTCCTCCGGCTCGATGACGGACTCATAGGTTTCCAGTTTATCCTCGGCCAGCATCCGCCGCACCGGATGGGGAGTTCCGTTGCGGGAAGCGGCAACGGGCTTGGGTTCTGGCGTCGGCAATGTGACGACATTGGCCAAGCCTTGCAGGAGCAACTCCAGTTGATGTCGATCCAGTCCCTCGTTGCGCTGGCCGCCGAAGTAATGCCGGATAAAATGGTCGAGTTTCTGACGCAGCAGCCGGTTCTCCTGGTGCAGACGCGCATTCTCTTCGCTCAGGTGGGTGTTGTCGGCCTCCAACGTGGCGACACGCGCACTCAACTCTTCCACCTTTTTGAGCAGTGCAGCGTTGGTCACGCTATTTTGACCGGAATACAAACAGACTGTTCAAACTCGCGAGAAAAAGTTTCACCGACGATACCAACCGGCTTTGGTGTGTATTTCCAGTCCGTGGATCAGGGCGCTGAACTCTTCGCCGCGCAGACTGACCTGCCCCTGTTCGCTCACCGGCCAGGTGAATCTTCCGCGCTCCAATCGTTTGGCACAAATCCACAAACCCGAGCCATCGAACCATAATATCTTGATTCGATTTCGTCGTCGATTGGTGAATAAAAACAAATTGCCGGAAAGGGGATCGCCCATCAGGTGCTCAACGACGTAGCCGTAGAGCCGGTTGAAACTGCCGCGCAAATCGACGGGCACGGTGGCTACCAGCACCCGCGTGGCGCCGGACACGCTCAGCACAAAGCACGTAGGACTTTGGGCAAAGACCGGATTGCGGCACTATCGTTCAGCCGCACGGTCCAGCCCTTGGGACTGGTGATCTCCACCGCCCACTTCGTGGCCGTGCTCGGCACGACCACTTCCTGAAAACTCACCGCAGGGTGGCCGGTATGGCGCTCGTCCTGCAACCACTTGCTCAGGGTGGAGAAGCCGACCCCGTGACGGGCGGCAAAATCCTTTCGAGTCATTTGGCTCTGGTGAAACCGGGCCAGCAGTCGTTGCTGTTGCTGTGCAGTGAACCGATGCCGAACCACATCTTTGGGTGAAATCATGCCGCCATCGTGGCAGAATCCAGCCCCTCAGACTAGATGTGGTCGCTCAGCCGCATACGAAGTAGCGGCGTGGAGCAGAGCAGTTCGAGCCTCGACTCTCTCTCGTTTTCTGCCGCCACTGTCCTGCCGCCCTTGCTCCACTCCGCCGTTGCCGCCCGCCATAGTCCTGCCGCACACCACGAAACCATCGGTTGCTATTCTCAGGATTGGGCATACGATGCCGTGGAGAGTCGAGGACAGGTGAGGTTGAAGCAATTAGGCAGCATCAAGGGCATCGTCAATTTATGGAACCAGAACCAAATAATAAAACTGCAAAATGTTCGTCTGGACAGGCAATGTCCATGGGCATCGGCATGGGCATTGCCCTTGGAGCAGGAGTGGGAGCCGCCATGCACAACCTAGCAATGGGCGTTGCCATTGGAACAGCCGTGGGTGCTATTGTCGGTGCTGCATTAAAATACAAGAAGTGCAAAAAGGATTGAGATACGCAGCGACTAGCATTCCGCCAATTCCAAATCGAGTAGTTTCCCGCCGCCCTTGCCCCCGCCATAGTCCTGCCACGACACGGGCGGGGGTGTTGCCCAACTGCTTCAGAGCGATGCCCTACATGCCTATTCGTCTCCGTTTCGCCCGCCGCCTCTTCACAGCAGTTGAAATCTTCTGACCCCGCTTGCTCGACATGCTACCCCGAGTCTCCCACCACTTCTTGATGGAAGCTGAAATCTTCTGACGGGTCTCGCTCGACATACCGCCCAGTCTGGCCCACCGCTTCTTTGCGGAAGCCGAAATCTTCTGACGGTGCTCCTTCGACATTCCGCCCCGAACGACTCGCCGCTTCTCTATAGACCGGGAAAGATATTGCCGAGGTAGAAGTCCCGTGTCGGATGCAGGTTCAGTTTGCGGATTCATGTGCTCTGCCGGACGGGTATCTTTTCAAACCTACGCCGATGTCCTCAAGCATGCTGTCACGCAATAGCATTCCACCCATGCCAAATCGAGCCAAATCCAGCCAGCCTCCCACCCCGCAGTCCCGCCGCCAGTTCCTCCCCCGACCACTTAATCGACTTCAATAAAAATGGCAGTGTAGGCTCCGGTCATGCCCTGGTAGAACTTCGACTGCGACCTTCGCCGTCAAAGCGAGCATGTCCTTCGCTACACTGCCATGCTCCTAAGAATCAGCATACAGTTTGCCAGCCGTCTGTCCGTCGCCAAGCAACTCGTCAACAGCACCAAGCAATTCGGTGACGACTACCGGCTTCGTCAGCAACTTGTCTACGCCGTCAAGATACTCTCTGGGCACCGAGCCGAGGTTCATTGCTGTGAGTCCAATGATTTTTGCGGTTGGGCGAAGTTGCCTTACCAACTTGAGCGACTCATCACCGTTGAGATTCAGCATGCTGAAATTGAGCAGCACGACTCGGATGTCACCAACGGCATTGCCCAGTACGCCCATACCCCTCGGCACCGAAGACGAAGTCAGCACATCGAAGCCACGTTTGACCAGCAAGGATTTGACGGTTTGGAGCAGCATGGGGTCGTCATCAATGACCAGAATGGTGGATTTCGGTTTGGCTTCGTTATCGGAAGGGCTCCCCAGGGGTCGTTTCCGTTGGCTCACGCCATTGTTGCTAAGTAATGCGATTGCTGCGGAGAACATGCCCATATGCTTCTTTCCCCAATCGACTATCTGGTCACGGCAGGTTCGAGTTGACGGACGACAGCGAGTTGTTGATGTGGTTGCCGAGTCCTTGGAGAACCACGACTGCGACCACGGCAATCAATGACAGAATCAGTGCGTACTCAACCAGGCTCTGACCCGATTTACTTGTGACCATGTGAACAGGTTTTTGCAGATGTTTCTTCATAGCATCTCCTAATTGACCCGAGTTTAGCCACCGCAGGCTGAGTCAGTGCCTCAGCATGAACTTGCTCGGGGGGTAATGTCAACGCAAAATAGCCATGCAAGCCAGTGTTTTCCTGGATTGACAACTTGTTCAGGTAAGCCCATGCTGCCTTGCAATACGCCTCACGAAGGGCAGGGTTTTTAACAAGAAGCATGGGAGAGTGGATGTTCGCCGCAAAGAAGTCCGAGAATTCTGATCGAGGCGGTTGTAGCCGTACCGAGAAGCAGTTGCTTGCCATGCTCTGTGTGATTATCTGTGCCATCGTGTTTCTGATGGTACGGCACTAAGAAGCTATGGATACGCAATTGTTCAAAGCCCATCTTCAGGTCGAACAGAAGCAGCTTACATTTGCTCTGGAAGAAAATCCGCAAGGGACGTTCTTGCGGATTCCGTAGCCACGCAGATTTTAACTAACGTGTTGTCACCAGTGTCAGCCTCATGTATTGTTTTGCGGGGGCCATGACGAATGCTTTTACTAGCGAACGCCAAAAACAACTGTATCATGCTGTTCTCTCTCACCTGAGAGGGATTGGCTACACCCGCGAACTGCTTCAAGAAGATTATCAATTCAACGATTGGTTCGTTACCGGCTGTCCTTCACGCTCCATTCCCGCTGCTGCGTTTGCTCAAACGCCATTCTCCTACGACACGGCCTGTTTCGGCGTCTTCCTCTCTGCGAACGGAACGAGTGGCGGCCACGTAACTCGGTTCCGGTCTCTGGGCGCACCACTTGTCTTCGAGGTGCGCGAGGACGGTGTCGTGCCGTGGCGTGTGGGACGAGATGTTGGCAACACCATCTCACACGCGCGGATCCCTCCCGAATCTCTGAACGCCGCATTTCGTGACCAGAGGAAGCACTGGTTACCCGAGAGCGTTCTTCGCGCAAAGAACATCGGCGCGGAGCTTGGGCCGCGGCAGTTGGAATTCATCGACTTGGGGCTGATCCCGGCTTTGGAGCGGGAGGTTAGTAACAAACTAGACTATTTTTTACGCGATGTCCTACAAACAGCACAACGCGTGTACCGCCGCAACGCCGGGATTCAGCCTGATACACGGAAGCTATTTCGGCTCGTGTTCCGTTTACTCGCGGCGAAGGTATTGCGCGACCGGAATGTTGCGGGTTTCCGCAATCTCGACGACGGCACACAAGCCGGACTGATTCTCCGCCGGGTATCCCGGTACTACCGGGAACGATTGCCGGTGCTTGAGGATGCCGCGACGCAGATTGCCGTGGCTGAACGACTATGGCAACAGGTCAGCTTTCAGAATTTGTCGGTCGAAGTCTTGGCGTACATCTACGAGAACACGCTCGTTGATCCGTCAATCCGCGAGCACCTGGGGATTCACAGCACACCAGCGAGCATCGCTCGTTACATTGTCCATCGCCTGCCGCTGGCAGAGATCCCTGAAAATGAGCGCGTCATTGTCGAGCCTTGCTCAGGGCACGGAATCTTTCTTGTCGCCGCGTTGAAGCGGCTGCGTGATCTCCTCCCGAAGGGAATGGATGCGCAAGCTCGGCATCGGTACTTCGTCAAAATGCTGCATGGCTTTGAGCGAGACGCTTTCGCTATCGAAGTCAGCAAGTTGTGCCTGATGCTCGCGGATTTTCCGAATCATAACGGATGGCGTATTCAGAAGGCTGACGTGTTCTCATCATCGAAGTTCACGAGGGCGTTGACCAAAGCGCGCATCGTTCTGTGTAATCCTCCGTTCGAGGATTTCCTACCCGCCGAGCGGAGGAAGTATCAGCATCTCAGTTCGGTCCAGAAGCCGGTGGAGGTGCTAAGACGAGTCCTCACAAATCTGTCGCCGAATGCGTTGCTGGGTTTCGTGCTGCCCCGTCAATTCATTTCGGGCAAAGGTTACGACGATGTACGGAGCGAATTGACTAGACGCTTCCGTGAACTAGAGGTTGTGGCCCTTCCAGATCGTGTCTTTCGTCATTCCCTCTTGGAGACATCGCTGCTAATAGGCCGCGTGGTCGGGGGCGATAGCACAACAACAACCGTCTCATTCGTCGAGGTGAAGGACAGGGATCGGACGCGGTTTCTCGAAGAGCACGCCGGTAGTCGGCATGACCTCGGACACAAAACAAGCACCGAGGCGGCGCGCAGTTTCCTTATCCCTGCGCTTAACGAAGTGTGGGACAGACTTGCTAACAATCCACGGCTGCGTGACGTGACAGAGATTCATCGTGGTGTGGAATGGCAGCAGCCGTTTGACGAAAAGAAATATCTCTCCGCTATAAAGAAACCGGGGTTCGTTCGCGGGCTCAATAGCGCGGAGGGGGAGTTTTTCAGCTTCCAAGCGCCGAAGCCAGTTTATCTGTGCTCCAAGGCAGCATGGAGGCAATACAATGCGTGGGATTTGCCGTGGGACAAGCCGAAGGTTGTAATGAACGCGATTCGTGTTTCTCGTGGCCCATGGAAGATCGCAGCTTTCTCTGAAGAACAAGGGCTGGTTTGCACGGCCAACTTCCAGTGTCTGTGGCCTCGGGCGGGCTGGGGCACTAAGACATTGTCCGCAATACTCAACGGTCCAGTGGCCTCGGGTTACGTGGCCGCGCACGAAGCCAGCAAGCATATTTTGAAGGATATTCTTGCCGAAGTCCCCTTGCCTTTGCTGGACGCCCTGCAAGTCAGCACGCTTGAAGGGCTCGTGGAGCAGTATGTGTCGGCAGTAATTGGTTCTCCCGACAGTAGACTAGAGCTTTGGAATCCGGTTGGCTCACCGAACCGCGCGCGCCGAGTTCTGTTGGAGATTGATGCCATCATTCTGAAGGGCTACAACCTGCCGCCGCGATTGGAGCGGGAGTTGTTGGACTTCTTCCGGGACGAGAAGCGGCCGGTGCCGTTTGAGTTTGGAGACTATTTCCCCGAAGACTTCACGCCGACCATTCCGCTTTGGATGTACATATCGGAAGAATTCCAGAAATGCACAGCCGGACATTTACTGAAAACGATCCCCAAGATCACCGACCCAGTTTTGATCGAGGCGCTGAGTGAGGTGGAATAATGCCAGCAGGACGCCTCCTGGATACGAACATCATTTCCGCCTCCGCAAATCCAGATCATTCACGGTACGCCAATGTAAGGTTGAAACTGAATAGCGTCTGTGGAGGTCCTGTAATGTTGCCCGTCATTGCAATTGCGGAAATCGAATTCGGCATGGTTAAGACCAGTCAACCGAACTCTCACCAACAACAGGCTATGCGGAAGTTTTTCGCCGATTTCCCTCACCACTTGGGGATTGATGACCACACGGTTGAACCGTACTCCTTTTTGAGAGCGAAAATCTGGCACATGTATGCAACCCCGAAGGGCCGCAAGCACGTGGAGACACTACCCGAGGAACTCAAAGATCGGGTTTCCGGGAAAGAACTCGGGATTGACGAACGGGATCTACTGATTGCAAGTGTCGCAGTTCAACATCGGCTCATACTCGTGACCAACGACCAGAATGCAGGGATGAGGCGCATCGAAGAAGCAGGCAGATTATTGGAACAGGAAGGAAAGCCGGTTATTCTTAGAGTCGAGTATTGGTAGGGCGCCCGAAAGACACCAAGTGCTTCTCGCTAGTCGCCCTGATAGGCGCGAAAGCACGCGCGCCGCCGCTGTGAACAGCATGGACATCAAGTTTGCGTGTGAACCGATGCGGCTGTTGTGGGAAGGTGTTAGAGCAGGGCCAATCCTTCCTTGAGCGTTGGATATGCCAGCGTGCCCAGCAATTCCTTCTTCATCCGTGCCGTGTCGGCGACGCTGGATACCATGCCAATCCTGACGAAGTCGCGCGTCAACGGCGATTGTGTGTTGAATACTGACGCGAACGTCTCGCAACACGCGGCGGCTGCGTAGAAGGACCACTTCGGGCAGCGCAACGGTCTGGAATAGCCCCAATGCTCCGCAATCGCATCGAGAAACTCCTGCAATGTGACCGGCTGATCGTCGGCGACATTGTAAATGCCGCGAATGTTCCTGCCTTCGATGGCCGCAGTGACCGCCGCCAGAAAATCCGGCAGCGACAGCAAGTGTTCCCAAGTCGGCTCGCGCCATACCGCCAGCAACCGATGCCGCAGCAGCCAACGAGCGGCCTCGATCATCAGAATGCCGCGCCCGTAGATCATGCCAGCTCGCAAGGCGACAGGTGTCATGTTCATTCCGTCACAAGCCGCGAACAGGTGCTTCTCAGCGGTAAGCCGTGTTTGGGCGTGTACTGATGGCGGTTGGCAATCCAGCCGCGCCTGCGCTGGTCGGTCGGGAAATGTCTCGCCTTCCACATGCGGGAAGCTGATCAGGATGAACTTCCCCACGTGGGCCGCCAGTGCGGCGGCACTGAGATTCTGCACGTATCCAACGTTGGTCTTTGGCAGGAAACTTTCCGGATTCGGCGCGAACAGAACACCCGCGAAATGAACGATGCAATCAACCTCACGACAGACAGTGGCAAGTGTCTCAGGCATTCCCAGATCGACACGGCAAACTTCGATGTTCGGGTATGTTGAGACTGCAAAGGGCAATTCACGATGATGGATGAGCAGGCGCAACTGATGCGGACCAGGGAGTAGATGCTGCGCCAATTTCGAGCCGAGATTGCCCGCCGCACCTGTGATTAGGACCCTCATAATCCGACATTTCCCACATGACATGCCCCCGCGACTATCGCCGACCGTTGCGTCTGACGAGCACTCACAGTATCACCTCTGACCACGCTGACAAGCCGGTTCGCGTCAGCGGTCAACGCAGTCCGCGGTCACTCGACCGCAGACCGCAGAAAGTAAGATCGCCAACACAGCCGCCACAAGATTCAGAGCCGCGCGAGCGACTTCGCGTCCCGCGCAACCCGTGACCTCGCGCGTCCGCTCCTTCTCGACCCCCTTGATTCCAGCATCCCCGTGGGGTAAGACACGATTAGGAGAGCGGGGCAAGGCCCGCCAGAAAAGGCCGGGTCAACGGCACCGAAATGTGCTGTCCGGTTCAGATTAGTTTCGACGAGCCCAAAAGGCACGGCGCATGAGTTGTCGAAAAATCCGGAAAACAGCCCCGATTTATGAGCATGGGACCCCAAGAAATCGACCGTAAGGCCCTCCGGCGAGCCAAGCGCGCATACATTCTCGAATGGCGCCAAGAGCATCTCGCTCGTCGCCCTGACGACACCGAAGTCTAGCCGGAAGCGGCTACGCCGGTCAATGCGGTCGGCGACTCGTCTTGCCGCGCTTGCCGGTTGTCGGTAGTCTGACTCCGTGATCCGCCCAGTCCACGATGTGGAAGCGCCAGCGCCCGACCTGCCGAAGATCGTCGAGGCGATCTTCTCTCCAACGGGCCTATTGTCGAAGACGGATCGGTTCGAGTATCGGGAGCAACAACAGCAGATGGCGGTTGCGGTGTCCCGGGCGCTGTCGGCATCTAGGCACCTGGCGGTCGAGGCTGGCACGGGTGTCGGCAAGAGCTACGGCTACCTGATCCCCATCGTCCTCCATGCCCTCGCGCACAAGAAACGCGCTGTGGTCTCGACCCACACGATCAATCTGCAGGAGCAACTGATCGAGAAGGACATCCCCTTCGTTCAGAAGATCCTGAAGTCGTTCCGTGACGAAGCCTTCCTGAACCATCTGCGCTCGGCAACGACCGAGGGCGATGCCGGTTCAACTGGGCCGGTCGCCGACGGCGTGTCATTCAAGGCCGTGCTGGTGAAAGGCCGCGCCAACTACTTATGCCCACATCGGCTCCAGCGGGCGTTGCGCGACTCCAAGAGCCTGTTCGTCGGCCCGGAGCAGGTTGAATTGCTCCGCATCGCCGAATGGGCCAGGCGCACCAAGGACGGGACACTGTCCGACTTGGAGACCCAGCCCGACTCGAAGGTGTGGGCAGAGGTCTGTTCGGAGCGTGGCATCTGTTCCCCCCGGATCTGCGAGGCCGACGGGCAGACCTGCTATTTCCAACAGGCGCGGCGGCAGACGAAAACCGCCGACATGCTCGTGGTAAACCACCACCTGCTGTTCACGGAATTGAGCATCCGCGACGACATTGAGGACGAGGAGAAGGAGGGTGAGACAACCGGGGTGTTGCTGCCACGTTTCGACTGCGTCGTTCTCGACGAGGCACACACGATGGAGGCCACTGCGGCGGAGCACATTGGCATCGGGGTGACTCTGACGGGAATGCGCTGGTGGTTGCATCGGCTCTGGAACCCGAAGACGAAGAAGGGATTGTTGGCGGCATTGCGCCAGGGGCACCTTGTTCTGTTGGTTGCGGAATTGCTCAAATTGACGGACAGATTCTTCGGGTCGGTGGAGCAACTCGCCTTTCCGTCCGCCGCCGACAGCTCCGTGTCGGGCGCCAAACAGCAGTTGGCATCGGACGAAACCACCGCGTTGAAGGGTCAGTCCAACGCGTTCCGAGTCCGCAAGCCCGATGCCGTGCCGGACATCCTGACCGGACCGATGGGCCAACTGTTGGCGGGCATCGCTGAACTGATCAAGACCGTGTCGGACAAGACGGTGCGGGAGGAACTGCTGGAGTGGGCGCGGCGCGGTCACGACCTGCGGGAGCAGATCCGCTGTTTCCTGACGCAGGAACACGACGACCACGTCTACTGGGTGGAGCGCACCGGCCGCAAACAGACCAACCTCGAACTACGTGCCGCCCCCGTCGACGTGGCCCCGTACCTCCGCAGGATGCTCTTCGAGCCGAACGATTCGGTGGTGATGACCAGCGCCACCCTGGCAGTCGGCGGCCAACTCAACTATTTCCTCAACCGCGTCGGTGGCCAGGCGGCGGACGGACTGCAACTAGGCTCACCGTTCGATTTCCAATCACAAATGAAGGTATGCATCCCGAAGGCCATGCCGGACCCGCGTGACGACGGCTACCGAGCGGCTCTAGTCCGCTGGCTTGAGCATTTCATCCGCCTCACTCACGGCAAGGCACTGGTGTTGTTCACCAGCCATCGGCTGTTGCGTGAAACGGCGGCGGAAATGGAAGATTTCTTCCAGGAACTGGGGATCGCCTGTTACACCCAGGGGCAGGGCATGCCGCGCCGGATGCTGCTCGGCAAGTTCAAGCAGGATGTCGACAGCGTGCTGTTCGGAACCGACAGTTTCTGGCAGGGGGTGGACGTCCCGGGCGAGGCACTGAGCAATGTCATCATCACCCGACTGCCGTTCGCAGTGCCCGACCAGCCGCTCATCGAGGCCCGCATGGAGGTCATCGAAGCCCGAGGTGGCAGTTCGTTCAACGAGTACTCCCTGCCGGAGGCGGTGCTCAAGCTCCGCCAGGGCGTCGGTCGGCTGATCCGCACCAAGACTGACACGGGCATCGTGGTGATTCTGGACAACCGCATCCTGACCAAGGCGTACGGACGGGTATTCCTGGCGTCGTTGCCGAAATGTCCGGTGGAAGTGGTGTGACGGGTGGTGGCAGGTCCTGGTGGGAAGTGGCTTCGTGCGCCAATCGGCTGATGGAGGTACGCCGTCAGCGACACTCGTAGGCGTTCAACCAGCCTGCCAGACACTCGCCCTGCCGTCTGCCGTGAGCGTCTGCGCACGATCCAGGGCCGACCGTCCCCTAAACCGCACCACGTCCTTGATGGTGCCGCAAATCGCCTCGTGACACCGGAAACGACAAGGCCAATTGCACGCTCCCAGAATAATCTTAACGAGACAGCCTCCACAGTGGCGATCTGTACCATGACGAAGCTCCGCGGATTAGACATCCACAGATACCCCGAAACGCCCACGATATGGGGCGTTCTGTTAGGAGTATTGTTAGGAGTTGATAGTGAAAACCGCATATTAGTGCGGTTTTGTTAAGGAATAAAGAATGGCGACCCCAACGGGATTCGAACCCGTGTTACCGCCGTGAAAGGGCGATGTCCTGGACCGGGCTAGACGATGGGGTCGTCGAAATTGCCACGCGAGCGGGTTGACTATAGCGAAATGAACGCGAATCGCAACGGTGAAGTTTTTCCCGCTAAGCTTCCGGGCAGGCCATCGGCGCAATGCAAGTCCGCGGCGGCACCCATGGGCCGTGTGCCAGATTCGCGCCGACAATTCACACCGCGAGAATTTCCTTTTCCTTGTGGGACAGGACGGTGTCGATCTCTTTGATGTACTCGTCGGTCTTGTTCTGAATCTCTTTTTCGGAGTGCTTCAATTCATCCTCGGTGATGTCGCCGTCCTTTTGCAATTTCTTGGCAAGGTCGTGCGCGTGACGTCGTTCGCTGCGGATGGCGATGCGTCCATCTTCGGCCATTTTCTTGCAGATCTTGTCGAGTTCGCGCCGACGTTCCTGATCGAGTTCGGGAATCGGAATGCGGATGATTTTGCCGTCGACACGCGGGTTGACGCCGAGTTCGGACTTCATGATCGCCTTCTCCACAGCCTGGACGAGGGTGGCGTCCCACGGCTGGACGACGATCAACCGCGGTTCGGGCGTGGAAATGCCCGCCAGTTCCCGCAACCGCATGTGCGATCCGTAGGCTTCCACGGGGATATTTTCCACGAGAGATGTCGACGCCTTGCCGGTGCGGACCGTGGCGAATTCGCTGTGGACGAATTCGAGCGTCTTCATCATTTTTTCTTCCATCGAGTCGAGGACTTCTTGCAGAGTCATGGTGTCTCAGCTTAAAAACTCGCGTGAGGTCAAGCAAGGAAAAAGCAGCCATGCCCGCAAATCGCACATTGTTGATCGATGCCGATGACACGCTCTGGGAGAACAACATCTACTTCGAGCAGGTCACGGTGGAGTTCGTCGCGGCGCTCGGGCAGCGGGGTCATGCCGCCGAGCGGGTCGACCAGTTGCTCTGGGAAACCGAACAACGCAATGTCAAGGTCACCGGCTACGGCAGTCAGGCCTTTTGCCAGTTGCTACACGAGGTCGCCCGCCAACTGGGCGCCACCGACCTGGAATCGTGGATCCAACAGAAAGAGACGTGGATTCGGCGCCATCCAATTGATCTCATGCCCGGTGTGCGCGAAACGCTTCCCCGACTCCAGGCGGCCAACCGTCTGATCCTCTTGACCAAGGGCCGCGATGAAGAACAGCTCGCCAAACTCGACCGCTCGGGCCTTGCGCCATTCTTCCACGTGACGGAGGTCGTCTTCGAGAAATCGGTCGAGACCTATCGCGATATGATCGCGAAACACCGCCTCGCGCCCGCGCAGACCTGGATGATTGGCAACTCGCCGCGTTCCGACATCAACCCCGCCCGCGCCGCCGGGCTCGGCACCGTGTTCATCCCGTACCACACCACATGGCAGCACGAACTGGAAGAGATCACACCAGACGGCGGCACGATCATGTTGGAGAATTTCGGCCAGCTCATTCAACACTTCGCGTAGGGGAGGGCGAGGCTCTCTTCGGGCGCAAACTAATCGCTCACGAGCGTACCGATCGGCTCGCCGAGGATGGCGCGACGGACGTTGCCGTATTCAAACAGGTTGAAGACCACGATCGGGATGCGGTTGTCCATGCACAGCGAAAATGCCGTGGAATCCATCACGTTGAGCCGCCCCTTCAACGCGTCCATGTAGCTGAGCTTCTCGTACCGCTTCGCCGTCGGGTCCGTTTTCGGGTCGGCGGAATACACACCGTCCACCTTCGTCGCCTTCAGCAACACGTCCGCGCCGATCTCGCTCGCGCGCAACGCCGCGGTCGTGTCGGTCGAGAAATAGGGATTGCCCGTGCCCGCCGCAAAAATCACCACGCGGCCTTTTTCCAGGTGGCGGATGGCGCGTCGGCGGATGAACGGCTCAGCCACTGCCCGCATTTCGATGGCCGATTGCACACGGGTGGATACGCCGTTCTTCTCCAACGCATCCTGCAACGCGAGGGCGTTGATGACCGTCGCGAGCATCCCCATGTAATCGCCTGCCGTACGGTCAAGGCCGTGCTTGCTTCCCGCCAGACCGCGAAAGATGTTCCCGCCGCCGATCACAACGGCCAGTTGGACATCGACCTGCTTGATCTCCTTGATTTCCTTGGCGATGGCGTCGCAGGTTTCGGGAGAAATGCCGTATCCGCGTGCGCCGAGCAGCGCCTCGCCGCTCAACTTCAACATCACGCGCTTGTATTTCGGAGTCGGGGCCGAGGTCTTCGACATGCTCACGGTTTTACACGCACTGGCCGTCGTTGGCAAGCGCGGTGAGAGTCAACCGGCATCCACCGGCACGCTTGCCGCTCCCGGCCCAATTTGGCATGGTATAATGTATCGTCGAAGAACTCAGTCAAACGCCGCGTGCTGTGGATGAATGAGTCATCGAAAAGGACGAGTCTCTACGCCTTGGGCGGAGCTATCGTCTTGTGCCTCCTCGTTCTCCTCGGTTGGTTTGTGTTCCACCAAGAACCGCCGCCTCTGCACCAGCAACCCGGCAAGGTCGAAAAAGTCACGCCCGTTGCACCTGCGCTGGAGCCAGATGGGAATCTTACGAATGTGCAGACAGCAAGTCAGACACCAGACTCGGCATCAACCAACGCGGCGGCGATCTACCGGCAGGCATTCGATCTATTCGCTAAGTTCTCGAAAGACCAAGAATTTATTCTCGGTGATTGGCGAACCAATGTCGGCGCGTCGGTCGAGGCGGAACTTTGCGGGAAACTCCGGCCGATTTCCGACCTGATGCGTCAAGCGACGGCGGTGACGAATTGCGATTGGGGCTTTGACCCAATTAACAACGACACCAAGTTGCCACCGTATCTTAGCCCGGCGCGAAACATTGCCCGGGCGGCTCTCTGGAACGCCGCCCATTGCCGGTCAAACGACGTGGCTGGAGCAACGGATGATGCGTTGTCGGTCTTACGGCTTGGTCAGAACATCTCGCAGGGTGGGCCTATCGGTTTCTTAGTGGGCACGGCACTGCAAAGCATCGTGGCGGCGTTCGTCGCTCAGAATGTCGGATCGTTCGGTGACGCCGACATTCTACGACTGACAACGGCCTTCAACGATCCGGCTTACGAAGAAGAGGCAAGTCGTGCGATGGAACAGGAAGCAGATATGCATGACCATTATGCCGCGAAGCTGGCGACGATGACGGCAGCCGAGGTAGAGCAGGAGTTCTCCGAGCGAGCAAAGGAGTTGGCCGCATGGGTGAATGGACTCCCTACCAATCTGGATCAGGCCACCATTCTGGCCGCGTACGAACAGTGTATAGATTCGGAGCGGCAATTGGCGAAGACTTTGGCTTCTTCATCAGAAGATGCATACGAAGCGTGGCAAAAGGAGGCGGCCGAACTCCAAGCATCAAATCCGTTGGCGAAGCTCCTGCTGGAAAATGACGAATCGTTTGTAAATCGGGCGCAGATCGCTGCGGTCAACCGCGCGCTGGTCGTTGCCGGGCTGGCCGTGGCAGACAACGGAGCCGACACCCTGGCGACGCATCCCGATCCGTCCAGTGGACAACCGTTCGTGTACACAGAAACCCCCGATGGCTTTCAACTCCAATCCGCCTATCAAGTGTACGGCAAGCCGATGACGATGCAGTTCAAATAGCCGCGAGTTTAGGATTCTTGTAGGGCGGCCATTTTGGCCCCATTGTTCAACGGCTGCCCTCAGTGGGCGCTCCTTAAGCCGTTTGCAGTGAATTGGCGACGCCTGAACGGATGGAGGCCGCACTTGCCGCTCCCCGCCCAATTTGACATAGTGTCCCGTATCGTCAAAGAACTCAGTCAAACGCCACGTGCTGTGGATGAATGAGTCATCGAAGAGGACGAGTCTCTACGCTTTGGGCGGAGTCGTCGTCTTGTGCCTCCTCGTTCTCCTCGGCTGGTTTGCGTTCCGCCAAGAACCGTTACCTCTGGACCGGCAACCCGTGAAGGCCGAACCGACAAAACCGCAGGCGCGCGAGTTCGAGCTGGCTGATGACGTGTCGAGCGAGACGCCAACAAACCAGCCGAATAACTCCGCAATTACGAACGCCGCCGATCTCTACCGCCAGGCATTCGCACTTTACGACGCGCTGTCGAAGGATGAGAAGGGGCTGCTCGGCGATTGGCGGACGAACGTCGATGCGTCGGTTGAGGCGGAACGTTGCGGAAAACTCCACCCGATTTGCGACCTGATGCATCAGGCATCAGCCGTGACGAATTGTGATTGGGGGATTGAACAAATAACGTTAGAGACCAAGTTGCCGCATATTAAGCAGGCACGAGATGTTTCGCGGGCCGCGCTGTGGAACGCCGCGCATTGCCGGTCGAACGACGTGACAGGAGCAACCGATGATGCGGTGGCCGTCCTACGGCTTGGTCAGCGGGTTTCACGGACTTCAATGCTCGCCTGTCTTGCAGACATGGCGCTGCAAAACATGGCGTCGTCCTACATCGCACAGAATGTTGGATTGTTCGCTGGCACTGACAGCCAGCGATTGGTGGCGGCCTTCAGGGATCCTGCTTACGAGGAGACACCGAGTCGCGTGGAGGAACAAGAGGCTGATGTCGCCAATCGTCTGGCCGCGAAACTAACAGCGATGTCCGAAGTCGAACTGAAAAAAGAGTTGAGCAAGCTGGAATCCTTCACTCCTCCGAACGCTTCGGAACTGGATCAAGCCGCTACCCTGGTGGCGCTCAAGCAGATCGCCGATTCAGACCGGGAACTAGCGAAAGCATTAGCGTCTTCATCAGAAGACGAATATAAGGCATGGCTGCAGCACTTGACTGAACTCAAAACATCAAATCCGCTGGCGAACGCATTTCTGGGAGGTGACGAAGTGTTCGTGGACAAGGTGCGTCAGGCCGAGGTCAACCGGGAAATGATAGTGGCCGGGTTGGCCGTCGCGGAGAACGGACCGGAGGCGCTGTCGACACATCCCGATTCGTCGAGCGGACAGCCGTTCGTCTACACGGAGACACCTGACGGGTTTAGGCTCCGGTCAG
Source organism: uncultured Verrucomicrobiae bacterium (assembly GCA_963713705.1). Lineage (GTDB taxonomy): Bacteria > Verrucomicrobiota > Verrucomicrobiia > Palsa-1439 > Palsa-1439 > Palsa-1439. Next base: position 40,355 of record CAVQMY010000026.1, read on the forward strand.
CCTATCAGATGAGCGGCAAACCGATGACGATGCAGTTCAAGCAGCCGCGGTAAAAACATCGTGTAGCCGCAGGCTTTAGCCTGCGCTGGCACAGTGACTATCGCACCTTAAGCCGAGTCGGACGAGACATCATCATCACCCGATGATGACAACGGTGCGGCTACTCAAGCGGCAGGTGTCGAACCGGGATTTCCTCGCCGAGTTGCCAGCGAATAAAGCGGCGGACCACGATGTTCTCGCCCAACTGCGCGATCTTGGCAGTGACGTGGTCGTTGATCGTGATTTCCGGGTTCTTCACGAACGGCTGCTCCAGCAGGCACACCTGGGAATAAAACTTCTCCAGTTTGCCTTTGACGATATTCTCGATGGCAGGCGCGGGTTTGTCCTTCACCTGGGCGCGGTAGATTTCCTTTTCGCCTTCGACGACGACCGCGGGGACTTCCTCGCGTCTCACATAGCTCGGATTGGCGGCGGCGATATGTTGGGTGATGTCCTTGACCAACTCGCGGAAACCCTCGTTGCGAGCCACGAAGTCCGTCTCGCAGTTCACTTCCAGCAGCACGCCGAGCTTGCTGCCGTGGTGAATGTAGCTGGCGATGCAGCCTTCCTTCGCGGCGCGCCCCGCCTTTTTCCGGCCACGGCGATGCCTTTCTTGCGCAGGATCTTTTCCGCCTCGACGATGTCGCCGCCGGCTTCCACTAACGCCTGTTTGCAGTCCATCATCCCGGCGCCGGTCTTTTCGCGAAGGGTTTTAACAAGTTTAGGGTCAGCAATACGCAACGAACCAGTAGCCAGATA
>CAVQMY010000027.1:0-159764 GCA_963713705.1 uncultured Verrucomicrobiae bacterium
CGCATGCGCGCCATCGGCTATCAGGCCGTCCAGCTCAGCGGACTCGGCCCGATTTCTGATAGCGAAGTTGTCGCGATGCTCAACGGCGAAGGCCTGACGTGTTGCGCCACGCATGAGGATAGCGACCGATCCTCAACGAACCGCACCGCGTCGTCGAACACCTGCGGAAACTCGGTTGCGCCCTTACCGCGTACGCGTGGCCGGCGGGGATAAAGTTCGATACGCTCCCCGACGTGAAGTCGTTCGCCAAACGACTTAATTATGCAGGCAAGGTACTGCACGATACCGGTCAGGTACTCTGCTACCACAATCATCACATCGAGTTTCGTCGTCTGGCCGGCAAGCCCATCCTCGAAATCATCTTCGAGGAAACCGACCCGCGCTATCTGCAAGGTGAACCCGACACGTACTGGGTCCAGCACGGCGGCGGTGACCCGGTCGAGTGGTGCAACCGCCTCAAGAACCGATTGCCCATCCTGCACATGAAGGATTACACCGTGACGACTGACAACAAAGCGACTTTCGCCGAAATCGGTAACGGCAATCTCGATTGGACGCGGATTATCCCGGCCGCTGAAGCCGCTGGCTGTCAGTGGTTCTGCATCGAGCAGGATACCTGCCCGGGTGACCCGTTCGATTCCCTGAAGCAAAGTTTCGAATACACGCGAGACCACATATGCTCCGGCTTAGCGGCGTTCGCCGACGAAATCTCACCCGACCTCGATATCCAGATCGCCAACTGCGGAAGATATGGCGTGACGCACATTGAGCTACGCGGCGTCGCCGGCAAAAACGTCCTCGATTTCGACAAGTCGATGCGCGCCGACATCAAGCAAAAACTCGCCGACAACGGCCTCGCCGTGATCGGCATCGGTTCCCCCATCGGAAAAGTGAAGCTCAGCGAGCCGTTCGAGCCCCACTTCGAACGGTTCAAGATCGCGGTCGAACTGGCCGAGTTTTTCGACGCGCTGTTCGTCCGCATTTTCAGTTACTACGACGCGTTCCCCCATGGCCGCGACGAAGTCATCCGCCGACTGCAAAAGAAAGTGGACTACATCCAGAAGTACCGTCCTGTGCTCATCCACGAAAACGAAAAGGACATTTACGGGGAACGCGGCCCGGCCTGTCTCGACCTGCATCGGAGCATCGACATGCCCAAATTTCGCGCCGCTTTCGACTTCGCCAACTTCGTTCAGGCGGGAGATAATCCGCTCGATAACTGGCCGCTGCTCAAGCCATACACGGTTCACATTCACGTGAAGGACGCGCTGATGGGCAGCGGCAAGGTCGTGCCGGCAGGCGAAGGCGACGGACATATCGGTGAAATCCTCAAGGACGCTTACGCCGGCGGCTATAGCGGATTCCTGAGCCTCGAACCTCACCTTGCCGCCGCCGGACAGTTCTCCGGCTTTTCGGGACCCAATCTTTTCGGTGTCGCTGTCGAAGCGCTTCGCAAAGTGGCAAACGACGCCGGCGTTCCGCTGGCTTCGTAACTTTGCGATCTCAGCTCTGGCTCAGCCGCTTCTTCGGCTCGGCATACAGCATCGCGTGCGCTTCATGTAGAATCTGTGGAATCCGCCCCGCGAACGGGCTTTTCGCAATCGCCGTCAGCAATTGGCGTTCGTCTTCCACCTTGTTGGCCATCTCGCCGGGGAACCAGTGTCCGCCATTGCCGCCGAGCAGGTTGTAACGCATCTTGCCCCACGTCGACGAGGTCGAGCGATTTCGCGTACGTCCACAACCGCGCGATCTCGATGATGTTTACCTGATTCGGGCGCCTCGGTAAACTCCGGCAGGCCCTCGGTCCAACGCGCGCACCAATCCGCCCCGAGTTCGCGTTCCATTTCCGCGCGCAACCGCCGTTCAATCGGCGCAATCGTCTCCGTGGCGCGGTCATAAAACTCCAGCGCGCGCGACGTGCTCGTCAAAATCCGTCGGGCGCGACGCGCCGCAACTGAGCGTGTGCACCTCGGGCCGGGCCAGGCAATACAAATCATTGAACTGCATCGGCGTCAGCGGCGCGCACAACTCCGCCATCTTCGTCGGCCGGCTCCTGCAGTTTCCCGCCCTTGTCGTTCGGGCTGATGATGAACACGCCCATGTCGTGTTTCGTGGCCGCCAGCACCGACGGCCAATTCAGCGGGTTCACAAAATACCAATGCAGGTTCACGTAATCGAATTCGTCCGACTCGATGGCCCTCCGTGATCACCCGCGGCACCGCGTGCGTGGAGAACCCGATGAACCGGACGCGGCCGTCCTTCTGGAATTGCCGCGCCGCCTCCAGACAACCGCCGCGACGCAACGTAAACTCGAGGAGTTCCTCGTTGTTGATGCCGTGGATGCCCAGGAAGTCGACGTAATCCAGTCGCAGGTTGCTCATCGACTGGTTGAACGTGGCCAGAAATTCCCTGGTGTCCGCGCGCGGGCTGACCTTGGTTTGCACGATCATTTTCTCACGCGGCAATCGGGGGAGAATCCGTCCCAATTGCACCTCCGAGGTGCCGTAGCCGCGGGCCGTTTCGATATGGTTGATGCCCAATTCCAGCGCCCGCTGGATGGTGGCTTCGAGGTTGGCCTGGCCCTCGGGAGTGATCCCGCCGGCCTCTTCGTCTTTCCAGGAATGCTGGTAGCGCATCCCGCCGCAAGAAATGACCGGAATCTGCAGGTTCGTCCGCCCGAACCGGCGGTATTTCATCGGGGTGGCCATTCGCGCGTTTCTTCCTCTGAACCCCTTCCCGCCGCCACGTCATGTTGAAATTTTCGGCGACGACGAAACGCCCTGAGTCGGTCCACGAAATACGGCCCGAAAAACAGTAGATAATTGGCGTACATCACCACCAGGTACAACCGCCCCAGCCACGAACCGACTATCAGCGACCAGATGATGTATGCCACCGACAACCACGCCAACCATTTCATTTTGACGGGAAGTATGAAGAACAGCAGGATTTGAAACTCGGGCGCAATCGTGGCCGCCGCGAGAAAGAGCGTCGATTGCAATTCCGTTATGCTCCAGATGCGGCAGCCAAAGACAAACGAAAACGCGATGGTGAGCAACACCGCAACCAGCACGTACAACGTCGTCCGAAATTCTCCCCACTCCTGCTCGATGCCATTGACGATGAAGTACAGGAACCACAGCGCGAACACCATCCACAATGGACTGAGCGTCAGCGGCACCGCCAGAAAGGTGATGAGCCGCCAGAGTTCACCGTGAAGCACCGAATACGGGTCGAGAATCAGCAGCGACAACGCCCGCGGATTGGCCAGCACCAGAAAGAAACCGAGTCCCTGCGCCCCACAGAGGTACAAGGCAAGGTTCGGGATTCCCAATCCCGGCATCAGGCGTTCGAGCCGGTCGATCCATTTTGGCGTTTGGCCATCAATCATGGCCGCAGTTTACCCGCCGAGCGAAGCTTGTCACGACAGGAAAATACAGTTGCTACTTCTTGCCGGCGCCGCGTTTGCGGGCGGCATAGAGCGTGGCGATACTGCTCAGCCAGAGCAGGACAACCGTCGGTTCGGGCACGACGAGGCTGGCGTCACTGGTGAGCAGATGCAGACCGGCGTCGCCCAACAACGTGACCTGCGACGACGTGAACGCATTCGACGAAATGAAGTAGATCTGGACGTCGTTGCTGATGATGAGTTGGGCGCCGGGATCGAGATCCAGTTGATTCACAAACAGCGCCGATTGCAACCCGCCGGGATCGACGCCGCCGTCCACCCCCGCGCTGGCCACCTCCGTCGTGCTGCCGATCTCCAAGGTGCCCAGTGCGAAGTTGTTCTGGTACTGGAATAGCGCGTTCGTGGCCGCCACGCCGACCAGCACGGCGTCGAACCCGCCCGAGATGTTGAGATTGCCGATGTTGCTGCCGGCGGCGTACATCGTCTGCGTCAGCGACAACGTCGCATTGAAGACGAATTTTGCGGTTACCGTATTGAACGCATTCGATTGCGCGCTCTGGTTCACGAAGCTGGCCACCTGGCTGCCATTGTTCGTGAAAACGTAAACGTCACCCGCGCTCGCCTGGATATAACCGCTCCTGGTGAGCGTGTAGGTGTTCTGGAAAATATTGGTCGTCGGATCGGTGATCCACGCGCCGCTGTTCACCACCGTGCCCGCAAACGTACCCATGCTGTTCGCCATCGCCAACGTACCCTGGTTCACAAATGCCCCGCCCACAACAAGGTTGCCCGTCGTTCGCCGTGACCAAACCACCGGACAGGTTGACCAGCGAACTGTTCAGCGTGAGCGCCTGGCTCGCATTGTTGGCCAGAACTGTCCCGCTATTGTAAACATTCGGAGCGATGGTGCCGTACCCGCTGATGATGTGTGACGTGTTGTTGCTGATGTCCCCGCCGATGACCGTCCCGCCGGAAAGAATGACATGGCCATTATTCAGCCATGGTGTCACGCCATTGGCCTCAGCGTGCCGCCCGTGCTGGCTTCCAGCGTCCCGGTCGCTTGGTTGCCACTCAGCGCCTGGACGTACAGCAGACCGTTCGTCGCCCGAACGTAGCCGGGGTTGGACAACATGGAGCCGATCGTGCCGTCACCCGAGATGGTTCCGTAATTGACCAGGTTGCCGCTGTTGATCGCGCCGCCGTTCATGGTCGTCAACGCGGTCACGTTCAGTGTCCCACCGTTAACCGTCACGGTCTTGGCGCTGCCCACAATCATGTTCGCCGCGATGGTGCCGTTACCGCCAACCGTCCCATCCACCGTGAACGTCCCGCCGGTGAGCACGCCGCCGTTGATCGAGACCGTACCCGCGCTCCCATTGCTCCAAGCGGAGGCAACATTGAGGGTGCCGAGGATATTGACGATGCCGTTTTGGAATGGGATGGCCGTCAATGTCAATGTGCCTCCGCCGGAAGCAGTGATTGTCGCGCCACTGTTGTTGATCACAGATGGACTGAACGTACCGAAACCAGTCACGCTGCCCGCGTTGGTCAGTTGCCCACCGATCACGCTGCCGCCGAGCATGCTCAGGAAACCGCCGTTCTGCCAGTTGAGCACCGAGTTGAACGTGGCGGCGTTGGCCACCGTAATGGTGCCCGACTGCGTGAGTGTGTTGACCAGATTCAACGTGCCGTTCGTGGCCACCAGCGAGCCGGCGTTGACCACGGCATTGGAAATCGTGCCGAAACCGGCCAGCAGTGACGACACGCCAGTTCGTCATCATGCCGCCGCTCGTAAACCCGCCATTGAGCAGGATCGTCCCGTTGTTCAGCCACGTCGGCGTCACGGCCAGTTGGGTGTTGGTCGCGATATTCACCGTGCCGTTTTGAGTGAACGAAGTGGTCGCCTGCAACGTCCCATTCGTAACAAAGATCAGGTCGTTGTTAACGACGCTCTGCACCACGCCAAAACCCGTCATCGTGCCCGCGTTGGTAACGGTCGAGCCGGTGATATTCCCGCCGAGTATCGTGATTGTCCCGTTGTTCACCCAGGCCCGCGCCGCATTGAGTGTCGCGCCATTGTTGACGGCAATCAAACCTGTCTGCGTCGGCGCGACCACGAGCGACAGGGTTCCGTTGTTGACGTTGACGCTGCCGCTATTGGCCAGCACCCCGCTGATCGTGCCGCTGCCATTGAGAATGACGTCACCGGAGTTGACGAGCGTGTTGCCGACGGCGCCCATGAACGCAAACGTGCCCGTGTTGGTGACCGTCCCATTGAAAAAGGTGTTCTGCGATACAAATACAGTCGCCGCGTTGCTCAGCCCGCTGTTGAAGGTGGCGCCCGCCACGCCGTTGGTCAGCACCCCTGTGCCGCTGACGATCATGCGCGAACCATTGTACGTATTACCCGCGAGATTGAAGCTGCCCCCTGTGACCGTGGCCGTCCCATTAATCGTCGCATTGGACGACACAAAATAGCCTGCGCTCTGCAGGTAGGTCCCGCCGATTGTTCCGTGCAGCGCGAATGTCCCGGTATTGGTGACCGAGCCGTTGACCTGCGCCGCGTCCGTCGAGATCAGCGCCAGCGAACCTGAGTTGCTGATGCTCCCGGTAATCAGCGGAGTGTTCCCGCCGGGGTTCCATGTCAGCCACTCAAATGTTCCGTTGTTCACCAGACTGTTGCTGATAATGCCGGTTTGGTACCAGGTACCGTTGTTGACAACGAATCCGTTGATCTCCGTCTCCGCACTCACGAAAAAGTTCACTGTTCCGGAATTGGTAATGTTGCCGTTGAGGATCGCGACGCCTCCACCGTTCTGCAGCACGGCGCCGTTGCCGATAACCAGTTGACCGTTGGTCATGACGTTCCCCTCAAGGTCAAGGGTGCCACCGTTGATCGTGGTGGTGCCCGTGATTGTGGCGTTGCCGCTCAGGGTGAAACTGCCCGCCGTCTGCAGCAGGTTGTTGCTGATCGTGCCGCCCCAGTTCATGTAGTCCTGATTGACCACGTACGACTTGATCAATCCGGATCCGACTCAGGTCGGGGCCGGTATTGGTCAACGTACCGCCACTAACTACCCCGCCGGCGGCAATGTTGAGCGTGCCGGCGTTGGCCCAATCGGGCGTGACGTTCAACGCGCCCGAGGCAGTCACGCTGATGCCGCTGCCCGACTTCGTGGTGGGCGCGCTGGTCATCGTCAGGGTGCCGCCCGTCGCCGTGATCAAACTTGCGTTGACCACCGTGTTCGAGACCGTGCCGAAGCCGCTGATGTTACCACCCGCCGTATTGCTGACGGCGCCGCCGGCCAGCACCCCGCCGCTGATCTGCACCAGGCCCCCATTGGCCCATACCGGGTTGACCGTAAGCGTGTTCGCCGCAACACTGATGGTCCCGCTGTTGAGCGAGGTCCCTGTTACCGTGGCGTTGTTGTTCAGATTGAAACTGCCGCTGTTGACCAGGCTATTGCTGATCGCTCCCTGGAAGAACATCGCGCCGGTGTTGGTCACCGGCCCGTTGAAGTAGGTGTTGGCCGTCACCGCCACGGTCGCGGCGTTGCTCACCCCGCCGTTGAACGTCGCCCCCGCCACGGCGTTGGTCAGCACCGCCGAGCCACTGAGGATCATCAACCCGTTGGTGTAGGTCTGGCCGTTGAGGTTGAATGTCCCGCCGTTGATCGTGGCCGTCTTCGTGATGGTGGCGGTGTTGTTAAGCGTGACAGTGCCTGCGCCGGAGTTGACGAAGTTGTTGCTCACCACCACGCCCTGGAAGAAGAACCCGCCGGTGTTCGTCACGATGCCGTTGAAGAATACAGGTGCGGAGACGTAGAACGTGGCCGCATTGCTGAGACCGCCGTTGAAGGTGGCAACACCCCCGCTATTGGTCAATACGCCCGTGCCGCCCACGATCATCAAGCCGTTGGAATAGGTGCCGCCATTGAGGTTGAACACGCCGCCGGTGAGGGTGGCCGTGCCGGTCACGGTGCCCGCGCCGCTGACGGTGTTGGTGCCGCTGGTTTGTTGGAAATTGCTGACCAAGCCGCCCAACACAACGTTACCCTGGTTGACCAACAGGGTATTGATCGCGCCGTAGTTGGTGACGGTGCCGCTGGCCAGATTGGTCAAGTTGCCTCCATTAACCGTACCGCCCGCGGCAACGCTGACGGTGCCGTTGTTGGTCCAGGCCGGGGTGACGCTGAGGGTGCCCGGACCGCCGCCGCCGGCGACGATGACCACACCCTTCTGCTGCGGGCCGACGCTGAGCGTGAGCGTGCCGTTCGTGACCACCAGCAGGCCGTTGTTGACCAGCTGCGGCGTAATCGTACCGAAACCGCTGACGTTGCTGGCATTGGTAATCGTCGATCCAATCGCCGTGCCGCCCGCCATGCTCAACAGCCCACTGTTCTGCCACGCCTGTAGCACGTTCAGGGTGCCGGTATTGGCCACCGCAAGCGTACCGAGTTGGCTCGGCGCTACCGCCAGCGTCAATGTGCCGCCACTGGCTGTAATCGTCGCGCCGCTGTTGTTGAGCATTTGTGGAGTAATTGTTCCGAAACCGGTGATCGCCGAGGCATTCGTAATGCCCGACCCGATGGCCGTGCCGCCGGATAGGTTGATCGTCCCGCTGTTCTGCCAGGCCTGCAGGGTGTTCAGCGTTGCCGCGTTGCTGATGACCACACTGCCCAACTGGCTTGGCGCGACCGTCAATGTCAGTGTGCCGCCATTGGCCGTAATCGTCGCGCCGCCATTGTTGAACACTTGCGGTGTGATCGTGCCGAAGCCGATGACCGTGCCGGAGTTCGTCACGATGGAACCAACCAGGCTGCCGCCCAATAGATCGACTGTGCCGCTGTTCAGCCACGCCTGATCCACATTCAGCGTGCTGGCGTTGGCGATGCTAACCCACCCGTTTTGAGTGGGCGCGGCAACCAGCGTCAACGAACCCGCCCCTGAAGCGGTCAATGTACCGCCTCCCATGTTCACGAGCTGGCTCGAAATCGTGCCAAACCCGCTCACCAATCCCACGTTGGTCACCGCGCCACCCGTTAGTCCGCCGCCCGCGATGGTTACGGTTCCGTTCGTATTCACCCAATCCGGCACCACGTCGAGCGTGCTGGCGTTGGCAATGCTAAACGTCCCGAGATTATTGACACTCTCGGTGGCGCCATTGGTTGCGATGGCCAGTGTGCCGTTCTGCGCCATCACCGTGCCGTCGGGGTTGTTGTACAGGCCGGAAGAATAATTGCCGGGACCGATGATCGTGCCGTCGTTGGTGATCGTGCTGCCGCCCATAACCAGGCCGCCGCCGTTCAACGCGATCGTGCCGGTGTTCCGCAGAACCGTATTGGTCAGGACAATCGTTGAAGCCGGGTTGAAATTACTCATCACGCCGCTATTGGCGCCGAGCATGCCCACCCGCAGCGTCCCGTTGCTGGCCAGGATCGTGCCGCCGACATTGGCCACGTTCAGGTTGCTCGCGGTGCTGGCCGTCCCATAAATGATGCCGCCACTGATATTGCTGACGCCGCCCTGGCCGCCATTGAACGTGATGAACCCACCGTTCAGCGCGATCCGGCCCTGGTTGAACAGGTCCGTGCTGCCGCCGCCGCCAACTGTCAACTGCAACGTCGCCCCGCTATTGGCACCCAACAATCCGCTGTTGGTGACCACGTTCCCGTTCAACGAGGCGATCAGATTGCTCAATCCCGAGATCGGATTCTGCGCCACGAACGATGCCCCACCCACATTGACCACCGACAGGGACGCCACGTTACCCACACCGGGCAATCGTGTTGTAATTCGAGATGATTCCCGTGCTGTTATTGAGCAGGATCGTGCCGCCGGAAACGGAAATCGTGCCGTTGTTCACGAACGACGAGCCACCGGGCGTAAGCATGTTCAACACCGCGTTGGTGCCAATCGTGCCCACCGTCGCGCCATTGGCATTGGTGGCGCTGTTCATGAGCACCGTCAACGTGCCCGCGTTCGCCCCATTGGTAATCGCCAGCACCGACCCCTTGTTGACGACTCCGCCGCCATTGATCGTGCCGTACCCGCTGATGAAATTGGCGTTGGTGATGGCCGCGTTGGTGACCACGCCCCCGAGCATTGTGATCGTGCCGCTGTTCTGCCACGCCGTGAGCACGTTCAACGTCCCGCCATTCGTGACAATGACCGTGCCGTTCTGCATCAGCGCCAGCGCCAGTGTCAACAGGCCCGAATCCGCCGTCAGCGTCGCCCCGGCGTTGTTGACCACTTGCGCGTTGATCGCGCCGAAGCCTTCGATGCTGGCGGCGTTGGTGATTCCCCCGCCGATCACCGTGCCGCCACGCATACTCATCGAGCCGCTATTCTGCCAGGCCAGCAGGGCGTTCAGCGTTGCTGCATTGCTGATCACCAGATTGCCCAACTGCGCCGGCGCCACCGTCAACGTCAACGTCCCGCCATTGGCCGTCACCGTGGCCCCGACGTTGTTGACCAGTTGCGGTGTAATCGTGCCGAAACCACTCACATTGCTGGCGTTGGTGATCGTCGATCCAATCGCCGTGCCGCCCGCCATGCTCAACAGACCACTGTTCTGCCACGCCTGCAGCACGTCCAGCGTGCCGGTGTTGGCCACCGCGAACGTGCCGAGTTGGCTCGGCGCAACCGCCAGCGTCAATGTGCCACCACTCGCCGTGACCGTTCCGCCACCGCTGTTCTGCAGTTGTGGAGTAATTGTTCCAAAACCAGTGATCGTCGCGGCATTCGTAATGACCGACCCGATGGCGGTGCCGCCGGACAAGTTGATCGTCCCGCTATTCTGCCAGGCCTGTAGTGTGTTCAGCGTCGCCGCATTGTTGATGACCAGATTGCCCAACTGCGCCGGCGCCACCGTCAACGTCAACGTCCCGCCGTTGGCCGTCACCGTGGCCCCGACGTTGTTGACCAGTTGCGGCGTAATCGTGCCGAAACCACTCACATTGCTGGCATTGGTAATCGTCGATCCAATCGCTGTGCCGCCCGACATGCTCAACAGACCGCCGTTCTGCCACGCCTGCTGCACGTTCAGCGTGCCGCCGTTGGCCACTGCGAACGTGCCGAGTTGGCTCGGCGCTACCGCCAGCGTCAACGTGCCGCCGTTGGCATTCAAGTTGCCAATGTTAATGAGCGGGCCGGTGATCGTGCCCATGCCACCGACAATGCCGCTGGCAAGGTTGGTAATGTTGCCGCTGTTGAGCGTGCCGCCGGTGAGGTTGATGGCGCCGAAGTTGGTGATGATCGCGCTGCCGACACCCGCCGCGCCGAACGTCAGTGTCGCCCCCGCGCTTGCGCCGATCGTGCCCGCATTGCCGAAGGTGTTGGCGTTGGTGAACTGCAATTCGACCACCGTACTGGTGGCGAGAATGCTTCCACCGAGGAGGTTGACGACCTGGGAGGCGTTCTGGATGACGCCGCCGCCGGTGATTGTCCCACCCGATTTGTTCGTCAGCACCGCGCCGGCGAGGTTCAACACCGCGTTGTTGCCAACGGCTCCCTGCAGGTTGATCGTGCCAAAGTTCGTAAGGGAGGAAGCTCCCGGTAGGGTGAGCGTGCCGCCCGCTCCAATCGTGACCGTGCCGCCCTGCGCAACGAGGTTGCTGATGGTGAACGTGGCGTTGGTCGCCAGGATCGTGCCCAGGTTGAACACCCCCGCGGCATTGATCGTGCCCGCGCCCGAATTGGCAATCAATTCCCCGGCGGCATTGGTCAGGTTGGCAGCGCTCTGGTACGTGCCGCCCGCCACTATGATCGTGCCCTCGTTGACGAACAACGCGGTATTGGTCAGCGCGCCCTCAACCTGGATGGTCGCGCCGGTGTTGAACAACGAGCTGATCGAGCCGCCGTTTACGAACGTCAAGGTGGAGGCCGATGTGCCCGCCACGGCCCGATACGCGCCCGCACCGGTCGCGGCCCCGACCAAATTGAGGTTGCCATTGGTGGCGGTGACGATGCCGGCATTGACCAGTTGGTTGGAAATCGTGCCGAAACCGGCCACATTCGCGCCGCTGTTGTTGGCGAGATTGCCTCCGGCCAGCACCCCGCCGCCGAGTTGGACCGTGCCCGCATTCGCCCACGCCGGGTTGACCGTCAACGTGCTCGCGGCAACGTTGATTGTTCCGCTGTTGGCCGGCGCCACCGTCAGCGTGGCGTTGTTGTTGAGGTTGAAGCTGCCGGAATTGACCAGGCCATTGCTGATCGCGCCCTGGAAGAACATCGCGCCGGTGTTGGTCACCGGGCCATTGAAGTACGCGTTCTGCGACACGAACACCGTGCCGGCGTTGGTGAGCCCGTTGTTGAGCGACGCCCCGGCCACGCCATTGGTCAACCCGCCACCGCTGCTAATCGTCACGCTGCGTGCCGTCCCCGCCTGCCCGTTGAGGTCCAAGGTGCCGCCGCTGCTGACGGTAACGACGGAATTCGAGGACAGGCCACCGGAGGAACCCAGTTGCAGCACGCCCGCGCTGACGGTCGTCGCCCCGCCGTAGGTGTTGGTGCCGCTGAGCGTGAGAACTCCCGTGCCGGTCTTGGTCAGGGCCAGTGCGCCGCTGCTGTTCTGGATGGTGCCGGCAAACACGCTGGTAGCATTGGCGCTGCCCACCGTCAACGTGGGAGTGCCACCACCCGAATTATCCACCGTGCCGCTGCCACTCAGGCCGTTGATCGTATCGGTGAACCCGGCCATATCCAGCGTGCCATTGTCGATCACGTTGCCCGCGCCCGCGCCATTCGGCAGAACGTTGTTGGCTCCCAGTTTCAATGTGCCGGCGCTGATCGTCGTGGCCCCGACGTAGACGTTGGCGCCGCTGAGTGTCAGGACCCCCGTGCCATCCTTCGTGAGCGAATTGACGGTCGCGGGAAGCGCGGCGCTGATCAACGTGTTGCCCGTGCCGCCGATCGTCAGCGCAAAATTGCCACCCGAACCGAAGGAACTGAGCGTGAGGAGGCCCGAGTCGGAATTGATGCGCGTGGCGCTGCCCAGCGTAATGGTGCCGGCATAGGTGTTGTTGCCGCTCACGTTCTCCAATGCGCCGCCATTGGACAGGCCGGTGCCGTTGAGGGTCAACGCCTCCGCGGCGGTGGTGATGCCGCCTTGAATCTGGAGCGCACCGCCACTGTTGACCGTGGTGCCGGCCGTGGTTGAACCGAGTGCATTGGCGTTCTGAATGTTGATCGCGCCGCCGCTCTGGATAACGGTGTTGCCGCTGTAGGTGTTGTTGCCGCTGAGAGTCAGCACGCCCGCGCCGGTCTTGGTGAGCGCAACCGTCTCACCGTAGCCGTCGGTGCTGTTCGCGATAATGCCGCCGTAAGTCGTACTGGTGTTGTCCGAACCGACAGTGAGCGTGTAGGTCCCCCCAAATGCGCCACTATTGGCCAGAATCGTCCCGCTGTTGCCCGACAGGTTTGCGATGGAAATACTGTAAAGATTCAGGTTCAACGTGCCGCCGTTCATGTCCAACCCACCCGTGCCCAGCGCGTATGCGTTGCCCAACTTGAGCGTGCCCGCGCTGATCGTTGTGCCGCCGCTGTAGCTGTTGCTGCCGCTGAGGGTCTCCGTGCCGGTGCCGATTTTCGCCAACGCCATGGTCCCGGTGCCGGTACTGTGGTCGGTAATGGTGCCGGAGTACGTGGGCGAATCATTATTGAACCCAATGGTCATCGTGCTGGCGCCACCCCCGTTGTTCAGAATGGTGCCGCCGGTGCCGGTAAGTCCGCCCATCGTCTCGCTGTTCCCATTGAAATCGAAGGTGCCGCTGTTCACTATTATATCCACCGAATTGTCATAAATCTGGTCACCGCCAGTGCCGCCGAGTTGAACGGTGCCGCCGGCCAGCGTGAAACCGGCGCCGCCGATGGCGTGAACACCGCTGTTGCTGGTCTTGGCCAGCACGAGAGTGCCGGCGTCGACGATCACGCCGAGGCCAACGTTGTCCTGCGTGCCGGCAAGAACGAGCGTGCCAGCGCCGGTCTTGGTCAGGAGACCTTGATTGACCTGGTAAACTTCGCCGCTGAGCGTGAGCGCGGTGGCACTATTATCTACCTGGATCACACCCCCGAGTGCGCTGTTATCGCCCGCTGCGCCTATGGCGATGGGTTTGGTGCTGGATGCCGAGGTGCCGGTGTACTCCAGCGTTCCCAGCGTGCTGGATCCGCCCAAGACCACAGCATTGGCGCTCTCGCCCAACGGACCGGCAGCACCGGCGTTATTGACCGTCGCCACGCTGAGTGTGCCGGCTTGCACTGTCAACACCCCGCTGAAGGTGTTGTTGCCGCTGAGCGTCAGAACTCCCGTGCCGATCTTGGTCAGGGACAGGGCGCCGCTGGTGTTCTGGATGGTGCCGGCGAACACGCTGGTGGCATTGTTGTTGCCCACCGTCAACGTGGAAGCGCCGACACCTGAATTATCCACGGTGCCACTGCCGCTCAGGCCGTTGACCGTGTCGCTAAACCCTCCCATATCCAACGTGCCGTTGTCGGTCACGTTGCCCGCGCCCGCGCCATCCGGTATGACGTTGTTGGCGCCAAGCTTCAACGTGCCGCCGCTGATCGTCGTGGCGCCACCATATGTGTTCGCGCCACTCAATGTCAGAACACCGGTGCCGATCTTGGTCAGGCTGCCCGAACCACTCAGAACGCCGGAGTAGGTGGTGTTGGAATTGTTGTTGCCGACGCTGAGCGCAACGCTGCCCAACCCGATATTGCCGGTCCCCGCCAGACCGCCAAGAGTATACGTCGTGGGCGTGCCGAACGTCAGACCGTTGGCGACGAGGTTGCTGACGGTGCTGTTCTGGACGGCCAGAGTGTTGTTGAGTTCCACCGTGCCGGAGTTGATGGTCGTGTTGCCACCATAAGTATTGGTGCCGCCGAGTACTATCAGCGTCGTCCCGTTATTTCCAGCCGTGGCAAATCCGCCGGGCCCGGTGATCACGCCACTCAACGTCATCGTCGTACCGACGGCCGATTGCACGCCGCCAATGAACGAGTTGTTCGAGATGGCAATCGGCCCGGAATACGTGATGGGCACCGATTGCGCCCCCAACGCGCCACCGTTGAGGACGATCGGGTTGGCAATGGTTGCCGCCGTCCCCTGGTCATAGGAGAACGTCCCGCCGCCATTGACGGTCACCGTGCCGGTGCCAACCTGATTGGCACTGGTCACGCCACGAACCTGCAGAAAGCCGCTATTGGCCGAGCCGTTGCCGATGTTGATATTCCCCGTAAACCCGGGACTGCCCGTGGTAAACAGCCAGGCGTTCCCGCCCCCGCTGGAATCCACGATATTCAGTGTGCCCGACCCGGACAGCGTCCCGCTGTAGAAGATGGACGAAACGGCATCCAGCGTGCCGCCGCTGGCGCCCAACGAGGTCGAGAAGTTCGCCGTGCCGAGGGCAACGCCGGTGTAACGCAGTGTGCCACCGTTGAGCGTCAAGCTGCCCGTGCCAATGCTCGAGGATGTACTGCCCGTATTCGGCAGCGTGTTGGCGCTGAGCACTCCTCCGTCAATGGTGGTACCGCCGTTATAGGAGTTGTTCCCACTGAGAGTGAGAACACCAGAACCGTTCTTGATGAGCGCCAGATGGGTACTCGCGTTGCCACCTTGACTGATCAAGCCGGAAAACGTGGTGCTGCTGTTGTCCGAGCCGATGGTGAGAGTTTCGCTGAGGTTGTTGGAGAATATCCCGATGGTACCGGCGGCGCCTGACAGGTTTGCAAGCGACAGGTTGGCAAGCAACTGGAGCGTGCCCCCGGTCATCGCCAGCCCGCCCGATCCCAACGCCGTGGAACTGCCGGCCACCAGTGTTCCGTTGTTGATCGTCGTGCCGCCGCTGTAACCATTCGTACCGTTCAACGTTTCCGTGCCCGTGCCGGTTTTTACTAACGCGAGAACTCCGTTGCCGTTCGTGATCGTGCCCAAATATGTGCCGCCACCGTTGTTGGCCCCAATCGTCAGTGTGCCGGTGGCACCGCCATTGTTCAGAATCGTTCCGTCCGTACCGGTAAGTGCGCCAAAGGACTCAGCGTTGCCGTTAACGTCGATGACTCCGCCGTTGACACTCACGTTGCCAGTGATCGTCGCATTGCCGAGTAACTGGTTGGTGCCAGCACCCTGGGCATACGTATTGTTCATCGTGCCCTGCCACGAGAACGTCGCCATGTTGGTGACCGGGCCGTTGAAGGTCACGCCCTGTGACAAATAGACAGTGGCGGCGTTGCTCAAGCCGCCGTTAAACGTCGCGTTGGCCACGCTGCTGGTCAGCACGCCCGTGCCGCTGACGACCATGAGCCCGTTGGTGTAGGTCTTGCCGCTGAGGTCGAAGTTGCCGGCGGTGATGTTGGCCGTCCCAGTGATGGTGGACGTGTTGGCCAGCGTGAGGCTGCCGCCGGTCTGCACGTAATTGTTGCTGATCGCACCGCTCATGGAGAACGAACCGGAATTGGTGACGGGACCGCTGACGAAAACATTGGTGAACGTCAGGGAGCCCGAGTTGACGACGACGCCCGTGATGCGCGCCGCCATGTTGTTGGACAATACCAACATCGTGCCGGAGTTGACCACGCTGTTGCTGATCGCGCCGCGCTGCAGCCAGAACCCTGTATTGGTAACGGTGCCGTTGATGTAGGCGTCGGTGGAGAAGTTGACGGTGGCCGCGTTACTGACGCCGCCGTTGAGCGTCGCGCCCAGCACGGAATTCGAAAGCACTCCTGTATTGGCGACCACCAGTTGGCCGGCCGTCAATCGATTCCCCGTAAGATCGAGCGCTCCCCCGTTGATCGTCGCCGATCCGGTGACCGTGCTGCCGCCGCTGATGACGGTGAAGCTGCCCGCAGTCTGCAGGAAGTTGTTGCTGATCGTGCCGCCAAAGTTCATGCGGTTCTGATTGACGACCTGCGAATTGTAGAAACCGGAACCGTTGATCGTGCCGGTATTGGTGAGGTTGCCGCCACTGACTGCGCCCGTGGCCGCGTTACTGAGCACGCCGCCGTTGGTCCAGTCAGTCAGCACGTTCAAAGCGGACGCATTGGCAACGATGGCCGTGCCATTGTTCACCGGCGCGCTGGCCAGGGTCAGGGTGCCACCGGTGGCGTTCAACGTGCCGTTGTTGACGAGCGTACTGGTGATCGTGCCCATGCCACCGACGAAGCCGCTGGCAAGGTTGGTGATATTGCCGCTGTTGAGCGTGCCACCGGTGAGGTTGATGGTGCCGAAGTTGGTGATGATCGCGCTGCCGACGCCCGCCGCACCAAACGTGAGCGTGGCGCCAGTCGCGGCGCCGATGGTGCCGGCGTTGCCGAAAGTATTGGCGTTGGTGAACTGCAATTCAACCACCGTACTGGTGGCGAGAATGCTGCCGCCAAGAAGGTTGACGACTTGGGAGGCGTTCTGGATGATGCCGCCGCCGGTGATTGTCCCGCCCGATTTGTTCGTCAGACTCGCCCCGCCAAGGTTCAGGACTGCGTTATTGCCGACAGATCCCAGCAGGTTGATCGTGCCAAAGTTCGTGAGCGAGGAAGCGCCCGGGCAGGGTGAGCGTACCACCCGCGCCAATCGTGACCGTGCCGCCCTGCGCGACAAGGTTGCTAACGCTGAACGTGCCGTTGGTCGCGAGGATCGTGCCCAGGTTGAAGACCGCCGCGGCATTGATCGTGCCCGCGCCCGAATTGGCGATCAATGCGCTGGCGGTATTGGTCACGTTGGCGGCGCTCTGGTACGTGCCGCCCGCCGCCATCAGTGTGCCCTCGTTGACGAACAACGAGGTGTTGGTCAGCGCGCTCTCGACCTGGATGGTCGCGCCGGTGTTGAACAACGAACTGATCGAGCCGCCGTTCACGAAGGTCAACGTGGAGCCCGACGTGCCCGCCACGGCCCGATACGCGCCCGCACCGGTCGCGGCCCCGACCAAATTAAGGTTGCCATTGGTGGCGGTGACGATGCCGGCATTGACCAGTTGGTTGGAAACCGTGCCGAACCCGGCCACATTCGCGCCGCTGTTGTTGGCGAGGTTGCCCCCGCTCAGCACGCCGCCGCCGAGTTGGACCGTGCCCGCATTCGCCCACGCCGGGTTGACCGTCAACGTGCTCGCGGCAACGTTGATCGTGCCGCTGTTGGCCGGCGCGACCGTCAGCGTGGCGTTGTTGTTGAGGTTGAAGCTGCCGGAATTGACCAGGCCATTGCTGATCGCCCCTTGGAAGAATATCGCACCCGTATTCGTCACCGCGCCGTTGAAGTACGCGTTCTGCGACACGAACACCGTGCCGGCGTTGGTGAGCCCGTTGTTGAGCGACGCCCCGGCCACGCCATTGGTCAGCCCGCCACCGCTGCTAATCGTCACGCTGCGTGCCGTCCCCGCCTGCCCGTTGAGGTCCAGCGTGCCGCCGCTGCTGACGGTAACGACGGAATTCGAGGACAAGCCACCGGAGGAACCCAGTTGCAGCACGCCTTGGCTGACGGTTGTCGCCCCGCCGTAGGTGTTGGTGCCGCTGAGTGTCAGAACTCCCGTGCCGGTCTTGGTCAGGGCCAGTGTGCCCGTTGTATTCTGGACAACGCCCGAGAAGGTGCTGCTGGCATTGCCGCTGCCCACCGTCAACGTGGGAGTGCCACCGCCCGAATTATCCACCGTGCCATTGCCGCTCAGGCCGTCGATTGTGTCGCTAAATCCGCCCATATCGAGCGTGCCGTTGTCGGTCACGTTGCCCGCGCCCGCGACATCCGTAATCTCGTTGCCGCCGGCCTGTTTCAGTGTGCCGGCGCTGATCGTCGTAGCCCCGACGTAGGAGTTGGCGCCGCTGAGTGTCAGGACGCCGGAGCCGTCCTTCGTGAGCGAATTGACAGTCGCGGGAAGTGCGGCGCTGATCAACGTGTTGCCCGCGCCGCCGACCGTCAATGCAAAATTGCCACCCGAACTGAAGGAACTGAGCGTGAGGAGGCCCGAGTCGGAATTGATGCGCGTGGCGCTGCCCAGCGTGATCGCGCCGCCATACGTGTTGTTGCCACTCACGTTCTCCAATGCACCGCCGTTGGAGATGCCCGTGCCGTTCAAAGTCAACGGCGGCAGTCCTTCGGACACGCCACTAATTGAGATGTTGTTGGAAAGCTGCAATGCGGCCCCGTTGCTCACCGTCACGCCGCCAAGGTAGGCGGTGTTTCCCAACGCCGCGCTGCTGGCGAGTTGCAACGCGCCGCCGCTCACCGTGGTCGCTCCGTAATAAACGTTGTTGCCCGAGAGGACGAGCGTACCGGTGCCGACTTTCGTTAACCCAAGCTGATAACTACTCGAGGAGTCACTGATGATTCCGCCAAATGTGCTGCTCGCGTTGTTATAGCCAACGATGAGGGTCTCGTTACCGGAGGTGCTGGTCAGGTTGATTGTGCCGCTACCGGACAACCCGTTTATCGAAGCATTCTGATTCCCTACATCCAGGGTGCCGTTGACCACCACGTTGCCAGCACCGGAGCCGTACGGAATAGCGGAACTGGACCCGAGCACCAGCGCGCCTGCATTGATGATCGTGTTCCCGCTGTAACCATTGTTGCCGCTCAGCGTTCCCGTGCCGGTCCCGTTTTTGACCAACGCAATCGCCCCGGTAATCACGCCTGAGTAGGTGCCGCCACCGTTGTTCATACCGATGGTCAACGTGCTTGCGACGCCAGTATTGTTAATGGTGCCGCCATTGCCGTTCAGTGCGTCCGTGGTTTCGTTGTTGCCGCTGAGGTTAACCACCCCTCCATTGACCGTGACGCCACCGGTGATCGTGGCGTTCCCGGTGAGCAAATTCGTGCCAGCGGCCTGGACATACGCATTGTTGATGGTGCCCTGCCAGGTGAATGTGGCCATGTTGGTGACCGGGCCGTTGAAGGTCACGCCTTGTGACAAATAAACGGTGCCATTATTGCTGAGCCCGCCGTTGAAGACCGGGTTGGCCACGCTGCTCGTCAGCACGCCCGTTCCGCCGAGGACCATCAGGCCGTTGGAATACGTGCCGCCATTCAGGTCGAACAGACCGCCGCTGATCGTGGCCGTGCTGGTCACGGTTCCCTTGCTGCTGATGATGTTTGTCCCGCTGGTCTGCTGGAAGTTGTTGATCGAGCCGCCCAGCACCACGTTGCCCTGATTGACCAACAGCGTGCTGCTGATCGTGCCGAGATTGGTCACTGTGCCGCTGGACAGGTTCGTGAAATTACCACCGGCAACCGTCCCGCCCGCCGCGATGCTGACCGTGCCGTTGTTGTTCCACGCTGGCGTCACGCTCAACGTGCCGGGCGCCCCGCCGTCGGCGACATTGACCAGGCCGTTCTGTTGCGGCGCGACCGTAAGTGTCAGCGTGCCGTTGGTAGCCGTGAGCAGCCCGTTGTTGACCAGCAACGGGGTAATGGTTCCCGCGCCGCTGACGGTGGCCCCGCTGTGTTGGTCAGGTTGCCGCCGGCCACGGTGCCGCCGGCGGCGATCAGGATCGTGCCCGAGTTGGCCCACGCCGGGTTGACCGTCAACGTGCTCGTCGCAACGTTGATCGTTCCGCTGTTGGCCGGCGCGACCGTCAGCGTGGCGTTGCCATTCAGATTGAAACTGCCGCTGTTGACCAGACTATTGCTGATCGCTCCTTGGAAGAACATCGCGCCCGTATTGGTCACCGGGCCGTTGAAGTAGGTACTGGCCGTGACGGCGATGACATTGGCGTTGCTAACCCCGCCACTAACCGTCGCACCGGCGGTGCCATTGGTCACTACACCCGTGCCGTTGACCAGCAACAGGCCATTGGCCATCGTTTGACCATTCAAATTGAGCGTGCCACTGTTGATGCTCGCGGTCTGGGTGATCGTGGCCGTGTTGTTGAGCGTGACCGTGCCGTTGCCCGAGTTGACGAGGTTGTTGCTGATCGCGCCTTGGAAGAAAAATGCCCCCGTGTTGGTGACAGTCCCGTTGATATATGTGTTGGCGGTGACATACACCGTGCCCCCGTTGGTCACGCCGCCCATGACGGTCGCCCCCGCATTGGCCGCGCCGCCGTTGGTCAACACGCCACCGCTGTTGATCGTCAGCACGGTGTTGTTGGTCAGATTATTGCCCACGAGGTCGAGCACGCCGCCGCTATTGACCACGATGTTGCTGGTGATCGTCGTGTCGTCGTTGAGCGTGAAGCTGCCGAAGTCCTGGAGGCCATTACTGATCGTGCCGCTGAAAGTTCATGCGACCCTGGTTCACCACCACCGCCGTCACGACACCCGTGCCCCCCAAGAATCCATTGGCCAGGTTGGTAATGTTCCCGCTGCGCAGCGTCCCGCGAGCACAGATTGATCGTGCCGAAGTTGGTGATGATTGCGCTGCCGGGGTCCGGGCCGAACGTCAGCGTCGCGCCCGCGCTCGCGCCGATCGTGCCGGCGTTGCCGAACGTATTGCCGTTGGTGAACTGCAATTCGACCCCCGTACTGGTGGCGAGAATGCTTCCGCCGAGGAGGTTGACGACCTGAGAGGCGTTCTGGATGATGCCGCCGCCGGTGATCGTCCCGCCGGCGAGATTGGTCAATGCGGCGGTGCCGAGGTTCAATACGGCGTTGTTGCCCGAGCTGGCGGCGCCGACGAGGTTGATCGTGCCGAAGTTGGTGAGCGCTCCGGCGCCAACCAACATCAACGTGCCACTGTTGCCGATGGTGATGGTGCCGCTTTGGACAACCAGATTACTGACGAGCAGGGTGGCATTGGTTGTGAGGATCGTGCCGCGGTTGACCACGCTCGCCGCGCTGAGCGTGCTATCGTCGCTGGCAATTACGAATTCGTTCAGCGCATTGGTGAAGTTGGCGCTGCTCTGGTAGGTGCCGGCGTTGAGGATGATCGTGCCCTGATTGACGAACAGGCTGTTGTTGGTAAGCGTGCTCTCCACCTGGACGGTCGCGCCGGTGTTGAACAACGAGCTGATCGAGCCGCCGTTTACGAAGGTCAGCGTGGCGGCTGACGTGCCCGCTACCGCCCGGTACGCGCCCGCACCGGTCGCGGCCCCGACCAAATTCAGGTTGCCATTGGTGGCGGTGACGAGGCCGGCATTGACCAGTTGGTTGGAAACCGTGCCGAAACCGGCCACATTCGCGCCGCTATTGTTGGCGAGGTTGCCCCCAGTCAGCACCCCGCCACCGAGTTGGACCGTGCCCGCATTCACCCACGCCGGGTTGACCGTCAACGTGCTCGCGGCAACGTTGATCGTGCCGCCGTTGGCCGGCGCGACCGTCAGCGTGGCATTGTTGTTGAGGTTGAAGCTACCGGAATTGACCAGGCCATTGCTGATTGCGCCTTGGAAGAACATCGCGCCGGTGTTGGTCACCGGGCCGTTGAGGTAGGTGTTCTGCGACACGAACACGGTGCCGGCGTTGGTGAGGCCGTTGTTAAGCGACGCGCCGGCCACGCCATTGGTCAACCCGCCGCCGCTGGTAATCGTCACCGAACGAGTCGTCACGGCCTGCCCATTCAGGTCCAGCGTACCGCCGCTGCTGACGGAAACGGCGGAATTGGCGGATAGACCGCCCGAGGATCCTGCTTGCAAAACACCGGCACCCACGGTCGTCGCGCCGCTGTACGTGTTGGTGCCGCTGAGGGTGAGAACTCCCGTGCCGGTCTTGGTCAGGGCCAGTATGCCGCTCGTGTTCTGAATCGTGCCGGCAAACACGCTGGTCGCATTGTTATTGCCCACCGTCAATGTGGGTGTGCCACCGCCCGAATTATCCACGGTCCCATTGCCGCTCAAGCCGTTAATGGAGTCGTTGAATCCCCCCATGTCCAGCGTGCCGTTGTCGGTTACGTTGCCCTTGCCGCTGCCATTGGGAATCACGTTTGCCGCACCGAGCTTGAGTGTGCCCGCGCTGACTGTCGTGTCACCACTATATGTATTCGCGCCGCTGATGGTCAGGACACCGGTGCCATCCTTCGTCAACGAAGCTACCCCAATCGCGCTGGAAATGACCGTGTTGCCCGCGCCGCCCACCGTCAAGGCGAACGCGCCGCTCATCGCGGTACCGGAACTGAGTGTCAACTGTCCCGCGTCCGAATTAATGCGGGCGGCGCTGCCCAGCGTAATGGCGCCGGCATAGGTATTGTTGCCGCTGATGTTGCGCAACGCGCCGTCACTGGCCACGCCGGTTCCGTTGAGGGTCAATGCATTCGCCGCGGTGGTAATGCCCCCTTGAATCTGGAGCGCACCGCCGGTGTTAACGGTGGCGCTGCTTGAGCCGAGGGCATTGGCGCTCTGAATGTTGATCGCGCCACCGCTTTGGATGACGGTAGCCCCGCTATAGGTGTTGACGCCAGACAGCGTCAGCACCCCGCTGCCGATCTTGGTTAACCCAACCGTCTCACCCCAGCCATCGGTATTGTTTGCGATGACACCGCCGTAGGCCGTGCTGGTGTTGTCCGAGCCGACGGTGAGTGTGTAGCTACCTCCAACGCCGGCGTTATTCGCGAGAATGGTTCCGCTATTGCCCGACAGATTTGCCACAGAGATGCTGTAGACGTTCAGGTTCAGTGTGCCGCCATTCATTGTCAGGCCACCGGTGCCGAGCGCCTTGGCGTTGCCCAAGCTGAGCAGGCCGCCACTGATCGTCGTGCCACCGCTGTAGCTGTCATTGCCGCTGAGCGTCCCGCTACCCGTGCCGGTCTTGGTAATCGCCAGGCTCCCGCTGGTATTCGTGATCGTACCGGAAAACGTCCAGCCAGTGGCATTGTTGGCCCCGACCGTGAGCGTATTCGTGCCGGTACCGGACTTGTTGTCGACCGTGCCCGCACCGCTCAAAGCATTGATCGTCTGGTTGTGCCCGTTCATGTCCAGGGTCCCGGTCACGGTGACGTTCCCTTTACCGGCGCCATTGGGAAGCACGTTGTCCGCGCCGAGTTGAAGGGTACCCTGGCTGATGGTGGTGGCGCCACTGTAGGTGTTGGTCCCGCTGAGCGTGAGCACGCCCGTACCAGTCTTGGTCAACGCGAGCGTTCCGCTGGAGTTTTGGATGACGCCGGAGAAGACGCTGGTGGCATTGTTGTTGCCGACCGTGAGCGTGGGAGTGCCCGCGCCCGAATCGTCCACAACTCCGCTTCCGCTCAGCCCGTTGATGGAAGGACTGAAGCCGCCCACGTCAAGGGTGCCGTTGTCGATCACGTTGCCGGCGCTCGCGCCACCCGGAATGGAGTTGGCCGCGCCGAGTTTGAGCGTGCCGGCGCTGATGGTCGTATCGCCGCTGTACGTATTCGCGCCACTCAATGTCAGGACCCCGGCACCGCTCTTGGTCAATGCCAGGGCCCCGGTGATCTTGCCGGAGAAACTGTTGGCCGTAGAGTCATTGACCGTGAATGTGGCTGC
The DNA here is from genome assembly GCA_963713705.1 of uncultured Verrucomicrobiae bacterium. Classification (GTDB taxonomy): domain Bacteria; phylum Verrucomicrobiota; class Verrucomicrobiia; order Palsa-1439; family Palsa-1439; genus Palsa-1439. The sequence continues at coordinate 23,759 of CAVQMY010000027.1, forward strand.
CGCCCCACTGTTCGTAACGACGCCGGTGGCAACGCTGCCATCGGCAAGGCCGCCGACCGTCTGCGCATTGCCGTTGAGGTCGAAGGTCGCATTGCTGACCGTCAGCGCGGTGCCGGTCGGCAAGGCATTGGCCGCGCCATCCTTCAGTGTGCCGCCGGTTACGATGGTCGCGCCGCTATAATTGTTGCTCCCGCTCAGCACCCAAGTGCCGGCTCCGGTCTTGGCAACCGTCGTCGCGCCGCCGTTGTCGCCAATCTGCGCGGCCAGCGTGTTGTTGCCGACGCTGGACCCGGTCAATGTCAGCGTCCGCGCGCCCGATTGACCGTTGAATCCCATCGCGCCGGTGTTGTTGAGCGTCAACGCGCCGCTGCCGGAGGCATCCAACGCGCCGCCGGATGTGCCCACGCTAAACAGCCGATCGATGTTGGCCGCGCCGCCCGTGTACTGCAGTGCGCCGCCGTTGAGAACCAGACTGCTCGCCTGGCTCCCGGAATCCCCAATGCCGCTGCTCGCGCCGCCATTGGCCAGGCTGCTGACGCTGAGTGTGCCGCCGCTGATGGTGGTGCCGCCGCTGTAGCCATTATTGCCGCTCAACGTGCCGGTGCCCGTGCCGGTCTTGACAAGCACCAGCGTGCTGCTGCCGTCGGCAATCGTGCCCGAATACGTGCCGCCGCCGTTATTTGCGCCGATGGTCAATGTGCCGGTGCTGCCGCCATTGTTGACGATGGTCCCGCCCGTGCCGCTGAGTACATTGAACGATTCGTTGTTCCCATTGAGATCAAATGTGCCGCTGTTGATGGTGACGGCCGCCGCGTTGTTGATCTGATCGCTGTTGATCAACTTCACCGTGCCACCGCCAAGCGTCAGCCCGCCCGCGGTGATAGCGTCGATCCCCGCTGTCTTCCCAAGATCCAACTCCCCGCCGTTGACGGTAGCCAGCCCCGCAAACGTGTTTGCCGAAGAGCCGGTCAACTCCAAATTCCCGTTTCCGGTCTCCGTAAACCCGCTCGCGCCCGTGCCGCTGAGGACGCCGCTGAGAATCGCATCCTCGCCCCCGGACCCGCGATTAACCTGAATCGTGCGCACCGCCGCGTTGAAATTGATCGCATTCTGGAAGGTGACCGTATTGTCCGCATCGCTGGCGCCGAGAATCAGCGTGGAACCGTTGGCCAGGAAATTCGCCGTGCTCGCCCACGTGAGTGCCGCGCCGCCGCTCAAGCTGACGTTGCGCGCCGCGCCGTACGCGGCGAATCCGCCGCTACCGACGAACTGCAACGATCCCGCGCTGGTCCCCAAACTCTTGGTCAAGTCAGCGGCTCCCAGGCCCAATACGCCGCCGTTCAATGTGATGCTGCCAGTGCCGAACGCGGTCGCGCTCTTCGCTTCCAACACACCGCCGTTGATGGCCGTCACGCCAGTGTACGTGTTATTCCCGCTGAGCGCCCACGTGCCGGCGCCGGTCTTGCTCACCGAGGTCGCGCCGGTGTTGTCGCCGATCACTGCGGCCAGCGTGTTGCTCATCGCCGTACCGGCCAGATTCAGCGTGCGCGTGCCGGTCTGGCCGTTAAACCCCATCGCGCCGGTATTGTTCAGGGTCAACCCGCCGCTGCCGGAAGAATCGATCGTGCCGCCCGACGTACCGACGCTGAACAACCGGTCAATCGTGGCGGCCGGGCCTGTGTACTGTAGCGCCCCACCGTTGAGAACGAGATTGACCGCCTGGCTCCCCGAATTGCCGATGCCGCTGCTGGCGCCGCCATTGGCCAGGCTGTTGACGCTGAGCACGCCGCCGTTGATCGTCGTCGCGCCGCTGTAGCCGTTGTTCCCCGTCAACGTTCCCGTGCCCGTGCCCCCCTTGGTCAACGCGAGAACGCCGCTGGCGCCATTCGTGATGGTCCCCGAGTACGTGCCGCTGCCATTGCTGGCATCGATGGTCAACGTCCCAGCGGCAGCGCCGTTGTTGATAATCGTGCCGCCGGTGCCGGCGAGAGCGTCGATGGTTTCGCTGTTGCCGTTGAGATTGAATGTGCCGCTGTTGACGGTGACGCTGGCCGTGTCGTTGATCTCGTTGGCGTTGACCAACTTCACCGTGCCGCCGCCGACCGTCAAGCCGCCACCGATGGCCGCCGTGCCTGCCGTCTTGGCCAGATCCAGTTCGCCGGCGTTGACCGTGGTCATCCCACTGTAGGTGTTTGCCGTGGCGCCGCCGTTCAGGGTCACCACGTTATTGCCTGTCAAGGTAACTCCGCCGGCACCACTGAGAGCGCCGCCAAGAGTGAGATTGCCGCTGGCGGCATTGAGGTTGATCGTGTTCGAGAGCGAGATCGCCAGGTTGATCGTCTCGGTGTTGGCGCTGTTGTTGATAACATCACCCGTCAACTTGATCGCGTTGCCGGCCAACAGGAACGCACCGGCGTTGTTGGAGAACGTGATGCCGCCGAATGACGTATTCGCGAGAATGTTGTTGTTGTTCGTCAGCCCGAGGGTTCCCGCAAACACCAGGGAATCGCCGCTGACGGGCGCTACCCCACCCACCCAATCGGTGGTTGTGCTCCAATTCGTCGTCGCGCCCCCGCCGTCGTTCCAGACCTTGGTCGCGGCATTGGCAGCAAGCGCGGCGCCGAGGCTCACCGCTACTACGGCGATGCGACGGAGCGTCTTCCCTATGTGTCCCCGGTGTGCCATGTACCCTAGGCTGCCTGGTGCGTGTCTCCGTTGCTGTTACTGTCTTCGGGGCCGTGACCGTTGTCGTTCCCGTTTTCCTTGGCGCCATCGCGGACGGCGACGGCGACGCCGATGCCTTCGGACTCTTGGAGAAGTTCGTGGGCAATGCGGGCGATTTTCTTGCGGTGCTTGATGACCGCCGGGTGGGTGATGCCGAGTGCGCGGCCGGCTTCGCGGACGCCGCAACCCTTCATCAGGAGGAAGAGGACTTGTTGCTGCATGTCGGACAGCAGCGGAAGGATAAGGTTCAGGACATCGCCGGTGATCAGTTCGCCCTGGATCTCGATCTGGCCAACCAGCGGAGAAGAGGAACGCGGATCCAGGCCGCGGCGCTCGTGACCGACGGGCATAATCTCGCGCACGGACACGCCGTTCGCCGAGCTGGCGTGCTCGTCCGTCTTGAGGAAATTGCGCGCGTGAAATTCGCAGTCTTTCAGGTACCAACTCAGGGGCCGGTCGGGATCGACCGTCCGAATGCGGACGAGGTGCAGGAACATCTCCTGCATCAGATTTTTTTGAACGTCCGGATCGCTCGTCAGCTTCGCCGCGATCCCCTGCAACTCTTTGACAATCAAGTTCTCAGTCATGTTAACAGCACCGTCCCCTCGCTCGCCCGAATGCTTCGGGACTACACGTCATGTTAGGCAAAAACCAGGCACACGGGACCTGTGGTCACACCGCAACTCCACGGCAAACTTCTCCAAGTCGGCAATTTAATAGCGCCCTCTATGCCAATAAATACAAGGGCTTGAAGGCGGGCGCCCTCATGGGGCGTAACGTCCAGTCAGTGCGTGGGTTGTGCAGGATTGTGACGATGGTGTTTTTTACGGGGCAACGAATGCCGGGCGGGATCTGTCAGCCGACTGTCCACCTGTCTTGACACGCTGGACACGGGTGTCCAGTTCGCCTGAACACTTCGAGTGTTCAAGGGTTGAACAATGATTACCACGCCATTGGTAACCGACGGAAAGAAACTTCGCGGAGCGAAAAATGCCAAACGCAGCTAGTGTAGTGCGTCATAAATAGCTTTACATAATAAGGCAGCGGGCCTATGCTTTTCTTCCATGAGGGTAGCACCACCGATCCTGCTGTCTTCGGAGGAACGGACGACGCTGGATAGATGGGCGACAGCACGTACTCTGCCGCTACGGTTGATTCAGCGTGCGCAGCTGATTCGAATGGCCGCCGACGGTATTCTGAATCAGGTGATCGCGAGACGGCTGCGCATTTCCCGCCCCACCGTGCAACTCTGGCGTGAACGCTTTCTGGCGTTGCGCCTGTCTGGACTGGAAAAGGACGCACCGCGTCCGGGACGAATTCCACGGATTTCGGCACGCAAAGTCGCCGTCGTCGTCAAGGCGACACTGCACACGACACCTTCGAATGCGACGCACTGGAGCACGCGTACGATGGCCGAGGCGCAAGGCATCAGCGAGGCCACGGTCCGGCGGATCTGGCACCAGCACCGGCTCAAGCCTCATTTGGTGGAGACCTTCAAGCTCAGTCGCGACAAGCGATTCATCGAGAAGCTCTGCGATGTGGTCGGCCTTTACCTGAACCCTCCGGACAAAGCCCTGGTCTTGTGCGTCGACGAGAAGAGCCAAATCCAGGCCCTCGACCGCACTCAGCCTCTGCTGCCCTTGCGTCCCGGCGTCCCGGCCCGTCAGACCCACGACTACAAGCGCAATGGGACCACGACGTTGTTCGCCGCCTTGAGTATGCTCGACGGCAAGGTCATCGGCGATTGCATGCCACGCCACCGTCATCAGGAGTTCATCCGGTTCCTCAACCGCATCGACGCGCAGACCTCCGACGATCTCGATTTGCACTTGATCGTCGACAACTACGGCACCCACAAACATCCCCGGGTCGTGTCCTGGCTGAAGCGTCACCCTCGGTTCCATCTGCACTTCATCCCCACATCCAGCTCTTGGCTCAATCTGGTCGAACGATGGTTCCGCGAACTCACCGACAAGCGCCTACGCCGCAGTTCGTTCCAGAACGTGCCCGACCTCATCGCGGCCATCACTCAGTACATCGACGGCCACAACCAGAACGCTCAAGTCTTCGCATGGAGCGCCTCGGTCGGAACAATCATGACCAAAATCGCCAAATGTAAAGAAGCGTTGGACGCACCACACTAGTGGATAAGGCGCAGCTGGATATCGCCCGCGATCTGCTGAAACAGTTGGTTGAGATCGGCTCCATTGCCCGTGATCACAGCCTGACCGACCGGCAGCGCAGGATTATACTGGGGACCATTGGGATCATTCGCCACGTTCTGGAGGAAATCTACGGGGAGGGTACCGTCGGACAACCCGATGGAGTAGACGTATATGCCGTTGGCCCGCATCTGGTCGGCAACCTGAATAACACGGTTCGTGGCGTCCTCTGTGACGTTGGCCCGGCAAAAGTTCTTCAGCGTGCCGTCAATTGATAAAAACTGACTCACTCCTGGGCAGCAGGTCGGCACGGTCTGTGCACAACTATTGATGTTGACGTAGCAGCCGCCATAGCCATTCCCCGGGTCGCTTTGGGCGTCAACGGTGATGGGAAGGTTGGTGGGGGCAAGTAAAACCTCGGTTCCACTGTCGTAGCCGCCGAAAACCCACGGATTGGGAGAGCAGCTCAGCGTGTTTTGGATCATATTGGCCAAGCCGTCCGTGAAGAACACGACGGCCTTGATTACATTTTGATTCGGAGGAACGATCACACTGTTTTCGATCGCCAGGGCATTTGTCATACCCCCGTCGGAAAAGGTGCCCCCAGCCCAAACGATGTTGTTCGCCGCGCTGGTGACCTTCGCGATGAATGGCGTGGTCATGGGAACGTCGTTTGTCTCCGTGGTGGCAAACGTAATAACTGCCGCTTCATCCACGCCGTCCTGAAAAACCGTGACGAAGTTGACGACCGCGGGGGGCAGATACGTACTGCCGCCGTCACCAAGCATCGATCCGGAACGATCCAGCACCAGCGTCATGATCACCGGTGCGCGTGTCGCTGTACTGGAATCGGAGATGTTCAGGGTCGGGAACCCGGCGAGGCCAATAAAAAATGTATTCATTGTGGCCGCTGCCGAAACGGTAAACAGCTCATTGCTGTTCGGGTCCACACTGAAGCTTGTTCGGACGGTTGGCGTGCCGTGGATGTAGCCAGGCTGCTTGTTATTGGGCGCAAAGTTTACGGCAAACGTGTTGTCGGCGATGGTGGTGGCTGTGGCCGATCCCTGATAGAAGTTGCTCATGCCGGCCAACGCCGCGGCGTCGACGGCCTTGGCCAATTGTGCCTGGGTGATGTAAGCGAACCCGAGGTCGACGCCCAATCCAACAAACAGCAATAGCACGGTAAGAAAACAACCGAACAGAACCAGCACCTGGCCGCGCTCACACCCGCGTTCAGGTTTCTGTTGGCTTTGTCGGTTCAGATTTCTTTGCATCCGTGTTCAGCTCCCTGGAAAGTACGCCACATCATAAAACCGATTGGTTACATTGACATGGATCAGGTTCTCAATGGGGGCGGGTACGTTGAATTTGTAGAACACCTCGGCAACATAGATGGTGTGATTGACTCCCACAATGAAATTGGTGGGAATGGTCGCGCCCGATCCCACTCCATTCGGTCCGACCAGGCTTGTGGCGTTCAGTAAACCCGATTTCAATTGTTGACTGACGACATAGTATCCACGACTGGCGTTGGTGTTGGACAGCGCTGTCAGAATGAGCAGTCCACTGGTTGAGTTGCTCAGGTTCAACGGCTCGGCTTCCACCTGCACCGCAAACAGCGCGTTGGACATGACTCCCAACTGGGACCCACCCACGCCGCGCGCGGAGAGATTCGCCCCTTCCCGGCTCAGGTTCACCAGCAACTGCTTTTCGTAGATGGCGGAACAAAAGTCCATCAGGCCAAACACCAGGACAATCAGGATGAGCATCACCAGAGAGAATTCGACCAGTGCCTGGCCGGACTGATTACGACGGAAAGCCCGCGAGATGGTCGGTTTCGCTTTTGGGGAGATCTTGTTCATCTTTCCTTAGTTCGCGTCGCTCAGCGGGAAGTTCTCATTACGAAAAGCTACTGCGTCGTCAATCGTGTTGCTGCCGGACGGCCCGAAATACCGGGCGATTCCGGGCGTGAAAAACCCCAAGGGGGCCTGAATATCGATCTTCACAAAATCGCCGGGGCCGCCAGCCGAGTTTGCTATCCAATTGGTTAATGCATCCGGGCTGCTGCTGACCGTGACCGTAAGATTTACCAGTCCGGCTGCCGCATTCGTCGCCACCGTCGTAATTGATTGCACACGCGTGTCGCCGGGGATGGATTGCCCGGTCACCGCATACCGCCCGGCTTGGCGCACGGCATTTTCCAAGGTTTCCCTGATCCAGTACCACCGACCCAAATCAATCAACGCGAACATCAGGAGAAGAAACATCGGAAGGACCAGGGCAAACTCGACCAATCCCTCTCCCCGTCGCTCCATAAACATTTGAATTTTACGTAACAAGTTCTCCGCGCTTTCCCTTAAGTTGACCGGAGGGAATAAGACTTCCCACAGAATGTTTGGATTCCGAAACAAGACGCCGACCCGTGGATCGACACAGCCAGAGCACAGCCTGAACGGGCCGTTCCCCGCACCGCTTCAAATCGTCCAGCCGACACGTCACCTCGTGCGCTACGGCCCTCGTCTGACTTTCCCTTGTTACTCACCCGACACCCTTCCTCAACGCGACCAGTTCCCTAGTTACCACCCATTTTGACACAATGCTACCCGGCCTTGCGATTGGGCCCTATACCCACTCGAAGGCACTTCTCCACTCTTAAAGCCAGCGCCTTACGTGCCAGAATAAACAAGGTGCGTAGGTTACCACAGGGGCGCCACCCGTAACCACCAATAGCGGCGGTAGTTACCTCGTAGGCCTAGAGGATCGTGAATCGCCGGGGCCTACCCAAAGTGCTGTCCGAGTGTAAAGTTTACCAGACAAATTAGCCGCCGGCGTAAGGGTTTCTTTACACTCCACCCTGCCCCCGGGCCTTGCCATACCTGACCTGGAAGCCCCTCCCCAAGCGCTATTCGAGCCTCCTGGCCAACTCGGCGAAATTGGCATTCGCGGGGGCTGACCGCACCACCGCCGCCAGTTCCAGAAGCACTTGCTCAACCGGTTCGGAAGTCGGGTGCTTCGGTGCCTCCACGGAGGTGTCTTCGTTCGTCCGAACGACGTGTAGCACGTCGGCAATGGTGATGGACTCGGGCGGGTGGGCCGGTTGCAAGCCGCCCTCACCGTCGGCAACTTCCACGAGCACGCCCCCTTCGACCAGCCGGTGGGCCAGTTGGTTGAGGGCTTGTAGCGGCGCGCGCAGTCGGCTCGCCAGCCCCTCGGTATTGGGTGGTCGTGCGCCGCGCAAGAAACTGGCGCACACCTGAAGAACAACGCGGCACGCCAGCAATTCGCGACGGGCCTGATCCATCCGGTCGCTCACACGTTGTTGCATGTAGAGGTGAACGTTTTGCGCGGCAAACGACACCTGCGCCCCCAGCAGCACGATCAGCCACGAGAAATACAGGCCCAGCAGGAAGACCGGCACGATTCCCATGCCGCCGTAGATCTTGCTGTAGGTGACCACGCGCGACAGATACATCGTGTTGAGCTGGCTGTTCAGTTGCCACAGCGTTCCGCCGACCAAGCCGCCGATCACGGCCGCGTGAAACCGCACGCGGGTGTGGGGCATCAAGCCGTACATGAGTGAGAAGCCCGCCCACAGAATGACGTAGGGCGCCAGATGCAGGAGCCAGCGCTGGAGGTCGGGCACCAACGCCAGCCGGCCCAGCACGTCGGAGAACTCGGCGGTCCCCGTCACGGCCAACGCGCCAAACAGGACAATCGGCCCGAGCGTGATCGACGTCCAGTAGTACACGACTTTGCGCCAGAGCGAGCGCCCTTTCGACACGCCCCAAATGTCATTGAAGGTCTGCTCGATCGTCATCAACAACCGGACGGCCACCAGCGCCAGCAAGATCGTGCCAACCGTGCCCAGCTTGCCCGCGTCGATGTTATTAATGAACGTTTGGATGCTGTCAACGACCTCGCGCCGGCCCTGTGTCGAAACCACCACGTGGCCCTTCGCCATCGGACCGGCACCGGGGGCCTGGCCGTCGGCGGGCACGTATTCGAGTTGCGGCGCCACCCTGGCAACAATCGCATCGATCACCTTCGGGGCCAGGTCCGCGCTCGTGCTCTGAAGGAAACTCTTCGAGATGCTGAATACCACCGCCAGCAGCGGCACCAGCGCCAGCAGCGTCGTGTAGCACAGCGCCGCCGCCCGTAACGGGCAGCGGTTGTTGACGAACCCGCGGACCACCAGCGTGATAAAGTGAATGGCGGTGCGCAGTTTGTGGAGGACCGGGCGCGCATCCACGCCCTCGGCAAGCGATCCCTCGAGGAATTGCCTCGCCTTCGCCTGCCAGCCGGCGAGCGCGGTTTGCTTCTGCTTGGCCATGGCAGAAAAAGCTTACGGTTCGCCGATGACCAAGTCAATTCCCAGTCATCTCGGCGGGGATTGAGAGGCCGCTATCCGCGGAACAATTTGTACGCCAGCAGGCCGGCAAAGCACAAAAACAATACTCCGCAACCGCGCACGAGCCGGGTCAAAGTCTCGCTCTTCACGCGGCGGTGCGCCCGCGAGACGAAGAAGGACACCAGGAAGAACCAGGTCGAGCCGCCCACCAGCACGCCGGTGATGCACAAAATCCGGCTCGCCAGCCTCGGGGTGACCCACTCATGCGCGAAGACCACGGTGATCAACGTCGCCCACACCACCACGAGCATGAAGTTCGTGATCGTCAGCGCAAAACCGAGGAAGAACGACCGCGGATGGTGCCAGCGGACATCCAGTTTGCTGGCGGCGGCCTCGCTGGCGTCGAGCCGATCGGCTTTGTACAGCAGGTGCCGAATGCCTAGGACGGCGATCACCACTACGGCCGCGATTCGCACGCCTAGGATGATGTTCTTGCGCGGGATGCCGCATATGCGCGGCGTTTGGAGAATGGAGGAATGTCCCCACAGCGCCAGCGACGCATAGATGCAGTCCGCGCACACCGCCCCCAAGCCCATCAGAAACGCCGCGCCAAATCCTCGCCGCAGCGCCTGATTGATCACGGTGAGATTGACGGGACCGACCGGCACCGAAACGACAAGACCGCACACGATTCCCGCCAGGAAGGACCAAAATAGATGCAAGTTTTCCACGGCGGCGTCGCCTAGTGTGCTGTCCCTAACGCTTCGTTACAATGAATCGCTTCATTTTGACCAGATGGACATTGGAAAGGCATTTCAGTGACACCACACTCGCCCTCCACCGAATCGTCTTCGTCCTCTTCGTCCGACTCGATCTCGCGCTGCCAGCGCTTGCTCACCCACGGACGCGCCAGGCCATACAGCAGGTATGCTATGAACAACAACGCCAGCGTGATCTGAAAGTACCGCACCAGAAGCAGTCCCCCGATGACCACCGTCGCAAACGTGGCGACCGACCGCGCTCGGGTCCAGTCGATGTACTTGAACGTCGGATAACGCACGTTGCTCACCATCAACACGGACAACAACAGCATCAGGGCCGGCAACACGAATCCCCAGTTCCCCAGTGTCCGGTCATGTCCGACCATCCACATCATGAAGAGCGTCACGCTCACCACCAACGCCGCCGCTGACGGGATGGGAAACCCGACGAACTCCCGCCCGTCCGAATTTCCGAGTCGCGTGCTCAAGACGTTGAATCGCGCGAGGCGGATCCCGCCGCATACCAGATAGATGGCCGCGATCACCCACCCCAGATCGAATTCCTGAAGCACGATCCGATAGATCAAAAATGCCGGCGCGACGCCGAAGCTCACAATGTCGGCCAGAGAATCGAACTCCCGCCCAAACCGTGATTCCTTGTGCGCCCAACGCGCGACACGCCCGTCGAATAGATCAAACGCGAACGCCCACAAAATCATCTTGATCGCCGTCTTAATCGGCTCGAAGTCCTCGCCCTGTTGGTACTTGAAAATCCACGTGAGCGCGAAGAAACCGCAGGCCAGGTTGCCCGCGGTCAGCAGGTTCGGCACAAAATAGATGCGTACTTTCTCATCGTCGCCCGATGAAGAATGGGCCTTCAGCGGGCGAACTTCTTGTTGTGGCTGAATCATGTCATGTTCGTCTGGCAATGATCGTCTCACCACCTCTCGCGTAATCCCCCACCGTCGCCGCGATTTCCGTGCCCGGTGGCAGGAACAACTCCACGCGTGAACCAAACCGAATCATACCAAACCGCTCCCCTTTCGCCAACGGCGCGCCTGGCCCCACCCATCCGACAATCCGCCGCGCGATTAGGCCGGAAATCTGCCGCACCGCCACCCGAAAACCGTCCGTCGACTCGACGCCGACGATGCGGTTCTCGTTTTGGAGCGAGGCGTTCGGGTTGCGCGCATCGAGGAACTTGCCCTTGTTGTACTGCACCAACCGGATCGTCCCGCCGATCGGTGCGCGTTGGACATGTACGTCAAAGATCGACAGGAACACCGCGACCATCGTCGCTTCCCCCTTAAGGAACTGAGGTTCATTGACCGTCTTAATCTCGACGATCCTGCCCGTGGCCGGCGCAACGATGAGTTTTGGGTCGGCTGGCACGTTTGCTTCGGGATCGCGGAAAAACGAGATCGTGAACACCAACAACACGAGGGGCAGGATCGGCGCCCACCGCACTGGGCAACCGAAGATCGTCGCGACGCTCAGCGCGGTCAGCACAAGGATGGGCCATTTGCCTTCGAGTAATGTGCGTACGGTAAACATGCCGTGAAACCCCATCTTATCCCAACCTACTCGCATGTGAAACGAATTCTTGCGAGCGCCGCCCCGGACTCACGCCAATCTGGTTCCGCCAGACTTGCATCATTTCACCGAAAACCGTAACCAGCGGGCGGCCAACTGCGTCTCACTCTGTGGAATTGTCATTGAATTGGCTGGCGGAGCAGGTCATTATTTGACAATCCCGATACGTGACATACGTTGAGTCCCATTGGGGTTGCGGGCATTTGATGAACCACCAACACGGAGCCTGTTTCTCATGCTGAAGCAAGACGAACTTCAAGACCGTCAGGATGTAGCTCGGGTCGACCGAGTGCCGGAAGAAACAGCGAAGAACTTTGAATTGGAGAAACAGGCGCCGGTGTCCCGAAAGAGCGTGGGCATCGCTCTGGTATGCGGGTTGTTCTTCATCGGCCTGCTCTGGGGGTTGCACTACTATCACGCGGCTGCCGCCAGACAGGCCGCCGCCAATGCCCACTCGACTGGCCCCGAAGTGCCCGTGATCGAAGGCCGCGTGCAGCAGAAAGATGTTCCCATCTACCTCGACGGACTCGGTACCGTCCAAGCCTACAATACAGTCACCATCCACGTGCGTGTGGACGGTGAACTGAAGAAGGTCGCGTTCGTCGAGGGCCAGGACGTGCGCGCCGGCGATCTGCTCGCCCAGATCGATCCCGACCCGTACCGCACCGCGCTGGAACAAGCCGAAGCCAAGAAGCTTCAGGATGAAGCGCAGCTGGCCAACGCGCGACTGGATTTGAAACGGTACGCCGATCTCTACCAACAAAAAATCGCGACCCAGCAGACGTATGACACGCAAAAGGCCCTGGTCGACCAGTTCGTGGCGACGGTCCAAACCGACGAGGCCGCCATCGATAGCGCCAAAGTTCAGCTCAACTACACCACGGTCGTCTCCCCCCTCGATGGCCGCATCGGTATTCGGTTGATCGACCAGGGAAATATCGTGCATGCCGCCGACACGAACGGCTTGGTGGTGATCACGCAACTGAAACCGATCTCCTTGATCTTTACGCTTCCAGAACAGACGCTCAGCCAGATCCAAAAACAGGGCCCGACGACTGCCATCACCGTCGTCGCGGTGGATCGCGACAACAGCACCGTTTTGGGCCAGGGGACGCTGGCCGTAATTGACAACCAGATCGACACATCCACCGGCCAGATCCGACTCAAGGCCAACTTCCCGAATGACAACCTCCGGCTCTGGCCCGGCCAGTTCGTAAACGCTCGACTCCTGCTCTCGACGCGCCACAACGGGCTCGTGGTCCCCGCTTCCGTCGTGCAGCGCGGGCCGGATGGCGCGTACGCCTTCGTCGTCAAGGACGACAATACCGTCGAAGTCCGGCCCGTGAAGGTCGCGCAGATTGAGCAAGCCGAGGCGCTGATCGACGACGGGCTCAAGGCCAACGAACGGGTCGTGGTGGATGGCCAGTACAAGTTGCAGGTCGGTTCCCATGTGAAACCGTCCACCCCTGGCAAGCCCGCCAGTGCCGGCTCCTGATCGCCCACTGCTGTGAACATCTCGGAACCTTTTATCCAGCGGCCCGTCGCCACGTCGTTGCTCATGGCGGGCGTGGTGCTCATGGGCTTGCTCGGCTACATGCTCCTGCCGATCTCCGCCCTGCCACCCGTGGATTTTCCCACGATCCAGGTGACCGCGCAATATCCCGGGGCCAGCCCGGACGTCATGGCTTCGTCGGTCACCACCCCCTTGGAACGGCAATTCGGCCAGATCAGCGGCTTGTCGCAAATGACCTCCGAGAGTTCGTTCAGCACGACCACCATCATCTTGCAATTCAATCTCAACCGCGACATCGACGCCGCCGCCCAGGACGTGCAGGCGGCCATCAACGCCGCCAGCGGCGTCCTGCCGAAGAACATGCCGAACCCGCCCGTGTACAACAAGGTGAACCCGGCGGACACGCCGATCCTCACCTTGCAGATCACCTCGGACACGCTGCCGCTGGAAAAAGTCAATGACCTTGCCGACACCGTTCTGGCGCAGAAACTCAGCGAGGTTAGCGGCGTCGGCCTGGTCACCATCGAGGGCAATCAAAAGCCCGCCGTTCGCGTGCGCATCGATCCCGCGGCCATCGCATCGTTCGGGCTGGGTCTGGAAGACGTGCGCACCGCCCTCATGGCCAACAATGTCAACGCGCCCAAGGGAAGTTTCGACGGTCCCGCGGCAATCCTACACCATCGGCGCGAACGACCAGATTTTGTCCGCCGCCGAGTATCGACCCGTGATCGTCGCGTACCGGAACGGCTCGCCCGTGCGGCTCGGTGATATCGGTGAAGTCGTCGACAACGTCGAGAACGTGCGCCTGGCGAGCTGGGTTGGCAGCCAGCCGTCGGTCATTCTGGACATCCAGCGCCAGCCGGGCGCCAACATCATCGAAACCGCCGACCGCGTGAAGGCGCTGCTGCCCCGGTTGCGCGCGTCCATACCTCCGTCGGTCAAAGTGTCGATCCTTACGGACCGCACAGAAACCATTCGGGCCTCGGTCGGAGACGTCCAATTCACGCTGATCCTCACCGTGGTCCTGGTCGTCATGGTCATGTTCGTCTTCTTGCGAAAGTTCTGGGCCACGGTCATCCCGAGCGTCGCCCTGCCGCTGGCGGTGATTGGCACCTTCGGCGTCATGAAACTGGTCGGGTTCAGCCTCGACAACCTGTCCCTGATGGCGCTGACGATTTCCACCGGCTTCGTCGTGGACGACGCCATCGTGATGATCGAGAACATCGTCCGCTTCATCGAAGCCGGGGAACCACCGTTGGAAGCCGCGCTCAAGGGGGCGAAGCAAATCGGATTCACCGTGATCTCGCTGAGCGTGTCGTTGATCGCCGTCTTCATCCCCCTGCTGTTCATGACCGGTATCGTCGGCCGGCTGTTCCGCGAATTCGCCGTCACGCTGAGCGTGGCGGTCGCGGTCTCCGCCATCGTCTCGCTCACGCTCACGCCGATGATGTGCGCCCGCCTGCTGAAGTCCGAGAAGGACGAACCGCACGGCCGGTTCTACAACATCACCGAGCGCATGTTCCAAGGGATGCTCGATTGGTACGATCGCGGCCTCCAATGGGTGCTTCGACATCAGCCGTTGACCTTGATGGTGGCGATTGCCACCCTGGTCATCACGATCTTCCTGTACATTATCGTGCCCAAGGGCCTGCTGCCGCAACAGGACACCGGTCTGATCACCGGCGTCACCGACGCCGCGCAATCCATTTCCTTCAACGCCATGGTGGACCGCCAGCGCATCATCGCCGACATCGTGCGCAAGGACCCGGACGTGGTCAGCGTGGCGTCGTTCGTCGGGGCGGGCACGGTCAATGCCACGGTGAACACCGGCCACCTCTACATCAGCCTCAAGCCCCGGGACCAGCGCCGCGCCAGCGCCAACGAGGTAATTGACCGGTTGCGCGAGGCGACAAAGGATGTCGAGGGCATTTCGCTGTTCATGCAGGCGGTGCAGGATGTTCAGATCGACAGCCGCGTCAGCCGTACCCAGTATCAATATACGCTGGAGGACGCCGACGAAACCGAGCTTTCGCAGTGGTCACCGAAACTGCTCAGCAAGCTGCGCACGCTTCCCGAGTTGGTCGATCTGGCCACCGACCAGCAACTCAACGGCCTGCAATTCAACATCGACGTCGATCGCGACACGGCGTCGCGCCTCAATGTCCTCCCGCAGAACATCGACGATACGCTGTACGATGCCTTCGGGCAGCGACAGGTGTCCATCATGTTCACGCAGCTCAATCAGTACCGTGTCATCCTCGAAGCCGCGCCCCATTACCAACTCACCCCGGAGTCGCTGGACAAGATCTACGTCAAATCCACCACCGGCCAAATGGTGCCGTTGAGCGCCTTCGCCCACTTGCGAACAGGTGTCGCCCCCCTGGCCATCAACCACGAAGGGCAGTTTCCCGCGGTCACCTTGTCCTTCAACTTGAGCCCGGGCAGTTCCCTGGGCGAGGCGATCGACGCCATCCAGCGCGCCCAGAAGGAAATCGGCCTGCCGGAGACCGTGCTGACGACGTTTTCCGGCAGCGCCGCCGAGTTTCGCACCTCGCTCAAGAGCGAGCCGTATCTGGTGCTGGCCGCCATCGTCGTCATCTACATCGTCCTCGGTGTGCTCTATGAGAGCTACATTCATCCCATCACCATCCTGTCCACCCTGCCGTCGGCGGGAGTCGGGGCGCTGCTGGCGTTGATGCTCTGCCGCATCGAATTTTCGATGATCGCTCTGATCGGCATCATCCTGTTGATCGGCATCGTCAAAAAGAACGCGATCATGATGATCGATTTCGCCCTCGAGGCCGAGCGCATCGAAGGCTTGCCGCCGGAGAAATCCATCTATCAGGCCTGCCTGCTGCGGTTCCGGCCGATCATGATGACGACCATGGCCGCCCTGCTCGGCGCGCTGCCGCTGGCCCTGGAACAGGGTACGGGCTCGGAATTGCGCCGGCCCATGGGCATCGCGATTGTCGGCGGCTTGCTGGTCTCCCAATTCCTGACTCTCTACACCACGCCGGTGATTTATCTCTACATGGAGCGGTGCGCGAAATGGTTCCGCGATCGCCGCGCCCGGGCTGGCTTGCTCAGCGAAGGCCACCTCGAAAGCGGCGCCATCGGGGACGCGAATAGTCCGTCGTCGTCATGAATGTTTCCGAGCCTTTCATTCGCCGACCCGTTGGTACGTCCTTGTTGGCCGCGGGCTTGTTTCTCATGGGGATCGTGGCGTATCGGTTCCTGCCGGTGGCGGCGATCCCGCGCGTCGACTATCCGATGATTTCCGTGTCCGCCTCGCTGCCGGGCGCCGACCCGGCAACGGTCGCGTCCTCGCTGGCGGCTCCGCTCGAACGCCGATTGGCCCAGATTGCCGACGTATCCGAACTCACTTCTGTCAGCACGCTCGGAGGCTGTTCGGTAACCATCCAGTTTGGCCTGGACCGCAACATCGATGGTGCGGCGCGCGACGTGCAGGCGGCGATCAACGCCGCCGCCAGCGAGTTGCCAGTCAATCTTCCCAGCCCGCCAACGTACCGCAAGGTCAACCCGGCCGACGCCCCGATTATGGTGTTGTCCATGTATTCGGACACGCTCCCGCCCGCGCAGGTCTACGAATACGCCGACCAGATCCTGGGCCAGAAGATCAGCCAGATCGACGGAGTCAGCCTGGTCGGCATCAACGGCGCTGAAAAATCCGCCGTGCGCGTGCAAATCGACCCGGCGGCATTGGCCTCCGCCAGACTCAGCCTGGAGGATGTCCGCTCGTTCCTGAGCCAGGCGACCGTGGTTCAACCCATTGGCGGGATCGATGGCAATCAGGTCTCTTACACCTTCGCCAGCAACGATCAACTCGTGGACGCCCGCGAGTATCATTCCCTCATCCTGACACAGGCAAACAACACTCCCGTCCGACTCACCTCCCTCGGAAGAACCATCGAGGGTGTTGAAAACAACCTGCTGGAGGGTTGGGATGGAAACCGTCGGGCGGTGCTCCTGTTCATCTTCAAACAAGCCGGTGCCAACGTCATTGACACTGTCGACCGCATCAAGGCGCAGTTGCCGCAACTGGAACGGTGGGTGCCGCCCTCGGTTAAACTGCGGGTGCTCGCCGACCGGACCACGACGATCCGCGCCTCGGTGAATGACGTTCAGATTTCATTGTTATTGAGCATCGCGCTCGTGGTCATGGTCATCTTCCTGTTCCTGCGGAGGTTCTGGCCCACGTTCATCGCCAACGTGACCGTACCCCTGGCCCTGGCCGGGACGTGTGGCATTATGTATCTGCTGCATTACAGCCTTGATAATCTTTCCTTGATGGCCATCACCATCTCGGTCGGGTTCGTCGTGGATGACGCCATCGTCGTTATTGAGAACATCTATCGATATATCGAGCAGGGCCAGACGTCCATGCAGGCGGCGCTGAACGGCGCGCGGCAAATCGGCTTCACTGTGATCTCCATCAGCACGTCGCTGGTGGCCGTCTTCATCCCGCTGCTGTTCATGGGCGGATTGATCGGGCGGTTGTTTCACGAATTCGCGGTCACGCTGAGCCTCGCGATCGTGGTGTCCGGGATCGTTTCCTTGACGCTGACGCCGATGATGTGCTCGCGGTTCCTGAAATCGGAGTCGGCGTACAGTGAACCGGGGCGGTTTTATCGGGTCTGCGAAGGTGCTTTCAACTGGATGCTCCACCACTATGAGACCGGCCTAAAATGGGTGTTGCGCCATCAAGGATTCATGCTCGGGGTCTGGGTAGCCACGTTCATCACCACCGTCTGGCTCTACATCGCCGTGCCCAAAGGTTTCTTTCCGCAACAGGATACCGGCGCCATGTTTGGATCCACCAAAGCGGGTGAGGATATTTCCTTCGCGACCATGGCACGACTTCAGTCCCAGGCGGCCCAAATCGTCCTCGCCGATCCGGCCGTTGCATCGTTGGGTTCGTTCATCGGTGCCAGTGGCGGAAACTCGACGCTCAACAATGGTCGCATGTTCATCATGCTCAAGCCGGAAGGCCAGAGAAAGCTCACCGCCGACAAGGTCATCGACCGCCTGCGGCACAAGCTGGCATCTGTTCCCGGCATCACGTTGATCTGCCAATCCATTCAGGACATCCGCGTGGGTGGCCGATTCTCCGGAGGGCAATATCAGTATTCCTTGACCTCCAGCGATCTGAGCGCGCTGAATTACTGGTCCGCCCAACTGCTGGCCAAACTCCGCAAAATCCCGCAACTGCGGGACGTCGACAGCGATCAGCAAACGCATGGCTTGCAAAGCCAATGTCGTCATCGACCGCGACGCCGCCTCCCGGCTCGGCGTGTCGCCCGCGGCCATCGATCAAGACCCTCTACGACGCATTCGGTCAGCGACAGGTCGCGACGATTTACGAGCAGTACAACGAGCATTACGTCGTGCTGGAAGTGGACCCGAAAGATCAACTGGAGCCGTCCGCGCTCAACAAGATTTACGTCAAATCCAATACCGGCCAGATGGTGCCGCTGGCCAGTGTCGCCAGTTTCGAGCACCAGCAACACCAGCTTGTCGGTCAATCACCAGGGCCAATTCCCCGCTGTCACATTGTCTTTCAATCTCGCTCCGGGAGTCGCACTGGGTCAGGCGACCGAGATCATCCAAAACGTCGCGCGGGAGATGCGGATGCCGGAAAGCGTCATGGGCAGTTTTCAAGGCACCGCCCAGGTCTTCCAGGCATCGCTGGCCACACTGCCCTTGCTGCTCGTGGCCGCGCTCATCACCGTGTACATCGTGTTGGGCATGCTCTACGAGAGCCTGATTCATCCCATCACGATCCTGTCCACGCTGCCCTCCGCCGGCGTCGGCGCGCTGGTGGCGCTCATGTTTTGGAGCGTCGATCTTTCCCTCGTGTCCTTCATCGGGATCATCCTGCTCATGGGGATCGTCAAGAAGAACGCCATCATGATGATCGACTTCGCGCTGGACGCCGAACGCACCGAAGGATTGAGCCCGGAAGAGTCGATCTACAAGGCCTGCGTCATCCGCTTCCGGCCGATCATGATGACCACCATGGCGGCGATGCTCGGCGCCGTTCCGCTGGCGATTGGACTCGGAACGGGATCGGAACTGCGCCAGCCGCTGGGCATTTCCGTTGTGGGCGGACTGCTGTTCTCCCAGGTCCTCACGCTCTACACCACGCCGGTCATTTATCTCGCGTTCGAGCACATGCGGCAACGCTTCAAGCTTCGCCACCGCCGGAGCGCCCCCGAACTCGCGCCCGCGCAATAGAGACAACTACAGGTTGCATTCGGTCGCATCTTTGGTAGTCTGGTTGGCGATGACTAGCCCCAAACCCCTGGATCGTCGTCGTGTGCGGCTGTGCCTGCTGGCCATTGTCGCGGGCTGCGGCCTCGGTTCACTGTTCGCGACGGCGGGCGTCAAGGTCATGCAGACGCTTATCGGAGACGAAGCGCTCCAGCATCTCGGGGAGACCAAAACCGTCTGCGGCCCAATCGTCAGCGCGAAATACCTCAAAGGCACCAAGCGGAGCCTCACGTACTTGAACCTCGACCGGCCCTTCCCCAAACAGAGTTGCGCCATCGTGATTGAAGAGCCGACCCGTGCCCTGTTCAAGGACGCTCCCGAAGTGGCGTTCACGGGGAAATGGGTCTGTGTCACCGGCCTCATCAGGACGAACAACCACAAGATGGCAGAAATCGCGGTCAGCGATCCCGCCCAAATTGTGGTCGGGGACGCGCCGACTCCTCCGTCCACCAACCAGACGACTGCCCCTGCCTCTCCGTAAGCATTCGACCAGCCGCTCCTCCATTAACTCCAAGCCAACGAATCTTACGCAACGTCGGACAGTTTCATCCTACCGCCCCGCCATTTCACACAGTAAGCCGCGCCCCGCAGACAGGAGCAACTTCAACCGTTTATCGATTCGCGGCGCGAGAAGCCTGTGCGACCGGGTCTTGCCAACCGCCTCCGAGCGACCTGACCAGCGACACAGCCGCCACGAGCTGCTGCCCGCGGAGTTGCACGTCGGCGCGCTCAATCTCCAGCGCCGAGTTCTCCGCAGTCGCCACGTCCAGAAAGGTCACCAAGCCGGCCCGGTAACGATAATCGGCCACCTCGAATTGTTTGCGGGCCGCGCGCAACGCAGCGGTTTCCGCCTCGCCCTGGCGAGTGAGAAACTCCTGGGCCGCCAGGTTATCTTCTACGTCCGCAAACGCCACGAGGACCGCCTGACGGTAGTTGGCGACCGCCTGTTCATAAGAGGCCCGTGCGGCCCGAAGATTGGCGCGGTTCTGTCCCGCATCAAACAGCGGCATCGTCAACGATGGCCCCAGTGACCAAAACCGGCTCTGCCAGTCGAACAATGAACCCAGATGCAAGCTTTCAAAGCCGGCCAATCCGTTCAATTGGATGGCCGGAAAGAATGCCCCCTTCGCCACACCGATGCTCGCGTTGGCCGCCGCCATTCGCCGTTCGGCAGCCGCAATGTCCGGCCGGCGTTCCAGCAACTGGGAGGGCAGACCGGGCGGAATAATCGGGGGCGGAGTATTAAGCGGTCGTTCCGGCACGGTAAATACCGAGGCTGCCTGACCAGTCAACACGGCCAGCGCGTGCTCGAATTGTGCCCGCTGCAATTGTGTCGCCGGCAACTCCGCCTCTGTTGTCCGCAGCACGGTTTCCGCCTGCGCCACGTCCAGGTCGGATGCGACTCCACCCGTCCGCCGGTTCTGGGTCAATTCAAAGGATTTGCCAAATACGTAGATGTTGGAACTCAATAATTCGGTTTCCGCATCAAGGGCTCGCAGGGTGAAATAATCCGTCGCCACTTCCGCCTCGATCGCCAGTTTGACCCCCTCCAGATCATCAGCGCTCGCCTGTTGTTGGGCCCGTGCCGACTCGACGCTGCGCCGGACGCGTCCCCATAAGTCCACCTCGTAACTGAGGTTCAACGGCGCGATAATGTCGGCATACGGGATTATGTTGTTCGTTCCCCCCGGCTGGCCCTCAACCGGCTGGTTGTACGAATTGCGCTTCCACGTCGCGGATGGCGAAATGCCAATCTGGGGAAACAGTTGAGACCTCGTAACGTCCGCAACAGCCCGCGCCTGATCAAAGCTCGCAACCGCGGCTTTCAATTCCTGATTGGCCGCTGCCGCCCGGGTCTCCAAGCCGTTGAGTTCCTCATCGCCAAACACCTCCCACCACTTGCCCTTCGGCAGATGGGCCTGCGGCTCGGCAACCTTCCACCCGTTGGTAACGGCAGAATACGTGGCGGGCATAGTGGCTGTCGCCTCTGGCCGCTCGTAATCCGGCCCGACGGCACAACCGGCCAAGAGTGTGATCACCCACACCCCGGCAAGACGAGCCACGGCAGCGACCGGGCGAATAGCAGGTAGTGACACCTTCATGGGGCTTTCGCGGCTGGAGAGGCCTCCGCGATCCGCACCGTGGTGCCGCTCACCAGCGAATCGGCTGGATTGACGACCACCCGATCCGTGGGGTCCACCCCCGCGAGCACCTCAACAGTCTGTCCGAAGTCGCGGCCAATACTTACGCTCCGCAGGTCCACTTTGTCACCCGGCCCCACCACACCCACCTGCAAACCTTCGGCGCGGAACAACAACGTGTTCGATGGTAACATCAGCACCATATTCACTTTCGAGTCTAGGAACCGCACCTGGGCGTAACTGCCCGGCAAAATCTCGCCCTGCGAATTGTCCACTTGCAGCTCCGTCAGCAACGTACGCGAATCCGTCGACATCGCTTCTGACGTGCTCGTCACCGTCGCGGAAAACTTCTGTCCGGGTATCTCGGGAATCAACAGTTCCGCCGATTGGCCGGTCACGATGCCGCGGGCGGCGCTCTGCGGGACGCGGACGTATACGCGCAACGTCCGCGTCTGCGCCAGGTGGAATAATTCCGTGCCGCTCCCCGCCGTAATCAGGTCGCCAATATCAGTATTGCGTGCGGTGATCGTGCCGGCAAATGGCGCGGTAATGCGCTCAAAGGACTGGAGTTGCTCCAACCGATGCACGTTGGCGCGGCCAGCTTCAACGGTCGCGGACTTGAGCTTGTAATCGGCCTGCTTCTCGGCGTTTTCCTGTTCGCTGACGCTGGCGGTCTTCAACAGGTCGGCCCAACGTTCGGCCGTGGTCTTGGCCAACGCCAGCGCGGCCTCCGATTCCGCCAGCTGTGCGCGGGCCTGTTCAAGTTGCTGGTCCAGCTCGGGCGTATCGACTTCGGCCAGCAACTGGCCGGCCTCGACGTGCGCCCCGATGTCCACCAGCCACCGTTTGAGGTAGCCGTTGCCGCGGGAATAGATCGGCGCTTCCAGCAACGGCCTGACTTCCGCCGGCAACACCAGTCCCGCGGCCAGTATGGCTCGGTTTGGGCGAGACGACCGCAACGGAAGGAGTCGCCAGATCCACCGTTTCCGCGCGCAACAGACTGCGCTGGTGCCAGCGCGGAATGAACCCGGCGAGAAATCCAAGCACGACCAACACGCCCACAACGGTGGCGACCCGCGAGAGTCTCACGGGCGAAGCGTCGCAGTGCCCGAGTGGCGGCTGGGATGGCGGTTGACCCGTGCTGTTCCGGGGATTGTGCTTTGTCCTTTTCAAGTGAGTTCATAACAACATTCCTCATGTGTGTGCCGTGGTTGGAAGAACGCCATGCGGTTCGCAGTAGTGCCGCGTCTGCCGGATTGGGCTCTTCCGCGTGCCGTCGCAACAAGCTGAAAACGACCGGAACAAAAAACAACGTGGCGACCGTGGCGAACACCAGAGCCGCCAATGACCGCGCGGCCCAGCGGCGCGTTTTGCTCGCCGCCTTCGCCGAGGCCCAGGCTCATGGGCAACATGCCGATGACCATGGCCAGCGCCGTCATCAACACCGGGCGGATGCGGCCGACGCCGGCTTCCAGGCGGCGTGCAGCGGATCCAGCCCGCGGTGCAAATTGTTCCGCGCAAAGGTGACGACCAGCACCGAGTTGGCCGTGGCCACGCCCATGCTCATGATCGCGCCCATCAACGCCGGCACGCTCAAGGTGGTGATGCGTCAGAAGCAACGCCCAGATCACGCCGGCCAGCGCGCCGGGCAGCGCGGTGATGATGATGAACGGATCGAGCCAGCTTTGGAAGTTGACCACCAGCAGCAAATAAATCAGCACAATCGCGCCATCACCAGCCCGATGCCCAGCCCGATGAAGCTGGAGTGCATCGTTTCCGCCTGGCCGCGCACGATGATGAAGCTGCCGCGCGGCAGTTCCTTTTCCGCCTGTTTGACCAGCGGTTGAATGTCGCGCAGGACGCCGCCGAGGTCGCGGCCGCTCACGCCGCCGAAAATATCAATGACCGGCATCACGTTGTAATGCGAGACGACCGGCGGGCCGTTGGTGCGCTGGACATGGTGGCGAGATTGGCCAGCATTTGGACGTTGCCTGCGCCGGGCTGGCTGGCGCTGATGGGCATGGAGTTCCAGCGCGTTGACCGAATCCATGGCGTATTCCGGCGCGCGGATGTTGATCAGATATTGAATGCCCACGTCCGAAGTTGAGCCAGTAGGCGGGCGCCACCTGGCTGCTGCCGCTCAGGCTCAGCAGCACCGAGTTGGCCACGTCCGCTTCGGTCAAGCCCGATGTCCGACGGCTTTCGATCGCGGTCCACGGCGAAATGCGAGCTTGGGCAGGTCGTCCGGCTGTTGCATGCGCACGTCCACCGCGCCCGGGAATCGTGCCGCATTTCGCTCGGCCAGCCGCGCGGCCACCGCGCGATTCGTGACTTGATTGCGGCCGACGATCTGAATGTCCAACGGCGCGGGCAGGCCGAAGTTGAGCGTCTGGCTGACGATGTCCGCCGGCAGGAAATAAAACATGGTTGCCGGGAAATTCGCGGTTCAAGCTCGAAGCGCAATCGGCGGACGTATTCTTCCGTGGGCGGATGGCCCTTGTTGAGCGAGACCAGAATGTCCGCGTCGCCCGAGCCCGATGACGCCGCTGGTGTTGTAGCTGAGGTTGATGGAGGAATTCGGCATGCCGATGTTGTCGAGAATGCCGTCGAGTTCATCGGGCCGGGATTTCGCGGCGGATGGCGGCTTCGATTTCGTCGATCAGCTTGGCGGTTTCCTCGATGCGCGTGCCGGTGCGGGCGCGCACGTGCAGCCGGAACTTGCCCGGCATCCACGCTGGGGAAGAAATCCTGTCCCAGCAACGGCATGCAACAGGCACGAGCCGAGGCAAAAGCCCAGGAACACGAGGGCAAACGCCGCCGCGATGCTCAAACACGCCGCCAGCAAGCCGCGGTAGCCGTCGCGGAAAACGGTCAAAGCCATGTCTCAAAGCGGTCTTGGAATCGCCACGAACGGCCGCACCAGACGCGGCGCCTTTTGCGTCGGCGTGACCTGCGCACGTGCCGTGGTACACGTGTGCGGTAAAACCACATCACCAGCGTCGGCACCAGCGTCCGCGAAAGCACATAACTGGCCAGCATGGCAAACACCACCGCCTCGGCCAGCGGCACGAACAGATACCGCGCCACCCCGGCCAGGAAAAACATCGGCACGAAACACAATGCAGATGCACAGCGTGGAGACAAACGCCGGCAGCGCGATTTCCTGCGCGCCGTCAGGATGGCCTGCTCGAGCGGTTTGCCCGGCGCCATGTGGCGGTGGATGTTTTCAATCGCCACCGTCGCGTCATCCACCAGAATGCCCACCGCCAGCGCCAGCCCGCCCAGCGTCATCAGATTGATGGTTTCGCCCAGCGCGCTGAGGCTGGCCAGTGACACAGAACCGAGAGCGGAATGGACAGCGCGATGATGAACGTGCTGCGCCAGGAACCGAGAAACAGCAGGATCATCAACGCCGTCAGCGCGGCGGCGATCACGCCTTCGCGCAACACCCCGCTGATGGCCGCGCGCACAAACAGCGACTGGTCGGCAAATTCCTTCACCATGCAATTCGTCGGACACGGTCTTCAAGACCGCCGGCCACGCCTGCCTTGACGCCACTGGCCACCGTCCAGCGTCGAGGCCGAGCCGGTCTTCATAATGGTCAGCAGCGCGCCGCGCACGCCGTCCTGGCGCACGGCATTTTGCTGCGGCGAATAACCGTCGTGCACCTGCGCCACATCGCTCACGTAAATGATCGCCCCGTTGATCGTCTTGATCGGCAGATGGTTCAGTCGATCCAGTACTTTCGGGCTCGTGTTCAGATTGACGTCGTATTCCGTCGGGCCGATTTTGGTCGTGCCGCTGGGCAGAACGAGATTCTGCGCGTTGATGGCGTTGACGACGTCCTCGGGAGAAAGGTTCTTGGCCTTCAGCGCTGTCAAATCCAGATCCACGGAAACCAGCCGTTGCTTGCCGCCGTACGGCCACGGGATGGCGGCGCCGTGCACCGTGGTGAGGCCGACGCGCATCTGGTTGACGGTGGTGTCGAAGAACTCCTGCTCGGACATCTTGCTGCTGAAGCTGTATTGCAAGGATGGGCACCGTCGAGGCGTTGTATTGGATGATCAGCGGCGGCGTCGTCCCCGGGCGGCATCGCCGCAAGACGGTTTGCGAGACCGCCGTGATTTGCGCCACGCCCGCATCCACCGAGGTCCCTTGGCGGAAGAACACCTTGATGACGCCGATGCCGTTGTAGGAGGTGGACTCGATGTGCTCGATGTTGTTGACCGTGGCGGTCAGCGCGCGCTCCTCGCTATAAACGATGCGCTGCTCCATCTCCATCGCGTCCAGGCCGGTGTAATTCCAGATGATGCTGACGACCGGGATGTTGATGGCCGGGAAAATATCCGTCGGCGTGCGCAGCAGGATAAACGGCGTCAGCAACACCAACAGCAGCGCCGCCACGACAAACGTGTAGGGCCGGCGCAGAGCTAGTCGGACAATCCACATGGTGCCCTCCTCAAGTGCATCACAACAATTCTGCTCAGCTCTTTCATGTGTCGATTAATATTGACCGATCAGTCAAACCTATGCGTGAAGAGTCGTCTCTCCAGCAAACTGCTTTTCGCCCACGCCAATCAATCGAAAAATGGTCGGTTTCAGATGACGGATGATTTCGAGGTTGTTCTCGATTTTGGCCTCCAGCAACACGCCCATCACGCACCCAAACAGCTCGCGTGCCTTGTTATCACAGTCCTGCTCGGGAACCAGTCCTTCCCGGACCGCGTCTCGTAACGCCGCCGCAAAATACCGGCACCGTCGATCCAAAATCTGTTGGGATTTCTGGCGAATCTTTTCGTCCTGCGTGCTCAACTCAGAGGCTAGGGATGTGAACGCACAGCCACAAACCCTCCCAAATTTCTGCATCTTTTGGCTCTGGCGTTCATAAATCAAATCGCAATACCTCGACAGCCGATCGAGCGGCGGTGTCTGCGGCGAAAAGATGCGATCGAGGTCGGGCCGCAGCTTCTCCCAGTGTTCTTCAATGGCGGCGATTGTCAGTTCCGATTTGGAGGGAAAGAAGTGGTAGAAACTTCCCTTCTTCGCGCCAGCCCGCTCGCAAATCACATCCACACTTACCGCGCCGTAACTCTGCTCCCAAATCAGATCAATAGCGGTGTCCAATAGTCTCTGCCTGGTATCGCACTCGGTCTTCATATCGTGACCATGAGCGGAAGGTTCCACAATTTGACTGGTCAGTCAAGTGCAAATGTTCCCGCCTCCCCCACGGCGGTCAATGGGTCAACGTTGAGGCACGACCAGCTCGACGGCGTCCGATTTCAACCACCCCTGTTGGCCATCCGCCCGTTCCACAAACAGCCATTGGCCGCGATCCTCTCGGATCACAACCCGGGTTCCTTCGGTGAGTTTAAAATGGGTGGTGGAGTCGCGCACTGGCGCGAACCGCGCTTCGGCCTCCGCAGCCACGACGACCGCAGCGGGACCCGTTCGATCGTTGAGGACTTCATGACCCAGCGCAAACGCGGAGGCCGCAAATCCCACAAAGGCCACCGCAGCGATGGCGAGCAATCCGGTCCGGAATCGGGGAATGTAAATGTACACACCGATTGCCAGGGCGGTCAGCCACAGTGCCGCCAGCTCGTATATCCCCCACTCGCTTGGGCTACGACTCTCGATGACCGAACGAAGAAATCTCTGCCAAGCCCGTGGTGGCGCGTTCACATCATCGACCCCCAACCGCTGCTCGGCAAACTTCAGGTTCGCCGCAATGTCCGGGTCACGCGGCGCCAACCGCCGTGCCCGCTCGTAATCGAGGATGGCCAGGCCCAATTTGCCCTCGCGGAAATGGGCATTGCCCAGATTGAAGTACACATGAGCGGTCTTGGGCTCGATCTTCTCGTAAACCGCCGTCGCCTCGGCAAATTTCCCGGCGTCATACAACTGGTTGGCCGACCTGAAGTCGTCGCTGGGTCCGGCGAACGCCGCACGCAGGCCGATCAGCCAGATGACCGCGCCGATCTTAAAGTTGTTTCGTTTCCAGTTCATCAATCAATCGTTCCACATTGTCCCGGGTTGCCTGAACATTCATACCCGCGCCTCCGCCGGCAAACCGGGCGGTATCGCAGGCTTCGAAGCATGCCTTGCGCTCGATCGGCGAGCTCGCCATTCACGCCGCGCGGCACAAGTTGTTCGTCAATAACGGACGCGGTGATGCCGCCCACGGGGATATTCAACCGGTCGCCGAGGTAGTGCTGCAAGGCGTGCTGAATTTCGTCATAACTTGTCGCGGAGGTGAGAAGTTTGCGGGCCTTTTTCGCCGCCCGGGTCCGACGGGCGTAAGCCACGTCGCCGCGCAGTCGGTCCGTGCGTCGCTTCCAACCGACCGTGCCGAGCAACGCAAGCACCGGGGTGACGTTCAGCGCCCAAAACGTGGTCGTCCCGCAGAAAGGTACGGCGGAAGCCGCAGGCCCGAGGTCGCCTTTTAGATACACGATGTCCTGCCCCAACTTCTCATCCGGACGCAATCGTTCGCCACCGCTGACAATGGTCGTCTGACCGCCGGTACCGGCCTTCACCACGAGTTTGATGGGCGACTGGTCCGCCGTCTTGTACGCCCGGGCCTCCGGGTCGAAATAGGCCAGCCGCACCTCGGGAAGTTCTTTCACGTCGGCGCTCTTCGCGATGAGCACCTGCTGCATCACGCGCTCGCCGTTCGTGTTCAAATCGTCCTTCGTCGTTTTCGTCGTCGGGTCGTACGTCTTGAATCCGTCCAAGCGGCCGAGCTTCGGCATCGGCACAGTGTCGATGTTGCCACTGCCGCTCACTTTGATCGTCAACGTGATGGGATCGCCGACCGCGACGTCGGTTGGCTTGGCGGTCACATCGAGTTTCCATTGTCCAACCGCGCCGCCAAAATCGGCCGGTCGGCCTCTCCTCGGGCAACGGCAGAACCTCGATGGGCACGGCGTCAACGGTGACGGGCACCTCCCGCACCTCGCTTTGTCCAAAAAATCTGACCAAACATCGGATCATCAAAAGGAACCATTGCCGCCCTCGTCTACGAACTGTCAGTTGCGCCTTCAAGATACACGGACCGAGGCTCAGAGTTCCCACGCGACTCGGCGAGATGGATCCTTCGATGACCTGAACGATTGAATGACTCGCCATTCGTGACCAGGGTCCCGGTCTTTAGAGTTCTGCAGGAACTTGAATTCCAATCCATCGGCGTCGTAGTTGAACCCGCCCACGCCACGAAGGGGCACGTCGGTCCGCGAGAACAAGACCACCTGCACCGGCTCGGTTTGACCCAGATATATCTCCCTGGACGGGACACGGAGTATCAGCGAAAAGCTTCTGGCTGGCATCATTCTGAGACGAGCCCTTTTCCACGACCAACCGGATCGGCTCGGTAGAATAACTTTTGCCACCGATCTTGACGGTAATGGCCGGAATCGTGAATTCGCCCGTTCGGGCGGGCGTCACTTGGTACACAAAGCTGATGGATTGGCTCATCTGACCGTTGTTCAGCGAGAAAGCTGCTCTGCGTGGACGGTCCGTCAAAGCCCAGTCCATCCACCCGAGGGATTGACGGCTGCGTGCCGCTCTGCGTGCCCTGCACCGCAATGGTCAGGGCCACCGACTCGCCAAACGCGACGCGGTTCCGGTCAACGGAGGCGACAACAGACACATCCGCGAACACGCGCGGCGCCACCAAAAGAAGTCCTATGACCAGCCAAAGTCTCATCATCACCAATCCTTGGCTGGCTGGCTGGAATCTTTCAAGTCCTTCATTTGCATTTCGGGAAAGAAATTCCAGTTGCGCTCGTCCTCGCGCAGGTTATCGAGCATCTCGGTGGCCTGCATTTTGTCCATATTTTCCGGCTGGCCGCTGGCTTCTTGTGATTGTTGCTCGGGCGGATGACGACTTGTCCTGCTGGGCCTGCTGCCTTTGTTGTTGCTCCTTCTGCTTATCCTGTTGCTTTGCTGTTCCGCAGACTGTTGGGATTGTTGTTCCTGATTCTGCTGCTGTTGATCGATGTTTCTGGTCGGACTTCTGTTGCGGTTGCCCTTGTTGCTGCTGCTGATTCTGTTTGGTCCTGCTGGTCTTGTTGTTGAGTCTGCTGCTGGGACTGGTCCTGTTTTTTGTCTTGTTGATTCTGCTGGCTTGCTGCTGGTTTTGCTTCTGTTGTTCCTGCTCTTGCTGTTGCTTCTTCAATTCCTCGAGCTTCTTCTTCACGAATTCGTGGTTGAATTTGGCGTCGGCGTCGTTGGGGTCGATGGCGAGCGCGCTTTCGTAGCTCTTGAGGGCGCGCTCCCAGAGTTGTTGGGCCTGTTTGGGCTGTGATTGGCCGAGACGAAAATCGGCTTGCCGAGGTTGTACAGGGCGCGCTGTTGCAGCGTACGATCAGTCGACGACGTCGCGTTCTCGAACAGTTGCGAAGCCTGCGCGAAATCATTGCTCCGATAGGTCGTCACGCCGGTATTGTAATGTTCCGGCCAGTTCTCGGTCTTCGCCAGCGCGACTGTCGGCAACAAGAGCAACCACCACCAGAACTCTCATGTCGCCCTCCTGTCGCTGACGAATGACTCGACCACCAGCAGGACAAACGCCATGCCCAGAGGCCACTGGAACCTTTCGAAGTATTGCTTCCGCAGCCGCGATGCGAATTCTTTGCGCTGCAATTGGGCGATACCCTTGTCGTAAACCGCGTCCATGCCGAAGTCGCCCGCCGCGCTGTGGACGTACATGCCGCCCGTTTTTAGCGCGAGCTGCTTCAGCGTTTCCTCATCGAGCCGCGACTTGACCACTTCCCCGTCGCGGTCCTTCAAAAATTCCATGGGCTTGCCCTCGTCGCGGATTGGGATCAATTCGCCTTCCGCCGTGCCCACGCCGATGGCGAAAATTTTTACACCCTCTTTGGCCGCTTCGTCCGCGGCCGCCACGGCGTCGCCCTCCGTCTGCTCGCCGTCGGTGATCAACACGATGGCATGATCCCGCCCCTCGCCCGCGTCGAAGGCCTTCAAGGCCGTGCGAATTGCCGGGCCAATCGCGGTTCCGCCCCGCGGAATGATGTGTGGGTCGGCGTCCTTCAACGTCAACCGGAACGCCTCATAGTCCACCGTCAACGGGCATTGGACGAACGCCGTTCCCGCGAACGCAATCAGGCCGATCCGGTCGCCGCGAAGTTTCTCCAGCAGGTCCTGGACGGCGTATTTTGCCTGGCCCAACCGATTGGGTCGCACGTCCTCCGTCAGCATGCTCTTCGACACATCGAGCAACACGAAGATGTCGACACCCTTGTGCTTCACTTCGCGCCATTCAAAGCCCCAACGCGGCTGGGTCAATGCCAGCGCCGCCAGCGTGATCACGGTGACGATCAACACCGCCTTCCACCGTCGCGCCACCGGGCGCACCGAGTCCGCCAGCCGCTGCGCCAGCGGCGGGGACGCGAATCGTTCCAGTGCCCGCCGCCGCGCGCGGAATGCCCAGACCAGAAACAGTGTCAACACCGGCCCCAGTACCAGCAGCCAGAATAATTGCGGATTGCCGAAATGCATTACGGCAACCTCCGCAATCGCGTGTGTTCCAGGGTGACGGCCAACACCAGACATCCCAAGCCCGGGGTCAAGAACCACGGGAACAGTTCCTGCCAGTCTTCATACGCGACAGTTTCGACCTTCTGCTTTTCCATCGCGTCGATCTGGGCATAGGTCTTCTTCAGCGATGCCGTATCCGCCGCGCGGAAATATTGTCCGCCCGTTGCCGCTGCGATTTGTTTCAACAAGTCTTCATCCAGATCAGCCTGAATCTGCTGATACCCCATCAGGTTGCCCGCGCGATCATAGACCGGCATGGGGCGAGTCCCTGCGAGCCTGCGCCGACCGTGTACACGCGCACATTGAATTCTTTGGCGGCCTTCGCCGCTTCGAAGGCCGGCGGGTTCTTGATATTTTCTCCGCCATCGGTCAACAACACGATGACCTTGCTCTTGGCGTTGGTGTCGCGAAGGCGGTTGACTCCCGTGCCAATGCCCGCGCCGATGGCCGTGTTGCCCTCGACCAAACCGATGCGGATGCGGTCGAGGTTGCGTTCGAGCCAATCATGGTCGAGCGTGAGCGGGCTGGCCACATAAGCGTGCGTGCCAAATACGACCATCCCGATTCGATCATTGGGGCGGGAACGGATGAAGTCGCGCACCACGTCCTTCACCGCATCGATTCGAGATTCGCGTTGCCCGCCCTTCTCGTAATCCATCGCTTGCATACTGCCGGAAATATCGATGACGAGCACGATGTCGATGCCCTCGGTCTTGATCTTCCTCTCGCTACGGCCCAATTGCGGCCGCGCCAGCGCGACGATGAACAGCACCAGTGTCGCCCCACGCAACAGCAACAATAACGATGGGCCGAACGTCGCCCAAAACGACGACAACGAGCGCGCCGTCGCCACGGAGGAGAACTTCAAGCCGCCCCGCTCCGCGGACCGGTGTTCCCACCACAGCCACACCGGCAACACGACCAACAAGACCAGCGACCATGGACTGGCGAACTTCATACCGTCGCGACCGCCTCCTCAGCGCGCGGCCGCGAGTCGTTCACGAATTTCTCGGCGGCATCCAACGCGCGCTGCATGTCCTCCGCGCCCGGCTCGAAACTTCGCAAACTTGACGAGGTCGGCTTCCTGCAAAAACGCGCCGAGCAATTCCCGGTGTTCCGCGGAAAGCGAGTGATCGCGGGACACCTCGAAGAGAAACTCTTCCGTTGTTCGTTCGGGTGCGCGCAACCCCATCTGTCCTTCGAGGTATTGCCGGACGATGTCCGACAATCGCGTGTAGAATTCTTCCACTGGCGGATTCTCTTCGCGCAGCCGTCGAAGCTCGCGAATCGCCACTTCGTACGGCGTGGGCGGGGGAGCTACAAAAGCGGAAACGCCCGGCTGCCGCCGTTTCCAGAGCCAGAAAGCCACCGCCGCCGCCACGAGAGCCAACAACAGCCACAGCCACCACCAGCCGTGGGGCAGCGGAACGAGTCCTTTGATATCGCGAATGTCTTCCATCAGATTCGTCGCTCGCGCATGCTGAAAAATTGGATCAAGGGCCGCACGTAATCCGCATCCGAACGGATTTCCACCTGGTCCACGCTCGCCGACCGCAACAATCGGCGCAACGCTTCCAACCGCAACTG
This sequence comes from uncultured Verrucomicrobiae bacterium, assembly GCA_963713705.1. Taxonomy (GTDB): domain Bacteria; phylum Verrucomicrobiota; class Verrucomicrobiia; order Palsa-1439; family Palsa-1439; genus Palsa-1439. Next base: position 56,437 of record CAVQMY010000027.1, read on the forward strand.
CGCTTTCGCAGCAAACTCTTCGCGGACCCTTCGGTCGAATGTATCGACCAACGCCCGTTCGCCGGTCTCGGCATCGCGCAGTTCGAGCAGTCCGACCGCAGGCAACTCTTCCTCACGCGGGTCGCGCAGGCTCAACGCGATGACATCGTGTCGTTTACTGGCCACGCGCAGTTTCTTGCGGACCGACTCTTCGTCGGTCACCTGGAAATCCGACACCACAAACGTCACAGCCCGTCGCGGCTGGACGCGGTTGTGGTAATCGAGCGCCAATTGGAGGTCCGTCCCTCGGCCTTGGGGTTGAAACGCGAGAATCTCGCGCACGACGCGGAGCACGTGTCGGCGGCCCTTTTTCGGAGGGACAAATTTCTCAATCTGGTCGGTGAACATGATGAGGCCGACCTTGTCGTTGTTGCGGATGGCGGAGAAAGCGAGCACGGCGGCCAGTTCCGCGGCCAATTCGTTCTTCGTCTGCCGCACGCTGCCGAATTGCCCCGAGGCGCTCACGTCCACCACCAGCATCACGGTCAGTTCGCGTTCCTCTCGGAACTTCTTGATGAATGGATGCCCGAAGCGCGCGGTGACATTCCAGTCGATGGACCGCACCTCGTCGCCGGGCAGATATTCGCGCACTTCCTCGAATTCCATCCCCCGGCCCTTGAAGACGGAATGGTACTGACCACCGAGCACATCCGTGACTTCGCGGTTCGTGCGAATTTCGATCTGTCGGACCTTTTTGAATATCTCGCGCGGGATCATCTTGCCCGTCCAATCGCCGAGTCGCTGGGTCTCGGTGGTTTACCAAACTACGGCACTGGCACTTCGTCGAAAATCCGCTTGATCACGTCTTCGCTGGTCATTTCCTCGGCTTCGGCCTCGTAACTGACGATCACACGATGACGGAACACGTCCATGCCAATGGTCTTCACATCCTGCGGTGTGACGTAACCGCGACCCTGGAGAAACGCGTACGCTTTGGCGGCGACGGTCAAGTAGATGGTCGCGCGCGGTGACGCGCCGTATTGGATGAGGCGGGCCACGTCGATCTTGTATTCGGCCGGCTTGCGCGTTGCGTGGACCAGATCCACGATGTAGTTCTTGATCTTCTCGTCCATGTAGACCGCGTCCACCACTTTGCGCGCCTTGAGGATTTGGTCGGGCGTGACCACGGGTTGCGTGACGATTTGTTTGCCCGTTTCGGCCATGCGATCCATGATCTGGCGTTCTTCCTCTTTGCTCGGGTACTGGATCGAGAGCTTGAGCATGAAGCGGTCGACCTGCGCCTCGGGCAAGGGGTACGTGCCCTCCTGCTCGATCGGGTTCTGCGTCGCCAATACCAGGAACGGCTCCGGCAGCTTGAACGTCTGGTCGCCGATGGTGACCTGGCGCTCCTGCATCGCTTCGAGCAAGCGCGCTCTGCACCTTGGCGGGCGCGCGGTTGATTTCGTCGGCCAGAATCAGGTTGGCGAACACCGGCCCCTTCTTGATGCGGAACTCGCCGTCCTTGGGATTGTAGATCAGCGTGCCGATCACGTCGGCGGGCAAGAGGTCGGGCGTGAACTGGATCCGGTGGAACGACGTCTGGATCGCCGCCGAGAGTGTCTTTACTGATAGAGTCTTGGCCAGTCCCGGCACGCCTTCGAGCAAGACATGACCGTCCGCCAGCAATCCGACGAGCAATCGTTCAATGAGATATTTTTGGCCGACGATGACCTTGCTGATCTCGCCGACCAGCGCTCCCACAAATTCGCTTTCGCGTTTGACCTGTTCGTTAATCGCACCGATGCCTTGTTCCATTGTTTTATCCTCTTGAGGTTCACAACCCAGAAGCAATCATTTTGACAAGGGTTGCGGCAACCACGTTCAAATCCTAGCAGGCCCGTCAAGTCCCTGACGGAACGTGGGTTAGGTGATACATTGAGAGTGGCAATCAGGCGGGACGCCTACGCTTCAAAGCACTTCCGGCCAAAAATGCAGGTGCGGACATGGGCGGGCTGGTCGTCGACACCGATTTCGCTGAGCGTGCGGTTGCACCAGTAAAAGGCCCCGGCGTCCGCTCCAGGCTGCTCGCGGAGAGCTTCCGCTTCGTGTTCGGGGATGAACATTTTCTTGGTGCGAAGACATTTGCAGACGGGCGGGTTCGTGTTCATCGTTCACCCCACAAGCTGTTTGAGGGTCCGGCGAATGAGGGCCTGGGCAATGGGCACCTTGTAGCCGTTATCCTCCAGCGGCACGGCGTCCTTCAAAATGATTTCGGCAGCGCGTGTCGCCGCGTCGTCGTTGAGTTCCTTGCCTTCGAGAAACTCGTGCGCGGCCTGGACCTGATAGGGAACCGGTGCGACCGCCCCGAGGACCACGCGGACCTTGTTGAGTTTGCTGCCATCAACTTTCGCCGCCGCGGCGCAACTGACCAGCGCCCAGTCGAAGCTCGCCTTCTCGCTGCTCTGTTTGTACGCGCTGGTGCGGCCGTCGTCCGGAATCTGCACGCGGAGGATCAGATCCGTCGGGCCCAACGAATGGTGCACCTCGGGATTGTCCCATGCCTTTGCGTAAAAATCGGGAATCGTCAACGCGACCACGTCCTTCCCGCGACGGACAAAAATTTTGGCATCGAGCGCGGCCAGCGCGATGGCGAGATTCGAGACGACCGGACTGATGCACGGATTGCCGGTGAACAGACTGTGATACTTGTTCTCGCCTTCCCGCGCGTAACAGGTGTTGCCGCCGCGTTTCAGGCATTGGATGTCCCGATGACGGTAATACCAGCACCGCGAATGCTGCGCGAGATTACCGCCGACGGTGGCGACGTTGCGAATCTGCGGCGAACCAACTTCGGCAGCCGCCTGCTGCAAGCCGGGAAAATCGTGTTTCAATTCCGCGTGTTGCTCGATTTCGGAAATGGTGACGTTCGCGCCGATTGTCCAGTTCGATTTTCCCGGTGTGATGTCGCGGGTGGCGGGCAGATCCTTCACGTTCACCAACAACCGCGGGCTGGCGATGTATTCCTTCATCTCGCCGAGCACATCAATGCCGCCCGCCAGAAACCGGCCGTGATCCGCGACGAGGGAAACGGCGCTGTCCACCGTATGCGGGGAGACGTACTGGAATGAATTCATACCGAAGCCCCCGGTTTGAGAGCTTTGCCGAGCGCCGCGAGGACGCGGGCAGGCGTGATCGGCAAGCTGCTGACGCGGACGCCGAGCGCGTTGGCAACGGCATTGGCGATGGCCGAGGCGGTCGGGATCGTGCACGGTTCGCCCACGCCAATCACGCCGCGCTCGGGCATTTCCATCAGAATGACTTCGATATCCGGGATATCCGCGAAATTCGGCAGCTTGTACGTTTCAAAATTCGGGTTCAATACGACGCCAGTGGTGGGGTCCATGACGCGTTCCTCATAGAGCGCGTAGCCCAAGCCCATGATGATCCCGCCCTGTATTTGCGTCTCGCACGTCAGCTTGTCGACAACGAGTCCGCAATCCTGCACGCACAAGACCTTGCGAACTTTCACAAAGCCGGTTTCGGTGTCCACCCCGACCTCGGCAAATTGAACGCCGCCCACACCGCTGGAAGACAATCCTTCCTGCCACTCCCCGTGGGCCGTGAGCGGATTGACGCCGAGCTTCTTACAGGCACCGGCCCAATTTGCGCCCCGGGCGTCCGCAACGCCGGTGGTTTGTTGCAATTTCTGGAGCGCGTTCGTACACGCGTCGAAAATAGCCGGACAAACAGATGCCGCGGTGGTGCTGCCGCCACTGGCACCGGATGGCGGGAACTGTGTATCGCCAATCTTGACAGTGATTTGTTCGGGCTTCAGACCGAAAACTTCCGCCGCGACGACCGCCACGAGTGTGCCCGTGCCCGTCCCGAGATCCTGCGTGCCGCACCGAACCTCGACGCTGCCGTCAGGATTGATCTGCGCATCCGCCTGCGACCCGCGGCCACCGCCTCCCCACGTTGCGCCGGCGCACCCGACGCCGACCTTGACCGGGCCAGGGGAAGAGCCTGGCGGCTTGTACCTCTGTTTCCAACCGAATCGCTCCGCACCGATTTGATATTCGCGCTGTCGCACCTTGCTCGGGTCATTCTTCAGACGGATCTCCACCGGGTCCATCTTCAACTTCACCGCCAACTCGTCGAGGATCGATTCCATGCCGAACGAAGCAACCGGGTGACCCGGCGCTCGGAACGCGCGCGCCTGACCGGCATTGATTGCCACCGAGGATTGTTTTACGCGAATATTGGGAATCGCATAGATATACGGCGCGGGAAAGCCGGACCCTCCTCCGCCGCCGGCGGATGCCGCTCCAGCGCCGATGCCCGCGGTGCCGAAAGCGTCCATGTCGAACGCGACGAGCTTACCATCGGCGCTGGCACCCAGCCGGATGTGCTGGAAAGACGATGGGCGATTACCGACCGCGAGCGATTGGTCGAAGCGTGTCAGCATCAATTTGACCGGTGCGCCGGCGGCCTGGGAGAGGCGCGCGGCCAGGCCGCCCTCCGCACCGGGGCCAAATTTCGCCCCGAAACCGCCGCCCATGTAATCCGTGAGGACGCGCACTTTCTCCTGGGTCACATCGAGGTACGAGGCCAGACCCTCGCGCACGCTGAAGATACCCTGGGTCGACGCCCAGCAGGTCACGCCGTCGTTCGTTACGGAAACGGTGTTACCATGGGTCTCGAGCGGATGATGGACCTGGACCGGCGTGGTGAAGAAGCCTTCCACGACCGCAGCGGCCCCCGCAAACGCCTTGTCGACATCCCCCTTCTCTTTGATGTTTGGGTCGGCGAGATTCGCCGCGTCAGGCCAGACACGCGGCGAGTCAGGATTCTTCGCGATCTCCTCCTTCACGACGAACGGCAGGGGCGTGGCTTCGACCACGATGGCGCGCAAGGCGTCGAGACACGCCTGTTTCGATACGCCCGCGACCGCCGCCAGTTCTTCGCCGTAGAAACGAACGGTCCGTCCACCTTCGCGTTCGACGACGGCAGCCTTGATACCGGGAACCTGCCGGGCTTTATCGACGTTGACGCTCGTGATATGGGCCGCCGGCCATCGGGACCGAAAAATCATGCCATACAACCACCCGCTGGGCTGGACATCGGACGGATATTTCGCGGCACCGGTGACTTTCGCGGGGGCGTCGATGCGCGTCGTGCTTCCGCCGACCACGTCTGGTTTCGCAGGCCAACTAAGCATCGCGAATGACCTCGATTGTTCCCGCGACGGGCGTGCCGGCCGCACGGAGCACCGCCGCAAGTATGCGGTGTTGCGTGCCGCATCGGCAGATATTGCCGGAACACGCGACACGCACTTCGTCGGCGGTCGGGTGTGGATTGCGTTTCAGGAGCGAGGTCACGGTCATAACGAAACCGGGAGTACAGTAACCGCACATCAGAGCGTCATTCTCAACCAGCGCCTGTTGCACATTGGTAAGTTTGCCATCTGGCGACAAACCTTCGACGGTGGTGATGTCATGGCCCTGTGCCTCGATGGCCAGCTTCATACAGGAATAGACCGGCTTGCCGTCGAGGAGGATCGTGCACGCGCCACACGTGGCCCGGTCACAGACTTCCTTCGTGCCGGTGAGGCTGGAATGATTCCGCAGGGCGTCCAGCAGCGTGACGCGAGGTTCGAGATTCAGTTTGAGCGTCTTGCCGTTGACGTTGAGGGTGACGGGGACCTGTCCCGGACCGAGAGTTTGATCGGACCCCAGCCTGGCGATCTCTTCAGTCCCCGCGGCGACGGCCCCGACAGGGACCGCCGCGGTCGCGACGACAACGGTACCCAATCCCTTCAGGAACGAACGGCGGCTGATTTCTCTATCGAACGGCTCGTTGTCGGGGCGCTCACTCATGCGTTGGATGACTCGTCACGGCACAGGCGAACGCGGGTGGGAGAAAAGCAGCCGACGTGGTCGCGCCTTCGCCGAATCGGCCTTGGAAGATGTTGTTCTTACCATGGTCAACCCATCGCAGGGCAAGTGCAGGTTCCTGGACGAACGCCTTGCTGGTGACGCCCACGGTGTAGGAAGTCACCTGCGAACGAGGTGTGTACCAGAGCGATTCGCCACAACTGATCAGGCCGCAGGGCTCAAAGGGTTTGGTCGCGACCTGGACAAAGTTGCCAGCCGAGAAGGAAACGATGCTGCCTTTGTGCGTGAATTCCATGGGGACCGTGCGCGTGTGCAGTTTCAAATGGCTGAGCTCGGGATTCGCGGCTTTCAGCCAGTGGAGAAGCGTCTCGGATTGAACGGAGTCAGCCGATTGCGGCAGATAGATCATGGACTCGGTCGGCCGTGTCCCTCTCACCGCCAAGTTCCGGTCACCAACCTCAAGGAGCGCCACCATCAGGCCGCGCAAGGGAGTCCCATCATACGAGCCGCCTGAAAGACTCCAGACGCGCAAGAGATAGTGGCCGTCCTGCGTGGCTTCCGATGAGGCGATGCATCCCCCGATATAGAGCTGACACGAATGCAGTTCCAGCAATTCGCCCTGTGGCTTGTCGGCGGCCCGCAAAGCGGTACCCAACACAAACAATAAAGAAGCGACAACAACGACCCACATTTTCATACGCCATCGTCCCTCGCTGGATGTATTGTACGCGAAACAATGACTTCTGCAAGGGCTGGGTGAAAAGAATTCACTTGCCCTGCCCCTATCTGACCGATAAATTCGAAGTCGTCAGTAGGTCGCTGTCCTTGCCGCACAATCGGCGTGAGAGGTGTGAGATGAAGTGGGGTTCGCTCAATCGGGTCTGGCACAAACTGAGGCTTTTCTTCGGCATTCTGGCCGTCTGTGTTTTACTATCACCAACGCGTACATGCGCACAGAGCATTCGGGTGCCCTGGAGTGATTACGCGCACGACCCACAGCACACCGCCCTTTCGCCGGCCGCATCCCAGCCATTGGCCAATCTTCACTGGCAAACGCCGGTGGATTTAGATCCGCAGCACGAGGGGGGTGATCCCAGTGGTGACCTGTATATCCACTACGGTTCGCCGTTGATCACACGCTCCAATACCGTCATTGTCCCGGTGAAAACCGGCGCATATGGCGGGTTCCGCGTCGAAGCGCACGTGGGCACCAATGGCGCGTTGATGTGGATGCAGTCCACCGACTACATTCTGCCGCCCCACAACTGGACGCCCAGTTTTTCGCCGACACTAACGCCGAAAAACCGGCTCTACTTTCCCGGCGGCGGCGGGACCGTGTACTACTGCGATTCGCCCGATTCGACCAACACCCCCGCTTTCGGGCAGATTGCCTTTTACGGTTTGACCAACTACAGCGCGAATACGAATGCATATCTTGGAAACGTATTCATCGATACACCGCTGACTTCGGACCGATACGGGAATATATTCTTCGGGTTTCAAGTGACCGGCTCCACACCGCTGAGCCTCACCAGCGGCGTCGCCCGAATTGATGCGAGCGGCAACGGGACGTGGATCGCCGCCAATATGATCGTTACGAATGCCGGCATCGTCAAGGTCGCCCAGAATTGCACTCCCGCGCTCGGCAACGATCACAAGACGTTGTACGTGGCCGTCAACAGCGCCGATCCCGACGGCGATTTTGGCGTATACGGTTACCTCTGTGCCGTGGATAGCCGCACGCTCGCGCCTCTGGCCAACGTGCGGCTCAAAGATGTGGCGAATCCCGGGAATGACGCCAACGTGCCCGACGACGGCACGGCCTCGCCCACGGTCGGTCCGGATGGCGACGTGTATTACGGCGTGCTGGAGAATCCATGTTGCGTGAACCACGATCGCGGCTGGCTGCTGCATTTCAATAGTTTGCTGAGCCAGTCGAAGACCCCGGGAGCATTTGGCTGGGATGACACGGCGTCCGTCGTCCCCTCTTCACTCGTCGCTTCGTACAGCGGCAGTTCATCCTATTTGCTGATGACCAAATACAACAATTACTCCGACCCTGGAATCGGAGGGAACGGGTCCAACAAAATCGCCGTTCTGGATCCCATGAACACGGAAATCGATCCCATCACGGGAGCAACGGTGATGAAAGAAGTATTGACCGTCCTCGGTCCCACGCCCAACACGGGCCAACCCGGCGTCCGGGAATGGTGCATCAATACAGCCGCGATCGACCCGTTCACCAAATCGATCCTTGCCAACAGCGAGGACGGTAAACTCTACCACTGGGATTTAACCTCCAACACACTTTCGGAAACGTTTGTGCTGACGACCGGAGTCGGCGAAGCCTACACGCCGACCGTGATTGGAGTCGACGGGACGGTGTACGCCGTGAACGACGCCATCTTGTTCGCCATCGGCCGATGAGGGAAGCAAATGGCGCGCATCAAATCCTTCCTCGGGCCATTGTGGCTGGCGTGCGTGCTCTTGCCGTCGGCTTGCTGGGCGGATCCGTCCTTCACCTTGACGCCCGCTGTTCAATCGGGAGCGATAAGTAACGAGGTTGTGTTTACTGGCGTGTTGAGCAATAGGTGCACGACAAACGAGTTGTTTCTGAACGACATCCAAATCAGTTTCATCGGAGTGGGAACGAACTACCTGACGGCAGACACGAACACGTTCTACGCCAACGTACCCGGCATCCTGCTGGCGGGTGGGACCTATAGCGATGTTGTATTCGCCGTGGGCATCAATGCTGGCACGCCGCCTGGGGATTATTTTGGCATGGTGACGATCCTCGGCGGCTCGAACATTTTTGCGGAAACCGCCCTCACGAGCCTGACATTCCAAGTCTCGTCGCCAGCTATCAACATTGTGGCCAGCACCGCCGACGCCTACAAGTTCGGCGAAATCCCCGGCGCGTTTGCCATTACGCGCGTTGGCGCGACGAACATCGACCAGTCCGTGGCCTACACGATCGGCGGCACCGCCAGCAACGGCGTCGATTACAGTTTGATCGCAAACTCGGTCACGATACCCGCCGGTTCGACCTCGGTGCCAATCACCATCTCGCCGATTGACGATGGCATCGTCGTAGGCGATGTGACAGTGGTGATGACCTTGTCGAATTCGGCCGCCTACAACCTTGGATCCCCCACCATCGCAACCGTTACCGTCTACGACACGCCGTTCAACGACTGGCGATTGACGGAGTTTGGGACCAACGCGAACAACTCCGCCATCAGTGGTGATCTGGCCGACCCGGACGGTGACGGCATTGTTAACCTGTTGGAATACGCGCTGGATTTGAACTTGAATGCCGCCAGCGTCCAAGGTCTGCCCACGGCGCAAATCGACCCGGCCTGCGACTGCCTTACCTTGATCTATACAAAAGTCCTATCGGCGATCGACCTTACCTATAGCGCCGAAGCCGCCAATGATCCGGGCGGGCCGTGGAGCACCAATGGCATCACATCCGCCGTGATTACCTTTAACGGCCCGACCCAAACGATCAAGGCCAGCGACGCCGGCAACCCTATCCCCCCGGCCACCGCCCGGTTCATGCACCTGAAAGTGACCCGGCAGCCCTGACCTGGTCTCCGGAGACGTAACGAACCCGACGCTCTTCTACACGGCTCATTGCCCTAAGTCAGCGTCGTTACAGCTGATTGACGTGCAAATTACGCGCCGAGACTTTGGGTTCGTTACGCAAAAAACTTTTTGTAGCTCCCCTACTCTGGCCGCGTCAAAGAGCAGCGGCGATCACTTGCAGGATTCTCTAAATGATCACAGATCCTAAAGGAGCCATCCGTCTGACGGCCATTTACGAATTCAATGGAATGGCGAAATTCAAACCCAAAAGCCGAAACCGGCCCGCTGGATGTGCATAACCATCACCATGAAAGCCGGTTAGGATTGGCACGCAAGCTGCCTTACATAAACATGTGACTGAGTGCTCCAGTGGGATAGAGCGACCATGATCGAGTACATCATCGACCGTCCCGACCGCCTCGTCCGAGTGCGGATGAGCGGCTGCATTACGTCCGCCGATCTGGCGAGGCACTATTCCAAGGTTCACGATGACCCTTCATATGATGCTTCGTTCAACATCCTCTTTCAAATCGATGAGGATGCGGGGGGGCCGATCATGGCGGAACTCCCGGATGTCGGATCGCAGATGGAAGCCGTGGCCAGACTCCAACACCGAACGAAATGGGCCATCGTCATGGCTCCGGGATTCAAACGCACGGTGATCGAGTTTTTGCTTCGGGGGGTCAAACTCGCTTCTGTCCAAATGCGCTTCTTCGACGACAACGGAATGGCACTGACCTGGCTTGATCCTGGTCACGCCGCCCGTGTCCCCGAGAACGCCTGACAAACTACGGTGCGAATCCTGAAGCTGCGGTGGGGTGGTTCCTCATAAAATCCCTTTCTCGCCAATTCCATTCTGTGGCAGGGAACTGCTGACTTGCATGGCTGTTTTACGTTGACACTACCGCCGAACAAGTTCATGGTGTGCCATTGGCGAATTGCTGGCGCAGCTTGCGGCGTCTAAACTAGATTGAGGAAGGAAACCTATGGGCATCTACTCCGCGGCAATCGCATTATTCAGCAACGGTGGCGCGGGCCAACGGAAAAGGCACGAGGAACACCATTCCGATGACGAGGTCGAACCGAAATCCACCATTCTGGTCATTGATGACGACCCCATGCTGCTCCAAACCGTCAAATCCGTGCTGGTTAAACGTGGCCTCAATGTGCTGACTTCGTCTTCGGTATCGAAGGGCCTGGACATGCTCCACTATGCCGCCGGTGATATCCGCATCGTGGTGCTGGATTACAGCATGCCGAAACTTAATGGCGACGAGACGTGCAACTTCGTAAGGCAACTTCGACCGAACGCAAAGGTCATTGGACTCATGGCCATAAACCTCGACTCGGCGCCCAATGCGTATCTCAACGGCGTAGACAAGTTGCTTACGAAGCCGGTAATCGCCACCGAATTGATCGATACTGTTGATGCGTTCCTTGGCAGCGGGCAGACCGCGTTATCGGTCGTTCAGTCGTAAAGGAGCCTGACGTGAACCGGCGCACGCCCGCAGTGAGCGGTTGTCCTATCGTTGGGCGTTCAACCACTCGATGACCCTGTCCGCATCGTCGGGAAACAGGATGCGGATGGCGAGTTCCATCTCGGCGTGCGACGCGCCTTTTCGCCGCCAGCGGCGCTTGAGTCGTTCCACCCACTCGCTGAACGATTCGTCGGCCCCATAGACAGCGATTTCTTCCCGAACCACCCCGCTCGACGGGCGGGTCCCCGACAATTCATCCAACGAGACCCCGAGCCGTTTCGCGACGGCGACAGCGGTGCTCAGATACGGCTCGCTCTTTCCGCTGAGATAATCGCTGATCTGGGATTGCGTGACGCCGAGCTCGCTGGCCGCCCGCACCTGATTCCACTGCTTCGAGGACAGGAGCTTCCGCAATTGACTGGAGAAAGAGTCCATCAGATTATATCGTGGTAGAGATTTTTTGTGGCGGAAGAATATCGCCATGCAGATATTCGGAATCGCCGGTTGCTGGCGATCATGCGCGGGTGCGCATGACCCGGCTCGGTTGGCTGCCACGGCATGCAGCCAACCATATGTGGATCACGCAGACGCACCTGTGTCCAAATGCTAGCGGGAAACAAGAATCGCGGTCCATCACGCGATTCGCCCCGTGCGCGAAGCAGAACAAAACCACACGCCAAACTCAAGCCGGAAAGCGCCAGACGTTTTGCGGCCCGCCCTACCGGTGACCCAAGGAGGCCCGGCACCAGCCCCCACGCACCGAGCAACTCCAGCCCGACCAGCGCGAGCAGGGAAGCTCCCCGTCCTGTTTAGGTGGGGCCTCACCGTGGCACTTTATATTTCGGAGCCAATGCCCAAGCGCGTCTTTGACCTTATGCGACAACCGATGTGCAGTCGGCCCAAATTTCACATTTTGGCAGAAATGATTGGACAAAATCTCAGAATTGGGCTATTTATCTTCAGGTTAATCGCTTTAGTAAAGTATTGACTTGGCTGATTGGTTGGGACGCTGGCAGGGTATTATTAGCGACATCCGCAACCAACCTCGCCCTCACGATGGGGTGTGTAGTTGATGAAAAGCGAATCGAAGTTTATAGCGGGCCTCTTGTCCGGGCTTGCCTGCGTCACGCATGCGCGGGACAAGGTCGTTCTTCATCTGTTCAATCCCTCTTGGAACCAAATACCGCTTCAGGGATTACGGGGCGCAACGGCGGCTACAAGGCAAAACAACCAAACACTGCCTTATTCACGACTCGGTGAATTGACCCGCTGTTGCGCTCCAGTTTTCCGCCGCGTGGCTGTCACACAGCCGCTTTCGTCGTGTCATAGCACTGTCACCGAAATGTCATTTTTCTGCCCTCGCGATGCCACCGTCATCCGCGAGTGTGCCGTCGTGTTCTAAAAGTTTGAGATTCAACCGGCTGGTGCCGGCGCCGTGACGTGAAGGAGTGAGGGGAAGGGGTTACAAGGATGAGCCGGGTAGGGTGCGGACTTTGATGTCCAAGGGATACGGGGTCAGAATAGCTCATTCTGGGGTCTATTCGGGCGATCTTCACGTACGGCCCGGCGCCGCTGGCTGAAACTCAAAGCCTGTCGCCCACCTATCGGTTAAGCCAGTTTTTTTGCCCGCCAGCGCAGAAGCTGGCAGGTTCGAGCCAAGCTCCAATATTCCTGTTGACGGCGGTTTTCCCCGCTGGACAATATGGGCGTATCACGAACCTGACAACGAGGAGTATTCCATGAGCACACCACAATCGGAGATTGGGCTGATCGGGCTGGCGGTCATGGGCGAGAACATCGCCTTGAACATCGAGAGCAAGGGTTTCCCCATCTCGGTGTTCAATCGCACCACCTCCAAGGTCGACGACTTCATCAACGGCTGCGGCCAGGGAAAGAAGTTCTTCGGCGCGCACACCGTCGAGGAATTCGTCGGCTCGCTGAAGAAACCGCGCAAGATCCTCATGCTCGTCAAGGCTGGCAATGCCGTCGATGAACTCATCGAGCACCTGCTGCCGTTGCTGGAAAAGGGCGATGTCCTCATCGACGGCGGCAACAGCCATTTCACCGACACCATCCGCCGCACCCAGTACGTCGAGAGCAAGGGTCTGCTGTATGTCGGCAGCGGTGTCTCCGGCGGCGAGGAAGGCGCGTTGCACGGCCCGTCGTTGATGCCCGGCGGCAGCCCGGCGGCCTGGCCGCTGATCAAACCCATCTTCCAGGCCATCTGCGCCAGGACCCCCGAAGGCGATCCGTGCTGTGACTGGATGGGCGAGAACGGAGCCGGCCATTTCGTCAAGATGGTCCACAACGGCATCGAGTACGGCGACATGCAGTTGATCGGCGAGGTCTACGACCTGATGAAACGCGGCCTCGGCCTGACCAATCCTCAGATGCACGACGTCTTCGCCGAGTGGAACCAGGGGGAACTGGACAGTTATCTCATCGAGATCACCCGCGACATCCTCGCCTACAAGGACGAAACCGGCCACGAGGTCATCGACCTGATCCTCGACGCCGCCGGCCAGAAGGGCACCGGCAAGTGGACCGTGCTCACCGCGCTCGACGAAGGGATGCCGTTGACGTTGATCGGCGAAGCGGTATTCGCCCGTTGTCTGTCCGCCATCAAGGAGGAACGCGTCGCCGCTTCCCAACAGATCATCCCGAAGGTCAAGAAGTTCTCCGGCGACCCGCAGAAATTCATCAAAGATCTCCGCCATGCGCTCTACGCCTCCAAGATCGTCAGCTACGCCCAGGGCTACCAGCTCATGCGCGCCGCCGCCAGGGAGTTCCACTGGAACCTCAACTACGGCGGCATCGCGCTGGTGTGGCGCGGTGGTTGCATCATCCGTTCCAAGTTTCTCGGCGACATCAAGAAAGCGTTTAAGCGTGATCCCAACCTGGTGAACCTGCTGTTGGACAAATTCTTCAAGAAAGCCGTCAGCAGCCGACAGGCCGGATGGCGGCGGGCTGTGGTCAAAGCCGCGCAACTGGGCATTCCCACGCCGTGCCTCGGCAGCGCCCTGGCGTATTTCGACGGCTATCGTAGCGAGCGGTTGCCAGCCAATCTGCTGCAGGCCCAACGCGATTATTTCGGCGCCCACACCTACGAGCGCGTCGACCAACCCCGCGGCCAATTCATCCATACCAACTGGACCGGCCACGGCGGCACCACGACCTCCCGCGCCTACAACGTTTAAGTGTGACCGCAAGAGACGCCATGTCCGAAACTTATTACATCGTCCCCGAAAAGACTCACAACCACCTCGTCGAGGTGGCCTATCGCCACCGCGGCTATGCCGCTGACGAGGCCGCCGACGCGGCACGTTTCTGCGCCTCGGCATCCACGCACGGCATCCGTACCCACAACGCCATCAAGGCGCTGCACCTTGACCATTTGTTCGGCAGCGGCGCGGGCGGGTGCGTGCCGGGCGCGCAAATCCGCGAGATTCCGACGAAATTCAAAGCCGCCCGAGTCTGGGACGCGCAGAAAAAACTGGGCCAACCGGTTGCCTACCGCGCGATGGAAACCTGTATGAAACTCGCCGACGAATATGGCGTTGGCGTCGTGAGCGTCGACAATGCTTTCCACTACCTGTGGGGAGGCGGTTACGTGATGGACGCCGCGCAGAAGGGCTACATCGCCTACACCTGTTGCACAGCGGCGCTGGCCGAGGTCGTCCCGTTTGGCGGTAAAACGCCCACACTCGGCACCAATCCACACTCGTGGGCCTTCCCCACGACGAAAGCAATCGGGTTTCCCATCGTAATCGACTGGGCCACATCGACCGTCGCGATGGGCCGCGTTCAACAACTCAAACGCGAAGGGAAGCCGCTTCCGCCGAATTGCGCCGTGGATAAAGACGGAAACCCGACCACCGATCCTGACAAAGCGGTGGCATTGCTGCCGTTTGGCGCGCACAAGGGCTATGGCCTGGGCTTGATCGATGAATTGTACGCCGCATTCGTCGGCGGTTCGCTGCCCACCATCCGCGGCCACTATGAGGTCAAGGATAATGAGAAACACACGCCGGTGTTTTTCTTCCAATGCATTCATCCCGACGCGATGAGCGGCGGGGCCTTTGCCAGGAAGCGCACTCAAGCCGATAACGTCAAGGCCGTCATCGAGGACATCCTCGGCCACGGCAACGAGAAGTGCATGCTCCCGGGCAACCGGAAGCGAAGGCCGCTGAACTAACCAGGAAGCACGGCGGCCTGCTTTTCTCCAAGGCCGAGGTCGAAGCGTTCAACGAAATCGCACGCGAGTGCGGCGAGAAACCGTGGGATCTGCCCTCGTTCAAGACAGCAACCGTCTGAAAAACGAAGTCTGCACCAGCCGGCGTGTTCTGCCGGTTTCAGAAACCTGTTGCCCTGCGTGGCCGGGCTGTGGCACAAACGAATCCGAACCGGCGCGAGTTATACCTCCTGCCGGATTTCCGGCGGCACGCAGAGGCCATTATGGCGACACAAGTTTTCTCCGACATTCCGAAAATCGAATACGAAGGACCGAAGTCGAAGAATCCGCTCGCGTTTAAACACTACAACGCCCCGAGAAACTCGACGGAAGAACCATGCGCGACCATCTGCGCTTCGCCGTCTGCTACTGGCACACGTTCCGCGGCCCACTGGCGCGACCCGTTCGGCGTCGGCACCGCCGTCCGCCCATGGGACGACGGTTCAAACTCCGTCGCCAACGCCCAACACCGCGTGCGGGTCGCGTTCGAGTTCATCGAGAAACTCGGCGCGCCGTTTTATTGCTTCCATGACCGCGACGTCGCGCCCGAAGGCCGGGACCTGCGCGAGACGAACAAGAACCTCGACGCCGTCGTAAAGGTCCTGAAGGAGGAGCAGCAGCGCACCGGCATCAAACTGCTCTGGGGCACGGCCAACCTGTTCTCCAATCCGCGCTTCGTCCACGGCGCGGCCACGAGTTGCAACGCCGACGTGTTCGCCTTCGCCGCCGCGCAGGTGAAGAAGGCCCTGGAAGTCACGCACGAACTGGGCGGCGCCGGCTACGTGTTCTGGGGCGGGCGCGAAGGCTACTCGACCTTGCTCAACACCGACATGAAGCGCGAACTGGAACACCTGGCCAAATTCCTGCACATGGCGGTGGACTACAAGAAGAACATCGGTTTCAAGGGCCAGTTCTACATCGAGCCCAAACCGAAGGAGCCGACCAAGCATCAATACGATTCCGATGCGGCCGCGTGCCTGAATTTCCTGCGTGAATACGATCTGCTCGACGACTTCAAGCTCAACATCGAAACCAACCACGCCACGCTGGCCGGCCACACCATGCAGCACGAACTTGACAGTGGCCGCGTCCGCCGGCGCGCTCGGCTCGATTGACGCCAACAGCGGCGATGAACTGCTCGGCTGGGACACCGACCAGTTCCCGACCGACATTTACCTGACGACGCAGATCATGCTTGTCGTCCTCGGCATGGGCGGGTTCAAAACCGGCGGCCTGAATTTCGACGCCAAGGTGCGCCGCGAAAGCTTCGAGCCGGTGGATTTGTTCCACGCGCACATCGGCGGCATGGACGCCTTCGCGCGCGGGCTGAAAATCGCCGCCGCCATTCGCAAGGACGGCCGCCTGGCCGAATTCGTCAGGAAGCGATACGCCTCCTGGGATACGGGCATCGGCGCGACATCGAGACTGGCAAGGTCGGCTTGAAGGAACTCGAAGCCTACATGCTTCAGAAGGGCGAGGCCGCCGCGAATACGAGCGGCCGCCAGGAATTACTGGAAAACATCATCAACGAATTCATCTGAGCAGGAGATCACGCGTGAAGAACCTCGATTCCGTCGAAATCTGGTACGTCACCGGCAGCCAGCACCTCTACGGTGAGGCGGTGCTGAAAAAGGTGGCTGCCAATTCGCGCAAGATTGTGGAGGAGTTGAACGGCACGAAGCGCTTGCCGTTGAAGATCGTGTTCAAGCCCGTGCTCACCACGCCCGACGCGATCCGCCAACTCTGCCTCGAAGCCAATCACGCCCCCAAATGCGCGGGCCTGATTCTGTGGATGCACACGTTCTCGCCCTCGAAGATGTGGATCGGCGGTCTGTCCGCTTTGAAGAAGCCGTTTCTGCATCTCCACACGCAATTCAATCGCGACCTGCCGTGGGGCGAGATCGACATGGATTTCATGAATCTGAATCAGTCGGCCCACGGCGACCGCGAAGCGGGATTCCTTCACACGCGCCTGCGTTTGAATCGCAAGGTGGTCGTTGGCCACTGGTCGGACACGGAAGTTCAGGACCGCATCGCCGCTTGGATGCGCGCCGCACGGGCCTGGCACGACTGGCAGGGCGCGAAGTTCTCCCGGTTCGGCGACAACATGCGTCAGGTCGCGGTGACCGAAGGTGACAAGGTCGCTGCCGAAGCGAAACTTGGCTATTCGGTCAACGGTTACGGCGTCGGCGATCTCGTGAAGGTCGTCAACGAAGTCGGCGACGCGGCTGTCACCCGTCTGTGCGACGAATACGAGCAACGATACAACGTTGCGAAGGAATTGCGCAAAGGCGGCGCGCGCCATGAATCGCTTCGCGAGGGCGCGCGGATCGAACTCGGTCTTCGCGCTTTCCTCAAAGACGGCGGATTCAAAGGTTTCACCACGACGTTCGAGGACCTGCACGGCTTGAAGCAACTACCGGGCCTCGCCGTGCAACGGTTGATGGCCGATGGTTACGGATTCGGGGCGGAAGGCGATTGGAAAACTTGCGCGTTGCTCCGCGCCATGAAAGTCATGGCCACTGACCTTCCAGGCGGCACGTCGTTCATGGAGGATTACACTTATCACCTCCACCCCGACGGCCATCTCGTCCTCGGCGCGCACATGCTCGAGATCTGCGAATCCATCGCCGCGGACAAGCCATCCCTCGAAATTCATCCGCTCGGCATTGGCGGCAAAGAAGACCCTGTTCGCCTCGTATTTGACGCGCCGGCCGGTCCCGCCATCAACGTGTCCATGATCGACCTCGGCAACCGTTTCCGGTTGATCGTCAATGAAGTGGATGTGGTCAAACCGCCGAAGCCCTTGCCGAACCTGCCGGTGGCCCGTGCCGTTTGGAAATGCCGGCCCGATTTCAAGACTGCCTGCGCGGCGTGGATTCAGGCTGGCGGCGCACACCACACCGGCTTCAGCTACGCCGTCACCACCGAGCACATGGAAGACTTCGCCGAAATCTCCGGCTTGGAACTGGTGGTGATCGACGCCAAAACGGAACTGCGTTCCTTCAAGCAGCAACTACGCACCAACGAAATCTACTATCATCTCGCGCCGGGGCTGGGGCGAATGTAAGAATGAACTGGCGGTGAACTGAACCATGGCACGACGCACTAAAACAATTGCGAAACCCGCGGCCTCGCCGCGATCTCCTTCCCCCATCGCCCATACTGCACCCGCCGCCCCTTTGGCGAAGGCGGGTTCATCGCTGCGCCCCATCATGGCGGCACGGTTGTACGGCCCTCGCGATATTCAAGTCGAACGCATTCCCCACCCCGGCAATCCCGGTCCCGGCAACGTCTTGTTGCGCGTCACCGCCACGGGTGTCTGCGGCAGCGATCTGCATACGTTCGCCGATGCTCGTATCGGCGATACCGTCCTCAAATCGCCTCTCGTTCTCGGACATGAATTCGCCGGCGTCATCGAAGCGATTGGAAGCGGCGTCGAAGAATTGCGCGCCGGTATGCGCGTCGCCGTCGACCCGGCGCATCCGTGCCACCGCTGCGACCTGTGTGAAAGCGGACATCCAAATCTCTGCCGCCGCCTCCACTTCTGCGGCCTGTATCCCGACGACGGAAGCCTGCGCGAGCTTATGATCGTGCCGGCGCGTACCTGTTTTCCCGTGCCGGACTCCATCGATGACGAAGCCGCCGCCTTACTCGAACCGCTCGGCGTCGCGCTCCACGCCATCAACCTTGCGAAAATCCGGCCGGGCGACCGCGTCGCTGTCATCGGAGCCGGGCCAATTGGATTGCTCCTCGTCCAAACCGCCAAGCTGGCGGGAGCCGGTGAAATCTTCGTCCGTGATCCACTGCCGCACCGCCTGATGTTGGCCGCCAAATTGGGGGCCAAACCCCTAGCGGTTCGCGGCGAGGTGGATGTGGCCATCGAAGCGGCATGGGGTGGCGCGGCCGTCGAACAGGCTGTCGAACTCACGCGTCCCGGTGGTCGCGTCGTCCTGGTGGGCATCCCATCCGAGGACCGCTGCGCTTTCCAGCATTCCACCGCGCGCCGCAAAGGCTTGACGATCGTTTTCAGCCGAAGGATGAAGCACACCTACCCAAGGGCCATTCGCTTGGTTGAATCCGGCAAGGTGAACGTTCTCTCTCTCGTCACCCATCGCGTCTTGCTGAAAGACGTGGCCGAAGCCTTCGCCCTGAACTCCTCTTACAAGGACAACGTGGTGAAGATTATCGTGAAGCCGTAGACAGGGTTTTTCACGTGCGCGCGAAATACTCCATCGGCTTGGATTACGGGACGAATTCCGTCCGCGCGCTGATCGTGGACACAACTAACGGACGCGAGGTCGGCACCGCCGTTTGGGAATACGCGCACGGCACGCATGGGGTGATCCTGTCTCGTGACCCGAACCTCGCCCGCCAGCATCCGTCGGACTACCTCACTGGCGCGGAGATCACCATCCAGAAGGCGCTGGCGCAGGCCAGGCGTACCGTGAATGGTTTCAAGCTCGACCATGTCGTCGGTCTTGGCGTTGATACCACGGGCAGCACACCGATGCCAGTCGACGCTCGTGGCCGGGCATTGGCATTCGACAAACGATTCGCCAGAAACCCCGCCGCCACGGCCTGGTTGTGGAAAGACCACACCGGTGTGATCGAAGCTGCGGAGATCACCGAGGCCGCGCTAGCGATGCGCCCGCAATACCTGGCAAAATGCGGTGGCATATACTCCAGCGAATGGTTCTTCAGCAAGATCCTCCACTGCCTGCATACATCGCCGGACGTGTTCGATGCGGCGTACACGTGGGTCGAGATCGCCGATTGGATTCCGGCCATGCTGACGGGGACGGAAGCGCCCGGCAAGCTGACGGTCGGGATCTGCGCGGCCGGCCACAAGGCCATGTACAACGACACGTGGGGCGGTTATCCCGATGCCGAGTTTCTCGGTTCGCTCCATCCCAGACTCGGCGAACTGCGCTCGCGGCTGGCGGCGAAGGCCCACACCATCGAACGCGCGGTTGGCGGGCTAACGACGGATTGGGCCAGACGCACCGGCCTGCCCGCAGGAATTCCCGTGGCCGTGGGCGCGTTCGACGCTCACTTGGGTGCCATTGGCGCCGGGATCGCGCCGGGCACATTGGTCAAGATCATTGGCACCAGCACCTGCGATATCATGCTCGCGCCCGTCAGTCAGAATCTGGCCGACATCCCCGGGCTGTGCGGCATTGTCAATGGCAGCGTGTTGCCGGGGTACTATGGGTTGGAAGCGGGTCAATCGGCAGTCGGCGACATCTTCAATTGGTTTGTCGATTGCATCAAACCCGGCGGACGACGCGGCTCGCATGAAACCCTGACCAAACAAGCCGCGAAACTGAAGCCTGGCGAGTCCGGCCTCTTGGCGCTCGATTGGAACAACGGCAATCGCACCATTTTGGTCGATCAGCGTCTCACTGGCTTGCTGCTTGGCCAAACGCTGTACACGACGCCCGCGGAGATCTACCGCGCGTTGATCGAAGCGACTGCGTTTGGCGCGCTGACGATCATCAACCGGTTCGAAGAATATGGTGTCAAGGTCGAACAGATCGTCAATTGTGGCGGCATCGCCGAGAAGAATCCTGTGGTGATGCAAATCTACGCGGACGCGACGGGTCGTCCCATGAAAATCTCGCGCGCGGCGCAGACATGCGCGCTCGGCGCGGCTGTCGCGGGCGCCGTCGTGGGCGAAGCTCACACGAATTACGCCCAAGCTCAGAAGGCCATGACAGGCGTAAAGAAGCGCACTTTCCTGCCAAATCCGCACGCCCATGCCGTTTACCGCGAACTGTATCCACTATACCACATACTGCACGATGCCTTCGGCACACGCGCGTGGAATGGAAACCTGCACGACGTGATGAAGAAACTGCTGGAGATTCGGACCCGAGTCAGGCATTAGAAGCTGAATCCGCCGCGACAACACCGTGCTTGAACAACTGAAACAGAAAGTCTGCGAAGCGAACCGCCAATTGGTCCGCGAGGGACTCGCTGTCCAGACCTGGGGCAACGTCAGCGGCGTGGACCGTGCCAGCGGCCATCTGGTGATCAAACCGTCCGGCGTGCCGTACGGCGCGATGACTGCGAAACACATGGTTGTCGTCTCACTCAAAACGGGTCGGGTCGTCGAAGGTGACCTGCGGCCGAGTTCCGATACGCCGACCCATTTGGTGCTGTATCGCGCGTTCGCGGAAATCGGCGGCATCGCTCACACGCACAGCCTCTACGCCACAGCGTGGGCGCAGGCACGTTGCGAATTGCCCGCGCTGGGAACGACGCACGCGGATTATTTCCACGGTTCCGTGCCTTGCACGCGTTTGCTCACCGCCAAGGAAATCAACCAGGACTACGAAACGAATACGGGCCATGTGATTGTGGAGAAATTCAGGAATGCTGATCCGCTTCACTTCCCCGGCGTGCTGGTGGCCAGCCACGCGCCGTTCGCCTGGGGCACAACAGTCGAGAACGCGGTCGAGAACGCGGTCGTGCTCGAACACCTGGCGCGGCTGGCTAGTGAAACCCTTCGTGTGAAGTCGTCAGTCAAGCCGATGCAGCGCGCACTGCTCGACAAGCATTTCCTCCGCAAGCACGGTCGTGATGCTTACTACGGCCAAAAGCCTTCGCGATAAAACCATCTCGCCATCGCGCTCGGTCAAACGCGGCTACCCGATGATCGTCACCCACAGGTTGCGGCTTCGTGGTCCATCAAATTCGCAAAGGTACACGCCCTGCCATGTGCCGAATTGCAGTTTGCCGCCACGCACCAGCACGTGCACGCTGTGCCCCATCATGCTCGATTTGACGTGTGCCGCCGTGTTGCCTTCGCCATGCCGGTAGTGCGGGTCCTTCCACGGGACCGCCTTGTCGAGCGCGTAAATCATGTCGGATACAACATCGGGGTCGGCGTTCTCGTTGATCGTGATCCCCGCCGTCGTGTGAGGTACGACCGCCACGCAGACGCCCTCCTTGACTCCGCTTTCGTCAACCGCCTCCTGCAGCCTGCCCGTTATTTCGAAGAATTCCGTGTGACTGTTTGTTCGAATGGTAAACTCTTTCATAGGCGACATTTTCCAACGTCTACCTCGTTCGAACAAGTCTTGCCGCCATGTTGATCGCCGCGATCATCCCATCGGGGCGGGCGACACCCTTGCCGGCAATATCGGGAGCCGTGCCGTGGTCCGGCGATGTCCGCACAAACGGCAACCCGAGTGTCAGATTCACCCCGTTGTCGAACGCGATCAATTTGAACGGCGCCAACCCCTGGTCGTGGTACATGGCTACCACCGCATCGAACTCTCCGTGCGCGGCGCGATAAAACAGTGTATCCGCGGAATGTGGCCCACTGACTACCACGCCGCGCCGGGCCGCGCGCCTTACCGCCGGCGTGATGACCCGCCGTTCTTCGTCACCAAGCAGCCCGCCTTCACCCGCGTGGGGATTCAGTCCCGCAACCGCGATTCGGGGTTGACGGATACCGAACCGTCGGCAGATCTGGTCAGACAATTCGATCACCTCAACGATTTTGCGCGTCGTGATGAGTTTCGCAACGTCGCGCAAGGGGGCATGGATGGTCACGAGCGCCACGCGTAAGGAGCCGCCCGCCAGCATCATGGCAAATCGCTTCGTGCGTGAAAGGTGTGCCAAAAGTTCCGTCTGGCCAACGAACGGATAACCGGCCCGGTGCAGGAGTTCCTTGGTGATGGGCGCGGTCGCCAGCGCGGCCAATTCGCCTTCGAGGCAACGCTTCGCTCCTTCCGCAACCCAGTCCGCCGCATCCGCGCGGCGCTTCGTGCGCGGGTTGCCAATAATCTCATAGTCGAAGCGCCGGTCGAGTCGACCGGATCTCAGTGCCTTGGCCACGACCTCCGGCCCAATGCCCGCGGGGTCGCCAAGCGTGATCCCAATACGGGGACGATTTGGCATTGTTAGAAGAGGTGGATGTACGCCTTGGCGCGAAGATCCTTGACCCATTGCTCCTGCATCTGGGCGCGTTGCTGCTGCAACAGGGTCTTTTCGATGTCGCCCCGAACCTCGGCCAAGGGTGTTGTGTGCGCGGGCTTCACGTCGTCGACCTCCAGGATGTAGTAACCTTCCGCTGTCTCGATGACGCGGCTGTGTTGGCCCGGCTTCAGGGAAAACGCGGTTTCGTTAAGCTCCTTGCGCAAGATGTCACGCCCGATCCAACCCCAATCGCCGCCTTCCTTCGCCTCCTTGCCTTCGGAGTAGACACGGGCCATGCTCTCGAAACTGTCGCCGGCGTCCAGTTTTGACAGAATTTCCTCCGCGAGCTTGCGCTGGAGATCGACAGCAGCCGGCGGCGGCGTGGCGGTGGTCGTGGCAGTCGCTGCCGCATTCGTCTCGCCGCCGGCAGTTGTTGCGACAGCATTCGTTGTCGTGGCTTCTACCGCGTTTGTCATCACGGTCGCAGCTTCACCAACAACCGTGGTCGAGACGGCAGCCGGGGTCTCTGAATTCGTTGATGGGATTCCTCCGGACACATTTGTCACCGTCACAGCCTCTGCAACCGTTGCGGTTGTACTAACGGCAGTCGGTTCGGAATTCGTGACGACCACGGCTGTCTCCGAATTGGTCGGGGCCGGCGAATTGGTTGCTGACGCCGTGTCTTGTCCGTTGGCTACAGCGGCGGCGGCGACCGCCTCGCCGCGTTTGATGTAGATCATGCGGAGCTTGACCTGGTCGCCCACCTTGAATTGGTCGATGTTATCCTGGTAATACTTCTCGATCTTGTAAGGGGAGACCACCATGGTCTTTCGCGCCCGCTGGTCCCTCATGGCCTCGATGATGATGCGCTCGCGTTCCTGATCTCGAAACTGGGAGAGAGTCAGGTTCTCCGCTTCGAGCGTCTTGATAAAGGCCGCGCGGTTGCCGCCGAATTCCGTGGCGATCCGGCTGTTGATTTGCCCTTCCACGTACGTCTCGGGGATCTTGTACCCCTTGGCGTCAAATTCCTGGACGATCAACGCATGCTCGATGAGTGTGTTCAGCGCGTCCATCTGGGCTTTCTGTCTCTGGTCCTCCAACTCCTGGCCCGAAAAATTGCGCCGTAGTTCCCGGTCGACGGGCTGAACCAATTCCATCACCTCGCTGTAGGTAATGACATTGCTGTTCACGATGGCGACAACACCGTCGATAATGTCCGCCGCCC
Source organism: uncultured Verrucomicrobiae bacterium (assembly GCA_963713705.1). Lineage (GTDB taxonomy): Bacteria > Verrucomicrobiota > Verrucomicrobiia > Palsa-1439 > Palsa-1439 > Palsa-1439. The sequence goes on from CAVQMY010000027.1 coordinate 80,764, forward strand.
GCACCATCGGGCTCAGGGCCAGCACCGCCGCCGCCAGAATTGCGACCTGTCGATTCATCATTTCTTCTCGGTACGCCCGGCGCCGATCTTCCGCAATACGCGCGGATTCTCGCGGAGGAATCGCACCAATTCTTCGATCCGTTCCACGCTCGCCGGGCTCAGATGATGCTCGATCCCCTCCAAGTCGCGCTGGGCTACTCCACCGTTGACCCCCAGCAAGGTAAAGAATTCCTCGAGCACCTGATGCCGACGCCGCACCGCGCGCGCCACGCCCTTGCCCTTCGAGGTCAACACCAGGCCGCGGTACTTCTCGTAACGCACGAACCCGGTTTCGCCCAGCTTCTGGACCATGTGCGTGACCGAAGCCTGACGGATTCGCAAGGTGCGCGCGATATCGATCATCCGCGCGTATCCCTTGTCCTCGATCAGTTCGTAGATGCGCTCCAGATAATCCTCGGCGCTCTCAGAGGTCTTCAGCATGACGATGCAGGATAACCGACAATCACGGCCAGGCGCAAGCCGTAGTCATTGCCCTTCGACAATGCGCCTCGCCCCAATGTCGGGCTAGATTTTGGGACCGGCGGCGACAATCTCCGGGGACACGCCCTTGAATTGCTCGAAATTCTTCACGAACTTGCCAGCCAGATCCTTTGCGCGCCGGTCATAGTCCGCTGCGTGCTTGGCGCCGTAGCGCGGTGACAACAATTCCGCAGGCACACCGGGCAAAGATTTCGGCACCTCGAACCCGAATGTCGGGTCTTTGTGGAATTCCGCCTTGTCCAGAGTGCCGTCGATGATGTGCGTCACATTCTCACGATTGATCTTCAAGGAAATGCGCGGGCCATGCCCAAAAGCATTGCCAACCCACCCGGAATTCAGCAGGTAACAGTGGACACGATGTTTGCGCATCTTTTCCGCCAGCATTTGCGCGTAGGTCTGCGGCGGCAACGGCAGAAATGGCGCGCCGAAGCACGTCGAGAATGTTGGCGTCGGGTCCTTACCCATATTGGCCTCGGTCCCCGCCAGCGCCGCGGTGTAACCCGCCATGAAATGATACATCGCCTGCGACGGATTCAACCGCGCCACAGGTGGCATCACACCAAATGCGTCACACGCCAAAAACACGATGGCTTTCGGATGCCCGCCCATGCCGCTGGGCACCGCGTTGGCAATGTAATCCAACGGATACGCGCACCGCGTGTTCTCCGTCACGGAATCATCCATGTAATCGGGTTCGCCCGTCACGGGATCCACCACCACATTCTCAATCACCGAGCCGAACCGGATCGCGTCCCAAATCAGCGGCTCGCGTTCCTTGGTCAGCTTGATGCACTTGGCGTAGCAGCCCCCCTCGAAATTAAACACACCGTGATCGCTCCAGCCATGCTCGTCGTCCCCGATCAATCCACGGTTCGGATCCGCCGACAGCGTCGTCTTGCCCGTGCCGCTCAACCCAAAAAAGATCGCCACGTCGCCGTCCTTGCCCATGTTGGCCGAGCAGTGCATCGGGAGCACGCCCCTCTGGGGCAGGACGAAGTTCAATACCGAGAAAATGCTCTTCTTCATCTCACCGGCATATTGTGTCCCGCCAATGAGCACGGTCTTGCGCGAGAAATCCGCGATGATGAACGTCTCGCTGTTGAGCTTGTGCTTCTTCGGGTCGGCGCTGTACTTGCACGCGTTGATGACGGTCCACTCGGGAACATGTGACTTGAGTTGTTCCGGCGTCGCCCGGCGGAAAAGCTGTTTCACGAACAGATTGTGCCAGGCATACTCGGTCACGATACGAATCGGCATCGAATACCGCGGGTCGGCGCCCGCAAATCCGTCCATCACGAACAGTTCACGCCCCTGCAAATACGCCAGCACTTCCTGCCGCAACCCCAAATAATCCTGCTCGGAAATCGGCTGGTTGACCTTGCCCCACCAAATCTTGTCCTTCGTGGACGGCTCTTCCACGGTCCACTTGTCACGCGGAGATCGTCCCGTCCGTTTGCCCGTCATCGCGTTCAGCGCGCCGCTGCTCGTCAGCAGGCCTTCGCCGCGCTTGATGGATTCTTCCACCAGCTTCGCCACGGACAGGTTCCAATGCACCTTTCCTGCGCCCGTGATACCATGGTTTTCTAGACCGTAATTGCTCATATGATTGATTGCCTCGCCCGAAGACGCGTAACCGCGCCCAGCACGGATTTACCCGGAATTTCGCCAAACCGCAACTCAAAAAGTCTACCAACAAAAGTCATGGTGCACGTGTGATCGGAGCCCGAAGCCGAGCGCAGCACCAGCGGAGCGAGACGCCGTGATGAAGTTTTCGCGGAAACCCGACCATGATACCCCCCGGAAATGGCTTCGTTTCCCAAAACGAACCCAAAGAAAATCAAGCCGGCGTGCAAAAAGATGGGTTCGTTTTGTAATTTTTGTTTTTTTCGGGTCCACCTGCCCGCCATCTCCCCCGCAACGCCCAAGGACCAGCGTCGCTCCCAACCGCGTCGTCGCAGAAGCGACCCTCGCGGCACTCTGTGGCATCCGCCACATCGTCGCGCACCCTATGGTCTAGTCAGGCAGCGGCTGCACCGTTGGTAATTGCAGTCAGAAACCAGTAAGAAACCATTTCAATTTCTTACGCAGTCTGATGTGTCGCATAATCGCCACCCTCACTGCATCTTTACCCCCCATAGAAACTCTCCGCCTTCACGCCCGCTTCGTTCCGCACGCGCTCGGCAATCGCATCCACTTCTTCATTCGACAGCGCCGAGACAAATTGCCAAGCGGGAACACCGTCCACCACCGTCATCGCTTTTCTCGCGATGGTGTAGACCTGCACCAACTTTACCCCGATTCCGAGATCGGGGTTGATATTCCCAATCTCCCGCAACCGCCGACAGTATTCCCGATCTCTTCCGTCGACGGACCTTCCCCGCGAATCTTGAGAAACAAACTCTGGATGACAATCGGGCGCGTCTTCGCCGTCTCGGAAATGTTTTTCAAAATCCGCGCGAAGGGAATCTTCGTGCGATTGATGAGCTTGAAATACTCTTTCGTACCGGCATCAAGCTTCGCCCACACTTCGCCGTTGTTGGCATCCATGATCTCAAGGCCGCGCCGCACATCCGTCCGATCCAATCCCCCGGCATCGGTAATCAACACAATCTTCGCGTCCGCCGGTTTCACCCGCGCAATCATCTGGATCGTCCCGGTAAAATTGGGCAGTGTCGTCGGTTCGGCGTCGCCGCTGAGGGCAATATCGTTCAAACGCAGCAAGTCACGCGGGACCGAGTTGAACGGCGGGTGCTGCGCGATCTCGCCCGAACGCACCATCTCCAGGATGTCGCGCAATTCTTCTTCCGCGACAGCCAGATCGAACTTCTTCACCGCCGACTCGGTCGTGCGATCCACCTGACAGTAAATACAGTCGAAATTGCACGCCTTGTCGGGATTGACGTTCAGCCCGATGGAAATGCCATGACTGCGCCGCGAGAGGACCGGATAGACGTACTTGAAGTCCTCGAAGCGCCGCGAGTGTTGACGGTGTGCCGCAAGAATTGTCACGCCGCTATTTTAGCTGCGGCTCACCACAAAAGCCAGTCGTTCACGCGGATCGGCGGACTGAGGTGCGAGTTTGGCTTTGCCCAATGCCTTGGCAATCACCGGCTCTAACTTCGCCCGGGTTGCCGCGTCATTCGGTGCCAGAAGACGATCGTTGGCGATGACGAGGATCTCATCCGTCTTGAACTTGACCCCCTTCAACTTCGGCTCCGCCTCCAATAGTTTGCAGGCGTGCAGCGCCATGTCCAAAACGGTCTTCAAATTCGCTTCGAGTCCGCTCGAAAGTTCCCGCTTGCGGTAATAGAACAGCCCCAGCCGTCCGCTTTCCTGGTCCATGCTGAAGTTGGCCTCGTGCGCGACGAGCAGAATCCCCGGGCCGTTCTCGACGTGCGAGTAGTCATGCACGTCGATCAACTGGTGCCCGTCGATCTTCTGTTGCTGAATCCAACCTTGGAACACCGGAATGAAGTCGTGAATATCCACAACCTTCGGATTGGAGACGAAAATCTTAACGCCGATTTTGTAGAGGTCCATTTCTCTCTTTATTGTAGCCGCGAAACTTTTTCGCGGCGCCAATCAACCGCGAATACGATTCGCGGCTACAATTTCATGTTGGCGGCTTTTTGTTCGCGCAGCTTGTCGGCACACGCATGTGCCGCCTCGATAAACAACTGCGATTCCTCGATAAGCCGGTGCACTTCGTCAAATTGTCGAACGGGGCCGCTCTCATGCCGTCGGAAAAAATCCTGCGCAAACTTGCCGCCCACGAACCGATCCCAGAACAGTTTCGGCTCGAATAGTCGCGTGCGAAACTCTTTCGCGATGACATCCGCGTCATTCGGCACGTCGTACCAGAGTTCCTTGACCAGTCCCTGCGCCGCTTGCAGCATCGATTTGTACGCCAACTCATCCGCCTTTGCCAAATCCTTCGCTTCCAGTTTGAGTTGCGCCTCGAAACACAATCGCTCCGCCGCTTGCAGGTCGAAATCAATGCGCGACACGACCTCGCCAGCGCATTCGCCCATGCCCATGTCGCCCATCGTAAACTCGCGCGGATCGCCCCAGTCGGAATAAAGCCCAGGGCTCGACTCGTACGCGGGCACTTCCATCAAATCTTCCAGCATCTTCCGGCTCTCGGCCTTTCCGATGCGCGCAATGAAATCCTGAAAACTCTCGTTGCCCTTACGTTCCTTCACAAACCGCTGCGTGATGCGCTCGACCACCGCCGGCACGTTCTTCGATGGCACGGAACCGATGGCCAGACCGTACGACCCGGCATTGTCCCGCCACTTGCCTCCCAGCAAAACCTGAAAGTGCGGCACTTTGCGGTTCCCGAGCGTGCGGCTGTTGCCATAAAAGCCGATGTCGGCGAGATGATGTTGACCGCAGGAGTTGAAGCACCCGCTCACCTTGATGTGCAGAGCCTTCGCCGCCGCATCCAGGTTGAAATACTGCGCGGCCAGTCGCTGCCGTAATTCACGCGCCAGTCCGCGCGACGACGCAATACCCAGCTTGCACGTGTCCGTGCCGGGGCACGCGACCACATCGAGAATCGTTCCCGCGCCGAAATCACCCAGCCCGATGGCTTTCAACTCGCGATACAACTCCGGCAAATCCTTCGCCGCTACCCAGCGAAACACCAGATTCTGTTCCACGGTCGTACGGATATTGTCGCCGCAGTATTTCCGCGCCAGATCAGCAAGACGCCGTGCCTGCGATGACGTAAGATCGCCAATCGGCAACGAAATTGTCACCACCGCATACCCCGTCTGGAGTTGGTGGTACACGTTCGTCTCCGCCCACGCCGCGTAGCCTTCGGGCTTTGCCGAACCGTTGAGTGACGCAGGGGACTTGAGCGCCGTCTCCTTGAAGCCGTGCGCGTCGGGAATAAACGCCGTCCACCGCGGGTCGGGTGGCAGAATCTTGCGCTCTTCCATCACCAGCCGCTTGAATTCATCGACCCCGAGTTTCGCAACGAGAAACTTGATGCGCGCCCGCGCCCGATTCTGCTTCTCGCCAAGCCGCGCAAACACCCGTGCGATCGCCTGTGCGATCGGCAACAATTCTTCTTCAGGAACGAAATCCGCGAACACCTTGGCTTGGTACGGCACCGGGCCGAGCCCGCCGCCAACATACAGCTTAAACCCGCGTTTGCCGTCGCGCACCAGCGCCAGCGCGCCCATGTCGTGCATGTTCACGAGGCCACACGCTTCCTGTTCGCAACCCGAGAACGCGATCTTGAATTTGCGTCCGAAATCCTGCACGTCGGGATGCCCGAGCAAGAAGTACGCAATCGCCTTCGCGTACGGCGTCACGTCAAACGCTTCGGTGCGGCACACCCCCGCGAGCGGACAGGCCGTGACATTGCGCACGGAGTTGCCGCAGGCTTCGCGCGTGGTGATCCCCGCCGCCGCCAGCCGCCGCATGATCGTTGGCGTGTCTTCGATATGCACGAAATGCAGTTGAAAATCCTGCCGTGTCGTCACGTGCAAAATGCTGTCGGAATATTCCTCCGCGCAATCCGCCAGCGTCTCCAATTGCGCCGACGTCAAGCCGCCAAACGGGATCTTGATGCGCTGCATGCCGGGCGCGTCCCACAACGTGTCCGGGCCCTTGGTCAACGGGGACGCGGGAAACTTCAACTGCTGCGTCTTCGACGCCATCGTGGCGCTGGCCGTTGTCGTAGCGCTGTCCGTATGCCCCGCGACGCAGGCGCGTTTCGGCGAACAATTTTTCGTCGATTTTGCCGAGCTTGCGCAGGTCGAGTTGCGTCTCATAGACGTTGATCTCGTCCGCCAGCGCACGGGGCACCTTGCCCGCCAGTTTTTCCTTCCACGTCATGGTAGGGTGCAATTTGTATCAATTTCACCGAATCGCAACAAGAAAGATGAATCGCCGCGCGCGTAACCTTACCCGGTTGCCAATGATTGGTGTTCATTCCGCCGGTTCACGAGTACAATGATCTCGATGGAAATCGCGCCCAATCTCAAATCCGGCTTCGCCGTGCTCGTCGGCCGCACCAATGTCGGCAAGTCGACCCTGCTCAATGCGTTGGTTGGCAGCAAGATCGCCATCGTCACGCCCAAACCGCAGACGACGCGTGACACCTATCACGGCATCGTCCATCGTCCCGAAGGTCAGATCGTGTTCGTCGACACACCCGGCATTTTCAAGACGCAGCCCAGCAAGCTCGTCCAGAATCTCCATCATAAACTTCGCGATGCCCTCGAAGGCGTCGACGTCATCGTCCACGTTGTCGATCCGACACGGGCCATCGGTTCCGAAGACTCGCGGGTCAACGACCTTGTCGATCGCAGCGTCCTCCCGAAGATTCTGGTCATTAACAAGCTCGACCTGCCCGATCGTTATTACCGCGACACATGGATGGAACGCGGTCCCAAATACGCCTCGGTCATCGAGGTGTCCGCGTTGAAGGACAAAAATATCGACCTCATCATCCAGGCGATCTTCCGCCATCTGTCCGTCGGCCCGGCGCAATATCCCGTCGGCCAGATCACGAACGTCACCAACGAATTTTGGATCGGCGAACTCATCCGCGAAAAGCTCTACTTGCAGACCAATCAAGAGGTCCCCTACACCGCCTCGATCCACGTGGAACAGGTCGATGACCGCAAAGACAAACAGGGCAAACCGCTCGTGTACATCAAGGCGGTTGTTCTGACGATCGACGACCGCCACCAGCGCATGCTCATCGGCCAGCATGCCAGGAAGATCAAGGAAATCGGTTCCGCCGCCCGCAAAGAACTCGAAGTCGCCATGAACAAGAAGGTCTTCCTCGATCTCGACGTCCTCATCGACGACGAGTGGATGGACCGACTTTCGTAGGAACGCCCCGCAGTCCGCGCCGCCACCGCTTGCCAACCCGCCACTTTGCGCTACAGTAGCGCCGCGAGTATGGGGGCAAATCCTGGCCAGTTCATCGAAGTCGTCGGCGCGCGGCAGAACAACCTCAAAGGCATCGATCTCGAGCTGCCATTGGGCGAACTGATCGTCGTTACGGGCGTTAGCGGCTCGGGCAAATCATCCCTGGCGTTCGACACGATCTACGCCGAGGGACAGCGCCGCTACGTCGAGACGTTTTCGCCCTACGCCCGCCAGTTCCTCGACCGCATGGACAAGCCGAAGGCCGACCGCATCGACGGCATTCCGCCCGCCGTCGCTATCGACCAGACCAATCCCGTCAAGACCTCGCGCTCCACCGTCGGCACGATGACGGAATTGAACGACCACCTGAAACTCCTCTTCGCGCGCGCCGCGCAACTATTTTGCCGAAATTGCGGCAAACCCGTGCGACGCGATACACCTGATTCCATCTACGAGCAACTTCCCGGGGCCGGGGGCGAACTACTCATCACGTTTCCCGTGCCGATTGCGAAGAACTTCACCGAAACAGAAATTCGCGAACTTCTCGCCAAGCAGGGCTATCACAAGATCGAAAAACGCGGCGATTCCCTGGAAGTCATCCAGGACACCGTGACGTTCACGGACAAGAACCGCGCCCGCATCGTCGAAGCACTGGAAGCCGCGCTGAAAGTCGGCAATGGACGCGTCGCCGTCAACGGTCGCAAATTCTCCAGCGATCTGCACTGCGCGGAGTGCGACATCCATTACCGCGACCCGGTACCGAGCCTCTTTTCGTTCAATTCCCCCATCGGCGCCTGCGAGAAATGCCGCGGATTCGGTCGCACCATCGGCATCGACTACGATCTCGTCATTCCTGATGACACGAAGACGTTGGCCGGCGGCGCCGTCAAACCATGGCAGACCGAGAGCTATGAGGAATGCCAGGACGATTTGATGAAGTACGCGCGCAAGACGGGCATCCCCACCAATGTTCCCTGGCGCGAACTCGCGGACGCACAGCGCAAATGGGTGATCGACGGCATCGGCCCGTGGGAAGACCAGGTCTGGTACGGCGTGAAACGGTTCTTCGATTGGCTGGAGACGAAGAGCTACAAGATGCACATTCGCGTCCTGCTCTCGAAGTACCGCACGTATGTCCCCTGCAAAGCCTGCGGCGGCGCGCGACTCAAGCCGGATGCGTTGCTCTGGCGATTGCCCAATCCTGGTGTCGTTGTAGGCCGCCTGCCCTCAGGCGGCGCGGGAAAGACCGCCGCGTCGGGGGACGCGGCCTACAACGGCTCGGGCCTCACGATCCACGACGTAATGTTGTTGCCCATCGACCGCTGTTACGAGTTCTTCAACAATCTCAAACTGCCCGCCCCGCTGGACGAAGCCGACGACCTTTTGCTCACCGAAATCCGCACGCGCCTCCGCTATCTCGTCGACGTCGGCCTCGGCTATCTCACACTCGACCGCCAATCCCGCACGCTCAGTGGCGGCGAGGTTCAGCGCGTCAATCTCACCACCGCGCTCGGGACCTCCCTCGTCAACACGCTCTACGTCCTCGACGAACCCAGCATCGGCCTGCACCCGCGCGACATCAACCGCCTCATCGGCATCCTGCACCGGCTCCGCGACGCCGGGAACACCTTGCTTGTCGTCGAGCACGATCCCGATGTCATTCGCGCCGCCGACCGCATCCTCGATCTCGGCCCCGGCCCCGGCGAGCGCGGCGGCGAAATCGTGTTCTTCGGGAAGCAGCAGCAATTGCTCGGGGCGAAGGGCTCTCTGACGGCGCAATATCTCCGCGGAGAAAAGTCCGTGATGGGGACGGCTCCCCGAATTGTCCCTCCGGGAAAAGCCACATCGCTCAAGATTCTCGGCGCCCGCGAGCACAACCTGAAGAACATTGATGTCGAGATACCGTTGAACCGTCTGGTCTGCGTCACCGGCGTCAGCGGCTCGGGGAAATCCACGCTGATTCAGGATGTTCTCTACAACGCGTTGTGCAAACTAAAACACAAACCCGACGAGCCCGCCGGCCGTCATCGCGCCATTGTCGGCCACGAGAAGATCGAAGACGTGGTGATGGTGAACCAATCGCCCATTGGCCGCACCACGCGGTCGAATCCCGCCAGCTACGTCGGCGCGTTCGACACGATCCGAAAGCTCTTCGCCGCCGAGTCGCTCGCGAAGGAGCGCAGTTATACCGCCGGCACGTTCAGCTTCAATTCCGGCGAAGGACGCTGTCCGACCTGCGGCGGGAACGGGTTCGAGCACGTGGAAATGCAGTTCCTTAGCGATGTCTATTTGCGCTGCCCGGATTGCGATGGAAAGCGCTATCGCCCGGAGGTGCTGGAAGTCAGGATCAAAGGGAAATCCATCGCGGACGTTCTCGACATGACGGCCAACGAAGCCTGCGAATTCTTCGCCACGCACCCCGAAGTCCTGCGCGCGCTGGAGCCGTTGCGCGCTGTCGGTCTCGGCTACATGAAACTCGGCCAGCCCGTTCCCACCCTGAGCGGCGGCGAAGCGCAACGCTTGAAGCTCGCCGGCCATCTCGTGCAAACCACCAACAAACGCACGCTGTTCCTGTTCGACGAGCCGACCACGGGCCTCCACTTCGACGACATCGCCACGCTGCTGCACGCGTTCAGCCAACTCATCGAGCGCGGCCATTCCATCGTTGTGATTGAACACAATCTGGATGTTATTCGCGCAGCGGATTGGATCATCGATCTCGGGCCCGAAGGCGGCGATGCCGGCGGTGAAATCATGTGCGTGGGCACGCCAGCCGACGTGGCGAAATGCGAACGCGGCCACACGGGCGCCGCGTTGCGAGGACCGTCGGCACTCTTGAAAGTCGCCGAATCTCCCGCACCGTTGTATGCGACGGGCCCAAATCATTCGATTCGCATCCACAACGCGCGCGAGCACAACCTCAAAAGCATCGACGTCAATGTTCCCCGCGACAAGTTCACCGTCATTACCGGTATCAGCGGCAGCGGCAAAAGCACGCTGGCATTCGACATCCTGTTCGCCGAAGGCCAGCGCCGCTACCTCGAATCGCTGAACGCCTACGCGCGCCAGTTCGTTCAACCGGCGTCACGTCCCGACGTGGACGCGATCTTCGGGATTCCCCCGACCGTCGCCATCGAACAGCGCACCAGCCGCGGTGGCCGCAAGAGCACGGTCGCGACCGTGACGGAGATCTATCATTTCCTGCGTCTGCTGTTCGTGAAACTCGGCACGCAATACTGTCCCGATTGCAACATTCCGATCCAGCCGCAGACCCGCGAGGTGATCCTCGCGAAATTGATGAAGGATTATCGCGGCCAGCGCATCGAACTGCTCGCGCCGTTAATCGTGGCCCGTAAAGGTTATTACACCGATCTCGCCGCATGGGCGTTGCGAAAGGGGTTCGCCCTGTTGCGTGTCGACGGTGAATTCCTCCCGACCGCCAACTGGCCGCGGCTCGACCGATTCAAGGAGCACAATATCGAGTTACCCGTCGGCGGACGCGAAGTATCGCCGAAACACGAAAACTTGCTCGGTGAACTTCTCGATGCCGCGTTGGAGTACGGGAAGGGTCTGGTCATCGTCTCGTCGCCCCGCAAGGTGGGAGAGACATTTTTTTCCACACGCCGCGCCTGTCCGAAATGCAGCCGCAGTTTCGAGGAACTCGACCCACGTCTGTTCTCGTTCAACTCGAAACACGGTTGGTGCCCGAAATGCTTTGGGACGGGCTTGCAATTCCTTGGCTTCAACGAAGAGCACACCGGCGAGGAAATCTGGTGGAACGAGTGGTTCGAGGGACAGGAACGCCCCTGCCCCGCCTGCCACGGTCAGCGTCTGCGACCCGAGGCCCTGGCGGTGAAGTTCCAGGACATGAACATCACGAAGATGACCGCGTGGTCGGTTACCGATGCCGAGCGGCATTTCCGCGACTCGACGCTGCGTGGACGCGACGCGGACATCGCGCGCGACATCGTCGCCGAACTGCAGTCGCGCCTGCGGTTCCTCGACAAAGTCGGCTTGTCGTATCTTTCGCTCGACCGTGCCGCGCCGACGTTGAGCGGCGGCGAAGCGCAACGCATCCGGCTCGCGTCGCAGCTCGGTTCCAATCTACGGGGCGTCTGTTACATCCTCGACGAACCGACCATCGGCCTGCATCCGCGCGACAACCTGATGTTGCTCGATACGTTGCACGAACTCGAAGCCAAGGGGAATACTGTGGTCGTGGTCGAGCACGATGAAGACACCATTCGTCGCGCCGAGCACATCATCGACCTCGGTCCCGGCGCCGGTTCCAATGGCGGGTGGCTCGTGGCCGAGGGCACGATCAAAGATATCGTGCGATGCGAAGAATCGTTGACCGGCAAACTGCTGCGCGAACCGTTGCGGCATCCGCTGCATAAAACTCGGCGCAAAACCGCCAGCAATTCCGTGGAAATTGTCGGCGCCACTCTCCACAATTTGAAGAACGTCACCGTGAAGATCCCGCTGCAACGACTGGTCTGTGTGTCGGGCGTGAGCGGCAGCGGAAAAAGCACGCTCGTTCGGAACGTGTTGCATGAGAACCTGAAAGTTCTTGTGGGGAAATCGTATGCAAAGGGACGTCCGCACAACCAATTGAGAGGCTGCGAGCAGATTCACGGCGTGGAACACGTCGCGCGCGTCCTGGAAGTCGATCAGACGCCCATCGGCAAAACGCCGCGCTCGTGTCCGGCGACGTACGTGGGATTCTGGGATGAGATCCGCAAGCTGTTCGCCAACACGACGGAAGCCAAGATGCGCGGATACCTGCCGCCCCGGTTTTCCTTCAACGTCGCCAGCGGTCGCTGCCCGGAATGCGAAGGCCAGGGGCGAAAAAAGATCGAGATGAGCTTTTTGCCGGACGTGTTCGTCACCTGCGACGCATGTCGCGGGAAGCGGTTCACGCCGGAGACGCTGGATGTCCGATACAAAGACAAATCCATCGGTGACGTGTTGGCGATGAGCGTTGATGAAGCCGTGGAGTTCTTCGCGGCGCACCGTCAAATCCATCACGGCTTGAAGCTGTTGCAGGAGGTCGGCCTCGGTTACCTCACGCTCGGCCAGCAAAGTCCGACGCTCAGCGGCGGCGAAGCCCAACGCATCAAGCTCGTCACGGAATTGGCGAAAGCGAAAGGTGAGGAATCGGATGTCGCGAGACTGAAATCGGGTGCGTTGTACGTCCTCGACGAACCGACCATCGGCCTGCACATGGCGGATGTGGAGAAGTTGATTCGCGTGCTCCATCGCCTCGTCGATGCCGGCAACACCGTCATCATCATCGAGCACAACCTCGACATCATCGCCGAAGCCGACTGGATCATCGATCTCGGCCCCGAAGGCGGCGATGCCGGCGGCCACATCGTCGCCCAAGGCACCCCGGAACAGGTCATCAAGGAAAAGTCACATACGGCGAAGTTTTTGGGTGAGTTTCTGAAGGAGCGGCGGCGGTGAGCGAGGGCGACCTGAGCAAAAAGAGAAGCAGTCTTAGGGGAGCACCCCAATGGACCTTGATACTTTCAGCTCTGTCTCGATTAAGTGTTCAGCAATCTCTTTTACGATGTACAAGTCCTCGGAGAGGCGCCGTAGGTCGGAGACGTTGTCTGGGTCAATGATCGGATCGGCATAAGCATGAGCGATCGCGCAGCGGCCGGACTCATAGAGGTATTTCGGGACGTCAAGCCCGTCGGCGCCTAGGGCACGGAGCCGTCTCACCGCCATCTCGTCCTTGAGTTTCGGCAGCGTTGCCCTGATTCCCTCGATAATGGGGTTCTGACGCTGATCGTTAATGGTTTCGAACTTGTCCTTCCAGAAGATGTTCAAGATCTTGAAGTAGCTGAGGAACCCAAATGGTGTGCTGTTGACCGTTCGTGCCTCTCGGAACAGGGCCAGTGCAAGGCGAGCCTTCTCATCCGGTTCGAGTTGTCGGTTGAAGGGAAAAGCGATCGAGGATCCCACAACTCGCGATTCCCTCGGAACTGGCACAGGAACCGGATTGCCCGACCAACCGTAACGATTCTCCATTGGCTGATCGTCGCACCAAGAAAGGACGCTCAAGAATTGGTTGATGAGGGTAAGGGCATCGACATTGGAAATGCCTCGCAGGTTGACGTGGACCGACTGTTCGGTCTCGCGTGTCGCAGGCTTCAAAACAAGGTTGTGCCCCCCGAATTCAACAGTTGTTTCTTCTGTCGGCCAGACCGCGCTGCCTTTGACACCGACATGCAGCCATTGATCCATGACCCTAACGTTTGACATGAGCGGCAGACCACGTTGCTGGTGGCTCTGGATTTATGTAGTCTCTATAAACCGTCTGACGGCCCGGCGTCAAGCGGACCATTGACGCGATGATGGCCGTCTGATCTGCCCGTCCCCCCTATTACCCAGCCGCCATTGCGGCCGGGCTAACGTGCGAGACGCCCGCGCTACTGCTGTCTTGACCGCGTACCTGGCGGTTCATATCCTCCCGACATGAAACGTCACGGTTTCGCGTGCGTTTTTTGCGCGCTATCTGTGCCTGCGCTCCCGCACCCATGCGAGGAGCAAACGACGTGAAAAAGACGGAATGCCACGTGCGCACCGTGAATACACGATCACCTCGGGCAGCCTGCCCGCGTTCAATCGCCGCCGTCAGTCTCTCGGTTTTCCTGACAGCCGTGTGGTTGTCGATGCTCCCAATCACCCCGGCGCAAACGGGGACTGACATTAGCAGCGCAGCGGGAACAGTTGTGCCCAATCAGCCAGTTGCGTCACCTGCCACTTCACAAACCGGAACCAATGGGATTACCCTTGATCGCTTGGAGCAACAAGAGGCGGCTTACTCCATGTCAGTGGATCAACTCAAGAAAAGGGCTGAGGCTGGCGATGCAGTAGCGCAGTTCACATTGGGCGGACGCTATCACAAAGGCGATGGCGTCCCGCAAGATTCCGCCGAAGCTATGAAGTGGTCTCGCAAAGCTGCTGAGCAGGGAGATGCTTACGGGCAGTTCGCGTTAGGCGCGTGCTACTATGATGGCGTAGGGGTGCCCCAAGACTACACCGAGGCCGTGAAGTGGTTCCGCAAGTCCGCCGAGCAGGGATACGCTCGTGCGCAGGCCCTATTGGGCGCTTCCTACTCCAAGGGTCTCGGCGTGTCGCAAAATGACGCTGAGGCCGTGAAGTGGTATCGGAAGGCCGCCGAGCAGGGATATATGAACGCACAAGGTATATTAGGCGCTTGCTACAGACATGGGCTGGGCGTATCGAAAAATTACGTTGAGGCCGCGAAGTGGTATCGCAAGGCCGCCGAGCAGGGGGATGCGAATGCACAGGCAGCAATGGGAGATGTTTACCGCTTTGGCTACGGTGTGTCACGCGACTACGCTGAAGCTGTGGGCTGGTATCGCAAGGCGGCGGATCAAGGTGACGCATCAGGCCAATGTGGTCTGGGGACGTGTTACTTTGCGGGCGACGGCGTGATTCAAGACGAGAGGGAGGCTGTCAAATGGTTCAGCAAAGCGGCTGAGCAGGGCCATAGTGAAGCGCAATGGAAACTAGGGGGCTGTTACGAGCTTGGCACTGGAGTCCCGAAGGATTACGTTCGGGCGTACAAGTGGCTGAATCTTGCGGCAGTCCAAGGCAACGAACACTTCACCAAGGATCGTGATTCCATTGTGGGTCAGATGACGCCCGAACAAATCTCGGAAGGCCAGCGGCTATCTTCTCAGTTTGTCGCGCAACACGAGGGAGCTAAAGCGCCTAGCCAACCCGACAAATGAAACCGATGCGAACCAAGGTCAAGCCGCGACCGTCGCACAAGAGGCTGGCTGATTCTCTGTCAAGTAAAGGCCCTCGCCGGATCCGCCGCGGCGGACGAGGCTAGCAATGACGGGTCAGGAAAGTAGCAATTTTCTCACGTCCTCATAATTCCGCGCGACGTGGTCGGCGCGGGAGAGTTTTTCGGGCGGGAGACTGGTGGTGAGTCCGATGCAGGTCATGCCGGCCATTTTGGCGGCCTGGACGCCGTGGGTGCTGTCCTCGATGACGCAACAGGTCGAGGGTCGAACGCCCAGTTTTCGGGCGGTGGTGAAGTAGACCTCGGGATCGGGTTTTGGGAAACGGACATCTTCACGGGCGACGATGAGGGTGAAGTGCGGACCGAGCCCGGAAATCTCCATGACGACATCGGCCACGTGATGGTCTGAACTGGTAGCGATGGCGAGCTTGTAGCGCTTGGCGAGTTCGGGAACCAGCGCGTGCAATTCCTGGAACACCGGCCGGCGTTCGCGGAGGTAACTGAGAAAGTATTTCAGCTTGCGGGCGGAAAGATCCTCGAGTTCATTCGGCAGCTTGTGTTTGTCGATGAAGTCGCGCAGCAACGCCCCATCGGACCGCCCGTAGTAATCCTGAAACACAATCCCGTGATCGTGTTTCTTGCCGAGTTCCTCGAATAGCGTCTCGAAGGCTTTCTGGTGGAGCGGCTCGCTGTCGACGATCACGCCGTCCATGTCGAAGATGATGGCGGAGAACTTCTTCACCCGCGAAACACCCGCACCTGGAGCGAGTCGGGACGCAGAAACCAGCTCAGCAGGAGGCTGATGATGCTGATCACCAGCGCACCGCCCATCGCGGTCCAAAACGTATCGATGTGGAACGACGGAATCAGCCAGCTCACGAGTTCCAACATTGCGGCGTTAATGACCACCGTGAACAACCCTAGAGACAGGATGTTGATCGGCAGCGTCAGGATCACCACCAGCGGGCGCAGATAGGTGTTGATCAATGCCAGCACGAGGGACGTAGCGATCAAGGTCTGGTTGTTATCGAGCCGGATGCCCTTGAAGATGGATGTGGCGACCAGCAGCGCGAGCGCGTTGATGCCGAGTTTGGTGAGGAGAATGAGAAGCCGGTAGAGCATGGCAGCACGGGCGGTAAATCACAGCTTCCACTTGATCGTGCAGCCGATGGCGTGGGTGACCGGGTTGGCGACCTTCTTGCGGGCGAGCACGGCATTGATGGCGGCGCGCAGGTCGTGGGAATGCGCTTTGTCGGGATGCTGCCAGTTGTCGTCGACGCGGCCGATGTAGCGCACTTCCTGTTTGGCGTTGAGCACAAAGGCCTCGGGGGTGTATTCCGCGCCGTAGGAACGCGCCACCCGCTGGCTCTCGTCGCGCAAGTAGGGGAAATTGAATTGTTTCTTTTTCGAACGACGGACCATGTTGTCAAAACTGTCCTCGGGATAGCCGGCTTCGTCGTTGGCATTGATGGCGACCAGTTGCACGCCCTTGGCGGCGTAGTCGCGCTGAATGCTGATCAACCGATCCTCGTAGGCCTGCGCGTAGGGACAATGGTTGCAGGTGAACACCACGACCACGACTTTTTTGTCTTCGAATGAATTCAGGGAGTAGTCCTTGCCGTCCACTCCCGGAAGAGAGAAATCCGGTGCGCGCAGGCCGATCTCGATTTTCTTCATCGTCTCACCAGATCCCCCGTGTCCCACCCGTTGTTCCGTCGTTGAGCGACCATGACACCCCAAAGCCTATGCAGCGGGCCCGCAAAGGTCAAGGCCTTGTTCACAAGGCCATGAAAGTGGTTGAGCGAGGCTTCCCTTTCTGTTAGACACAACACGCATGTGTGAAAGCACGACGGCGTCACGATTGAGCTGATTGTCGATTTCACCGAGAATCGATTGGATATGGAACGACTTCCACAACGCGCCGCGCGCCTGTTGCGCGCCAAAGCGCACACGATTGCGACGAAACGTCTCACCATCGGCCTTGATGGGTTTGTGGACGAGATCGTCAGCGTCGTTGACAAACGCGCGTCCGCGGAAAAATTCACGCGGGTGCCGACGCTCACCGCGTTCGGGGCGCGGATCAGCGCCGCGGCCGGCAGGAGCACGAACGCCGAGCTGGTCGTCGAACGCGTCAAACTGGGCGGCAACGGTCCGATCATGGCCAACGCCCTGGCCGCGCTCGGCGCCCAGATCACCTACATCGGCAATCTGGGGTATCCGAACCTCGACCCCGTTTTTTCCGAATTTGCCAAACGCGCCGTGGTGTACAGCGTTGCCGAGCCCGGGCGCACCGACGCGCTGGAATTCGACGATGGCAAGATTATGATGGGCAAACACGCGTCGCTGGGCGACGTGACCTGGGAAAATCTCGTGGAGCGGATCGGCCACAAGACGCTGGCGGACTGTTTCGTGAACGCCAGTCTGGTTGGACTCCAGAACTGGACGATGTTGCCACACATGAGCGACATCTGGGAGCACGTGCTGACCGAGATCTGCCCGAACATGCCCGCGCAGCCGCGGCACACGTTTTTCTTCGACCTGGCGGACCCCGAGAAGCGCGCAGCGGGAGACATTCGGCACGCCCTCGAATTGATCGGCAGGTTCCAGAAGCATTTCGACGTGTACCTCGGCCTGAACGAGAAGGAATCGTTCGAGATCGGCGCGGTGCTCGGCTACCCGGGTAAGCACGACGGCGAATCGGCGATCAAGACGCTGGCGAAGTTTATCCACGACAAGATCAAGACTTCGGGCGTCATGATTCATCCACGCGCCTACGCCGTCGCCGCGTCCGCGGACGGCGTGGTCACGGCGAGCGGTCCATTTATCGAGAAGCCGCTGATCAGCACCGGCGCGGGCGATCACTTCAACGCGGGCTTCTGCCTTGGCAAACTGATCGGCGCGGACAACGAGATTTCACTCGAGATCGGTGTGGGTACGTCTGGCTATTACGTGCGCACAGCCACGAGCCCCAACGCCATGGAACTGGCAGACTTCCTGCATTCACTATAACCATGCTCAAGTTGCTCACTGACAACAAGGATGTCTACGGATTGGTCTTGGTCCTTGGTGTGACGTTCGTCGCGAACGTCCTGTGGCACTGGATCCTCATTTGTCCATCTCTCTACCGTCGCGGCGCGCGTTTTCCGACGGGCTTATTGTTCTGGCGTGTGTTCGCCGAATTGCGCCGCTACAAGGAAATCATGACGGCCGCCGCCATGCCGATAACGGCCTACTATTTCGACTTTATCCTCACGTGGTTCAATCTGCTGCTCGCCTTCGGGACGGCCCTGCGGTTGCTGTGGGTACAGTCGCATCCGCTCGGGTATTAACGTCCATATCATCCGCGACCGCGAATGGCCCCGGCGGTCCGCCGCCTGCGTTGGCAACACGACTCCCGCAGAATCGGATTGGGTCTTGCGACTTGCGAGCGCCGTCTGCTATTTTGCGCACACACCATGAGCATCCGCGTCAGATTCGCGCCCAGTCCCACTGGTTTTCTGCACATTGGGAGCGTGCGCACCGCCCTGTTCAACTGGCTGTACGCCCGCCACACGGGCGGCACGTTCGTCTTGCGCATCGAAGACACCGATACCGCGCGGAACACGGAACAATCGTTGCGGACGATTCTCGACGGACTGCGGTGGCTGGGGTTGGATTGGGACGAAGGCCCGGAGAGGGGCGGCGAGTTCGGTCCGTATTTTCAATCGCAACGCGCCGATACGTACCGGCGTCGCATCCGGGAGTTGAAAGACAAGGGCCTGGCCTACGACCGCGAGGGCGCGGTCCGCTTCAAGATGTCGCGCCAGCCGATTGAAGTGCCCGACCTTATTGCGGGCAGCGTGGTGCGTCCCCTCAACGAAACAGAGATGCTCGACCCCGATTTCGTGATCGTCCGCAGCGACGGCAATCCGGTATTTCATCTGGTCAATGTGGTGGACGATATCGAAATGAAGATCACGCACGTCATCCGTGGCGAGGACCATCTCTCGAACACGCCCAAGCACATCGCGCTGTTCCGCGCGTTTGGCGTCGAGCCGCCGAAGTACGCGCACATCCCGATGATCCTCAATCCCGATGGCACAAAGATGAGCAAGAGCGACCCCGACCCCGCCAAGGCCCGGCTCGCGTCGCTCCAAACCTACGTCGAGGACGGCTTTGTGCCCGAGGCGGTGCGCAATTACCTCTGCCTCCTCGGCTGGTCGCCCAAGGACAATCGCGAGGTCCTGCCGATCGACGATGTGGTCAAGCTGTTCGATCTGCCGCAAATCCTGCGCAACAACGCGCGGTTCGACGTTACCAAGCTAACATGGATGAATGGCGAATACCTGCGCGCGATGCCGCTGGATCGATTCATCGAACTGGCAAGACCTTTCACCAGTGGCCACGATGATCCCAAGGTGCTCGGCCTCGTGAAGGAGAAGGTCAAGCTGTTGAAGGAGCTACCGGATTGGACCGGCTACTTCTTCACCGAGGATTATGCCTTCGATCCCGAGGCGGTGAAAAAGTCGTGCAGCGCGCCGCACACGAGCGAGCGTCTCATGAAGCTTGCCGGGAAATTTGCCGCGGTCAGTCCGTGGGACGCTGCCAGCCTCGAATCGGCCTTGAAATCGCTTGCGACGGAGATCGGCGTCAAGACCGGCGAACTCATTCATCCCTGCCGCGTCGCCGTCAGCGGCAAATCGGCTGGCCCGTCGCTGTATCACATGTTGGAAGTGCTGGGCCGCGACCGCGTGCTCGCGCGGTTGCGCCGCGCCACCGAGAAATTTCACCCATGACGCTGCCGAATAAAATCACGATCGCCCGCATTTTCATGATCCCGGTGTTCGTGTGGCTGACGCTGGATTACATCCGCGACTACCAGAAGGAGCAGGAACAGGAATGGGAGCGCGGGCTGGCCTGCGTGGTGTTTGCCATTGCCGCCATCTCCGACGCCGTGGATGGCTACATCGCGCGTCGCTACCATCAAAAGAGCGAGTTGGGCGTCTTCCTCGACCCGCTGGCGGACAAGGCGCTGCTGCTCTCGGCGCTGATTCTCCTGAGTATCCGGTTCAAGGACGGCACGCCGTTCGATCTGTTGCCGCTGTGGTTCCCCGTGCTCGTGGTCAGCCGTGATTTAATGCTATTGGGTGGCTGCGTGCTGATTCACATGCTGGCGGGCCGTGTCATTGCGCGCCCGCGCATCGTCGGTAAATGCGCGACGTTTTTCCAGATGATTGCGCTCGGCTGGGTGCTGTTGAAGTTCGAGCGCCCGTCCTACCTGTGGCCGCTCTATGCCGCCGGCTTCTTCACGCTCGTGTCCGGCATCTGGTACCTGTTCGACGGCATCAAACAACTGAGCGTCCACGAGCAGAAGAAGTAGCCGGCTCGGGCCGGGGCGCGCATTCATTGGCCGGAACCGTGACGGCAGATGGTAACTTTCGGGCAGAAAACCTGCTTTACTCACCCCTTGTGAAGCGAATATTGCTTGCCGGCTTGTGTTTCGCGGGTGCTCTCGGCGCCCGTGCGGATATGGTCGAATTCCAGAACGGCACGAAGACCGAGTGTCAGGTCCTCAGCCTGTTCAACCAGCGACTCGAGTACGCCGACAAGGATGGCAGCGTCGCTCACGTGGATTTCCCGCAAATCAAGCGCATCGATTTCGATTCCAAGACCGCCATGGTCACTACGCGTGGCCGCGTCATCTTGAATGGCCAGTTGCACGGACTCGAAGCTGGCATGTTCAGTCTCACGACGACGCGCGGGACGAAACAACTCATCGCCGCCTCGGAAGTCACCGACCTCACCGTCAGCACCGAGAGAGAAGCTCCGCCCCCGCCACCGCCTTACCATCCAAGACCTAGCGCTCCCGAAGAATCCAATTCGCGTCCTACCGAAAGGGGTTTTATCCAGCCGGAGCGCGGCAGGATTACGATTGTCGATTTCTATGCGGATTGGTGCGGGCCATGCCGAAAGATCGGCCCGGTCCTGGAAAGGATTGCGGCAGGCAATTCCGACATCGTCCTGCAAAAGATCAACGTCGATAAACATCGCGATCTCATGCAGGAATACAACGTCACCGGCATTCCGCACATCATCGTCTATGACAAGGCTACCGACGTAGTCGACACCATCATCGGCGCCGATGAACACCGCGTCCGCAAGGCCATTGACGCCGCCGGCGGCAGCAACTGGTAGCGATTCATCCCGTAGTCGCACCGTTTCCATCTGCTGATGGCGTCTCGCGGACTCGGCTTAGGGTGCGTGAATCACAGATAATCGGCGCAGGGTAAGCCGAGCCGCGGCTGCGCGACTCCGGCTGCAAGCCTGGGGCCGCTGATTTCGCCACGCGCTCCGAAAAAGAGAAGTCCACGTCCGGCCAGTGAACCTCTCGCCTCCTCATCAGACAACCGTTGCGCCGCATGATACATTGTAGTACAATGTATCTTCTATGAAGCGGGACGAGGTTGCGAAGAACCTGGCCACGGGGACGTATGATCTATTGAGTCCTGCATAATATAGTTAGTATTTCACCACAGTTCCGCCTGCTTCCAGAAGGCGGCGATGAGCCCGGGGCGACGGCGCATCCGGCGCAGCGCCCGGGTGGCCATGAGGCTCAGTTCCCAGCCGTGTTGGGCGCAGAAGTTCGCCAATTCGTGCTGCTTGAGGTGGCCCCAGATGTACTCGGCGGGGTTCAGTTCCGGCGCGTAGGCGGGTAAGTATTCCAAGTGGACGCGCTGGCCCAGCGTGCCGATGAAGTCACGGACCGCCCGACTGCGGTGGATGCCGGCACCGTCCCAGACAATCAACAGTCGCCCGGGCAGATGGCGCAGCAGATGCCGCAGGAACTCGATGACTTGGGGGCTCTTGATGGCGCCGTCGAAGAGCTGAAAGTAGAAGTTCCACAGGGTCAGCCCGGCCACGACCGAGAACTTCTTCCAGTTGAAGTGGTGCTGCAGGACGGGCGTGCAGCCGCGGGGTGCCCAGGTGCGGACGCGGTGCGGCTGTTGGCTCAACCCGCTCTCGTCGATGAAAACGATCAGCCGGCCTTCGCGGAGCGCTTTTTTTTAATATCCGGCCAGCGCTGGCGCTTCCAGCAGCGGATCGCCGGCTCGTTGCGTTCCAAGGCGCGACCGACGGGTCGCTGGCAACTCCAGCCCAGCTTCTGGAGCAGGCGATAAACGTGATCGGCATGAAACCGCACCCCGGTTTGCCGTTCGATGAGGTCGGCGATGCGCGGGGCCGTCCACAACGGCGTGTCGTAGCCGAGGGCCTGCGGTCCCTGACGGAGTGCCAGTTCGATCTGGTGGAGTTGGGCGGAGCCGAGTCGGGGCTTGCGACCGGCGCGTCCGGCCTTCTTCAGGCCGTCGGTCCCCTGCGCCTGCCAGACGGCGTACCAGCGCCCACTGGATTGGGCGCTGACACCCAAGCGTCGGGCGACGGCGGCCTTGCCGAGACCACGAGCGAAAAGTTTGGCCGCACGGAAGCGGCGCTGTTGGAGTTGGTCAAAGTCGCGCTTCAATCCTTTGAGGTGTCCCATACTACCTTCGACACCGCAACCCCCAATAGCGTTCACTATATTATACAGGACTCAATAATTGTGCTCGACGTGTTGCGGGCCGGGCCGAACTACGGCTATGGCATCCGGAAACGGATCTTCGAGCGATCGAAGGGCACATTGAACTGGCTGGATGGCACGGTTTATCCCGTTCTTCGCCATCTGGAGAAGCAGGGCCTCGTGACAAGCCGTTGGAAAGGCCCAAAGGAGGGTCGACAGCGCTGTTATTACCGCCTCACGCCGCGCGGTCAACGGGTTTGGCAACAACAGCGCCGTCAGTGGACCGCCTTCACCCGCGCGATCAACGCCCTGCTCACTCCCTGAGACACGACCGCGACACAGTGGATAGTCGACGAGCCGCGCTGCCCGACATCTAACGACCCCAGACGGGAGCTAATTCTGCAACAGATCGCGCGCGGGACGTGAAACCCGCTCACGTAAATCAATGTTTACCTCACTCCACGCGGCTTGCTGGAACGATAATACATTGCAGTGCAATGTATCAGACATGCGCCGACGGGAGCCACATGCGAGCAATACGGAGAGGAGTCGCGGCACACAAAAGGGGGATACATTGTAGTGCAATGTATCAGGCAAACATGGACAACAGTTCACACCAAGACACTCATCGGGAAACATCTGGGTAGCGGTTCTTGCAGTGGTCACCCTCTGTCTACCCGAGAGCTTGCGGGGCCGGTCAAAGCTTGCCACATTCCACGTGGCCACTGCTACGCCTCACGCCGCGCGGTCAACGAATTTGGCAACAGCAGCGCCGTCAGTGGACCGCCTTCACCCGCGCGATCAACGCCCTGCTCGCTCCGTAGCGCGCGACCGCGAGCCGGTCACGCGGTCGATACGCAGCGCCGCCCGGCTCCTAGCGACCGCCGATGGGAGGTAATGCCGCAACAGATCGTACGTGCGACGTGAAACCCGCTCACGTAAATCAATGTTCACCTCACTCCGCGCGGCTTGCTGGAGCGATGATACATTGCAGTGCAATGTATCAGATGCACATCAACGGAAGCCGGGTGCGAGCAATCCGGAGAGGAGTCGCGGCTCACAACGGAGTATACATTGTAGTGCAATGTATCAGGCAAACACACACAGCAGGTCACACCAAGAAGCTCATCGGGAAATGTCGGGGTAGCGGTTCTTGCAGTTGTCGCCCTCAGTCCGCCCGAGAGCTTGGGGGCCGGTCGATATTTGCCACGTCCCATGTGGCTGGCAGTACCGGCTTACGCCGCGTGGTCAACGGGTTTGGCAACAGCAGCGCCGTCAGTGGACCGCCTTCACCCGCGCGATCAACGCCCTGCTAACGAATCGCTGAGGATTTTGCCAGCTGGAGCGCCGGTCTGCTTCGAACTCCAAGCCTGCGCTCCAGCCTATAAATTCACGTTCACTTTTGTCAGATGACCTGGCGATTTGCTTCGTCGACAGATTCCTAATTCGCCGTACAATTGAGGCATGTTTCTGGAGCATCCATCGCTTCCGCCATTCGAGCCAATTCTCAAGCCGATTGCCCGTGCCGTTTTGAGGAAGGGAGTAGACGCGCTTTCGAGCAGGAACTACGGGTTCGACAATATTGGACACGATCGCAAAGCATTTGCGACTTTTATAAAGGGCTGTCACAAGGGCTATGATCTGGCACAGCGCACGGTTGCTCAAACGGTCTTTCAGTTGCTTAACGATACGAAGCACCTCGAAACCACCTTGAAGCAGCTGCGGACTGGGAGACACGATCGGATAGCTGAAAAAAGAACAATTGCATGTATTCGAGTCTTAGAAAACCGGGTGCTAGTCTTACGCCGCCTTCAAGACTGCATTGTCAACATAGTTCTTGGTGGTAGAACTTGGCTTAATAAGCGGTTTGTCCTGGAACAAAGGATCAAACCCGTAGACCTCATTGGAACAAAGCTCGCCTTGGAGTACGCAAGTCGGGAGAACGAGACAAACCGTCTTAGATTTTCAGCAATAGCGGACCTTACTACTTATGTGCAAGTGGGCGATATCATACAGGTCGACTTTACACAACCGCCGGCTCGTTGGTCGATTATTGAGCTAAAAATCCGGAAGCGTGAATTCGCTTTTGACTGAAATCTTGAACAAAGAAGAGAATTCTAGCCTAGAAAGGCTGCAGACTCTCAGTGCGAACGTTAGCCCGACAGCACCGCGACAAATTCGTCGGATGCAAATTCAGCGTTCCCGGATTCGTGAGATTGTTAACGCATACGAAGGCAAACCAGCAAAAGACCTACTGACCGGTCTGGATTACCTGCAACACGAAACCGAGTTAGAAACGCAGAATTACGCGAGAACAATTGCTGGTGTGATGGAGCGAGCGCGCCGCGACGGAGCGGCAGCAAGCGTCGTTGACGAATGTTTGGTGGTCCAAGCCTTCTCAGGTTGTTCGCTTGGGACTGCAGTTTTTTATGCAAAATTCGGCGCGTTTGGGGCAGTGTCCGGCAAGATGCCTGATCCAAACTCCTGTGGCGAACAGGAGCTGGAGACGGTGATGGGAACGCATATCGTTGATCTCACCAGCAGCAATCTTTTGGCAATGGTTCAGCAATCAATTTTCACCTTCGAATTGAGTTTGGAAGACATGATGGATTTGCTCTTCCGCAGAGTAATCGTGCTTCACTTAAATGCTGATCGCTTAATCGATCTGGCAGCAAAAAAGGGAATGTCGCTCCGAAAGCTGAGCGCAAAGGAAGAGGCACAGCTCAGCCAAAGAATCGGCTTAACGGCCATCGTCCCTGGCATACCAGGTCTGCATCATAAGTACCGGAATTATGAGCAAGACATTGCTGGAGGCAGTTTTGCTCTCGTTCTCAATGAACTCATGAGGCCAGTAGAACTTCTGCGCTCCATGCAGACAACTGCTGAGGAACTAGAATCGAAAATGTCTCGCTCCAAATAACTATTCAATCGCACGGCTTACGCTTGTTCTCCACGACCCGCAATTCACCCTTTCTTCTCAATTTTCGCCCAGGTGTCTTTCAAGGTGATGGTGCGGTTGAAGACGAGCTTTGGCGCTGGGGCTGGCGAATCGATCTTGGAATCGGGTCGAGGGCGAAATAGGCCGAGGCGCTCGAATTGATAGCGGAGTTCCGGCTGGGCGTCGTTCAGGCTCGGCTCGCATTTGGCGGTGACCACTTCCAGCGAGTGCGGGTTGAGGACGGATCTTGAAATCGCGTCCGTCCGTCGTCCGGCTCGGCCTCGGTGAACAGCCGGTCGTAAAGGCGCACTTCGGCGTCAATCGCGTGGGCGGCGCTACCCAATGGATCGTGCCTTTGACTTTGCGGCCGGCGGTCGGCGCCGCCGGTCTTGCTGTCGAGGTCGGCGGTGCAGCGCAGTTCGGTGATGTTGCCGGCGGCGTCCTTGACCACTTCGTCGCACTTGATGATGTAGGCGTATTTCAGCCGCACTTCGCCGCCGGGTTTCAGCCGGAAAAATTTCGGCGGCGGCACTTCCATGAAATCGTCCTGCTCGATGTACAGTTCGCGGCTGAACGGAATCTTCGCGCTTGCCGGCGTTCTCGTCCTCGGGATTGTTGACGGCGTCCAGTTCCTCGACCTTGCCTTCGGGATAATTGGTGATGACCACCTTGATGGGGCGCAGCACGGCCGAGCCGGCGCAGGGCGCGTTTGTTCAGGTCCTCGCGGATGGCGTGTTCGAGCACGGCCACGTCGGTGAGGCCGTTGTATTTGGTGATGCCGATGTTGAAGGCGAAATGTGCGCAGGGCTTCGGCGGTGACGCCGCGCCGGCGGATGCCGCGAAATGGTGGGCATGCGCGGATCGTCCCAGCCGGTGACGAGCTTTTCGTTCACGAGCTGCATGAGCTTGCGCTTGCTCATGATGGTGTAGCCGAGGCTGAGCCGGGCGAATTCGTATTGATGCGGCAGCGGGCGCGGCAGGTCGAGGTTTTCCAGAATCCAGTCGTAAAGCGGGCGATGCACCTCGAATTCCAGCGTGCAGATGCTGTGCGTGATGCCTTCGATGTAATCGCTCAGGCAATGCGCGAAATCGTACATCGGATAGATGCACCATTTGCCGCCGGTGTGATGATGGTCGGCGTGGCGGATGCGGTAGAGCAGCGGGATCGCGCATCCAGATGTTCGGCGAGGCCATGTCGATCTTCGCGCGCAGCGTGCGTGCGCCGTCGGGGAATTCGCCGTCCTTCATGCGCGCGAACAGGTCGAGATTTTCCTCGATCGCTGCGGTTGCGGAACGGGCTGTCCTTGCCGGCGTTCGGCGCGCCGCGATATTCGTCGGTGTCCTCCGGCGTCAGATCGCAGACGTAGGCCTTGCCCTTCTCGATCAGCTGCGACGGCGTATTCGTAAATCTGGTCGAAATAATCGCGAGGCGTAGAACGGCTCCAGCTTCTCGACTTTCGGGTGCCGACTTCGAGTTGACCGCGCGAGATAAAAATCCGGCTTGCCGTTGCTCGCTGACGGTTTCGGGCGTTTTGCCTTTCGGCTTGAGGCCCAGCTTGTCGTCCGCCCAGCCGCCGATCAGCCAGTTCACGTCCTCGATGATGGAATCCACGTATTCGACGTCTTCCTTGGTCGGGTTGGTGTCGTCCATGCGCAGGTTGCAGATGCCGCCGAACTCGCGGGCGATGCCGAAGTTCAGGCAGATGCTTTTGGCGTGGCCGATGTGGAGGTAGCCGTTCGGCTCGGGCGGAAAGCGCGTGATGGATTTGCGGATATTTCTCTTCCGGCCACGTGTTCGGCCACGATGTCGCGGATGAAATCGGACGGCGGCGGCGTTGTTGTTTCGTTTGACATAGAAAAAATGCAGGGGCAGCCCACTGTGGCTGCCCCGTGCCATGCAATTGCGGCAGGCACGGGCCCGCCCTTGTGAACTGAACGGCGGTCAATTCCTTGACGGCCTTGTCGCGAACGGGTTGATCCGCGCAACGGTTCGGGTCGGCCAAGCCGGAGTCGAGGCGCGACTTCCGCGTGGCGTAATCCCCGCGTTCGTCCTTCAAAACGACCCACGGATCGGTCGCGTCCTGTTTGGCGGCGGCGATTTTTCCGGTCAATTCTTCATTCGCCATGCTGGTATGCGAGCCGAAATCGCTCGGATAAACGATCTTCGCTTCTTTTTTGCCGCCCGCTTTGTCGTCCCTCGCCTTGGGGCGGGCGCTCGTTGTGCCTACTTTGGGTGCTGTTGCTGTTGCCATACTAATGTGTCTCCTGAATCGTCTTCGGTGTAAGGGAAGGTGTATTTAACCGCCTGCGCGCGCCACCGTCAAGCTTTGCGACACCGACAAAAAGCCCCGAGAGGCTACACTCGGGGCTTCCTGTGTGTGTAGGGGTTCCGTGGATTCAGGAGCATCCCATGGAGTTGCCGCAGTTAAGGCACTTGTAGCAGGCGCCGTTGCGCACGGTAATCGCGCCGCAGTTGGCGCACGCGGGCGCGTCCTGCATGAAGTGATCGACGGTCCGGTTGAGTCGCTGCACGGCGGTCATCGCGCCGTGGTTCCCCGTCGGCCGGGCCGGTGCTTCACCAGTCTGTTCGAGTTCAACGACGGGTTTGTTGACAATTCGTTTCTCCTGTTCCGCGACCTCTTTGAGTGGCAGTTCGGGTTGCCCGGCGTTCGGCGAATTGGCCTCGCGATAGCCGGGGATGAACTGGCAGCGCCAGCCAGCGGAACACGTAGTCGGTGATGGAGGAGGCGTTGCGGATTCCGGGATTCTTGGTGAAGCCGCTCGGCTCGAAGCGCTGGTGGGCGAATTTCTTGACGAGCGCCTCCAGCGGCACGCCGTATTGCAGCGCCATGCTGGTCAGCGTGCCGATGCTGTCCATCAGGCCGCCGATGGTCGAACCTTCCTTGGCCATGGTGATGAACAGTTCGCCGGGCTGGCCGTCGTCGAACAGGCCGACGGTGAGATAACCTTCGTGGCCGGCGATGTCGAACTTGTGCGTGACCGCCGTGCGCGTGTCGGGCAGGCGGCGGCGCAGCGGGCTTGCCGGCCTCGGCGCGCAGCTGCGCCACTTCGGCTTCGAAGTTCCTTGATGCGCGATTTCGAGCGGAATCCAGCTGCTTGGCCGCGGCCTCTGTCGCCGCCTTCGTTGGTCTTCTTGGTGTTGAGCGGCTGCGAACGCTTGGAGCCGTCGCGATAAATGGCCACGCATTTCAGGCCCATCTTCCAGGCCTGCACGTAGGTGTCGCGGATGTCCTCGACGGTGCATTCGCTGCGGCATGTTGACGGTCTTGGAAATGGCGCCGCTGATGAACGGCTGGGCGGCGGCCATCATCTTCAGATGCGCCATGTAACTGATGCTGCGCTTGCCGCGATGGGCTTGAAGGCGCAATCGAACACCGGCAGATGTTCCGGCTTCAGGCCGCTGGCGACGGTCTGCGCCGTTGTCCTCGACATCTTCGATGGTGTCGAATTTCTCGATGTGCGCGATGATCGTGTCGATTTCCGTCTCGCTGTAGCCGAGGCGGCGCAGCGCATCCGGCACGCCGCGATTGACGATCTTCAACATGCCGCCGCCGGCGAGCAGTTTGTATTTCACCAGCGCGATGTCGGGTTCGACGCCGGTGGTGTCGCAATCCATGAGGAAGGCGATGGTGCCGGTCGGCGCGAGCACGGTGACCTGCGCGTTGCGATAGCCGTGCTGCCGGCCGCGTTCCGAGCGCGCCGTCCCAGCATTTGCGCGCTTCGTCCTTAGATAATTGAATTCGCGGCTGGGCTGAATGTCTTCGACGGCGTCGCGGTGCATGCTGGATGACGCCGAGCATGGATTCGACGTTGTCCTTGCGCCACCGGCTTGCGAACGTGCGCGCAACGCGCGTCGCGATAACCCGTGAACGGCCCGATGTCGCCGGCGATTTCCGCGCTTGCTCGTAAGCGTGGCCGGTCATGATGGCGGTGATCGCGCCGGCCAGCGCGCGGCCTTCGTCGGAATCGTAGGGCAGGCCGTAGCTCATGAAGAGCGAGCCGAGGTTGGCAAAGCCCAGGCCGAGCGTGCGGAAGATGTGGGAATTTTCCGCGATGTCCTTGGTCGGATAGCTGGCGTTGTCCACGAGGATTTCCTGCGCGGTGATGAAAATGCGCACGGCGGCCTTGAACCGTTCGATGTCGAACTGTGCCGTCCTCGCGCTTGAACTTCATCAGGTTCAGCGAGGCGAGATTGCAGGCGGTGTTGTTGAGGAAAACGTATTCGCTGCACGGATTGGTGGAGTGAATCGGCTCGGTGCCTTTGCAGGTGTGCCATTTCTGGATCGCGCCGTCGTATTGCATGCCGGGGTCGCCGCAGGTCCAGGTGCCTTCGGCGATTTTGTGGAGCAGCTTCGCGGCGTCCTTCTTTTCCAGCGGCTTGTCGGTCGGTGACGGTGCGCGTCCACCATTCCTTGCCGTCGAGCGCGGCCTGCATGAATTCGTCGCTGGCGCGCACGGAAAGGTTTTCGTTCTGGTACATGACGCTGCCGTAGGCGTCGCCGTTGTAGAGCCGTCGTAGCCCTGCTCGATCAAGCGCCCAGGCCTTCTTTTCTTCCTTCTGCTTGGCGTCAATGAATTCCTCGATGTCGCCGTGCCAGTCGCGCAGCGTGTTCATCTTGGCCGCGCGGCGGGTTTTGCCGCCGGATTTCACGACGTTGGCCACCTGGTCGTAGACCTTCAGGAAGGACAGCGGGCCGCTGGGGCGTCCGCCGCCGCTCAGTTTTTCGCGGCTGGAACGGA
The DNA here is from genome assembly GCA_963713705.1 of uncultured Verrucomicrobiae bacterium. GTDB lineage: Bacteria > Verrucomicrobiota > Verrucomicrobiia > Palsa-1439 > Palsa-1439 > Palsa-1439. Next base: position 111,214 of record CAVQMY010000027.1, read on the forward strand.
TCGGCGTCAGGTCCGTGCCGGTGCCGGAGCCGTATTTGAACAGCATCGCCTCGCTGTAGGCCAGGTCGCATGATGTCTTCCATGTTGTCCTCGACGGACTGGATGAAGCAGGCGCTGCCCTGCGGATATTCGTATTGCGTGCTGGCGCGCTCGGCCTTGCCGGTCTGGCGGTTGTAAAACCAGTTGCCCGCGGCCGGAATTCTTGCCGACGCCGTATTGATGATACAGCCCGACGTTGAACCAGACCGGCGAATTGAAGGCGCCGTATTGGTTGACGCAAAGCCAGGTCAGTTCCTCGTAAAAAATCTCGCCGTCCGCCTTGCTGAAATAACCGTCCGCGATGCCCCAATCGGCGATGGTGCGGCGAGATGCGGTGAATGAGCTGGCGCACGGAGGTTTCGCGCTCGGCGGTGTCGTGTTCGCCGTAAAAATATTTCGAAACGACGACTTTGGTGGCGAGCAGCGACCAGGATTTGGGCACCTCGACGTTTTCCTGCTTGAAAATCACCTTGCCGGCGTCGTCGGTGATTTCGGCGGTGCGCTGTTCCCATTCGATCTGGTCGAACGGCTTGACCTTGGCGTCGCTGAACACGCGCGGCACCACCCACCCGATCTTCTTCGGCGGCGCCGGAGGAACAACTCGCGGGGTTTGGCTGGCGCGTTTGGCGCGCTTGCCTGGTTCGGTCGATACTGATGTGCTCACTGCAGAATCCTTCTGGGTCAGCTTGTCCTTACCCGCAGAAAGCTCCCCCACTCCTTGCTTCAAATTGATCACTGTACCCTCCTCAAAAAGCTGGTCGGTTGCGACTTTTCGGCGGTCAACGTCGAGGTTGGAAACCACCGCTAATAGTGCGGGCGGACTATATGCACCCCATATATTGTGTTTCAAGCTAAAACTACGCCCGCGGTCGCTTTTCTTCAAACTCGCTGATTTCTAACGAACTTTCGCCGCTCTCGTTCCCGACATTCCAACATAATTGGGCAGCCGGTGAATGCCCATGCCGCCCGAATTTTGTCGATCAAGAACCGCTTGTAATGCGGCGTCAAACAACTCGCTTGATTTACGAATAGCCGAAACGTCGGCGGATGGGAAGCTTTTTGAAACGCATAGAAGATTTTAAATCTCTTGCCACCGGAAAACGGCGGCGGGTAGGCGTCGAGGGCGCGCATAAAGAGCTTGTTGAGCCGCGGCGTGTCGATATGCCGCCTCATTTCGACCTCGATGACGGAGACTTGTTCGAACAATTGATTCAGGTTCTGCCCCGTTTTCGCCGAGGCGAACAACACCGGCACCCAATCGAGGAAAAACAATTCCTTCCGTAACGCCTCCAAATACTTCTCGCGAAATGTCTGCTTCTTTTTCTTGCCCTGGCTCTCCCACACCCGGTCTTTCCGTTCCTGATCCTCGGCGAGGTCCCACTTATTCACGAGCACGATACAACCGCGCGCCGCCTCGGCAATCTGTCCCGCGATGGCCTTGTCCTGCCTCGTCACACCGGCGACCGCGTCGAGGACCAGCACGGCAATATCACATTCGCGGATGCTGCGCTCGGCCCGCATCAGCCCGAATTGATCGATGGACGAATTGATCTTGCCCCGGTGACGCAAGCCGGCGGTGTCGATGAGCAGATACGGCTTGTCGTGCACGGTGAACGGCACATCGACCGAATCCCGCGTCGTGCCGGGGATATCGCTCACAATCGTCCGCTGATCCTTGAGGATGGCGTTGATGAGCGACGACTTGCCGACATTCGGTCGCCCGACAATCGCAATGCGCGTCGGAGGCACCGTCTCCGGCTCGACCCCCGCCGAGAATTCTTCCGTGGCGGCCTCCAGCAGTTCCGAAACACCGAGGCCATGCACGGCGGCGATGGAGAACGTCTTGTCGAACCCCAACTCGGAGAACTCGGCGTCGGTCCGCGCTCGGCGGTCGTTATCCACTTTGTTGACCGCGAGAAAGATCTTCTTGCCGCTGGTGCGCAACTTCCGCCCGATTTCCTGGTCCAGCGGCACGACGCCTTCGGTCACGTCGACCACCATAATGATGGCCGTGGCCATTTCGATGGCGATTTCGGCCTGATGCCGTGTCGCGTTTGCCATCAGGTCACCGCTTTTCTCGTCGTCCATGAACGCGATGCCGCCCGTGTCGACCACCTCAAACGACTTCTCGCCCCACCGCGCCGTGGCCGTGACGCGGTCACGCGTCACCCCCGGCTCTTCATGCACAATGGCGATGCGCCGCCCGACGATGCGGTTGAAGAGCGTGCTCTTCCCGACGTTGGGACGTCCGACGATGGCGAGGATGTCGTGTGCTTTTTCCATGAATCAGCTAGGCCGACACGAGTGTCGGCCCTGCATCCTAGCGGAGTTGGACGGATTTCACCAGCCGCGAATCGAATGGATGGAGCGATGGTGTTGAAGCAGCCGATTTGGCGCGGATCGGACGTTGCACGGGGTCACTTATTGCTTGCAGCCCAAGCACGGGTCAGCCCAGATTACACGCCACCGGTAATAAACACCATTTGACAATGGTAACATAAATGGTACTATGTGGCCGAGACCTTTGAAATCCGGGAATACACCGAGGCCGGACGTTCGCCGTTCGCGGAATGGTTTGGCGATCTGGACGCGGTGACGGCGGCGCGGGTGGATCGTTACGTCCGGCGGCTGGAAACCGGCAACTTCGGCGCGGCCAAGCCGCTGCGCGAGGGCGTATTTGAGTTGCGGCTGGATTTCGGGCCGGGCTACCGCGTGTATTACGGGCGCGAAGGCAGGACCATCGTCATTTTGCTGGGCGGCGGGAGCAAGCGGCGGCAGGACGCGGACATTGCCGCCGCTGTGGAACGCTGGAAACGATACAAACAGGCGAAGTAAGAATGGCACTGACACGAGATTATAAAGAAATGGTCGTGGCGCGGATCAAGCGCGACCGGAAATTTGCGCGGGCGCTGTATGCCGAGGCGATGAACGCCCTGCTCGACGGCGAAACGGCCGAAGGGCTTTCCATGCTGCGGGATTTGGTCCACGCCGAAATCACGTTCAAAGAACTGGCGCGTCAGACCGGTTTGGGCGAAAAGACGTTGCATCGGATGCTGAATCGTCGGGGGAACCCCACAGCGCGCAATCTGGGCGTAATCGTCAAGAGCATTGCCGAAGACCTCGGGCATCAAGCCGCGCGTGGAGTGGGCCGTCGGGCGTTGAGGCCGCGCCTGCGGAGGTAGCTACCATCCACACTTAACAACGAACTGCGGGCATATCCGGCTGAAGCGTGAAAGTAATCCTCCTCGCAGTTCGTCCATTTCCCGAGAGGCCTTCGAGGAGAAAAAATACACAGGGCAGTCGGGGACATTGCAGCTGCAATGCTTGATCTCGCGCTTCTTGAGCAAGTCGTCGAAGCGGGCTCTCAACACCGCCAATTCTTGCGCAATCATTGCCATCTCCGTCTTGGTTCTTACATCACGCAACATGTGTCGTGATGGAATTCTGGCTATTTCTTTGCCGTCCCTTGTCTGCCAAATCCCCGTGTTGAGTGCTTGAATAGTGTCTGTGATCGCCTGCCTGAAGGCCGGTATGGAACTTTCGGAATCGAACGGTGTGTGGAACGCCGGTCGGTCAAACACCCGTGCAATCATTGCAAGAATCTCTTCATCGTTTGGAGGCTTGGCCTCTTCTGTGAGCATTTTCAACTCTTTCGGCGAATCTGGGAACGGAACGCCTTCGACGAATCTTGCTAGTAAAGGCTCGCAACGCGCCCTGAGGCTTTCTTCGAATTCTGTTCCGGACCAGATCTCACAAATGGGTATCCCCTTTTTTTTGGCGTGCTTTTTGATTTTGTCGCGCGATTCTGCGGAAACAGAGGATGCGCACACAAGTCGAAAGACATCCGGTTTGGTGTTCGAAATTGCCAAAACCTTGTTGATGTCGCGGATGGCCTTTGTGGTAGCAAATCCCTTTCGATTTGCACATTGAATGCAAATACTCTCGTCCTTAGAAGCATCGTTCAGCCGAACTCCCCAAATGTCTCTACCCATGTCGCTACCGACTTGTCCGTACCATTCTAAAGTTCGCCATCGGTAAGCTCGGAGATGATAGGCGAAGACCAGTCGCTCAAAATTCCTTCCGTCATAATCTTCAAAATGGATCGGTTGAACAAGTTTGGCTGGAGAGATCACCGGCTTGGCTGCGGGAGAAGTCGCTTTCTTCGCCATGCTGTGGAGTGTAGTCAGACGGTGTGCGTTCGACAAGTCCGGACGGAGTTTGGGGGGAGCGCGCCGCGTCCGGGGACGCGGCCTACAACGACAAAGGCGGCGCGTCCGCGCTCACCGCGCGCGGCTACAACGGCGATTCGACTACCCACCCCTCGTTCCCCTCTCGGGGAGGGGATTGGGGCGACGACCGCAAGCACGGAGGCTTGCGCCACCATGGCGCTCGCGGCAAGCGGGACGCTTGCCCTACAATTCGGAGATGGTGCGGCGCGCTCGTCCCGAGCTCCGCCTCGGCAACACAAGTGGATTGTGCTAGTGTGCTGTCCCTAACGCTTCGTTACAATGAATCGCTTCATTTTGACCAGATGGACATTGGAAAGGCATTTCAGTGACACCACACTAGCCTCACCTTTCCCCGACCGCTACTTTCACACCGTGAACGCGCGGGAACTTGCCCTGGATTTGCTCAACCGCTGGCCGAAATCGCGGTTGTTGGCGGATGAACTCCTCGAACGTTCACTGGCGGAGTCATCGCTGAGCGGCCCCGACCGCGCGTTTGTGACGGAGTTGTTCTATGGTTGCCTGCGCCGGAGACTCTCGCTGGATTTTCTGCTCGCCCAGTTGGCCGCCAAGGCGCCGCGCCCGATCGTTGCCAATGTCCTCATCCTTGGACTCTATCAACTGTTCTATCTCAAGACCCCAGCGCATGCAGCGGTCAACGAAACCGTCGCGCTGGCCAAAGCGCGCACGGGCGTGGCCGAGGCGAGATTCGTCAACGCGATCCTGCGCCGGGCCCAACGGGAGTCCGATGCGCTTCTGGCGAAGCTCGGGGACACGCGCCAACGCGAACCGTGGATTTATTACTCGCACCCCGAATGGTTGTGGAAACGGTGGGCGGGGCGTCTGGGCGGGGAGCAGACGGCGGCATTGTGCGACTGGAACAACCAACCGCCGGCGCTGTATCTGCGGGTCAACACGCTCAAAACGTCGGCGAAACCCGCGGATGTTCCTGCTGAACCGACGGACCATCCGTTGTGTTGGCGTGTGACTGACACGACGGGACTGTTTCACGCCAAGTCGTTCGCAAATGGCGAGTTCTACGTGCAGGATCCCTCCACGCTTGTCGCGGTGGACGTGCTGGATCCGCAGCCCGGCGATTCTTTGTTGGACATGTGCGCCGCGCCGGGCGGCAAGACAACCTACATCGCGCAGAAAATGCAGAACCGCGGTCGAATCATCGCCGCCGATTCGCAGAGTTCGCGGCTCGCACTGGTGGGAGAGAATTGCCGTCGACTCGGTGTCGAAATCGTGGCGACACTGGCCTGTGAGGGGACGCGGTTGGATCGCTGCCTGCGCGGGCAGGAATTCGACCGGGTGTTGGTGGATGCGCCGTGCTCGAACACGGGTGTGCTTCGTCGGCGAGCCGACCTGCGGTGGCGACTTACCGAAGAGGAAATCGCGCGGCTCGGGGCGCTCCAAGCGAAGTTGATCGAGTCGGCAGCGAAGTTTGTGAAGCGCGGCGGTGTTTTGGTTTACAGCACATGCAGTCTGGAACCCGAGGAGAACGAAGGCGTCGTGGAGGCATTTCTCAAGTCCCACAAAGAATTTGCACAGGAGACAACGCGTTCCCTGTTTCCGCCGCGCGATGGCGTGGATGGCGCGTTCGTCGCCAGATTTCGACGAACGAACGCCGCGCGAGCCTGAACGCGGCCCGCGCGGCGCACGATTCCACCCGCAGAATCTAGTTGCCTTGGGGAGGTGGCGGCTGCGGCGGCGGATTGCCGCCCGCGCCTGGGCCTGGCCCGCGACGTCCACCACCGGGACCTTCTTCCAGCGCCTGTGTTAGTTTGGCGTTCTGGTCCGCTGTCAGCAAGGGGCGCACTTTCTCGATGTAACTTCTATGAAGGGCCCGGAACGCCTCGCGACCGCCGCTGGGTGGCGCGTTCGTGGCCGTCCCGCCCGATGGAGCGTTATTGGCCTGCAACTTGGCGACATCGCTCTTGAAACTGGCATCAAGCGAGTTGTATTTCGTTTGTTGGTCGGCTGTCAGCGCCAGTTCTTCGAGGATACGTGGCGGCAATATGTTACGCATCATCGGCCGCGTCGGACGTGGAGGCGTGGGCGGCGGGGCATTGGTTGAGTTATCGGCGGCGAGCACGCCGGCGGCGGCGATAAAACTGGTCAAACAGGCAACGATCATTGCGCGTTTCATTCGAGTCTCCCTGGCTGGTTTGTTTGTGATTTGGTCATGTGGCACATGGTTGTTTGGCAACTTTACGGCGTTGTCGGCGGGGGTGGCGGCGGAGCCGGCGTCCCGTTGTTTTCCGTTGGCGGCGGCGGATTGGCTGGCGCCTCCTCGCCCGGATGATTGCGACGCCATTGTTGTTCAAATTCCTGTTGGCGGCTGCGGAATTCTTCCCGGGCCCGTTGCCGTTCCGCCGGCGTCATCTGCTCCCATCTCTTTTTGTTCTGTTGAAGCTGGGCGCGTTCCGCCGGCGTCATGCTGAGAAAGCGCTCGATGCGGTCATGGATGAATTTCCGTTCGTCGGGCGGCATCTCGGCGAGCGCACGATGGAGGCGCATCAGTTGCGTTTTGTTTTCGAGGTTCATTCGGCTCCATCGCGCGTCCAGACGTTGTTCCGCCAGGGCCCGCTGCTCGTTGGTCATCAGCGGTTTTTGCCGGGGCTTCGTCTGGTCAACTGTCGGTGGCGGAGGTGGTGGCGGCGGCGGGGGTGGTTGTTGTGCGCGGGCACTCGTAACGGCCATGCCGAGCAACAGTCCCATCAGGAAGAGGAGTCGCTTCACAGATGACCGCCTCCCTTGAGCTGGTCAAGGTTAGCAATCACATCGTAATCTTCGAGGTAATCTCCTTCCTGGACGTGGGCATAGAGCTCGGCGTGCTTCCGATCCAGCATCCGCTCGTGCCCGACCCAAGCGGTGACGGCCAGAGCCACAATCGTTGTGGCGAGGGTCGCCCAACGGATCGAAGGTCGCCACCACCATTGACGGACATCGACCCGGGGCTCGTTCAGGCGGCGCAAGGTGCGCTCGGCGAATCCGAAGGAGGGTTCGATGCCCTCGTCGCGCGCGAGCGCCTGCCACGCGTTGGCGTACGCCTCCCATTCGCGGCGGCAATCCGCGCAGCCGGCAAGATGCGTTTCAAACGCACCCTGGTCGGGCCCGCTCAACCGCCCATCGAGGCGATGGTCGAACTGTTCTCTGACTGTCTGGCAACTCATGTCCTTCCTGTCCATCTGGTTAAACACCAGATCTGGCGAATGGTTTCCATCAGTAATACCCTCGTAGTTTGTCTTTTAGCGTAAGGCGTGCCCGATGCAGCAGCGATTTGGTGGCCGAGACCGAGCACCCCAGGACCTCGGCAATTTCCTCGTAAGAAAGGCCTTCGTAACGGCAGAGAATCACCGCGGTGCGTTGCGCCTCGGGGAGTTCCTGGACGGCTTCCTTGATCTTCTCCTGCAACTCGCGCTCGACGGCTTCCTGGGCGGGATCGGGCGTCGCCGTGTCGGGCGCCTGCCAACCGGCGGATTCGGAGTCGCGAGGTTCCTGCAACGCATCGAGCGATTCCGCCGGGTGACGGCTTCGTCGGCGATGCTCGTTGAGGATTGTGTTGCGGGTGATGGTGAACAGCCACGTGGTGAATTTGGCGGTGGGTTTGTAGCGTTTGGCCGATCGATAGACCTGGACGAACACGCGTTGCGCCAGGTCTTCGGCCTCGTTGGCGTCGCCGATGGCCCGATGGATGGTGTTGATGACGGCGCGTTGGTGGCGCTCAATCAATTCACGAAGCGCCTCCGTGTCGCCCTCGCGCACGCGCAGCATGAGCGCCACGTCGGGATCGCTGGATGTCATCACCACAATGCTACTGTATCGAATTAAACACCGCAACGCTGTCGGGGTCTCGCGCCGGGCGGCGGCTTGACAAATCAGGGCAGGCTGAGACCGAACCGGTCAAAACGAGGCTTGAAGTAGTGGTCGCGGTCGAAGGACATCGCGACCAGCGTGGCGCGGCCGAAAATGCTGTTGCGCGGGACAAACCCGAAATAGCGGGAATCAAAACTGTTGTCGCGGTTGTCGCCCATGACGAAGTACTGCCCGGCCGGGAACCTGAATCGGGCCGAACGAGCGCCGCGCGGGCGTCTGCGGATCGATCATCATCGGATGCGTCTTTCCCGAGACCGTCTCGTCGAATACCGACGCGGGCTCCGAGCCGGTGCTGGCGGACGCGTAGGAGGCGGGCTGACCGTTGATCAACAGATGGTCGTCGCGCAGTTCGAGGGAGTCGCCCGGCACGCCAATGACGCGTTTGACGAGCCGAATTCCGTCATGGGGCGACCGGAACACAATGACATCGCCGCGTTGCGGGTCGGCCCATGTGGCGAGATGCCACGTGGTGAACGGCACTTTGAGATCGTACGCGAGTTTGTTGACGAAGATGCGGTCGCCGACGAGGATGGTCGGCGTCATCGACCCGCTCGGCACGTCGTTCCAATCCGCCACCGCCGAACGCAACGGCGCGAGGACGGCCACGACCATCACCGCGGGAAGAAGCCATTCGCGCCAGAAAGCTCCCAGTCTCTGTTTCATGGGGACTTGGACAGGATGTGATGGTGGTTTGTTCAAGGAAACATAATCGTTGAGGAAATCGCCAGGGCGATTGCATTTTGATTCTTCAGGGGGGTGCGAAAGGAATTCTTTGTCAGTGGGCCGGTGGAGCCGGTTTGCGACGACAAGTTTTTGCTTCCGGTTTCCGGGGATTTGTGGTGGAAGATGGGGATGCAAAACCAACGATCCTCGTTCCGCAATTTGAAAGACCACTTCGCTCCACGACCCGACCCGCGCGTCGGCCCGGCCAAGCGCCACGAGTTGCTGGATATCCTGATGATCGCCGTCTGCGCCATGCTCTGCGGTGCGGAGGGCTTCACCGAAATCGCCCAGTGCGGTCGGTGCAAGGCCGAGTGGTTCAAAAGCTGGCTGGCGTTGCCGCACGGCATTCCCTCGCACGACACCTTCAACCGCGTGTTCGGGCTCATTGATCCGGCGAAGTTTCGGGACTGTTTCCTGGCGTGGACGCAAAGCCTGCGCCAGGTCGTCGTCGGCGAATTGGTGGCGTTGGATGGCAAGACGCTGCGGCACAGTCGGGCGCGCGGGCACGGGCCGATCCACCTGGTCAACGTCTGGGCGGCCCGGAATCGCTTGGTGCTGGGGCAACTGAAGGTAGACGACCACAGCAACGAGATCACCGCACTGCCCCCGCTGCTCCGGGCGCTGGAATTGGCCGGCTGTGTGGTGACGGTGGACGCGATGGGCTGCCAAAAGACCGTGGCCAAAGAGATTCACGAGGCCGATGCCGACTACGTGCTGGCACTGAAAGGCAATCAGGGCACGCTGCACGCCGAAGTCCAAGCGTTTCTGGACGACGCCCACGCGCGCGGTTTTGCTGGCCTCGCCCATCAATTCACCCAGACCCTGGAGAAGGATCACGGGCGCATCGAGACCCGTCGCTATTGGATTACCGAAGCGATCGCTTGGCTGGCCGACAGGCCCCAGTGGGAAGCCTTACGCAGCGTCGGGATGGTCGAAGCAGTGCGGGAGGTGCAGGGGAAATCGACGACGCAGCGGCGCTACTATCTCAGCAGCCTGCCGGCGCAGGTCGAGCGGTTTGCGGCGGCGGTGCGCGGCCACTGGGAGATCGAGAATTGCCTGCACTGGGTGCTGGACGTGCAGATGGGCGAAGACCGCTGCGCCGTGCGCCAGCAGAACGCGGCGCAGAACCTGGCCACGCTGCGGGCCTTATGCCTGAACCAACTGCGCCGCGACCAGCGAGTCAAACTCGGCATCCGCGCCAAACAAAAGGCCGCCGGCTGGGACCACCAGTACCTCGCCTCCCTGCTCAACTTCTAAATGCAATCGCCCTGAGGAAATCGCAGCTTGCAGGGGCGACACGATTTCCTTACTCTTGTCTTGGGAGAGACACGCGCTTGATTGCTACGAACAAATACCGTAGGTGGCTAGCCGATCCAAAGTTTAGCAAGCGCGACATCAATGTGGAAGTGTCGCGGGCATCGGGTTCGCTCGCGGTCGGCATCTCGTTAAACATTTTCAACTTGGGTGTTGAATTCAAGGATGGCTACTGTTGGGTATTCGGAATTAACGAGTGGCTGTCAGTTACCTATCGCAGTGCCAAAGACTGGGACGTATGGAATGCCCACCGAGCGGAACTCGAAGAGCTTAAGGAAGAGCAACGCCAGCAACTCAGGGTAGAACAAGCTCTGTTCAAGGCGCAGGACGAACACTTAAAACAGCAGGCTGCCGAATGTCTGAACCGTAAAGAGTATGATCAGGTGCTTGGATTTCTGGAGCGGCGAGTTGACCTGATAAGAGAGAACGAACATCTTCGAAAACATGTCCCCGGCGAATGGCAGATACTCGATGAAGCAATGCAACTGTTTTACCGATTTCCCGACGTAGAAAGCGCCGTTCAGTTCCTTGGGATCCACGCCAAGGTCCCGGGTCAATTCGCCACGTTCGGAGAGCGCTATCTATTTTGGAACAGACGAAGGCCGCGCGCGGAAGTGATTTCGGAAGTGGACAAGATTTTTCATGCGGCGGTCCGGAAGTTCCCGATGGACATTCGCTTGTTGGGCCGTATCTGCTTGTTTTGGGAGAGAGAATCAGCGTTTTCGCTTGCGCTTGGTTACTGCGAACTAGCGCTCGAGAAGAGCCTTGATCTAACCCTACATAATTTATTTGTAAAGAGGCTGAAGCGACTGCAAAAGAAGGCCGGCGTCTCCCGCGAAGTGAAGGGTCACGTTTAGACCGTGTCTCGTGAGGGTGCTGGCAGAATCATCTATCGGATCACGCCGTCGTAGAGGTCGGCCATCGGGAAGATGAGGTCGAAATCGTTCCATTGAAGCACGCCATCAATAACGGCGAATTGCTTGAAGCGGCGCGGTTGGAGGTAGCGACGGATAGCCGGGTGCGTGGCGGCACGCAGGAACGGCTCGAAATCCACCTCGGAAATCTTGCCATCGTTAAACTCGATGCGCAGCCGCCAGGCGCGGACGTGTTGTACGGCCTGGACATGGACAGTTTTTTCAGCGATGGCAATCATGACAATCGGCGCGTAATCTTTACGGGTGTAATGTCGCGATGAAGCACGAAGTAGTCAATCCACTTTTGCACAATTTCGTTGGCTTTGACCCGCACCAGCTTCTTGAAATTGGTCAATTCTCCCGGTCGGAGCGGTGTCATCTTGGACGCGGTCGTGAAGGTAATCTTTACAACTTTGCCGTGGCGGACGGTCAATTCGGCCTTGCATTCGCGGCCCTGACAGAAGCCGTGGACATGGATCGGTTCGTGTTCATTGGAGTAGAAGAACACCATCAGCCCGAGATAGACGTACAGTTTCGGCATCGCGGACGAAATCATATCGCGTAGCGGGAGCCGGTCAAGACCGGTTCTACCACTTCACCTTGACGTTGCGTTTTTGGCCGAGGCGATCGATGTAGAAGACCTCGCCGCGGTCGCGCCCGTACTCGTGGAGTTCCTTGGTGATTTTCACGTCGAAACAGCAATACTCGGCGATGTCCATGATCCGGCCCTGTTTCCACCACTGCAACGCCTGCATGCCGTCGGCGATCTTGGGGGCGGCGAGGGTGGCTTTGGCGAGGGAATCGAGCGACAGGCGATGGCCGAGTTTTTGTTCGAGGTCGACCATCAGGTCGAGCGTCGGCGTGTCGCCCAGGGCCAACGGCGTGTAGCCATGGAGCACTTCGTAATCGAAATTGATGATATTGAACCCGACGACGAGGTCGGCCCGCGTGAGTTGCTTCACCAAATCGTTGACCTGCTCTTCGGGGAAAATGCGGTATTGGCTGTCGCCGGTGCTGAAGGTCACGCCGACGGACATTTTCATGTCGCGTTTGCGGTTCCAGCCGCCGACATCCGCGGCGCTTTTCTGGGTTTCCAGATCGAAGTAGACGATGTTGGGCATGATCAGAGGGACATGCGCGGCAAGCCGAGCGTGCGCATCGTGTGCAGGCCGGGAGGGCATTCGACGAGCCTCGGGAGCGTGTTGGCGAGGATCGCGGGCGTGGCCATATCGCCGGGCACGCCGCCTTCGATGACCAACCGCAACGGCGGCGCGCCATCGATCTCGATGACATCGCGCGGCTTCGGCGCGCCGATGTACATTTGCAGTTCGAGCGTCAGCGCTTCCTTGCCGGCGCGGATGCCGCGGGCGAATTGGTGCGTGCCGGCGACGGCACCCTTGGAGACCGTGAGAAATTCGGTTGTGATGGTTTTTTTGGCGAGCACGGGCGCGACGCTTTCCTTCACGTCGTCGAGCGTCCAGCCAAAGCCGTCTGCCAGGAACACCAGCGATTCCGCCAGACCGACGTGGCCGATCTTGTGTTGCTGGTTCAGGTCGTCGAATTGCGCCTTTGTCAGGTTCGCGCCGACCTTGCGTTGGAGCGCTTCGCGCCGCGTGGCGGCATTGACGACGCGGAGCACGCGCACGGCATCGACGCGCTGGCAGGCCATCGCCAACAACAACGCCAGCGTGTCCATGACGAACCCCGGGTTGACGCCGGTGCCGACGACCGCGACGGATTTCTGGATGCAGAGATCATCGAGTTTATCCGCGAGCAGTTTGTGGCGGTAATGCGGGAACAGGGCTTCCTCGCAGGAGGTGACGCAGTGCAGGCCCGCGCGGACGATTTCGGTGAGTTGGTCGTAGGCATCGACGAAACTGGAGGTGGTGCAATGGACGACGGCATCGGCCTGGGTTTGCGCGAACAGGACAACGGGTTTGTCGGTGACGGTGATGCCGAGTTTACGTTGGAGGCTGAGCACTTCGCCCAGGTCCATGCCGGCGAGTCTCGGATCGGAGTCGATGGCGCCGACGAGTTGGAGGCCCGGGCGGTCGAGGACGACGCGGGCCGCCGAGCGCCCGATGGCGCCGAGGCCGTATTGAATGACACGAATCGGATTGCTCATGATGATGTCTCGCTCTTCATGGTCACGGGGTGAACCGGATGACTTGTAGCGCGTCGGTGGACGGGCATCAACGAAAAAAGCCTACTTCGCCGAAACTCAACGCTTCGGCTACGAAGGCCAGAGGGCTGGAGGGCGACGGAGAGGGTGATGGGCGATGGCTGATGGCTAATGGGCCAAAAGGCAGAGGGCGGGCCGGCGAAGGGCTGGGCTCTTTTGCTAGCGGACTGGTGAAGGGTGAAGGGGGGGCCGGAGGGGATGAAAATTACTTGCCGTAGGGCTTGTCGGGCGTTTCGCGGACGACGGCGGTGCTGGCGCTGAAACCTTCGAGGATCACCTGCTGCAGGGTGGCGTTGTCGCCGAAGCGCTTGATGGCATCGAGGACCTCGATGCCCGCGAGCTTCCCGCCGCTGTCGTAATCCGCGGCGATACCTTCGGCGAGATGCCCGGGTCGTCACCGTCGTCTCACGAAACGTGATGCTCAAGGCGTCAACCTCTGGATCGTAGCTGATTTTCATGGGATGGTTCTCCCTAAAAGTAATACGTGTAGACCGTTACCACAACTATTTCCGTCAATTCTTCCACGAACACGGGTCGGACCTGCTTCGTGGCGTAAAGCTTCCCGTTCCATTCCCGGCCGAACGGGAAGTCCTTGCGGCAGTCGATCCGCTCCAACTCAGCCGCGTGCCATGGGCTGGTGCGAATGGCGTCCTCGACTTCGGCGACCGTGAACCCGCGCTGGTTGACGTAGCCTCGGGCGTGCGCCGATAATCTGATTGGCTTCGTCGTTGGCATCTACAATTCACCTTTGAACGCTTTGTCGAGGATGGAGGGTAACAGGGCCCGCCTGAGGCGGGCAAGCGTCGAGTTCGGCGGCGGTTTCGGAGTGAGGAAGCGGTGATGGCGGCGATCAAATGTTGCAATGTTGAGGGCCTGTTGCCCAAAGGCGTATTTTGGTATGGGGATTGTGGGCGCAGAGAGTTCAGTCTTCGGCGGGTAAAGCGGGCGGTGGCCCGAACGACTTCAACAGGATCTTGATGTTCTGGATGGCAGCGATCAACCAGTCCTGAATTTGGACCCGCCACAGCCGCCGCCACCGCGCGCGTTTGAAGCCGTGATGATTGGTGGCATCCGCGAAACTAACTTCTGCCAAGTGCTGCCGTCGTTTCCGATCCCGTCGCGCGGCGGCACTGTGGGCTTGCTGGCGCGCTCGATCCAACAAGGCTTGGTGTTCATGCCGATGAATCGTGCGACCGTAGACGGTGGCGCGGGTGCATTGGGAGCGGAGCGCGCAGGCGGCGCAGACGGCTTTGGGTAGCGAGTATTCCCAGGTCCGCTTGAGCGGGTGGAGTCGTCGCGGTCGCATGGACTGACCGGCCGGACAACGCACCGTGTTGGTGCCGGCCTGGTAGTGGAAGGCGCTCTCCGGGAAGATTCCTTCGCTACGGACGTGATGATGTTTGGCGCGGGCATCACCGAGATGCGTGCGAATGCCCAACTGCTGACAGGCCACGAAGTTCTCGGCTGTGCCGTACTTGCTGTCGGCCACAGCGGTGCGCACGGTCTGCCCGGTCTGGGTTTGATGCTGCTGGACCAATGGTAGCAGCCGCTTGTTCTCCGCGATGCTGCCGGTGGTCGTTTCGACTGCGGTGATCACTCCCTGGGCGTCGTCGACGGCGCGGTGATGATGATAGCGCGGGCGTGGCGGTTGTGAACCATGGCGCACCACCGTCGCGTCCGGATCGGTCGTGCAAACGACCCGGTCATTGACCGCCTCGTACGCGGCGGGGGTGGTGGCGTCGTCGAGTTTGCTCTCGGTCGCTTGGTACGCGGCCTTCAACGCCGCGATCAAGCTCGGGGCCCCCGTCCGCACGGAGTCACAGGCCGCGTGCGCTTCATTCAGACTGCTGTCGACGTGCAGCTTGGTTCCATCCACCAAACCGGCGCTGACGCATTGCCCAACCGTGCGCACGAAGAACTTCTCAAACACGTCGCGGCCCCACCGCGTCCGCGCCTTGGACAACACACTGTGATCCGGAATCACCTCGTCGAGTCCGTAGCCCAGAAACCACAGATAACAGCCAATTCTTCTTCGTGTAATGGATAATGACGTCGGGCATCTTGCCGTGCTCTTCCAGATGTACACCCAGTTTGGCGAGTCCGCCCTTGTCAAAGTACGCAAATTTCGTGTCGGTGTCGCCGACGTAGAGGACGCGTCCGGCGGGGGCAAACACGGGCGCGAAGTCTTTCAGTATCTTCTCCACGAGAATATTTTGACCACCAGGTGATAACGTGATTGTTACCTTACCGGACACTCGTACAGGGATTCTCAAGGCGTATCTCTCTTCTGCGTACTTCTCGCGGAGCGTTGTCACGTTCTTGCGAAATTCGGCAAGAGTCCTATCCCACTTCGTTGTCCCGAAAGTGTGGATAAGTGCGAGAGCGGCGCCGGTGACTTGATAGACGGTTTTTCCGCTGTTGATGGGGCGCGTCGGTTCGTCGGGATTACAAACAATGATCCCCGCTTCGAGAAATTGGTGGACGGTCTGCCTTCTCACCGTTTCGCGGGTATTGGGCGCGTACCTCTTCCCGTAGTGCTCTTCAAAGAAGCCCATCATCTGCGTGATCCCTCGCAGAGGAGCGGCAGCGCCACCCCATGCCTTGCGAGGGGTTAGGTCAAGCAACGCCAGGAGCGTCAACGCCGAGCGTTCGTTTTGCTGCGCCCTCGGGAAGCCGAGCGCCTTCAGAATTCCAAGTGCCGCGTCGATCTTATTCATGGTGCTCAATGGATGATTGGACGTTTCAGTTTGTTGGAAGACGATCCTCTCAACTAGGTCGTCGATCTCCTGTTGCCCTGTCAATGAGTCACTGGCCTCTTTTCCGAGCGCTTCAAGTTGCTCACGCGTCGGCAAGGGAAGCGAGTACAGGTCTGTCGCATTGACTTGCGTATGGCCGCTGAAAAGTCGGAAATATCGATCAAGCAGCGTCGAGTTCAGGTAGATCGCGAGCCCTCTGGCGAGCCTTGCATCGAGTCCCGTCCCGCCGCTATGGATGTAGTTGAGGTGATTCTCGATACCGAGTAGCTCGGTGGGGGTATCGCCCTTGAGATGTACCGCCGCAACAACCCTCCGTCTCTCCTCTTTCGCCGTAAATCGCTTCGCGAGCACGTACGTGTCATTTGGGATGAACAAATCACGGTGGCCTTCGCTAATGGCAAGGGCGTTGAACTTGGCTTTTGGGTTCGGCCACTGAATTCGGGATTGGTGCAGATGCTGGGGGTACAGCAACGGAGCGGTCTTGTCGCTCAATTCCGCCTCCAGCAGGTCGGCGGCACGAAAATCCACAACACGACCTGTTGACGCTGTTAGTCCCAAATGGTCAAGGCGAGTGGGCAGACCTTGAAGCCGCTGTTGAATCTCGTCGTCGACGCCGTCTTCGACAATGTGAATGAACCGCTGTTCATCGTCTGGCAGGACCATCTTCTCATAACGGGTTTCGTGGTACCCAACCATGTCCCCGGACTGGCCGCTCGATGTGAAGACCGTCACAGTCTGCGGCTTAATTCTCGTTTTGACCGCATGGATGATGACGTTCTCCTGCAGGACGTCGGCTTCATTGAACGCAGCTTTTCGTGACTCAAAAACGTGGATGGACTTGATAGCCATCTCGTCTAGAAAGAACCGGCGAAACGGTGCGTGATATGGGCCGTTGCAAAAACTGCGGGGCGTAATCGCCACCAATTCTCCATCTTCCGCCACCAGCTTCACAACAAGCCCAAGAAACGCAGTGTAGAGGTTGACGACCGGCAGTCCCACTCCCTCAAGGTGCCTTCGATACGCCGAATTTGTGGCGATTTTGCGATAGGGAGGATTCAGGATTGCCGCATCGTAATGCTGGTGTTCGCTGCCAAAGAGATCATCCCGCAACGCCAGGCTTGCATCGGAGATGAAGTCAGCGCGGTGAATCACATGCGAAAAGTAAACGCCGATTTTCGCAAGATGTTTCGCACAAAGTTCCAGCGTATCATGCAAGTGGTCTGCGAGCGCCGGATCGATCTCAAATGCATCCACGTGAAGCGATGTTGGTCGTTCGTCGCTCTGGAGAATCCGTTCGACGACAGCAGCGGTCAAGGAACCGATTCCCGCACCGGGGTCGAGCAGGCGAATTGAGGCACGATGCAGCGTCAGTCTGTCTGCCATCAACTTCGCAACGAAATGCGGCGTTAGGATTTGCCCCAATTCCGACCGCTGTTTGAGGTCGAGGCAGTTCGTGGCCGCTACCCGCGCGATGTCGACCGTATCACCCAAATCTGCTAGTGCGACGCTCGCATCCATCGGCTAAATAGTAGCAAAGAGAACGGTCATTTGGCAATCAGCCTCGGTTCACGTGAGCGGCGGGGCCTACAAGCGGCGGATTTGGCAAGCAAGACCGGCGTGGGTGGGCCGGCGTGACTCGGGCCGCCCCGATCTCGGAATCGGGGCAGGTTCGCCTCTGTGGCGTGGGGTGGAATCGGTCGGCGCTTCGTCCGTTCGGCTTGGCTGAGGGCCGCGTGAGGCTGCGCCCACGTGATGGCCGAGGGGATCGGCCAAACGTGGGCTGCGCCAACGCGGGCTGCGCCGGGCAGGGATGAGCCCCGACATCCTATGTCGGTGTGAATACGGGGCGGTTATGACAATTGTGGAGCGTATTCAGGGCAGGCGGACGGCGGGACGGGTTCGTGAGGCGGGTTGTCTGACGCGGGGGCGCGTCAGGCGACACGCGGGGCGCGTGTGCTCCCCGGTGCTCGGGATGGGTTGGGAACAGAGGGGGGCGGCAGGTGGCTTGTCTGACGCGAGGGCGCGTCAGGCGACACGCGGGGCGCGTGTGCTCCCCGGTGCTCGGGATGGGTTGGGAACAGAGGGGGCGGCAGGCGGCTTGTCTGACGCGAGGGCGCGTCAGGCGGCATGCGAGGCGCGTGTGCTCCCCGGCACGTCCTACCGGGGGCGGAGGGGATCCGCCGTCGCTAAAGCTTTGGCGGACACGCGGGGCGGTCAGGTGTTCAAGAGTAACGCGCGAACTGGTTGGAATCGCGGGTGAGCAGGCGCATGAGTCGTGGGTGAATGAATAGTTTTTCGCGTCCGATGGGTTTCTCCTGCAGGATGCCGGTCCTGACAAGTTCCTTGAGGTAAACGGATGCTGTCTGGCGGTGGGCGATATGGCGTTGCGTGACGTTTAGGATTCGGCAATAGGGCTGCTCGAAGATGAGGTTCACGAGTTCATGGCTGTAGATTTTCGGGAGGGTGGTGCGGACGTATTCGGTGGTGTGAGCCTGCAATTTGCGGATGGCGTCAATCTTGGCCACCGTCCAGCGGGCCGTGATCTCGACGCCGTTGAGGACAAAGATCACCCATGGTTCCCAGTCTTGTGAGCGGGTGACGGCCAACAGCAGGCGGTAGTAGTCGATCTTGTTTTGGATGATGTAGCGACTGAGATAGAGAATGGGCAAGGTGAGCAGTTGTTGCTCGATAAAGAAGAGGCTATTGAGCACGCGGCCGGTGCGGCCATTGCCATCGGTGAATGGATGGATGGCTTCAAACTGGTAATGCCCCACGGCCATGCGCACGAGCGGATCCAGGTCGGTGTCATCGTGGAGAAACCGCTCCCAATTGGCCAACAGCGAGCGGAGCAAATGCTCTCCGACTGGCGGGGTGTAAACGATCCTGCCCGACTGTCCGCGCGCCAGTGCCGTACCGGGGACAGTTCGAACGCGCATCGGCGCGCCGTTGATGAGACTGCAAACTTGTTCTGCCGTCCGCGTGGTCAGCGGCCTGTTGCGCAAGGAGGCGAATCCCTCCAGCAGGGCGTGGCTGTAGCGCAATGCCTCCCGGGTCGCCGCATCCGCCTGGCGGTCATTGACCTCGCGCAACTGGAACAGCCGGTCGGTGGTGGTGATGATGTTTTCGATTTCCGAGCTGGCTTGGGCTTCGAGCAGGGGCAGCGTATTGATCAACACGGCCTGATTGGGGATCAAGTCCGCCGCCTGCTTCAGTTCGGCCAGGGCTGTGCGAGCGCGGATGCATTGTTTGAGGATGGACCTGGATTCCAGATCGGCCGGGAGGTGGCAGGAGGGGCAGTTCGTTGAACGGCTGGTGCGGCCGCCATACCCGGACGCGCTGGCGATTCTTTCGAGCGGAGGACATGCCGGGGAGGATATGTCGATGCGAACGACTTGTCAACTGGATATGTCGAAAAAACAATGTAATTTCGACACGTTTTGGAAACCTGTCGATGGCGGCGACGGAACACGAAGGCCACGAAGGAGACACGAAGAGCACGAGTGGGGAGGAATCCGCTGGGGACAGCGGACGCTACAACGACGAGGGGCGGGTTCGTGAGGCGGCTTGTCTGACGCGGGGGCGCGTCAGGCGACACGCGGGGCGCGTGTGCTCCCCGGTGGTCGGGGCCGGATGCATTCAAGGGGGGAGAATCGATGACGGGGTTGGGGGTGGGCGGATGCGGGTTGGACCAGGGTTAGGCTCGGTTTCGAGCAGGGTCAGCTAGGGTAGACTAGGGTTGCTTGGGTTACCCAGGGTTGGCTGGGTTGGCTGGGGGTTGCCTAGTGTGGTGTCACTGAAATGCCTTTCCAATGTCCATCTGGTCAAAATGAAGCGATTCATTGTAACGAAGCGTTAGGGACAGCACACTAGGTTGAGTGAGGGTTGCGGGGAGGGTCAGGTGGGGGCGGTGCCGCGGTAGCGGATGATGTGGACTTTTTCGCGGGTGACGAGTCCGTCGCCCATGATCTTGTCGAGTTCGGGGAGGAAGGCGTTGATGCGTTCCTCTTTGTCGACGATCTCGATGAGGACGGGGAGGTCTTCGCTGAGGCGGAGGATTTTGGCGGTGTGGAGATGCGAGTTGGCGCCGAAGCCCATGGGGCCGCGCAGGACGGTGGCGCCGGCGAGGCCCATTTCACGGGCCTTGAGGACGATGGCTTCGTACAGCGGCTGGTGATGCCATTTGTCGAGTTCGCCGAGGTAGATACGCAGGAGAGAACCTTCGCCTTCGAGTTTCATAGTGTGCCTCCGTGGAATCGGGATTGGAACAGGCGGCCGCCGACCCAGCCGAGCCAGGTGGCGAGCAGGCCGAGGACGTTGGAGCCGAGGATGTTGAGCGCGACGCCGAGCCATTCGGCATCGCGCGCGAGGTTGAGGGTCTGGAGTCCGTAGCTGGAGAACGTGGTGTAGCCGCCGCAGAAGCCGACCATCAGGAAATCGCGCCATTCGGGTTTGAGCCAGGCGCGCCCGGTGGCGGGTCCGCTGATGGCGGCGATGAAGCCGATGGCGAAGCAGCCGGTGACATTGATGACGAGCGTGCCGAGCGGGAAGACGGCCACCAGCGGATAATGCTTCGGCTGATGGGTGGAGATGGCGCCGTTCAGCCCGTAACGGGCCAACGTGCCGAGCGCTCCACCAATGATGAGCAGCAACAATCTGAACATTGTGTCCTCTCTGCCACGGTAGGAGTCATCAGCGCCCTGCCGTCGCAGGGGCAGTTACAGGCGAACCCCATCACCGCTCCGAAGCCTATCATCATCGGCGCGCAAACTTCACGAAAAAAAGCATGTCTGCCGGGCGGTGGCGTGTCCGCAGGACGGCGTTCTGTATTTTTTTAGTCACGCTGGCAAACAAACGTCTAACAGGGACGGCTCTCTCGTCCAAGGCAATTCACGAAAACCGCTGGCCTTTAACGAGTTTTTAATACTCCCACTTCGGCTGGCACAGCGGGCGCTAAAGGCCCCCGCATGCGAGTGAGGCTATTCGCTCCGATGATGCGTGGCGGCCGTCGGGTGCCAAGCAACGGTGGCACGTGACAGTCGGCAACGAAGAAAGCGTTAAAATCTGAGTAAGGAGAACATCATGGCAACGGAACAACAAGCGGGCGGGGGGGCGACAAAACCCAAGACGACGGGGACCCTGGGGCTAACGGGGCTGACGATCAATGCGATGGCGCTGATTGCGCCCGGAGCGTTTCTGTGGCTGACGTATCAAGAGCAGGCGCTCTACGGCGCGCCCATGGCTGGCTGCGCGATGTGGTTCGGTCTATTCGCGGCGCTGCTGCTGTGCTTTGCGACGGCGATCAGTTACGCTGAGTTGTCCAAGCTGTATCCGGGCGCAGGATCATCGTACTACTTCGCGGAGCAGGCGTTCCTGTCCAAGACTCAGGCCTACAAGTTCGCCCGCGTGGTCAAGTTCTTCACCGGCTGGGCCAGCCATCTGTACTACTGGGTCTATCCCGGCTTGATGGTCGGCGTCACGGCGATTTTGGGCGGTTATCTGGCCAGCCAGTTTTGGCCGGACACGTTCAGCGGGACGTATAACAGTCCGTTGTTCATGTACATTTTCTGTGTCGTGTTCGCGTTGTTGGTGGGCTACATCGCCTACCGTGGCGTGAATGGCAGCACGGCGGTCAACATGGCGATCAACGTCATCCAGATCACGGCGTTGATCGTTTTCACGATCATGGCCATCGCGTACCGCATGCAGCATCCGCAGGATTCGGTGGGCTACCACCTGTCCAACGGCACGCCGGTCAACTATCAGGTGGATCAGGTCAACCAGACTGACGACAAGGGCAAACCGGTACAGGACAGTTGGGCCGATAATTCCCCCAAGACCGACGACAAGGGTCAGCCGGTCTACAAAACGCAGGATCGTCAGGTCACCAAGGACGACTTGGCCGACAAGAGTTTGAATTTGGCCGCGCTGGGCCTTGCGGAAGGAGACCCCTACCCGCTCTTGCAGAAGGACGCCAGCGGCAAAGTGACTCTGGGTAAGGATGGCAAGCCGGTTCCCGTACCGTTCATATTGAGCTACAAGCCCGAGGACGCCGTCAGCGGCAAGCCGGGCGATGCCAAGGATCCGCAAACGTTCAACTTCCACACCAGCGCCAGTTCGGTGTTCGCGCCGCATGGATTCAATCTCGTCTTCATCCAGGCGTGCATCGCGATTCTGCTGCTGGTCGGTTTCGAGTCCGTGACCGCGATGGGGGAAGAGGCGAGGAACCCCAAGCGGGACATCCCGTATGCGGTGCTGCTCTCGCTGGCGATCCAGGGCGCATTCTGCTACCTGTTCGAGTACTTCGCGGCGAACTTGTTTCTGAACAGCGGTTACACGATTTCGAGCGCGGGCGCTTCCGGCGCACCCCTCGGCGACATGATGGTCCTCGTCGGCACATGGCTGTTCGGCAGCTATTCGGCGGGCCGGGCGTTCATGCTGATCGAGGCCGGCACGGTGTTTCTCGCGCTGATCGGCACCACGCTCTCCTGCATCAACACGGGCGCTCGCGTGACCTATGCGATGGGCCGCGACGAAGAAGTGCCCTCGCACTTCGGCCTGTTGCACGGCAGGACGCTCTCGCCGCACCGCGCGATCTGGACGTTGATCGATCCTGTCGATCTTCATCGGCATCCTTACGACGACGGTGTATCTCGGCGCGCAAGGCTCGCCGACTCGCGCTGCTGGACAAGCATAACTTCTGGTACAGCTTCGGCATCTTCTCGCCGCACGCCTATGCTACGCTGCCGAACACGCTGGTGATCATCACACTGATCAGCAACTTCGGCACGTTCCTGCTCTACATGACGACCTGCATCGTGGCGATCGTGGCATTCAAGGAGCACCACACCTTCAACGGGTTCAAGCACATGGTCGTCCCGGTGTTTGGCCTGCTGGCGAACCTGGGCTGCATGCTGTTCTATCTGGTCGGGCCGTTCTCGGTCAGCGGCATGAGCTGGCATGAGCCTTACATCGCACTCGGCGTTGTCGGCCTGTGGGGCCTCTACGGGGTGTTCTACTTCATGAAGTCCAGTAAGGCCAGGGGCCGGGAAACGCTGCTGACCAGCAAACCCGCCGTGTCAGCGATGGCGCTGTAATCACAGGCTTGCCCCGAATACCTTTTGGGGCTGATTGGGTCTCGAAACGGCTGCCTCTTTCACGAGAGGCAGTGGTTTCCCTTTGACTCCTTTCATCCGGCTTGCAACCGCCAGCGGCGGCGGGTAGCGTGTGCCGCTCGGTAACATGGAACTGATTTACGGAGAACTTTCGTCCGCCGGCACGGTCCGCCCACGAAACGAGGACTACGTTGGCTTCTGGCAGCCGGAGTCGCTCGAGGAAAAGCGCAACCGCGGGGCCATCGCGGTGCTGGCCGATGGCGTCGGCGGCCAGGGGCGCGGCGATGTCGCCAGCCGGTTGGCAGTGGAGGTGTCGCTGAAGGTATTCCGCGAAGCGAAGGAGGACCTGTCCCCGCAGCAACTGCTGACGCAGGTGTTCAACGCCGCCAACCTTGCCGTTTTCGACAAGAGCATGGAAGACAAGAGCACCAAACGTATGGCCACAACGCTGGCCATCGCCATCTTCCGCAACGATCGCGTCGCCGTCGGCAACGTCGGCGACACGCGGGTCTATCTCGCGCGCAAAGGGGAGATCAAGCAGGTCTCGACCGACCACTCGTACGTCGCCATGCAGCGCAAGTTCGGTCTCATCAGCGAAGACGAGGCCAAGCGCAGCGACAACCGTTTCATCCTCACCCGCAGCGTCGGACAGGAGCCCGTGATTCGCGTGGACGTCGAGGACGTTGCCGTCCAGAAGGGCGACCACATTGTGCTTTGTTCGGACGGTTTGCATTCCTGCGTGGCCGACAGTGAAATCTGCGACATTGTCGGTCGCTACGCGCCGGGGACAGCCTGCCGCCAACTCGTCGCGCTGGCGGAGCAACGGGGGACGGACGACAACGTCTCGGCGCAGGTGATCCAGATCGAAGAGATCGAGGCCGTGGGTTACTACCGCGGCGTCCCGATGTTTCACAAACCCGCGGAGAAGGCCGTCACCGGCGAGGTCGAAGCGGGCCAACTGCTCGACGACCGATTCTTTATCCACGAGATGATCAGCCGTAGCGGCATGGCCACCATTTACCGCGCCACGGACCGCCAGACCAAGCAAATGGTCGCCGTCAAGGTGCCGTATATGCAGTTCGAGAGTGATCCGGGTTTTTCTCGCGGTTCCTGCGTGAGGAGGAAATCGGCCTCAAACTCCAACATCCCAACATCCTCAAATTTTTCCCCGTGGAACACAAATCGCGCCCGTACATCGTGACCGAGTACCTGCGGGGCTACACGTTGGCCCACTTGCTCAACAGCATCCGTCCGATGCCGGTCTCCGACGCCTTGAAGCTCACCAGCCACATTTGTGACGCACTCGCCTATCTGCATGGCGTGGGCGTCATTCATCGCGACCTGAAACCGCAGAATATCATGATGTGTTACAACGGCACGATCCGCCTCATGGATTTCGGCATTGCCCGCAGCGAAGGACGGCGCATCACCTACACGGGCTTCACGCCAGCCCTGGGCACGCCCGATTACATGGCCCCCGAACAGGTCAAAGGCAAACGGGGCGATGCACGCACCGATATCTACAGCCTCGGCGCCATGCTCTATGAGATGTTGACCGGTCATACGCCGTTTGAGGGAGAAACCCCGCTCATCGTCATGAACGCCCGTCTCGTTGGCGACCCCGTCGCCCCACGCCAGTTCGAACCGAATCTCCCGCCCGAGGTTGAGGAAATCGTTCTCCACGCCATGGAACGCGATCCGGCCGACCGCTACCGATCCGCCGCCGAGATGAAAACCGAGGTCGACGACCCGGACACCGTAACGGTGACGGGTCGCGCAGAGCGACTCCAAGCACCCACGCCGTGGAAACGCGGCTGGAGCAAACATCGGAGGACGATTTTGTCCATTCTGGCGCTCCTTCTGGTATTCGCATTACTCTTTTTCTTACTGATTTTCCTTCACCCGGCCCATCACCGCTGATCGCGGCGTCGACATTCGACGGAAAGGCCGTGGGCTTCCCCATGTCGTGCTGCGTTTTGACCACGCTGGTTAAGGGCAGGCTGTAATACAGCAAATTCAGATGACCGGCAAAACACGCAAGTCTTTGTCAAACAATCAATTGCGCCACTGCTGCCGTAGCGTGGCATATGCCCTGCAATCACGTTCGGGTCATGCGAGGCTTGGATCCAGCAGCGTGGTCGAGGTGCGTTCCCATTCCGGCACAGGCCGGCTCGGACATGCTGCCCGCGACATCGGTTTCCCGCAGAGAATCGCGGCTCTCGCGTGACAGATTCACCAGAGTTGCGTGGCGTGGTGATGGAGCGCCAGCGCGAAGTCGTACCAGACCAACATAAACCCAATAAACGGAGGACACGAAGGTGAGGATCAATTACCTGAGAGCCGTATGGATTTGTGCGGCTGCGGCAGTGCTGATGGCAAAGGGCGTGCCTGTGGTCAAGGCCGACGAAGGAACGGACTACAAGGCTCTGTACGATGAACAGAAGAAGCGCAGTGACGACCTGGAAAAGCGGATCGCCGCTTTGGAAGCCGGCACCGGAAACGTCGCCGTCGCCAAAGCGGACATCCCCCAGAAATCGCTCGATTTCCTCGGTCAGACTGAGATCAGCGGGTTCATCGAGGCTTCGTACCTGTATGACTTCAACAAGACAGCTGTCCCCACCTCTCATCAGGTGGTGGGCCGAACGTTTGACACACATGCCAACCAGTTCGATGTTGACGACTTCAAGTTGGCACTCGAGAAACCCATCTCCGCCAACCCGACCAACTGGGTCGTCGGCTATCGCGCGGACCTGATCTTTGGTGAGGACGCGGCGGTCATCCACTCTTCCGGGTTCAATCTGGGCACGGACGGTGATCTTGAGCAGGCGTTTATCGATGTCAATGTTCCGGTTGGCAATGGCCTGAAGGTCATCATCGGCAAGACGGTGACCCTCATGGGCGTGGAAGTCATCGAGCAGGTGTCGAACCCGAACTTCTCGGAAGGCAATCAGTTCCTCTACGTGGAGAATTTCACGCAGACAGGCGTCCAGCTGGCCTACCAGTGGAATGATAAGATCGACACCGAATTCGTGATATTCAACGGTTGGGACCAATTGCCCGACAACAACTTCGCCCTGTCGTACATGGCCCGCATCGGATACGCGTTCGATTCCAATACCACCTTTGCCGCGCTGGGTTACGGCGGTCCGGAGCAGACAGCAGCTTCGCTGCCCGGCGGTACCACCGGCTCGAGCGCCAATTGGCGCGACGGGGTCGATTTGGTCGCCACCCGCAAGATCACCGATAAGTTCAGCACCGATTTGCAGTTCGACTACGGTCATGAACAAAGCGCCTTCCTCTCCGATGGCACGACGCAGGCCGATGCGGAATGGTATGCCGTCGGCGCTTGGCTGATCTACGACTTCACGGACAAAATCGAACTCGCCTTCCGTCAGGATTACCTCAAGGACAGGGAGGGCTCGCGAGTGGCAGCCGTATTTGGCACGACTGACCCGCTGCCGGTGGGTGTCACTCCCGAACTTTATAGCTCAACGGTAACTCTGAACCTGAAACCGGTGAATAATTTCCAGTTCCGTCCAGAATTCCGCTGGGACCACTCTGACAAGGATCTCTACAACGGCGTACACGACCAGTTTACGCTTGGCGTGGGCGTAGCGTATCTGTATTGATGTGCGCGAACGGAATTAGCGAAGGGTATGCGGCTTAAGAGCGATGTCAGCAACAAAACCTTGGCCATTGTGGCCCTGGCAGTGGCGCTCTCCGGTGTCCTGCCAGGGTCGCTCGCTTTCGCAGCAGACTCCTCTCCACCACCGCCGCCAACCCAATCGACAACCGCTGCTTGGCAATTACTCGCCGGGGCTTTGATCTGGCTCATGCCGGCCGGTTTGGCCATGCTGGCGGCTGGCCTCACCCGCGCAAAAAATGCCTCGCATACGACCTTCATGACCTTCTTCGGATGCGCCATCGCCGTGGTCGCCTTCTGGGCCGGAGGCTTCGCGGTTGCACATGGCGGAAGCGGTTTCTTTCTCAATCATTCGGACACCAGCTCGGGCAGTTTTTTATCGTTCTTGTGGCAGGCGTCAACCTTGTGCGTGGCCGTCAGTATTCCGGTGGGAGCCCTGGCCGAACGATGGAGCCTCAAGAATTTCTATGTGTCGGCATTGTTTGTCTCTTTGGTTCTGTTCCCGTTCTTCGCCTGTTGGACATGGGGCGGAGGATGGTTGGCGCAGCTGGGTTTTGTGGATCTTGCAGGCTCCGGCGTTGTCCACGCCTTGGCCGGTCTCTTTGCACTGGCGGGGGCATCGATCTTGGGCCCGCGCATCGGCCGCTACAACCGGGACGGCGGGGTGATACCGATACCCGCGCACAACATCCCGTTGACACTTCTTGGATCATTCTTGCTCGTCGTCGGCTGGCTCGGATTCAACATGGTCGGCGCGCCGGAGTCGGCCGCAGCAATCGCCACCGTCACCATCCTCGCGGGCGCCTGTGGCGGCATCACCGCCGCGACATTCATGATCATGACCACCCGCAAGCCCGACCCCACCATCACGATCAATGGATTGCTCGCAGGACTGGTCGCCAGTTCGGCCGGAGCAGCCTGCATCAGCCCGGTCGCCGCCGTAGTCATCAGCGTTATCGCCAGTTTGCTGGCTTGCGTGTCCGTCCGGGTCCTCGACAAGTGCCGCATCGATGATCCCGTCGGCGCAATCTCCGTGCATGGCGTCGGCGGACTGTGGGGCGTGCTGGCCGTGGGCATTTTTGCCAGTAGCAACTCGGTGACCGGCTGCCTGCACGGTGGCTGGGGTCAACTCGGTGCGCAAATCCTCGGCGTCTCGGTTCTCGTCTTGTGGGCCGGCGGCGTCTCCTGGATTTTCCTGAAAACACTCGACTGGTTCATTCCGATGCGCGTTCCGCCGGAAGTTGAACTGGAAGGCCTGGATATTTCCGAAACGGGACTGATCGGCTACCCGGATTTCCAGATCACCAGTCCGCATACCAGCGGATTCTCCGCCAGCCTGTCGCGGCTGGCCTCCCGAAAAGAATACGAACATAAAAAAAATTGAGGCCATCAGGAAATCGTTCAAGCCCCCGCGTGGTTTAACCCCTTCGTTCTTCTCCACATTCGCGTCTAAAACCCCGTCCGACAGGCCAAACGAACCCAAAACGAACCCAATTTTAGCAAAACAAAGCCATGCGACAAAATGGCACACTTGCACTTCTAACATCTTGTCGCTCAAGCCACTCCACAACATCTAGCACTTCAAAAAATTGGCTTTGTTTTTACAGATGTAACATTTCTCGCTGTCCCCTCTGCCCGTTTACCCTGCCTCCCCGGAACAACGTCGATGAGAGCACGGTCGAAGGGGCCCCATCAGCCATTTCCCATCGATCATACTCCCCTTCCCCTATATCAAAGATCACAATACAACCGCTGTCTCGTATACACTATAGCATGCAGACTGTCCAGCCCATTCTGATGGCCGGTCAAAAAAAGGTGTAAGCGCGCTCGCCGAGGGCGGACCCGCCGTTTCCTTCCTACCGGTCGTCATCCTGAGCTTGTCGAAACCGCCCCGGGCCGTCTGTCGTGCCGCGACGGCAAATCTCTGTCGTTTCCGTCTTCCCCCGCTCCGAATGCGTCCCCCGCCGCACTCACACCTTCTTCAAAGAAGCGCGTTCGGGAGGCCCGGAGATGGCGGACGAAGGCCGCGATTCGCGCGGGCGAGGGGAAATCCTATACGATTGGCTCTCGCTTTTCCGGCTCTACCTCGTACCGTTCGCCTGTGGCCCCATTGACTGACACACACGAAAGGCTCTTATATTCCGGGTTAGACCAAGGCTTGATAATCCGCCACAGTGATGGACTCAGCCCGTTTATCCGCCTAGCCACCCGCTGCCTGATTGCAGGGGATTGAGGAGTGTTTTCCGGCGCTCGGAATGTCAATCTGATTTCAGTACTTGCCGAATAAGCCCCTCGAAACTGGAAGTCATTGGCTCGCTCCATTCATGCATTGTGTTATCCACAAACTGAGTTCCATAAGAAATGTCCTTCAAAACCCACTGTTCATCCTGAAAAACAAGCGTAACCTTGAATTCAGTATCAATTACAGGCTTTCCGCCTGTGCAACTAAACCAGCCCGTAATAACCCCCGCATATGGGGATACGAGGGACTCGGTTTTCTGGACATCGTATGCGACACGGCTAAACCCACAAGAGCTGTGCGTTTTCTCTATCTCTGCCGGTGTCGTTTTATATGTTGACAACTTCTCTGCCATGGCCTTGAGAAGTTCGACTGGATCCGGTGTTGGCTTGCAACCTGAGAGGGTCAGCATCAGACCCATTGTCACACTAGCGGCGAGCAAGGTCGCGATGCTGTCGCGCTTCAGGCCGGCGCCCGTCACGACTTCCTCCTGGCGACTCCCACCCACCATTTGGTCTCACTCGGCCCATCGCCAACACATTCCAAAGCGACAACATCACAGCCCGCACGCTCGAATTCCAGCCTGATTTCCTCACGCGGCCAATCAAAGCGGCCAAGGAATAAACACCCGAGAAAACGCTCCCAATTCCGATTGTCGCAGTGGGCTGCACCACGCGTCAGATCATCGAAACACTGCCCGCCACGGTATGAACCTGCCTTTAGTTCCACAAGTAGGCGATTGTCCGGATTTTCCTCACGCGCGATCTCCAAATCAGAAAACCGTTCATCAGCCAAAGGCGGTCTTATACGAACGCAATATCTTGCTTGCCGCAATACTACGGCTAGTTCCACTTGAAACCACTTTTCGAGACCTACGTTATCATTGTCCTTAAGATAAATATCCAGTTTGCACAATTGGGGCCGAACACTGCTGCATGTTAAACCGCAAAGAAAATGGGCTTTTTCATTCCTGTCACACATCTGAAGATTCCTTTATTTAACGAGGTCAAGCTCATTCCACCTTTCGTGATGCAGTGAAAGCGAAAGCAGGTAGCCGGTCGGTTTGAGGACGCGCTGCAGTCCGACGAGGCGAAGTAGGCAAACCACTTGGGATCGTCGCCGAGCAGCTGCCGGTTCATGCTGACTTTGTATCACCCTCGAAATGTCTGCCGCAATCCCAAAGCCAGCGGGATCACCAGTAAGCCGAGCCTGCTCCCCCTACTCCCTCTTCAGCGCCTTCACGGGATCGACATTCGCCGCTCGATTCGCAGGCAACAATCCGGCCAGTAGCGACACCACCGCCGCGCCGACGATCAGCATCAAGCAGAATCTCAAGTTGACGGAGAAAATCGAGTCGGGTATCAGCAGCGCTTCTTCGGGATCGAACACCGACCGCCGCGCGAACCCGATGACCCAATGGCTGATGCCGATGGCCAGTAGCCAACCCAGCACCATTCCGACTATCGTCCCGAGCACGCCCTGCAACATCGCTTCGCCCAGAAACAGGCGGCGGATGTCCCGTTTCGTCGCCCCGAGCGCGCGAAACAAACCGATATCCACGCGGCTGTCGGACACCGTTTTCGACGTGGTGCTCCACACCAACGCGCACGCCAGTCCCAGGATCAGTCCGCCCAGCGCGAAGGCGACCTGTTTGACCACGCGCACCGTGCTGTCGAACGCCTCCGCCTGGTTCTCGAACGTCCGCGCCCGCGTCGCCACCGTAAATCCCATGTCTTCAATCCGCTTCGCAATCGCCTCAATATCAGCGCCGTGCTTCACCAACACCAGGCCTTCCGTGTATTCGCCCGGCTTCGGCTCGCGCCGACCCTGCTCGCCATAAACCACCTCGTCCGCCGCCCGCGGCGGATTCCGCGCCGCCAGCTGGTTCCGCTGGTCGATCCATTTCTCGCACAATTCCGCCTCATCAAACGGTATCAACACCTTGTTGCCAGGACAAAAACCCACCACCCGCCCCTTCAAGTTGAGCGTGGTGTTGAAAATGGCCATGTCGTAGATCCCGCGGTAGCTGCGCTCTAACGAATCGCGTTGCGACGTGACCTCGTCGTCGCCCACGGGTCTGTATTCGCGTTTCGCGTAATCGTAATCGAAACGTGCCACCCGCGCGTAGTTGTCGCCGAGCACGATGGTCACGTCCCGCCCGAGCCACGTCTTCTCGCCGTTCGGGTCATCCTCCAGTTTGCCACGCTTGTCGTCGAACCGCAGCTTCACTTCGCGTTCCCCAACCACCAACGGGATGGCGTTAGTCACGCCCGTCACCAGCGCGCGGTCGGTCACGTACCGCAACAGCAGCGCCTCGGGTACGCCCTGGAGCTCGCCGACTCCCCGCGGCCGTTTGTCGAGGGAACTGACGCTCACCGGTTGCACCGCCACGGGCCGGTCCGCCGCTTCGACACCTGACCAACCCCGTATCTCGTCGAACACGGACTCGGTCAGAAACTGCATCCGCTTCTTCGCCTTCTTCTTCTGTTCGTCGGGCGTCATAACGAATTCATACGGGTTCTCGCCCGCGTACACGCGAATCACATCGGGGTCGATCTCCTCCGTCCAAATCGTCTTGATCGCCACATCGCGCACGCCCGCCAGCAACGAATTCACCGTGACGACAACCACCACCCCCAACGCCACGGAAATGATCGCGAATGCCGCCCGCTTCTTTCGCAGCCCCAGCTTCTGCGTCGTCAACCGCAAATAGTCCCGCCGCCGGATCATGGCGCGCAACCACCTCTCTGTTCATTATGGGAGCGCGCTCCCGCAAAACCTGCCCACTGGATTGCGTCCCCTCTCCCTTGAAGGGAGAGGGTCAGGGTGAGGGTGAATTTCCTCACACCAACTCCCCCTTCTCAATGCGGATGACGCGTTGGGCAAACGCTGCCGCCTTCTCGTCGTGCGTGACCACCAGCACCGTTACGCCGCGCTCGCGGTTGATGCGCTGCAGCAGTTCCATCACGTGCGTCCCGGTGTCGCGGTCGAGGTTGCCGGTCGGTTCGTCCGCCAGGATAATCCGGGGACTGTTGATCAGCGCGCGGGCGATGGCCACGCGTTGCGCTTCGCCGCCCGAAAGCTGGTCGGGCTTGTGGTCGAGCCGCTCCCCCAACCCAAATTCCGCCAGCAACGCGCGGGCGCGCTCCCGACGATGGCGCTCATCCACGCCCGCGAACACCAACGGCAGCGCCGCGTTGTCCACGGCGTTGTAATAGCTCGGCAGGTTGAAGAATTGAAACACGAACCCGATGGTCCGGTTGCGAAACGCCGAAATCTTCTCGTCATCCATCGCGCTCAGGTGTTCGCCTGACACGATCACCTCGCCCGCCGTCGGCGTCAGCAACCCCGCGATCAGTTGGATGAGTGTCGTCTTGCCCGAACCGCTCGGCCCCATGATGGCTTCGAAATTGCCTTCGCGGACGTGTAGATCGACGTTGCGCAGCGCCTGTACGCGCTCGCTCTTGAGCCGAAACTCCACGCTGATGTTTTCCAGCCGAATCATGCAGTGAGTCCGTTATGCACGGTGGCGCAGGCCTCTGTGCCTGCGATGATATCGTCGCCGCGGTCCGCGCCTACCGCTTTCCGCCCGTGAAGCGTTCGACGCCGACGTTGCCTTCTTCATCAGTGGCGCGAACGGCAATGAAATGCGGCCCGGCCGCTAATGGCCCGATCTTGACCTCAAATGCCTCCTCGCGGCTGTCGAACACGCCGTCCTTCGGAGCGAAATATTTCCATTCCCCGCCGTCAACGGAGTATTCGAGATACCGGATCAAACTCAGGTTGTCGCGCGCAATGCCCCTTAAAGTCCCGCTCGCCGCGTCATACGAGAGTTCCAGTACTTGCGGGCGTGTGTTGTCCACCTTGACGAGGTCGCTGACCTTCTCGTCCGTCAGCGCTTCGCCCGCGGGGTTCGATTCCTCGTCGCTCGCCACCACCTTGATTCGATACCAACCGTCGGGGATGGATTCCGTGTCCCACGAGTATTCGGTCTTGTGAAGCGGCTTGTCCAGAAACGCCGGCACCCACGCGTCATCGCCGTCAGCCTGGTAATACAGCCGATACACGAGCGCGTCGCCGTCCTTGTCGGTGGCGCGCCAATGGACTTCCTTCACCGGGTTCGCCGGTTTCGGACGGGCATCCTCGGTCTTGGACGTCGACTCGGAATCGCCGCTCACGCTCGGACCGGAGTTGCCTTCGCCATCACCAGACTTCTGCTCCGCCAACGGCTCGATCTTCGGTTTCTCCGTCACCGGTTTCGGTTTCTCCCCAACCTCGACGGATAGGACCTCCGGCTTCTGGTTCTGCATCTGATAATACAGACTCAGCGACTTTAACACGGGTTCGGAAGCCGCGGCGAGCTGGGCGCGCACTTGAATAAACCGCGCGCGCGGACTGGCCACCTTGGCAGGTGAACTCTTCAACGCTTCCGACCAATCCGACCACGTCGTGTCGGGCAAGGCCGTGTTGCCCGTGCTGTGGAGACCGAAATCGCCCCGCTGCCCATCCAAAACAGGTTGCCCCACGTCGTCAGGAACCGGCAGTCGCGCACCTCGCTGGTAAAATCGCCGTCCCGCGCCTTCTGCGGATCGATGCCGTATCCGTTCCCAATGTTGCCGGTGCCGACAAACGCCAGTTTGCCGTCACGTAGCGCGAGCGTGAGCGCCTGTTGCTCTTCGAACGCGAAGAGTAATTCCCAGTTCTGGTCGTTCCGCACGCGGTACACGCGGCCTTTGCCGGACATCCCCGCCAGGACCATGCCATCGCCATCGACCTTCACGTCCAGGATCGATTCATCGTTCCAATTCGCCAGCCGGTCGACGCGTCCATCTGCATGCAGCACGTAGAGCGTACCGGCGAGCAGGTTCGCCAGTCGCGCTTCGGGCGGCGTTTCCCGTCCCGGCCCGGTCGTCTCGGCGGTCACCGCCGCTCCAAACTGCCCCGTCAGCCGCTGCGTGAGGTCCTCAAACTCGGTCGCGCTCGGACGACGGGCGGCCACACCGCGCGGTCGTCTGACCCGTTGCTTGTTCACGCCGATATAGACGTCGTCCCCGTTCACCGCCAGCGCCTTCACCTCATCCTCGGCAAATTCATGAAGCACGACGCCCTTCCCCTTCTCCGTGATGCGGAACAGCAGTCCGCGGTCGCTCCCGCCCGCCAACAACGCGCCGCTGGCGTCCAGCGCCAAGCTGAGGATGTTGGAGTCTTCCGCGGCAAACCATTCCTCGACCTTCCCGTCCGGGCTGACGTGAAACACCTTTCCGTCAGGACCTGTGCCGGCGAAAATCTGGTCCTTCTTGTCTGCGAGGAGCGACCAAATGTATGGCGCCCGCAACCGGCAATAAGCTTC
Organism: uncultured Verrucomicrobiae bacterium; assembly: GCA_963713705.1. GTDB lineage: Bacteria > Verrucomicrobiota > Verrucomicrobiia > Palsa-1439 > Palsa-1439 > Palsa-1439. Next base: position 145,594 of record CAVQMY010000027.1, read on the forward strand.
TTCGGGTTTCACCCCGGCGGCCTTGTTGTTCGTCGAGATCTTGTAGATTTTGCCGTCGGGCATCGTGGCGGCATACAGATTGCCGCGCGAATCCAGCGTGAGTGCCGTCACCGCAATCGAATCGGCCTCCAGAAGCTTTGTCGTCCGTCCATCCTTGCCGAGCGCATACACATCCGCTGGCGAACCCGTGCCGAAATAAATCGTCCCGTCGCGATCGACCACGGAACACCAAATCTCCTTGGCGAATTCGCCGAGCTTCGTGGCGTCGTACCCCAGTCGCAACTGGCCGTCACTGGTGACGATGAGCCGCCGCAGCTTGCCGGTCATGAAATCCTGCGGCGACTTCAATTCCCACTGCTCGGTCTTGACGGCGAAGGAAGACGTGTAAACAAAAACGGACGATAGCAGAACCAAGGTAGATATTCTCATGCGCGATTATTCCTGTCGAATCGGGACGCGGACCGTGGCTTGACCGCTGAGCACCCAATCGGTCGGTTCCACCAGTTGCTGGAGATCGGCGGCGGGCGTCATGTTGCCGCTGCTCGAGTCTTCCAATATGCCGACGACGCTCGCCGGGAGATTCTTCAACAGCTTGCCGCGGTACTGCATCCCCTGGCTGGATGTCGGCATCAACGCGACCAGGTCCGTATTGTGATGTCCCTTCTGAATCACGTCGAGATAGTCATCCAGATTGTCGGGCGATGCGGCGTCCGTCGGCGCAGAGTCTCCAGCCACAACGGTGACCGCGAGAGACCGCAGCGTGTCGGTGGCCGACCGGTACATGGATGGGGATCGTCTTCGTAACCTCCGGCTGGCCGAACGGTTTGAGTACGACAGCCAACGGCACCGTTTCGCCGCGCTCGACTTCCGATTTGCTAAAGTACGCTCGCTTGATCTCGGCGGTCTGACGGCGGAGCGTTGCGTCCACCCTCACCGTGAGACGCGTAACGGTCGGGCTGCCGTACGGCGTATTGACCATCGCCACCAGCGGCATCAGCGCTTCCATGTCGAGAAGTCCGCCTCCCGCGTTGAAAAACGTATCGGCCACAGCCACGGTCCGCGGCGACCCGCCGCTTTTCGTTGGCCCCAGTTCGGCGCTCACGGAAATCTGCGCGGTCGTATCCTGCGACGAACCGGACGCCGCGCTGACGGCCTGAGCAACCCCCACGATCACCAGTCGCGCCGTAAACGTCTGGTTATCCATGATTTCCACGTTGTAATGTTCCGTCTGCCCGGTGTCGTGGTTGACCGCGTCGATGGTGAGCGGGATCATGCGGGCCTGCGTCTTCGTGTCCGCCACAATACAACTCTCCCAATCGCCCACCATCGCCCCGATCTCGGCGACCGGCGTGGCCAGCTTGAACGATCGTTCCAGGCTCGACATGATCGTGTGCACCTCGGCCAGTACCGCGGGTGCCTGCACCGATCCGCCTCCAAAAAACGGGTGACCAAACGCCAGAACCCGGTCCTTCTCGACGTACGTAGCCGTGCCCACCGCAGTCATGTTCAAATCGCCGCGCATCAATTGCACGCCGATGGATCCACCGGGCTCGATGTCGCCGCTCCGACGCGGCAGCGCCCCACTCCCGGCGCCACCCGCGACGACCGGCATCATCCCGAAACCGGTAAATCTCGATCCGAACCGCTCGATCACACCCGGACTGAAGCCGCCAAACGAAAGTGGCGTGAGCAACGGATGCGGCGTGTCGGAATCGCCCGCGCCGCGAGAAAACGGTGCGTTCGGCGGCGCGAACATCGCGGGTGCGGACGACGATCGGCCCAGCGACACCGAGGTCGTGACCGTCGCCGGCGGTACGAACGGCCTCGTCAATTGCGCCAGCATGTTCTGGATCGGCGTGACCCCGGCGAGCGGCTCGTTTTCAAACGTCCAGCCATACGCCAGCGCCCCAATCAGCTTGTCATTGATGTAAATGGGGCTGCCGCTCATACCGGCGATGACCTTGTGTTTCTCCAGGTCCGCCCCACTCATGCGGATCAGGATCATGTCCTGCTTGGGCATGACGTTTTTCAACACGCCGATGATTTCGACCTGAAAGCGTTCGGGTTTGATGCCCTGGAATACTGACAACCCGTACCCTTTCATGCCCGGCTGGAGCTGTTCGGGCCGCAGCGTATCGATGGCCAGCGCGGGACGTAATACGCCGAGCAGGCACAGCAGGAAAAGCGAGAGCGACCGGGTCATGGCGCTGGTTTGTTGGACGCCGTTGCGCTGGTTTCCGTTGAAGAAACCGCTTCCGCAGACTTGTCCTTGAACTCTCCATGCACGAACTGGTCGATCTTGTCGTAGTACGCATCGAACGATTTGACGAATGCGTCCCGGTGTGAGCCATGAATCTCCACGAGTTCCTTCGGTTCATGCGCCAGGGCGTAAAGCCGTCGGGAGTCATTGAACGGCACCAGTTCATCGTCGCTGCTGTGGATCATCAGGACCGGCACGCGCACGTCGCTGATTTTCTTGATGGAATCGAATTGATTCAGCAACAGGTACTGCCAGGGGATCAACGGCCAGTCGTCCTCGATCTTCTCGAGGATCGACGCGTTTGCTCCTTCGGTAATCAATCCCGCTGGCGCCACCCGCGTGGCCAGGTCGATGGCCACCGCCGCGCCGAGGTCTTCGCCAAAGATATACAGCCGCTCGAGTTTCACGTTCCGTTTGTCGACAAGGTAGAAACAGGCGGTCAGTGCGTCGCCGGTCAGCGCGCTCTCGGTCGGCGCGCCGCTGCTGGCGCCGTAGCCGTGGTAATCGATGGCAAATACGTCGAGTCCCATATCATGGAAGAGATGGATCTTTTCCAGGCTGTCGCTCATGTTCCCCGCACGACCGTGGAAGAACAAGAGCGTGCGGGGCGCGGAATTGGTTGCCGGCGGCTGCTCCGGCGACTGGGCGGGAATGAACCAGCCCTGGATGGTCACCCCGTCGTCTGAGGCCAGCGCGATGCTGTCGAAGGGCATCCCGGTGTCACGGGGCGTCTTTTTGACAAACGACGTGGGCGCATAGACGAACTCCTGCTCGTAGTCGCGCATCAGGAGATACACGCCACCCGCCAACAGGACCACCAAAACGAACCGGAGCCACAATCGTGTCTTGCGTTTCATGAAAGAATGCGCCTGTCCTTGGCCAACTCAGTACATACTGGCATCCGCCATGCCGCGCAACCCGAAAATCGCCATCGTCGATATGCACAGAAATGGCACACGCAGGAGTGCCGATTCGCACCGTCGTGTTGCCGACGCCATTCGAAGTTGAGGAAACCTCGCTATGGGTGCGCACGATGGGAGTTCTTTTCTCAATTCTCAGAAGCGGCATATTCCTTGCTCAGCTTTGTCACGTTTACGGTGAGGGCCTCCTCATGGCGCAACCTATCGTTACCAAGACGTACGTTGGGGAATGGTCACCGCGCGCACGACTCTATGGGATGGCGCTCGTGATCACGTTGTCCTACATGCTCATCGGGCGGCTCAACAACGACAATGATTCCTGGGTCCAGGTCAGTCTCCCGCTGAGCAGCGCCTCCCTGTTGCTCGTGTCGCTCGCCGCCGCGGAAACCTACCTGTACGTCCAGCGCGTCCAGAAAAACCAGGCCGAACTCCAAGCCGCCCGCGCCCAGGAAATCGAGCTGTCCCAACGCCTCGCCTTCCAGCGGCAATCCACGTTGAACCAGATTTCGCGCGCCTTGATCGACAAACTCGACGTCGCCCGAATCTCGACGGACGTGCTGGAAAAAATCGCGCAACTCTTTGAAGCCGATGCCGTGACCGCCTGGTTGACCGAGAAGAACGGGCAAACACGGTTCCTTCTCAAAGGCGCTTTCGGGTTCACGTCCTGCAACCTCGAACAGTTGGAGGCAGCGCACTGGACGTTCCCCGCGTTCGAGCAATCGGCCTCCGCCGTCCATCCGCTCGTTATTACGAACGTGGCGCAACAATCGCCGCCGGCGCTCGCGAGCGTGTGCGACCGGGAGCGCGTGACCTCCGCCATCCTCAACCCCATTGTCTGCCGCGACGAAATCGTCGGCCTCCTCGGCATCTTCTACCGCAATCCCCGTGTCATATCGCCGTCGCTCATGGCCGAGATGCAAACCGTCGCCAACATCGTGGCCAGCGCCGTCCAAGCTGAGGAGTTGTACCGCGAGCTCGTGCAGGTGCAGAAGATCGAGTCCATCGGCGCCCTCGCCGCCGGGATTGCCCACGACTTCAATAACGTGCTTGCGGCCATTCTGGCCTGCGCCAGCTACGTTAAGCAACAGACCGAACGGTCCAGCCCAACCTACCGCTACCTGGAGGCGACGGAAGCCAGTGCGCACCGTGGCGCGGCGTTGACGAAACAATTGCTGGCGTTTGCCCGACGGGAAGGCCCGCACCTGACCGTCGTCAATCCCAACGACTGCATCGAGCAGACGCTCAAAATGCTCGACCGCAGCCTCGACAAATCCATCCTCATCCAACGCCAGTTCGCCAAGACTATCCACGCGGTCGAGGTCGATCCGTCCCAACTCGAACAGGTCTTCCTCAACATCGCCGTCAATGCCCGCGACGCGATGCCCGATGGCGGCATCCTCACAATCACCACCCGCAACGTTCTCCTGGACGGTGCCAATCCGTTTCGTCCCGCAGTGTCCCTGCCCGATGGCGACTACGTGCTGCTCTCGTTTCGCGACACGGGTTGTGGCATGGACGCGGCCACGCTCACGCGCATGTTCGAGCCGTTCTTCACCACCAAGCGGGTTGGCAAAGGCACCGGCCTGGGATTGTCGCTGGTGATGAACATCGTCAAGAGCTTCGGGGGCGAGATCCACGTGGAATCCCAACCGGGACAGGGAACCATGTTTGAGATTTTTCTGCCCGCGTCGCGAAAGGCGCCTGCGTCAGCACCGTCGCAACCGGAAACGACAGCTCGCGGCGGTCACGAGTGCATCCTGCTGGCCGAGGACGAGGAAGTCATCCGCGATATGGCACAATTGGGACTCGAATCGAAAGGGTACACGGTACTCACCGCGCCGGATGGCGCCACGGCGCTTTCGACATTCCGCCAGCGGCAGGAAGAAATTGATCTGGTGATCGCCGACATGATGATGCCGTGCATCGGCGGACCGGAATTATTCGCGCGCATGAAGGAGATCGATCCCGGCGTCCGCGTCATCGTCTCCAGCGGCTACAGCCACGACCAGGAAGGACGCCGGATGTTGCGCCACGGTTGTCTCGGCTACCTCCAAAAGCCCTACAACATGGATTCCCTCAACCAACTCGTCCGTAACGTGCTCGACTCGGGGCTGTAAGGGCTCCCTCGGCGTTCCGTCGTTGCTCACTGGCTAATGTGCAGTCGCGCGAGTGCGCTTCTCGCTTCAGTAAGATCAGGGTTGCTCCGCAAGGCCCGCTCATAATGTTGGATGGCTTCTTGGACCCTGCCGGCGCGTTCCAAGGCGACCGCCAGATTGTAGTGGGCCTTGACGTAGTCAGGGTTGAGACGCAGCGCCTGCTCGTATTGTTCGATTGCCTCTGGCACCCGGCCCGTCTGCTCAAGGGCAATGCCCAAATTAAGGTGCGCCTTGGGGTAGTCGGGGTAGAGACGCAGCGCTTGCTCGTACTGTTGGATCGCCTCGGAAACTTTGCCTTCCTGAAACAGCGTAACGCCCAGAATGTGGTGCGCCTCGGCGTGGTACTCAACACTCGCCAGGAGGTTGAACACCACCGAGAACCCCAGCAGCAGGCACCAAACCGAGCGCGCCGCACGCCTCCTGGTCGGACGGTTTACCAGGGCATGTTCCAGCCCGAGAATACCAATCACGGCCAGCAGCAACAGCGCGGGCAGGAATTCTACTTCATAACGTACAGAGGTATAGTAGAATAGGCCAACGGTCAGGACACTGGTCCAGAACAGCAGTGCCACCGTCGCCACAAACCACCGCAAGAGTGAGCCCGCCGCGCCGATTGGCTCCGCCATGTCAGTGGCGCGGCTAGTGTGGTGTCACTGAAATGCCTTTCCAATGTCCATCTGGTCAAAATGAAGCGATTCATTGTAACGAAGCGTTAGGGACAGCACACTAGCGCCAGCCACGCAAGGGGAACGTTCGCCAGGATACCGAATGGCGCTTCCACATTGCCGTGGCCCGGCGGCAAGGGTGGCACCGCCATCTTCTGCACGTAAGGAAATTGACGACCCCAGCCTACTGACTTCAGGAAATACAGGCGGAGGTTGAACCAAAGATAGTGCAGATTGAAGCCGTGCACAGACGCCGGGTGATTGTCGCCGGCCAACAGGTAACGCACGCCAAATTCGAACGGGCTTCCGAATCGCAGCGCATTGTAAAGCATCAACCCCAGTCCGATCAGCATGATCGGAACGGTCGCCGCCATCAGTCGCGCACAAATCCGCTGCTGCCCACCACGCCACGCTTGAATCACCGGCACCACCAGGATGACCGCGCCGAACAGCAACGAGGGCCGCGCTCCCACTGCCAGCCCGTAAGACACACTCGCCGCCGTTAGCCACCGACAGCTCCGCTCCGGCTCGTGCAACGCACACCAGATCGCCGCCAGCGCCAGCATGGTCAGCATATACCCGCAACAGATCGGCACTTGGTAAACGTCGGCCTGCGACAATAGTACCGGCGCACCGGTCGCCAACCCGAGCGCCAGCGCACACGCCGCGATGACGACGACGCTTACTTCAGCAAAGTAGCGCCGCCATAATGCGAACAGCAGGCCCACGCTGGCCAGAAATCCGACCGCACAAAAAATCGCCGCGGCCTGACGATGAAACAAGTAGTGGCCGGTCATCGCGGCGAACGGCCAGAACAGGATCAAGGCGGGCGTGACCCCGTGGTACAGGTAAAGCCGCCCTTTGTAGTAGCTCAGGTCGTGCAGCCGGTACGGCATGAGCCGATAGGGTGCATTCGCCGTCGCATCGTAGGGATCGGCAAGTTGTGCGAGCCCGGGCGGAACCGCCTTTTGTAAACTGAGATGGCCGGCTCCAAAACCGCGCACTAGTAAATTGTAATAAGTGTCCGCCGCACTCGGACTCAGCAGTTCCAACAAGCCCGATTGGGCTATGTACGCGTAAACCCCGATCACCAGAACGCACACCGCAGCGAGAAATACCCACGCCCTCTTCATTGCGCCACCGAACTTGGATAATGGATCTGTACTCGCGGCCAGTTTGACCCTGTCACGTTCCTGTTTCCCGTGTCAATGGCACAAACAAAACCGCCGTTACATTGCGGGTGACGATTTCACCATCGGAACCTTTCTGAACGAGCAGGAGCGATTGTTCTCCGTGGGGTTCGCCCACAGGAATTGCCATCCGTCCACCGGGCTTGAGTTGTTGTATCAACGGCGGCGGGACATGCTCGGCACCGGCAGTCACGACAATCGCATCGAATGGCGCATGCTCGGGCCAACCCAGATAGCCATCGGCGTGTTTGACGTGTATGTTCCTGTAGCCGAGACGTTGTAATCGATCCGCCGATTCGCTGGCCAGCGGCTCAATGATCTCGACCGAGTAAACCTCCGCGGCAATCTCAGCCAAAACCGCCGTCTGGTATCCGCAACCGGTGCCAACCTCCAGCACCTTCGCCGCGGGTGTGAGGTGTAATAATTCTGTCATCAACGCGACGATATATGGCTGGGAAATGGTTTGGCCGTACCCGATGGGCAGCGGATGATCTTCGTAGGCCGCGTCGGTCAGATGTTCGGGCACGAATTCGTGCCGGGGGACTTTACGCATCGCGGCAAGCACACGTGGGTCGGAAACCCCGCGGGATTCGATCTGTTCTCGAACCATCATGACATCACTTCTGACGCCACCGCGGCCCTGCGCCCATCCCAACCTGCATCAGGCGCGTCTACGTGGCGTCCTCTTCGGGCACCGAAGCCTGGCCGCCTTTGCGGGCCAGATACTCCTCGACGCGCAGCAGGCCGTCTTCGCCCGCGCGACGAATCACCTTCAGAAGATTATCCATCGAGGAGACTTCTTCCAGCTGTTCCTTGACGAACCACTGCAGGAAATTGTCCGTGGTGTAATTGACTTCCTTCTTGGCCAGATCGACGAGCTTGTGAATCTGCTGGGTCACCTCGACTTCCCAGTCAAGCGAGAGTTGTACGGCTTCCTCCGCGGAGGCGAATTTGTTCTGGGGGGCCTTGACGGCGGGAATGACCACGGCGCCGTCGGTCTCGACGAGGAACTTCACGAAGCGCATGGCATGGTCGCGTTCTTCCTCGGCCTGCTTGTAGAAATGGGCGGCCAATTGCGGCAGCGCCTCCTCATCGAAGTGCGCGGCGATCGCCACGTACTGCAGCGAAGCGCCGAATTCGTTTCCGATTTGCTGGTTGATCGCGTCGTTGATCTTTTTGCTGATGAGCATGACGCTGGCAACAATGTGACGGCCGGACGGCGAATGCAATTCTATTTTGCGCCCAGATCGTCTTCGCGGATCGGCGGGTGCGTCGGTGGCGCCGGCTGGCGGGATATCTTGCCCTTGGCCAGAAACATGGACTGCCGCGCGAACGCGATGGCAAATTCGCGGAAGCCCTCCTCCTGTTTGATCTTGTAGGCCTTGATGGCCTCCCCGACGGCTTCCTGGCCGATCTTGTAAAGCAGTTCGGGGTTCACCTGTCGCTGCGCCACTTCCGCCGTCAGCACACGCAGGTTGTGATCCATCAATTGCAAGATCTCTTCGCGGGCGTGACGGCCGAGAAAGCCTTTGGCCTTCTTGACCAACGCGCGGTCGATCTCGGCGTCTGGCGTGCCACTCCCACCCAACGATGCGTAATCGAGGCGAATCACTGTTTTGTCCGGTTTCGATGCCATACCGAGGCAATTCAAATGCCTGCAAACGGGTAAAATGTACAGAAAAAACGTAGCGGGTACCCGCGTCAAGATGGCCAGCGCGATGCCGTCAAAAGGCCGCTCCGAACCGTCAAGCTTTTCGGGCCACCCATCGGATGGTGCGTTCCATGACCGGCATCGACATCAGGACGCTGATATGACCATGCCGTGGACGCCACAATTCCGGCCCACCCCATGCCTCGCACAACTCCTCAATCGTCGCGATTGGCGCAAACAAATCATGCTCGGAGGCGACGACGAGGATATTGTCGGGCGTCACCTTCGGTCGGCGGGCCGCGAGGTTCAATGAATCAAGCCGTACCTTCGTTCCGCCGAGACTGCGGCGAATCGGCGCACAAAAATCCACTTCGGCGATGAGCCGATCCATTCGCGCCACCGGCGTCATCAATACCGCGAAATCCACGCGTGGCTCGGTGCACGCCAGCATCCCGCTCAACCATGCCCCGAGCGAGATGCCCCAGAGCCCGATCCGCGGACAGCCTTGTTCCTTCAGCCATGCAATCAGGGCCCGCGCATCCGCCATGGCTTGATGAGTGGCTTGGGCCACGTGCACCAGGTCGCCCGACAGGAAATTGCGAATGGCTCGTCGACCGCGGGGCTTGCGCCGGCTGTGGTAGGGCAACTCGAACATCGCCACGTTCACGCCCCGCTTTGTCAGCCGCCGGGCGAGGTGGGGAAACAGCGTGCGATACGCCGTCTGCGCGTTCCACCCATGGAGCAAAACAAGCGTCGGCTTGTCCTGCCATGGTTTGGATGCGGTATAGAGCCGACCATGCACCGTGTTATTTCGCTTCCACGGCGACGGGACCGGAGACGTGAACTGAAACGCGCGCTTGGTGACGAATCGGAAATCATTCGGGACCGTAGTGATGCCCCCGAGGAAGTCGGGATGATCCAGCACCGCTTGGGCCCGGGCCGCCAGGCCTTCTGTGTCCGCGGCATCACGCACGTTCAAGCGCGCCAATTGAATCGTGCACCAGTCCAGTGGTTTGGCCAGGGCCGCCCGCATGAGACAGTTTACCCCCGGTTTGTCGCCTCGACAAACCGTTCCAGACGCTCCCGGGCCGCGCCGCTGTCGATCAACTCCGCCGCCAAGTCCCATCCGCTGGTGAAGTCGGCGGCCTTTTCCGCAACCACCAGCGCCGCCGCCGCATTCAAGAGCACAATGTCACGGCGCGCGCCGCGGTCCTTGCCGCCGAGCACGTCTCGGACGATGCCGGCGTTCGTCACCGGATCGCCCCCCGTCAACTCCTCGGGTTTCACCGTCACCCCGCGCCACGAGGTGTGCGGCACGCGGAAATCACGCTCGGTCTGCTCGATCCGTCCCGCCCACAGTTCGGCCATGGTGTTCACACCCATCGTGGACAGCTCGTCGAGGCCGTCTCCATGCACCACCATCGCGTGTTTCAAGCCGAGCATGCGGAGTACGTCCGCAAATTTTCGAACCAGCATGCGGTCGAACACGCCAATGAGCTGATGCGTGGGACGAGCCGGATTGACCAGCGGGCCGAGAATGTTGAATACCGTCCGCTGCCGTTGCTCCGCCAGCTTCCGCCGCACCGGCGCGATCGCCTTGAACGCGGGATGGTAGAACGGCGCAAACAGAAACGTCACCCCCGTGGTCTCCAGGCAACGCCGCGCGGCCTCCGGCGGCAATTCGATTTTCGCGCCCAGCGCCGTCAGCACGTCCGCGCTGCCGGTCTTGCTGGTGATGGCGCGATTGCCGTGTTTGGCCACCGCCACGCCTGCGGCGGCAGCGACAAAGATCGTGCACGAGGAAATGTTGAATGTGTGCGCCATGTCCCCGCCGGTGCCAACCACGTCCAGCACGACGCTCTCGAACCGGGCAGGATCAATCTGTGGATCGACCGCACGCGCCCGCAGCTCCGTGGCGAACGCGGCAATTTCCTCGGCCGTCTCCCCTTTCCGCGCCAACGCCGTCAGGAATTCCGCCTTGCTGTCTTCGGTCACTGCCTCATCGAGTAAGGCGCGCATTCCTTCCGCCACCTCGTCGCGCGAAAGATCCGCACGCGATGTCAGCTTGCCGGTCAGTGTGCCAAAAGCCGTCATGGGAGGAAAGTTTACCACAGATAGCCCGATCGTGCTAAGCGGTCCGGTCGCAGCCGTTGCGTGAAAACGAAAAGGGCAGACAATCGTTTGCCCCCGGAATTACGTCGAAATGAATCTCAGCTAGGATTTGCCGGCCGGAGCGGCGACGGGGTCGATATTGACGCGGCGACCGTTCTTGTCGAAGCGGACGTGGCCCTCGGCCAGGGCGAACAGGGTCCAGTCGCGGCCGATGCCGACGTTGCTGCCGGCCAGAAACCTCGAACCGCGCTGGCGAATAATGATGCTGCCGGCAGTGACGAGTTCGCCACCAAATCGTTTCACGCCGAGTCGTTTGCTGACGCTGTCGCGTCCATTGCGTGAACTACCTTGTCCTTTTTTATGGGCCATGACGGGTTACTCCTGACGACGGTGCTACTATACAATGATTTCTTTGATCTTCAAAACGGTATGATGCGCACGAATACCCCGCTTGCGGTGGTACCCTTCACGGCGGCGAAACTTGAAGGCGATGACCTTCTTCCCCTTCTTATCGGGGTCGACAACCTCGGCGGTCACTAGTGCGCCTTTGACGTTGGGCTTGCCGACCTGCACTTTGTCGCCGTCGGCCACCAACAAAACGTCCTCCAGCGCGATTTCCTTGCCCTTCTCGCCGTCGAGGAGTTCGACCTCCAGAACGTCGCCGGGCTGGACGCGGTATTGCTTGGCGCCTGTTCGTATTACTGCGTACATGAATGTTTCCTCGTTCCTCTTGGGAAGGGGGGTGAAAATTAGCGGAATCACGCCCGTCCGTCAACGATTATCTTACCCCCTCGCCGTGCGTCTGGCGAGGCCCATTTTATTGGCTTACATGCCCCGTAATTTGGCCCTGAGGAGGCTGCGACGCTGGCTCCGGCATGTTTTGCAGCTGCTCGATTGTGTCCTGCGCGGACTGTTTGACGTCCTCGTCCGGGTCGCTCAAAAAGCCTTGTAGAATCTGGATCCCGCGCTTGTCTTGCGCATCCCCCATACCATCAATCGCTTCCAGACGCACCTCTTTGGGTTGATCAGCCCGCAAGGCGGTGCTGAGGATCGCCAGTTTCTTGTCGTTCTGGCCGTCAACATCGGTCAATGAGTTCACCATCTCAATCTTCAGTTCCTGGTCCTTCTCATTCAGAAATAGATGCGCCAGCGAGTTGATGACATCAGCTGCGTCATCATTGGAGCTGAGTTCGTAGATGATGGTGACGCGCTTCTGGAAATCGGGCGTATTCTGGTAGTCGTTCTCCAGCTGTTTCACTTGCGCGGCCAACTCCGCCTGCGTTTGATCGTCTCCACTTACCTGATTCGTGTCGGAAGCCGACGCGGACGGTGCGACGTTGGTAGTCGCCGGAGGTGGCAAGGCTGGCAGCGGCTGTGTCGCCGGAAGCGTGGTCACCGAAGGCGGTGGCACCGGCGTCTCTTGGGACTCCTTCTTCGAACAACCGGCCATGGCCAACAGGATCACAGCCACCGCAGTGGCCGCAGCCGGTAGAACGCGTTTCAGGTTACGGGTCGCCATTTCCATATCGTCCGGGAGAGCATACCCGCAACGTGGTCGCTCGTCCAGCCCGCGTTATACCCCCCGTTTGCATCTGGAGCGACCCGTCACGCGGCGAAATTTGGCTTCGTTAGGGGGGGACGAACCCAACCAAAAATGAAGGCGCAGCCACCATCTAAGTCCCTGCCGTCCCGACAGATCAACATGTGTTTTCGATGCCAGGAATTTGGGTTCGTTTCGCAAAAAGCACCTTTTTGCGGCTCCCCCTCCTCTGGCTATGTCAATGCCAACTCCGAAGGCCTTCGGAGGAGACGCACCGCCGTAGGCGCCCCATCCGGGCGGAACCGAGGCGCGAGGGTCGCGCCGAGATGGCCTCGTGTCGGTTCGAGGCCCGAAGGGCAGCGTAGCCGGGAGGAAACGCTGCCAACCGAGCGGGCGCGAGCGAGTGCAAAACAGCGGCCCTGCTCTGTCATGTCAAAGAACAATCACGAGGAACCTCGGCCCGGCGATCCATTGGACAATCCCCAATCCTTCCATAACGCAGGCAGCATATCGGAATCCCGATACAAAAGTCAAATCCAAAATGCGATAAATGAGTCGCGTGTTATGCAATAGCAGGCGTGTCCCGCAACAACCGCCACTCCCATCTACGGCAGCGAAATGTCGATACGGTAGAACTCCTGTGGCGGAATCGGATTCGCGTCAGTGATCGTGACTTGGTGAGGTGTCCCCAACGCTTCTTTGCAGCGTCTGTCATCTCTGAAAGCGCGCTTTGTCAATACCTCTCGCTGGTTGTTCTTCGGGTCGTTCCCAGTCATCTCTTCGCCCTCGTCGGGGCATGAATTTGTTCGAGAGGTGAGTCGCATTCATTCCGCGAGCCGCCGTAGGAGCCGGCTCATGACAGCTTCGCGCTGACACCTCCCTTCGATCGGCCCGCACCAAAGTTTGGATCCTGATACGATTTATTGCCTTTGAGCAGGTAAAAGGTCGCCTCCGCCAGATGGCGGGCCACCGCCCCAATGGCCTTGGCGTGGCCCTTGCGTATCTTCAGGCGCCGATACAACTCACTGACGTGGCGCTGGGGACAACGGGCGTGGTTGACCGCCACCGAATTGCCCGCTTCCACAAACGCCCATTTCAAATACCGGTTCACGTCGGGCCGCAGCCGACCGTAGCGCACCACGCCGCCGCTGGCATGCACGCGCGGCGTCGTGCCGGCGTAGCTGGCCAGGCGTTCGGCACTGGCAAAACGCTCCGCGGTACCAATCTCCAACCAGATCACCGCCGCCAGGATCACGCCCACGCCCGGCAGACTCATTAACAGGCGCATCTCGGGGGTGGCTTCGATTAGTTGCTTCAGCCGCTGTTCTTGTTCGCGAATCTGGCCTTCGATGAAATCCAATTGGGCCAGCAGCGTCCGCGTCGCCCACTGGGTTTGGGGCGGCAGTTGGCCGATCAGTCCTCCCAACTGCTGTCGCGCCTTTTGGCAGTACGGGTCACTGGCGTCGGTGACCGCCAAACCGTACTTGGCCAGGGTGGAACTGATGCGGTTCTTCAGCCGCGTGCGCTGCGCCGCCAACACCATGCGCACCCGGGTCAGTTCCCGCAGGTCGCGCAGGTCCGCGGGCGGAATCCATACCGTCGGCAACGTGCCGTTGCGTTGCAGGCGATTGAGCCCGTGCACGTCGAGCTGGTCGGTCTTGTCGCAATACGTACGTT
>CAVQMY010000028.1:0-24515 GCA_963713705.1 uncultured Verrucomicrobiae bacterium
CCACGCGCGCAGCCCCGGGGGAACGCCCGGCAACAACGACGGATGGACGTTGACGACCCGTCCTGCGAACACGCGCAACATCGGCGGTTTCACCATGCGCATGTAACCCGCCAGCGCGACCAGTTCGACGCCCGCGCCGCGCAACATTTTCACCGCCCGCTCTTCGACCCGCTCGAGCTTCGTCTTGAACCTGCTGGGGCCGATGAACTGCGCCTCGATGCCGCGTTTCCGGCCCCGGTCGAGGATTGGCGCATCGCCACGTCGCTCAACACGAGCGCGACGCGCCCGGGAATCCGTCCCTTGGCGCACGCCTCGAGGATCGCCTCGCAATTGGAGCCAGTCCCCGAGCCGAGCACCCCGATACGGAAATCGGTGCCAGTCACTGACTGTTTCTAGTCGATGCCCGGACAAAACACAAGGGTGAGAGGGGAAGGGCACAAGAGGCGGAAAGCGGGGAGCAAGTACGCCCATCACGCCACGAGGCGGGGGTCAAAGGTGAAAGGCTTCGGCTTGCCGAAAACGATCTTCGAAAACTCCGGGTGCGCCGGGTTCAAAACGTAGTTGAGTCCAGAAGTGATAATGACGCTCGGCACGGCGAGAATGGCTGACCGCGCACCCTTAGCCCACGCATCACCTAATTGTTTGGTGGCGGCCGGGAGGCTCGGCCTTCCAACTCGGGGGCAACGCAGAGAGTGGAAGGGGTTCCACCATGGCTTTATTGAAGTCGAGACGGATGATGCTGAATCGGATTCGGCTGCCAGTGCCGATGTGAACGAGTGTTTCCAACGCGGCCAGTGATTCGCTTTCGCTGGTGTAGATGACGGCGATGCCACGCGAGTTCCAACAACCACCGGCTTTGCTGGCGCCTTCGCCCGAGAACGCCGTCGCGATGTGCCTTTCCTTGACGATCCGCCACGCGGACGGCATCAGGAATAGACTCCGAATTCGATGCGATTCAGCAGGTCTTCCACCTCGCGCGCGCCCACTTCAGTCCGGGCATAGTTGAGCGGCACAGCCCCGCCCAAACCGTATTGCGGGGAGGTCAACCACCGCCGGGCGTCGTCCTCGTTTTCGAGGACCTTGTTGGCCAGTCCCAACAGTTGAGCGAACCGCACAACCTTGTCCGATTCGTCAGCGGTCAATCGGCCCGCGGCTTTGCGTCGGTGAAACGTGGCTCGGGAAAGTCCGATGTTCTGCGTCAAGCGGTCGATCGGGACATCCAGATGGGAGCGGAGATACTCGAGTTCCCCGATGGGCAACCCCCTGTTGACGATTTCGATCACCTGCTGGGGTGAAAAAGTATTCGCAGTAGTCCGTCCGCCACCGCGCTCGACGTAGTAGGAGATAAAGATGCCCGGTTTTCCAGGTCCAGATTGCCGGCTTGGAGAGTTTCCGTTCGCGCAAAAGGGGAGCACGCTTCTGTGGAGTTGTGTACGCGTGCTTCATTTGAGACTATAGTATAGTCTCATTTGAGACAGTTGGCAAGGTGTTTTTGCGAGAGCCGGAGCACCCCGATGCGGAAATCCGTGCCAGTCACTGACTGCTTCTAGACGATGGCCGGGCAAAACATAGGGGCGGAGAGGGGAGGGTAGGGGCGCGGGCGTCTCGCCTGCGGCGGTGCAATCAGGACATAGGTAACAGTCGTGGGTCAAGACATAGGTAACACTATTTTGGGTTAGAGGTTACATGTTTTGATCACTGTTGGCGTTCCTCCAGCGGGCGGATATCCGCCCGCTGGAAACTTTCCGTCGTCGGCTCCAGCCAGCCCAACAGCAGCCGACCAAAGCAGACTTCGTATTGGCCGCTGGCCAGGGGCTTTAGTCCCACCGACCAGCCGGCCAGGCTGGTGGTGAGGAACACGTCGCGGCCCGCCCATTTGATGCGTTCCGTCCGGCCGACCTTGCGCGTGTCCATGGCTGGATATTCCAAATCTTCGGGGCTGCCCGCGTAGGGCCGTTGGGAGTGGCGATAGACTTGGGCCGGACATTTCATGCCCAGTGCTTCATGGGGCCGTTGTTGGTTAAACTCCTCTCGCCACAGATCCAGGGCGTCTTGTTGGGTGGTGCGGGGCTGGAGTTCCACACCGATGTCGCGGTGCAAGCGCTCATGCGCCCCGTTGTCTTGTGGGTGCCCGGGTCGGCCCCGCTCCAGATCGATGCCCAAGGCGACCCACCACGCCGACAGGCGGCTTAATCCCAGCAGGGCGCTGGCGTGGGCGAAGGGGTCGCCGTTGTCACTGCGGATGGCCCCGGGTAAGCCGTGTCGTTGGAACAGCCGGTCAAAACACTCCTGCACCGTGGCGGTTCGGGCGTCGGGCACACGCCGCAGCTCGAGGAGGTAGCGGCTATGTTCATCGCGCACTGTCAGCGGTTCGCAGCGCTGGCCCTGGGCGTCATACCACCAACCTTTGAAGTCCACGGTCCACACGTCATTGGGCGCCTGAGCTCGTCGACCGCTCCAGAGCCGTCCCGCCTCCTCGGCGCGTTGTCGACGGCGACGTGGTTCGGTCAGCCCGGCCCGCTCCAGGACTCGCTTAAAGCTGCTCTCCGAAGCCGCCTGGCCGTGCGCTCGCCAATACAGCTGCCGAATCTTGCGCGGCCCCCAATGCGGGTGGGCTTGTTTGAAGCGCACGATCTCGCAGACCACCCCTTCGGCCAGTTCGCTGGCCGAGTGTCTGGGCCGGCGCGATTGCTCCGCCAAGCCGGCCAGGCCGTGCTGCAGCAGCCGCTGCTGCCACTTGTAACCGGTCTTGGCGCTAATGCCGTATTCGGCGCACAGCGCCCGAAAGTTGTCCGTCCGCAACGCCTTCATCGCAAACTCCATTCGTTGGTCCATAGGTCGATTCTGTTTCCAGGGCATCCCGGAGCCTAGCCGCTCCAGATCGCCCTTGTCAGTGTTACCGATGTCCTGAACCTAAAGTGTTACCGATGTCCTGAACCTGCACCCGGCATTCGCTGTAGTACTCACTTGGCCGTCACGGTATTGTTCATCTCCGTCGGCAACGGCTGTGTGGACGCGACTCAACAGCCACGACGACATAGAGAAGAAACAAACTTTCAGCTAAAGGAAGTTGTGATCCGGCTGAGGATTTCCAGTTTACCCGTGGTCGGCGAATACGAAAACACTTCCCACCAAATCCCCGTCCCACTACGCGGACATTCAATAACCAACTCTTCTTTCCCGAGCTGGACGTTCAACCTCGCCCCGCACGCGGCCAACGATGTGTCGCCGGAGAAGTTGTGGACAGCGCCACCGAGGGGCGAGGAGATGTGACGCGAAGGGCGCAGCTTCGTTGTGCGGAGTATCGGCTGGAGAGATTGGGGTTGACGTGGCTATCGTGTTATGATATCGGTTGTCATATGGTTGTATAGTTCTTTGAAATAAGTGGCAGGAACGACCGACGCTCATCGAACGCCGCTACAGAAGGCAAGGGGGGTACCACAACCGGTGGGGTGATGGAGAGGTCGTAAAAAAGTAAAAAATACAAACAAACCCAAGTTTGAGCAAGCCGGCGTGGAAATTTCCAAAAAACAAAGCCAAAACGAACCCAAGTTGAGGCCACAAGCGGGGGGTGCAACCCTCACCCCTCGATTTGGGGGTCGTCGGAGGCGTTAGCGAAGCCATTTGGGGGCTACGGGACGACCCGGACGCGGTAGTAGCGAGAGGTGAAATTGGTGACGGCACCGGTATCGACGTAATTGGTGGTCGATACGGCGCGGCCGGGGGCGGTCATGGCCGGGGTGAAGTCGGCGAAATTGGTGGAGTAATTGCCATTGGCCGGCGGGGTGTTGGTCTGCAACGCGTAGCTCTCACCGCCGGCGGTGGTCCACGTGAGGCGAACGTCGTTGGTTTCGAGCGCGATGGCGACCATGCGCAAGGCCGAGCCGAGCCCGCCGATTTTCGTGACGAAGGCGTTGCCCCATCGGCTGCCGAGGACGGACTGGAAGGCATTGGTCGTCGGGAAGTTGGTTGAGGTGGTGGTTCCCGTGACGTAAGCATTGCCCGCGGCGTCCATCGCGAGGGCGTAACCAAGGTCGACATTGTTGCCGCCGAGGTAGGTGGAATAGACGAGGTTTGTTCCGCTGGGACCCAGCTCGGTGACGAAAGCGTTCGCCTCGCCGCCAAGGGTTTTCTGGAAGGCATTTCGTGTCGGGAAGTTGGTGGAGAAGGTGTAGCCGGCGACGTAGGCATTGGTCGCGGCATCCACGCCGATGCCGAAGCCCGCGTCGATGTAGTTGCCGCCGAGATAGGTGGAGTAGATGAGGTTTGATCCGCCGGGCGCGAGCTTGGTGACGAACGCGTTTTGGCTCCCGCGAAGGGCGGTCTGGAAAGCGTTGGTCGTCGTCGGGAAGTTGGTGGAACCGGCAAGACCCGTGACGTAGGCGTTGCCTGCGAAATCCACCGCGATGGCGTAGCCGTAGTCGCCGCGGTTGCCGTTGCCGCCGAGGAAGGTGGAGTAGACGAGGTTTGAGCCGTCGGGCCCGAGCTTCGTCACGAAAGCGTTGGTGGTTCCACCGATGACAGGCTGGAAAGCATTTTGTGTCGGGAAGTTGGTGGACGAGGTGAAGCCCGTGACGTAGGCATTGCCCGTGGCGTCCACGGCGATGCCGTTGGCATTGTCGCCGACGGTGCCGCCGCGGCTGCCGTTGCCGCCGAGGTAGGTGGAGTAGATGAGGTTCGAGCCGCCGGGTCCGCCGAACTTCGTCACGAAGGCGTTGCCGGCCGGGCAGCCGAGGGTGGTCTGGAAGGGATTTCGGGTCGGGAAGTTGGTGGAGGTGGTGGAGCCCGTGACGTAGGCGTTGCCCGCCGGATCGATCGCGATGGCGTTGGCCCAGTCGTTCAGGTAGCCGCCGTTGCCGCCGAGGAAGGTGGAGTAGATGAGGTTCGAGCCGCCGGGCCCGAGCTTGGCCACGAAGGCGTTGGTGGTGCCGCCGAGGGCGGGCTGGAACGCGTTTTGAGTCGGGAAATTGGTGGAGAGGGTCCAGCCCGAGACGTAGGCATTGCCCGGCGGCGTCCACGGCGATGCCGTTGCCGCAGTCGCGGTAACTGCCGCCGAGGTAGGTGGAGTAGATGAGGTTTGAGCCACCGGGCCCGAGCTTGGTGATGAACGCGGTGATGCTCGTGCCGCCATCGCCATTGACGGACTGGAAGGCATTGGTCGTCGGGAAGTTGGCGGACTCGGTGCCGCCGATGACGTAGGCATTGCCGGCGGCATCGACCGTGATGCCGTTGCCCATAGTAGCCGCTGTTGCCGCCGAGGTAGGTCGAGTACACGAGGACGGGGTCGATCACCAGCGGTCGGTGGTGGTCGTAATCGGCGACGAGGAACCCGACGCGGTCTTTGCCCGTGATGACGTAGCGGCTGGGCACGTCCTGTGGTTGTTGTTGTCCGTAGCGGGGTTGGTACGCGCGTGGCGCGTGGAAGCGCAGTTCGCCGCCGGCCGTGAGCAGCACCAAGCCGCCGTTGGGGTCGATGCGCGTCTGGCGGACGCCGTCAAACGCCAAGGTGATGACGCGCGGATCGGTTCCGGGCGCGAGGGTGAAGTCGTATTCGAGCTGGCCCTGCGTGCCGTAGTAGGTCAGGTCGACGCCGCGATAGACGCGGCCAAAGCCGGCGCGGGCGTAGAGCGGGATGGTGTGGCGCCAGCGGGCAGGATCGTTGCCGATAAAATAGTTCACGGTGCCGGGAATCGGCTCCATCGCCATGGCCGGGGCGAGTGGATTCCCGCCCAGCAACGTCATGCGCACCACATCGGCAGGCGGCGCGGATTGGTCGCGGCAGAGTTTGGCCGGAAACGGTCGGCGCTCGGTCTTGCGCAACGCGAGCACCGCCTCGGTGGGGGTTAGATAAAGCGTGTAGCCCAGTCCGCGGGAGATGAAGGTCACGCGGTCATCGGTTTGGCCGGTGTTGGATTCAAAGCTCAACGGCAGATGGCCGTAGCCTGCGACGATCTGCGGCTCGGAGGCGGCGCGAGCGGTTGACGCCACGCTGAGGGCCGCGGCCACCACCATGACCATTCGAAAACGTCTCATGGACCGTTTGCTCCTGTTGTGGGGCGCTGAATATCCGAGCCGCGCGATGCGTTGCGTTGAACGTCAATATGCCGTGCGATTAGAGCCAGACCGCGATGCGGAAATCCATGCCAGCCACCGCTCTGTTTCTAGACGAACCCCGCCCAAAACACAAGTGCCAGCTTGAAACCAATCGTCAGCTGTACGCATCCTAACCGGGAAGGGGAGGACTCAATGACGACCAGGCTGAATGCACACGGCTCGATTCTGTTCACGGCTACGGATGGCCGGGAGTACGAGATTCGGCATACGGCAGATGCGAGTCTGGTCAAGCTGCGGGTGTTCCGGGACGATGTGCCTGTGAATCGCTTTTGCTATACGACGACGTTTGAGACCGCCGATGAGTTTGCGTTTACGACCGGCGGGAATGTCGTGGATCAACTTATCCGCAAGGCGAAGCTGGATCTCGAACGAGATATCGCGCTGAACTAGGTTCCCCGACCAATCGGATATACTATTTGTTAGTTAGGTCATTGCTGCCGATGTGGGCGGCGACATTCCAAACGTGCCCCGACGGATCGATAAACGTCGTGTGTAAATTGTTCAGGCATGGGGCAACACATCAGGCGTTTGCACCGTCGTTACACTCGCCGTGGGATTGGAGTATAGCGGTGGGGTGGAGATCGCGGGCGCGGCGTTTTTCGGTCCCGTCGGCGCGGGGCGGGTGTTCCATCACCACTGTTAACGGCGCCAACCGGGCCCGTAGTAGAAGCCGTAATTGACGAAGAACGGATCGTAGTAATAGGAATCCTGGCGGTGTTGCTCGGCCATGGCCGCGCGTGTGTAGGTGTCCAGCATGAAGGTGACGAGACGGTCCGACAGGCCCTCGTTGCGCAGACGAACCACGTCGTCGGACGATAGACGAAACACGGTGCGCGTGCCGTCGATGCGGCGCATGATGTCTTCGTCATTCCAGCCCGATTTGACCATCGATATCACATCCGCCTGAGTCAGGGGCGGTGGTGGCGGCGGCGAAGGAGTGGTCGCGCATCCGGTCAACAGCAAAGCGCCCAGAACGAAAATCAATCCCCGTTTCATAACGCTGTCAATGTATCGATTTCGCTCCTGAATGCAAACCCGCGCTGTCATTTCGCCTTCACATTCACGGTGCCAGTCTCGGTGAACTGATATTGTTTGTCGCTGAAGCGGCTGCAATTCACGTCGTAATGGATCTGGGCGCTGCCATCCTCCAGCGCGGCAAACGCAACGTCGTTGAAGGCGGTGAGATCGAGCGGCACATTATTGGCGAGTACGAACCTGCCGAACTCGGTAAAAGTTTGCGGCCAGCGGCCAACTGAGGCGCGGAACGTCCTGGTCGCGGCGACCAGTTGCTTCACATTGGCCCGGGCAAAGGCAGCCGCATTGGCCTCGCTCCGTTGGTAATTTCTGACGGCCTGCTGATAGGCTTTCTCACGGGGCGAAGCGCATGCCGTGGCAACAAGAAGAGTGATGACCGCGAGCCAGTGTCGCGCACGCACCTCAGCACCCGACCTTGCGAATCCTGGCGATCAGCCGCGTCGTCGAGAACCCTTTGACGAATGGAAGGATGCAAATCTTGCTTCCCACGTTGGTCAACACGGCCCGCTCGCGAGCGTCGAGCGTCTCGAACCGGTAATCGCCGCCTTTGACGTAAATATCGGCCCGCACGATGGCCAGGAATCGATGGGCACGCTTTTGAGGGAAAATGACGACGGCATCGACACAGGCCAGCGCGGCGAGGACAGCGGCACGTTGCCGTTGGGGGACGAGGGGTCGCCCCGGTCCCTTCAGTTCACGGACCGAGCGGTCTCCGTTGAGGCCGACGACGAGGAGGTCGCCCAGCTTGCGGGCGCGCTGCAAGTAGCTGACGTGACCGAAATGAACCAGGTCGAAACAGCCATTGGTGGCGACAACACGGCGACCGGCTCGGCGCGCCGAGGCCAACCAGCGGGAGGCCTGGCTCAGGGTTAAGACTTTGTGGGAAGCGGATTTAGGCATTGGTTTTTGGGCTTGATTCCGTGTCACGCTCTGACATGATGACCGGACGTGAGGATGGCTCACCAGAGGAAGATCGGTCAAGTGTGATTTTGGGCAGCGGGCCGCTGGGGGCGCTAAGGATAGCGGTCGCAGCTGCGGGGCTTAATTTCAGGAGGCTATGCAAGCGCTTCATTTGGTTGGAACGATAATCTATTTTGCAGTTCTGGTTTGCCTGTCGTGCTACGGCATTCACCGGTACTGGATGATTTTTCTGTATTTTCGCCACCGTCGAGAGATACCGCAACCACTGGGTCACCTCGCCGAACTCCCGCGGGTCACCGTCCAGTTGCCCCTGTACAACGAGATGTACGTCGCGGAGCGGTTGCTCGAGGCGGTCGCCGCCCTCGACTATCCGCAGGACAAGATCGAAGTGCAAGTGCTTGACGATTCGACCGATGAAACGACGGAGATCGTTGCCCGGAAGG
This sequence comes from uncultured Verrucomicrobiae bacterium, assembly GCA_963713705.1. Lineage (GTDB taxonomy): Bacteria > Verrucomicrobiota > Verrucomicrobiia > Palsa-1439 > Palsa-1439 > Palsa-1439. The sequence goes on from CAVQMY010000028.1 coordinate 8,514, forward strand.
CCGCGGAATTGCGCGCGCGCGGTTTCAAGGTGGATCACATTCACCGTACCAACCGTATGGGCTACAAGGCCGGTGCGCTGGAAAACGGTTTGCACCAGGCCACGGGCGAGTTCATCGCGATTTTCGACGCCGACTTTGTTCCGCAACCCGACCTTCTCCAGAAAACAATGCAGTACTTTTCTGACCCTGGCATCGGCATGATCCAGACGCGATGGGGCCACCTGAACGAACAGTACTCCTTGTTGACGAAGATCCAGTCGATGCTCCTGGACGGACACTTCCTGATCGAGCAGACCGCACGCGCCCGGTCGGGCCGCTTCTTTAATTTCAACGGGACGGCCGGCATCTGGCGGCGCACGTGTATCCAAAGCTCGGGCGGCTGGCAACACGACACGCTGGCTGAGGACCTCGACCTGAGCTATCGCGCACAGATCAATGGCTGGCGGTTTCTCTTCCTGCCCGAGATTGTCACGCCCGCCGAATTGCCCGTCGAGATGAACGCCTTCAAGTCGCAGCAACACCGCTGGGCCAAGGGGTCGATTCAGACGAGTAAGAAAGTCCTGCCGATGCTCTGGCGCAGCAAACTGCCCTTCAAGATCAAGTTCGAAGGCACCGCCCATCTCACCAGCAACTACGGGTACCTCCTGCTCCTGGTGCTCTGCCTGTGCTTCCATTCGTCGGCGTCGATGGGAACGTACCAGGTATCGGGCGGCAATCCGTGGACCAAGATGTTCTTGGTCAACGTCCCGCTGTTCATCGCCGGGTCGCTGTCCATCAGCGCGTTTTATTTCTGCGCCCAACGCGAGCTCCACGCCCAATGGTGGAAACGACTGGTATTCCTGCCGATATTGATGGCCGTGGGCATCGGTCTTTCGGTCAACAACGCGCGGGCCGTGCTCGAGGCGATGTTCAATCATCGCAGCGAGTTTATTCGCACCCCCAAGTATGGTGTGTCACGCCGCGGCGAATCGTGGAGCCACAACAAGTACAAGACTCTGCGCGGACTGTGCCCCATCATCGAGCTGGCCTTCGGCGTCTACTTCACGTACGTCGTCCTCCAGGCCGTTAGCCACAACCAGTGGATATTTGTCCCGTTCGTCCTCATTTTCCAGGTTGGTTTCCTCTATGTCGGCCTCATGTCGTTACTGCAGAGTTCGGTGCGCTCCATGCGACAGATCGACGGGCCAGACCTGGCCGCTGCGGGCGCGTGATCCCGTCGCGCGGGCGCTGAGTCTATGCCGACCAACTTACTGGCCCTCCAGCTCCACAGTCTGCGTCACGAAGCCGCCAACGATCCCGAAGCTATTGTGCGCCGCGTCCCCTCGCTGGGCTACGATGGCGTCGAGATCGCCGGAACATACGGTTGGCCAGCGGACCACTGGAAGTGGGTCCTGACGGAAACGAAGTTGCGGGTCGTCGGCGCGCACGTCAGACTGGAAACGCTTGAATCCGAATGGGACGCGCAAACGCAGTTCCAACACGCCATCGGCTGTCCGCGGCTGGTTGTCCCGTCGCTGCCCGAAAACCTCCAGACGGTCAAGGGGTTCTCGGAAGCGGCCAAACGGCTCACGGCGCTCGGCAACCGCGCAAAGTCCGAGGGTCTGGCGTTGTTCTACCACAATCATGCGTACGAATTCTCACCGATGGCCGACGGGTGCTGCGGCATGGATATTCTTCTCGCGGAAACAGACCCCGCACGTCTGGGCTTCGAAGTCGACACCTACTGGGTCGAGCGCGGCGGGGTCAACAGCCGCGACTTCATCCAGCAACACGCCGCGCGGATTGGCATGCTCCACGCAAAAGAGTTTTGCCACGATGGACGTGACGTGCCGGTGGGGCAGGGCGACGTGGATTGGAAGGTTATCATCCCGCTCGCTCGTAGCCGCGGTTGGCCGGTGATTGCGGAGTATGAAGCCGACAATGCCCTGGTCGCAGTCGAGGCGAGCGCTCGCTACCTGCGCACGCTTTGACCCGCAATGGGGCGAATGTTTCCTTGCCATCGGCGGGCGAAGTGGCAAGAATCTCTATCCGGATGGAGCCACTCGGCATTATTGCAGGAAACGGCGATTTTCCCCTGATTCTGGCGCGATCGGCCCGGCATCTCGGTGTGGGAGTGATCGTGGCCGCGGCGTTTGACGGCGAGACGAACGCGGAGATCAACACTCTCGTTGACCATGTCGACTGGATCAAGCTCGGGCAGCTTAACAAACTCATCGAAGTCTTCACCTCTCGTGGTGTGAAGCGCGCCGTGATGGCGGGCGGGATCACCCCGTCGAACCTCTTTAAGAACCTGCGGCTTGATCTGCGCATGACGACCGTCGCGTTTCGCCTCAAGGAGCGTAATGCCGAGACTATTTTCGGCGCGATTGCGACCGAGATGGCCAAGGACGGCGTCCAACTCATCGACCCGCGCCCGTTCCTCGGCGAATCCGTGCCACAGGCGGGGGTGCTGACGCGTCTGAAGCCGAGCAAGGACCAACAGGAGGATATTGAATTCGGGTTGAAGATCGCGAAAGCCGTTAGCGCGCTCAACATCGGCCAGACAGTGGTCGTCAAAAAAGGTACGGTGCTTGCAGTGGAAGGGCTTGAAGGCACGGATGAATGCATCCGCCGCGGCGGCGCGCTGGCTGGCGAAAAGGGTGGCGCGTTGGTCGTCAAAGTCAGCAAACCAAATCATGATTTCCGTTTCGATATTCCGTGCGTCGGCGAAAAGACGATGGAATCTTGCCGCGTGGGGCGAATCTCCGTCCTGGCGATGGAAGCCGGGCGGAGCCTGTTGCTCGATAAGGACAAACTCCTCAGCGCGGCGAATGAGGCCGGGATTAGCCTCGTGGCGGTGCCTTCCGAATGAGCGATACCCTCAGAGTCGGTGTGGTAGGCGTCGGACATCTCGGCTCGCAGCACGCGCGCATCTATTCGGAGTTGGCCAAACGCTCCAACGGCCAATGCTCGTTCGTTGGCGTCTGTGACACGGACAGCATCCGCGTGCGCGCCCTTACCGAGAAAGTCGGCGGTGGGGCGTTCGAGAACGCGGCGGAACTGGCAAATTTCGTAGATGCCGTCAGCGTGGCGACGCCGACCGAGACGCATTACAAGGTCGCGCGCGTGTTTCTCGAGCACGGCAAGCACGTGCTCGTCGAGAAACCGATCACGGACAGCCTGCGCGAAGCCGAAGAACTCGTGGCGCTGGCGCGCAAAAACAAGTGCGTGCTGCAGGTCGGGCACGTCGAACGGTTCAATCCCGTGATGCGGTATCTGACCGACATCCTGCGCGAGGCGCGGTTCATTGAGGTGCATCGGCTGTCGCCCTATCCGGGGCGTTCGACGGACATCGGCGTCGTCCTCGACCTGATGATTCACGATCTCGATGTGGTTTTGTCGCTGGTGAAAGCGCCTTGGTGGCGGTGGATGCGGTCGGCATCCCCGTGCTGAGCGCGAGTGAGGACATCGCCAATGCCCGGTTAAAGTTTGCGGACGGATGCGTGGCCAATATCACCGCCAGCCGCGTGTCCGCGGAACGGATGCGCAAGATTCGCATCTTCGGTCGCACGGGACACGGCGCCGCGTACATCTCGCTCGACTACATGAAACAAGAGGGCGAACTCTATCGCGTTGCCGCCGAGGACGCACAGGAATCGGGACTATTAAAGAAGCTGCTCGCGGGCAAACACGCCAGCATCGTCAGCGAATTCGGGGGCCGCAAGATCGTCCGCGAACCGGTCCCCATCGAGCGAGATGAACCGCTGAAGCTCGAGCTGCAAAACTTTATCGACTCGATTCGCCACCACCGCAACCCGCTCGTCACCGGCGAGGCTGCCAAGCAAGCCCTCGAAGTCGCGATGGAAATCACTGCCCAGGTCCGCCAGTCGTGACACGCTCGATTATGTTTATTCCCGGTGAAGCGTCGGGCGACGCCCATGCCGCGGAACTTATCAAGGCATTGCGGGCGCAAGCTCCCGATGTGAAGGTTTTCGGCGCGGGTGGGCCGAAAATGAAGGCGGCGGGAATGGAATTATCGCTCGACCTGACCGAGCACGCCGTCGTCGGTCTGGTCGAGGTGCTCAAGAATTACGGCAAGTTTCGCCGCATCTTCTGGAATTTGGTGGGGGAGGCCGAGAAGCGGAGACCGGACGCGGTTGTGTTGGTGGATTTCCCGGGGTTCAACCTGCGCTTCGCCGCCCAGATGAAGAAGCGCGGCATCAAAGTCATCTACTACATTTCGCCCCAGTTGTGGGCGTGGCACGCGAGCCGGGCGAAACAGATTGAGCGCGACGTCGATTTGATGCTGACGATCTTCCCGTTCGAGAAGGGCTGGTACGCGAAGCACGCGCCGAAATTGCGCGTCGAGTTTGTGGGACATCCGTTTGCGGAAAGGATCAAGGGGGAAGTCGGAGCTGAGAAGCGCGAAGAGAATCTTGTGCTGCTTCTTCCTGGGAGCCGCGAGCGCGAAGTGGCCAAGATTTGGCCGATCATGCGACAGATTGTCGACCAGATGCCGGCCGAGACGAGATTCATCGCGGCAGCCGTAAACGAGTCGATGGCAGCGATGATCAAGCACCCACGCGTCACGGTGGAAGTCGGCAAGGCGCAGGAAGGGATGCAACGCGCGACACTGGCGATCACGGCCAGCGGCACGGCCACCATGGAATGCGCGTTCTACGGTTGCCCGATGATCGTCGTCTACAAGGTGAACTGGCTGACGTATCTGGTTGGCCGCATGGTCGTGACCGTCGACTGGCTCGCCATGCCGAATGTCATCGCCGGCCGCGCGATTGTCCCCGAATTCATCCAGCACGACGCGAAACCCGATCGAATCGCCGTCGTCGCGCGCGAACTTCTGCAAAATGTCTCAAAACGCGGCGCGATGCAGCAGGAACTCGCGACGGTCGTCAACACACTCGGCGGAGCCGGGGCCAGCAAACGAGCGGCGGAATTGATTTTGACCGCGCTCTAATTCTTCCGGGTCAGAAAGAAATCGGCGATCGCAGCCAGCGGGGTCGCGCGAGGGCCGAACGGTTTCAGTTGTTTGTGCGCGTCGGCAATGAGATCGGCGGCGTACTCTCTCGACTTATCGAGTCCAAGGACGGTGGGGAAGGTGGACTTGTTGTTCTTTTGGTCGGCGCGCACGCTCTTGCCCATGACCTCTTTGGTGCTCGTGGCGTCGAGAATGTCGTCAATGACCTGAAACGCGAGGCCGAGGTCCTGACCGTAGCGCGTGAGGCGCTTGAGTTCCGACGGGCTGGCATTGCCCGCCATCGCGCCGAGTCGGATCGACGTGGTGATGAGCGCCGCGGTCTTGTTGAGGTGGGTTGTCTTCACTTCCTCAAGGCTGGCGCGACGCTCTTCGTTTTCGAGGTCCTGCACCTGTCCGGCGATGAGCCGGAGGCTGCCGGCCGCCAGCGCGAGGTCGCCCACCAATACCTGCACCGGGTAACGCTTCGGCGGCTTGCTCCTGGCAACCAGCGCAAACGCCTCGGTCAACAGGGCGTCACCCGCAAGCACCGCGATGCCTTCGCCGAAGACCTTGTGGTTGGTTGGCTTGCCGCGTCGCAAATCGTCGTCATCCATGCTCGGCAGGTCATCATGGATCAGCGAGTACGTGTGGATACATTCGACGGCGCAGGCCAGGGGCATGGCCGTGACCGGGTTGCCGCCCACCGCCTCGCAAGCGGCGAGGCACAGGATTGGCCGAATGCGCTTCCCGCCCGCAAAAATGGAGTACCGCATTGCCTTATGGATGGTCGGCGGCGGGGCCGATTCGGCTGGCAAAAGCTTGTGGAGCGCGGCATCGACGCGCCCGCATGTCTGGTCAAGGTACCGCTTCAGGTCAAAGGCCGCAGGGGATTTCAATCACGCTCCTCAGTTCGACGTTGTATGGTACGGAGTGGGCGCGTTTTTTCAAGCGAAAGTTTAATTCACCGTGCAGCGCCGGGCGAGTGGAATTCGGGGTTGACTTGGTGTATACAATTGCCTGATAACCGTGCGCGTTTCACCCATGCCGACCTACGAATACGAATGTCAAAAATGCGGGCATCATTTTGAATTGTTCCAATCGATCAAAGATGCGCCGAGGAAAACCTGTCCGAAGTGCCGTGGACGCGTGAAACGGTTGCTTGGCACGGGCGCAGGGGTTATCTTTAAAGGTTCCGGTTTCTACAGTACGGATTATCGAAAGCCGGGCTATACCGAGGCGGCCAAGAAAGACAGTAGCGCGACGACGAATACGTCGGTTGTTTCCAAGCCGGAAGCGTCGAAGTCGGGCGACACGAAGAAGCCGCCCAAAAAGGACTAAACTATGATTGCTTGTTCAAAATGCGGGTACGATAACGAGTTGGGCCGGATTTTTTGCCACTCATGCGGCGCGAAGCTCAATCTCACGGAAATCAAATCGCCCAGCCAGGGCGGCAAGTCGCTGGCCAAGAAGGCCAAAGGCGGCTCGGGAAAGATCGTTTCCCGGCTGGTGTTCATCGCGATTCTGGCGACCGTTGTTGTCGTCCTGTTTCTCGCGTTCCAGGTGCCGAACATTCGCCCCATCAGCACGTCGAGTGAGGACCTGGTGTTGTCCGACAAGAAGCGGGCAGCGCTGGACGACCTTCTCGTCCAGCGGCAGCCGAACAGCATCACCGTCAGCGAGGGTGAACTGAATTCATTCATCCAAACTCTTGGCTTTGAAAATGGCTCGGCCGGCTCGATGGAACTCGTCCCGACCAAGTTGCAACTCGAACTCGGCGATGGGGTGGTCACGGCGGTCTTCCTCGGCAAGCTTCATATCGCCGGTTCGGTGGAAAAGCAGATTTACCTCAGCTACACCGGCGTGCCCACGGTCGAGGACGGCCACTTCGTCTTCAAGCCAACGGGAGGCGCGTTTGGGGCATTGCCCATGACTCCCTGGTTCCTGGTTAAAACGGGAATTTTTGACCATTGCTTTGGCAAGCTGTTTGTCAATCTGGACAAAGAGAAGCAGGTGCTCGATTCGCTTTCGTCGATTTCCGTCACTCCACAATCGGTTGTGCTGGATTATCAGCCGCACTAGGTCCGCATCTGGCAGTCATGAACGCGCGACGGCTGGGCCCGTGGTTGGCAGCCACGATTGCCGTGCTGGCGCAACCCGTGGTTGCGGCCATACCGAGCCCCACGAATGCGCTTATCAGAACGGTCAGCGCTTCCCGGCAGTTCGTGGCCAGCGCCAGCGACCGGCTTCTGCCGTCGGCCTTATGCGCGTATGCCGAGCACGTCAAGCGGGGATGGCTGAGGCAACTGGACGTGGCCGACAACTGGCGCGACCCCATTCTGTTGCTCGTCGAGACACGCCCAGCCGACCAACCCGTCGCGTCGCCGGTGTCAATGGCCGTGTTTCAAACCGACCAACACCTCGAGTATCGCATTCGTTGTCTGGTGCCACCGCCGATTGGCGAAGCAGAATTGTCCGCCACGATGGTTGACGTATTATGCCTGGAATGGGCGAACCGCGAGCAGGTGACGGAGCCGGGCAAGGCGTATGCCGTGCCCGGACATTCCGCTCTGGCTTGTGGAAGGTCTGGCGGTGTTGATCGAGGGGCGTCACACGACCTTGTTATCCATTTCGCAGCGGTCCATCGCGGGCGGGCAGCCTCCCGAAGCGAGGGACTTGTTGAAGGCCGAGACTCTCCCGGACGATTCGGCGGAACACCAACTATTCCGCGCGGACGCGTGGATTTTTACCGAGGGCCTGTTGGGATTGCATCAGGGACCTCGCAAGATGCGGAGTTTCCTGACCGAACTTGGTGTGCAAAAGGTGGCCAGCAACGCGTTCTGGAAGGTTTATCATGACGATTTTCCGAATACGACGGCGCTGGAAAAATGGTGGAGTTTGGAATTGGTCCGCCACACGTCGATGTCCGTCGCGCAAGACCTGTCGGTGGAAGATACCGAGCGCTCTCTGGACGCGATCCTGGTGACGAAGCTCGGGCCCACCGGTGGACGCAGAGGGATGCCCGGTGAAACCAACGTAGCCATCGATGACCTCTGGCGGTATGCAGACGCTTCGTGGTTGAAGGACCTGTTGAAGGTCAAGATCGGCCGGATCGGTGCGTTGCGGGGCGTGGCACACCCCTTGTATCTGCTGGTATTAGACGAGTACATGGAAGCCCTGGTCTGGCTCCAGCGGGGCAGCGTGACCCGGTATCATCGTGGATTGAGCCGCGCCGAAGCCACGCGGGCCATCGCGGACAGACAAGCGCACGGGATTACCGCCTATCTGGATGAAGCCGAACGCGTCTATGCGCCGGAACCGCTCTCGAATACCTTCCGTGGGTACTTCCAGACGTTTGATCAACTTCAAGAGCTGGACAGCAAACGTCGCAGTCCGATCAGCGACTACCTCGACAAGTTTGATCACTGAAGCGCGCTCAGAAGCGCCCGCACTTTCTCACGCTGCTCTCGCAACTGTTGCTGCCTGTCCCGTTCCCGTTGTACGGCAATCGGCGCCGCCTTCGCGACGAAGCTTTCATTGGCCAGCTTCGCGTCAGTGCCGGCCAGTTGCTTCTCGATATCGGCGAGCTGCTTCGTGAGGCGTTGACGCTCCTGTGCGGGATCCACCGCGCCGACCATGAACACGGTGGCTTCTTGCGTAACCAGGCTGGGCGTCAAGCCGGTCGGTGCGTAGTTCGGATCGATTGTCACCGTCTCCGCAGACAGGATCTGCGTGAGGAACGGCGTCTCCGTCTTGAAGAAGTCGGCGTGGCGGCTCGGTTTGATGACAAACGAAACTTTCTTGCGGGGTTCAATGCCATTGTCATTGCGTAGCTGTCGGCCGGCAGTTACGGCTCCGTACAACGCTTGTACCTGCGGCATCACATCAGTTGCGGCTCCATCAATCATCTGAAGCTCTGGCCATGGCGCGAACTGGATCGTATCCGTGCCGTATCCCATCCCGCGCCAGAGTTCTTCCGTGATGAACGGGGCAAACGGATGCAACAGTTTGAGAATGGTGCTGAAGACATTGTCCAGCACCTCAATGTTCGCCGATGTCTTGCTGGCTTCAACATACCAATCGCAGAAATTACCCCAGACAAAATCGTAAAGGTGTTTGACCGCTTCGTTGAACTTGTAGGCATCGAGGGACGCGCTGACGTTGCTTACAGTGACGCCAAGCGTACCAAGGATGTTCAGGTCGTGCGCATTGTGCGGGCGTGACGGCGGATTCGTGGCGCGTTGCATCTGGATGAAGCGTGCGGCGTTCCACAGTTTGTTCATAAAGTTCCGGCCAACCTCGCAACGTTTCTCATCGAACAAGATGTCCTGGCCCTGCGGCGCGATCAGCATAAGGCCGAACCGGAGACCGTCGGCTCCGTACTTCGCGATGAGATCGAGCGGATCAGGCGAATTGCCGAGCGACTTCGACATCTTGCGACCCTGTGCATCACGGATAATGCCGGTGTAGTACACAGTGCTAAACGGCTTATCTCGCATGTACTCGTAGCCAGCCATGATCATGCGAGCGACCCAGAAGAAGATGATGTCGGGTCCTGTGACGAGATCGGTGGTCGGGTAGAACTTCTCCAACGTCTGAGTCTTCTCTGGCCAGCCCATTGGAGCAAACGGCCACAGCCACGAACTAAACCACGTGTCGAGAACGTCGGGGTCTTGCTGCCATCCATCGCCCTTCGGGGTGTCAAGTCCACAGTAAACCTCGTTGTCCCGATACCACACCGGTATCCGGTGTCCCCACCAGAGCTGACGCGAAATGCACCAGTCACGAATGTTGCCCATCCAGTGCGCATAGGTCTTCTCCCAGCGCTCGGGATAGAACTTGATCTCGCCCTTCTCGACCGACTCGGTGGAGCGGGGAACTTGCGGATATTTCAAGAACCACTGTTCGCTCAAATACGGCTCAATCGGCACATTCGTGCGCTGGCTGTAACCGACGTTGTGCGTGTAATCTTCGACCTTGAGCAACAGCCCTTGCTCTTTGAGTTGCTCGACCACGGCTTCGCGGCACTCGAATCGGTCAAGGTCTTCGAAATCTTCACCGGCTTCCTCGGTCATTTTGCCGTCGGGCGCGATGACGACCGTGAACGGCAGTTTATGGCGCAAGGCCATCTCGTAATCGGCCAGATCATGCGCCGGCGTGACTTTGACGCAACCCGTGCCGAACTTCGGATCGACCGCCTCATCGGCGATGACCGGAATCTGCTTGTTTCGCAATGGCAGCAAAACTTTGTGGCCAACAAGATTCGTGTAGCGCGCATCGGTTGGATTGACCGCGACCGCTTCATCACCCAGCATTGTTTCGGGGCGGGTGGTGGCGACGACGACGAAATCCTTGGAACCAACGAGTGGATACCTGAAATGCCACAAATGGCCTTGCGTCTCGGTCATCACGACTTCTTCATCGGACAACGCGGTGCGACCCGCGGGATCCCAATTCACCATGCGTTTCCCGCGGTAAATCAGCCCCTTCTTGTAGAGATCAACGAAGACCTGGAGAACGCATCGCGAATAGGCCTCGTCCATCGTGAAGCGTTCGCGCGTGAAATCACACGAGCATCCGAGCTTCTTAAGCTGCTGGATGATGATGCCGCCATGCTTGTCCTTCCACTCCCAGACCTTTTCGAGGAACTTCTCGCGACCGAGGTCATCGCGGTGTTTCATGACACCCTGTTTGCGCAGCGTCTTCTCGACTACGATCTGCGTGGCGATGCCCGGCGTGGTCGGTGCCCGGCAACCAAAGCACTTCATGGCCTTGCATCCGTTTGCGTCGGCAGAGGATGTCCTGGATGGTATCGCCCAAGACGTGTCCCATCGTCAGGATGCCCGTCACGTTTGGCGGCGGCATGACGATACAGTAGGCGGGCTTGGTGGACGCGGCGTTGGCTGTGAAGTACCCCTTCGCCAGCCATTCGGCGTACCACTTGTCCTCCACCAGCTTCGGCTCGTAGGCCTTCGGAATTTCAATCGGTGCAGTGCCCATACGGCGGAAAACTATGCGAACACTTGGACGGATTGGCAAGCCCTGAAAATCTTCGGGCCAACGTGGCTTGCCCTGCGGTCTGGAACACGGGGACGCTTGCGCACGCCAAAGCGAGCGTGTATCCTGCGGCAGTCATGACGAACGAGGAACGCAAGTCGATTGTGGGACAATTGCTGGCTAACGGCCAGACGCTGTCGCAGATTCAAGATTACCTGCACAAAGAGAAAAACGACCCGATTACGTACATGGATCTGCGGTTGTTGTTGTCGGAGATGCCCGACGCAAAGTTGCCCGAGAAAGAAGTGCCCAAAGTGGTGATACCGACGGCCAGTAGCGCGGCCAGCACGGGAGCGAAAGCCGCACCGAAGGATTTGGTCTCGCCGTCGGCCAAGGAACCAGCTGTGGGAGGCCGGCTTTCGATCAGCGTCGATCAGATGCCCGCAGCGGGGTCCATGCTGAGCGGGTACGCGAGGTTTTCATCGGGCGCGAAGGCGCATTGGTTCCTCGATGAAATGGGACGGTTGGGACTCGAACCGGAACTCGGCACCGGAAAGCCGACCCAGGTGGACATGCAAGAGTTCAGCACCGAACTCCGCCGCATGTTGCAACAATCGGGCGGAATGTAATTGGCCGCTCTGCTCGCGGACACGACGTAACGTTGTCAATGAGATGTTGGTTCTGCCAACTCAGAACGCATGATTCCGTAGGCTTCCACGTCGAAGAACTCGTCCCACTTCTTGACGTGTTGGCGTAGTCGACCCTCGTGGCGCATTCCCAGTTTTTGCATAACCCGACCAGAGGCGGGATTGTGGCTGAAGTGATGCGCATGGACGCGGTGGAGATGGAGTTCGCCAAAGGCGTAACGTAGCACGGCGTGTCCCGCTTCCGTGCAGTAGCCGCAGCCCCAATACGGTTTGCCGATCCAATAACCCAGCTCGGCATTTTCTTGGGCGAGGTTGAGGGTCAAACCGATGGCTCCGATGAGTTCGCCGCCGTCCTTCCGCGCGATCGCGAATACAATCTCCTGACCTTTTTCGAAGCGGTCTTGGTGCGCGCCGATCCACGTCTCGGCCATGCCGTCTTCGTAGGGGTGGGGGATGTTCTTGGTCGTCGCTGCAACGGCGCGGTCACCCGCGAGGAGTTGCACGCGAGGCGCGTCACTCACATCGAACGGGCGCAGGACCAGCCGTTCGGTTTCAAGCGTGGGACGGCTCTTTGGAAATGACGTCTCCAAGGCGAACCTCCCCTTCGTGGATGACGCGAGCGAACAGGCCGCGGAGCCGGAGCGCGAGGCCTTCGGGAGTATCCGCAAGATCGCGCATGCTCTTGCCGTAGCGGCGTTCGAATTTGACGCACGCCGTGTGAGGGTGGTCGGTAACCTCAATCAACGCCGGGCCGACGCGCAACCGGGTGCCCGCAGGAAGATTGCTCTCATGTAAGTCGAGGTCCACGATCAAATTGTCACCGGCCAGATTCATGCGTTCCGCGTCACCGGCGATAGCTTCGAGGAATCGCGCGTTCATTAAGGAAATCTGCGCGAGCGGGTTTGGATTCGGCTTGAGTTTCCAGCGGTCGCCCTCGACACCGTTGGCCGCGCTGAGGATTACTTGGGACGGCGTTCGTCGCTGCTCATTCGACAACCGAAGCACAATCAGCTTCAGCACGCCGTTGTCCTTCGGACTGGCGAAAACGTGGTCGAGGATGGCCCGCGAGTCCATATGAGGAGATCTTTCACTTTGCTCAGGATGACCTCGCTCTCCTGAGGGAGCAAGGTCACTTTCGCCTTTCATCTTTGAAGAGTTTGTACTCGACCGAGTCCACGAGCGCTTCCCAACTGGCCTCGATGATGTTGTCGTGTACGCCGACGGTGCCCCAGGTGTCTTTGCCGTCGGTACTCTCAATAATGACGCGCGTTTTGGCGGCCGTGCCGCTCCCGCTGTCGAGGATACGCACCTTGTAATCGATCAGTTGCACCGTCGCGATGGACGGGTAGAAACTTGTCAACGCGGCGCGCAGGGCGTTGTCCAGCGCGTTGATCGGGCCGTCGCCCTCGGCCACGGTGTGGTACGGGCTTCCGTCGACCTCGAGTTTCACGCTGGCCTCGACAGTTTCCCGGCCGTCGTCGCCGTGCTTGTCCATGATGACGCGATACCCATGCAGTTTGAAAAACGGGGTGTGCTGCTTGAGCAGCTTCTGCACGAGGATGTGGAAGCTGGCGTCGGCCGCTTCGTATTCATAGCCCGCATTTTCGAGTTGCTTGAGCTGCTGCAGGATGTCACGCACCTCGGGCGTGTCCTTGCTCAGGTCCATGCCCAGTTCGTGCGCCTTCATCAGGATGTTGCTGCGGCCGCTGAGTTCGCTCACCAGCACGCGGCGGTGGTTGCCCACGGTCTCGGGCTCGATGTGCTCGTAACTGCGCGCAATCTTTTCGATGGCATTGACGTGGATCCCGCCCTTGTGCGCGAACGCCGTGGCGCCCACGAACGGCTGGCGGATATCGTGGCGCACGTTGGCCAGGTCATCGACGAACATCGACAGATCGCGAAGTTTGCGGATGTTGTCCTTCGAGATACAGTCGTAGCCCATCTTCAACACGAGACAGGGGATCACAGTGGTCATGTTGCAATTGCCCGTGCGCTCGCCGTATCCGTTGATGGTTCCCTGGACCTGGATCGCGCCGGCCTCAATCGCCGCCAGTGCGTTCGCGACGCCCACGCCGGAATCGTTATGCGTATGGATGCCGACGGCGCATTTCATCTGCTTGACGATTTCCGCCGTGACGCGGGCCACCTCGCCCGGCATCGTGCCGCCGTTGGTGTCGCACAGCACGACAATGTCCACGCCGGAATCCTGCGCGGCCTTGAGCGTCGCGAGAGCGTACCGCGGATCGTCCTTGTATCCGTCAAAGAAATGCTCGGCGTCATAGATGACTTCTTTGCCGTGCTCCTTGAAGTACCGCACGGAGTCACCGATCATCGCCAGGTTTTCCTCCGGTGTGGTCCGAATGACTTCCGCAACGTGCAGCGACCACGTTTTGCCGACAATCGTCACCACCGGCGTGTTCGCCTTGACGAGCATATCGATCTGCGGGTCATCCTTGCACTTCGTATTCGCGCGGCGCGTGCTCCCGAAGGCCGCAACCTTCGCGTGCTTGAATTTGCGCGTGGCCGCCTCGGTGAAAAAATCCATGTCCTTGGGATTGGAGCCGGGCCAGCCGCCCTCGATGTAGTCGATTCCAAAGACGTCGAGCCGCTCGGCAATGCGAATCTTGTCCGCGCTCGAAAACGAGATGCCTTCACCCTGCGCGCCATCGCGCAACGTCGTGTCGTAGATCTGGATTCGCCTGCTCATGGCAGAGGAAAGACTAAAACCAACTGTCCCGCCCGTCAACTGTGCACTTGGCGTCGTATGGCGCGACCACGGTTCTTAGCAAACCGGATGCAGGGTGGAACGCTCCCTCCGCCGATTCTTCGCCCGCAATTTCCATAAGTTGCTCGCCACTCTTCCGCTGCAGCACGAAGCTTCTCCAAAATTCATCTCTAATATCACTCATCCAGACGGGCCGGAGCCCGAGACTCGTACCAGCTCCTATTCAAACGCGTCGCGGTTGGAAACCGCTGCTAAGAGGCTGAGGCGCATTGGTTACATCCCCGCGATTTTGGCGGTGCGACGGACGACGTCAAACGTGCTGTCGACGGCGATTACGTGGCCGGAGAGCTTCTTCTTGCTGTTGGCGATGACCCGTCGGCCAACCTCGGTCTTATCCAGGTTCACCAGCGCGGTTTGAATTTTCTTCGACAGCGCCCCGTCCAATCCGACCCGCACCACGATGGCGTCGTGAGGAATTGGGTCAGTGCTGGCAATAATCACGAGATTGTCCGACGGCATTCCGCTGGCCTTGGCGATTCCGAGAGCGTTGTCGTAGGTGGCGCCCGCATCGACCCGGCCGTCTAGGACGGCGGCAATGCCCTTTTTGTGGTCGCCCGCGAAAATGGTTTCGTTGAAGAAGGTGTCCGGGTTGATGCCTTTTTCGACGAGCATGGCGCGCGGGTAGACGTAACCGGAAGCCGATTTCGGGTCGACGAAAGCAAACCGTTTGCCTTGCAGTTCGGCCAAAGATTTCAGCCCGCTATCCTTCCGAGCCACAATGATGCCGCGGTACGTTGCAGAGCCGTCGATCACCGACTGCGCGATGATCCGAATCTTCCCCCCGCGAACGGCGTCTACGTAGGCGAACGGCGAGACGCTTCCGATGTCCACTTCGCCGGCCTCCATCTGCGTGCGTAGTTCCCCGTAATTCTTGGCGACATACAGGACGACCTTCTGCCCGATGGCGTCGGAAAGGTAGGCTGTCAGCGGCTCGAATTCCGCCCGCTCGGCTTCCTGCCCGAGCACGGGCGTAAACCCAAATTTCAGGTCTCTCGCGGCGACCGGACGACTCGCGAAACTGGCAATAAGAACGCAGAGAATCAACCAGACGACTTGACGGCGGCGCATCATCCACCTCCAGTTATATGGTTCAGAACGACGTCGAAACGCCGCTAATCGTATGGGAATGCGTGCGACCCTGTCAACCGCCGTCGCGCGAGCCCTTTTCCCCAAGCCGACGCTTGGAAAGGGGAGCATACGGTCATTTGCTCAACTCAAACGCATCGTGGATGGCCCGGGCGGCCTTGTCGGCGTCTTTCAGGGCGATAATCACCGAGATTTTGATCTCGCTGGTGGAAATCATGTCGATGTTGACGCTGTTGGCGGCCAGCGTCTCGAACATCTTTGCTGCGACGCCGGGGTGCGAGCGCATACCAATCCCGACGACGGAAAGTTTGGCGATCTCCGCTGTGGACGTGGCCTCGCGTGCGCCGATTTCCTTGACGACCGGTTGCAGAACTTTGGTCGATTTCGCCGCTTCGGTGGATCCGACCGTGAACGAGATGTCCGTGAACCCCTTTTCGCTGACGTTTTGGACAATGACGTCGATGTTGATGTTCGCGTCGGCGATGGTCTTGAATACCTTCGCGGCGATGCCGGGTTTGTCGGGAACGCCGGCGATG
>CAVQMY010000029.1:0-58872 GCA_963713705.1 uncultured Verrucomicrobiae bacterium
CAAGGAACCGACAGGACGGATCGTCGGTTTTGATTGCCTACCCGCCCAACTGGCGCAAACACACAACTTATGCGATATCCAGGGATACGATGGCGTCGACCCAGCGCGTTTGATGGATCTGATGGCGAGCGCAGCCGACCCACGCTTCCCTCGCATTCCTTACGGAATGACCAAGTGGTTTCTACCTCGCGCGACGGTCTCCCCGCCGGATAACGTCCGTCTTTCCCCGGTGCGAGACATGCTGGATGTACGGTATGTCATCTTTCGGGTTCTCCCCCCGCGTCGATTCACCCGACCTTTCAAGACTTCGACTACTGGGTTCTCGCCAACCGCGAAGCTTCGCCGTGCGCGTTTGTTCCACGTCGGGTGGAAACTGTGGCCACCGACCACGACCGGCTCAAACAAACTGACCGCGCCGCAATTCGATCCGCGCGACGTGGCCTACGTCGAGACACCGGTTGACCTGCCGGAATCCTGTCGCGGCCACGCCGAGATTGTCTCCGAGATTCCCACGCGGGTCACAGTCTCCCTCCACATGGAAACACCCCGCCCCCCCGTGCCCCGCCGACCTCTGGGACAACGGATGGCGGGCGCACCGAAACGGCCAATCCGTGCCGATTCTCCGGGCGAACGACGCCCTACGCGGCGCCACCGCCCTGAAGGAGTTTCCACCGTTGATTTCTGTTATCAGTCTCGAAGCGTCACGCTGGGGTTCTGCTTATTAGGGCTGGCTGCGCGGTTTTTTGTCGGTTTGGAGCCATCGTCTGGCGCCGTCGAATTGCAGGAGGTACGACGTAAGAACGTATGCGGCTGACGCAACGCGTCTAATTCTTCACGGTGAGGCATTACCTACCCAGAGATGGCACGTCAGCCGTACAGATGCCCAGATAACTGGTAGAAAGCAGTGAAATGGAAAAAGTCATACAGGAAAGATGCAGCCAATCATCCCGAATCATGCGGGACGGGTCGCAAAGCCCGCCACGAAGCGATGATGGGGCCAGATGAGGGCGAGGTATTGAGCCGCGAAACCCGACAATCCGGGTCGCTGCCGTGCTATGCGAAGTGGAAGGTGGATGTCAAAATTTGTGCGCAGCAACTGGTCAACTCCCGTCAACGCTGCCGGGGCCCTACCCGCTTCTCCACCGGCGCGGCGTCCAGTTGCTCCTTGAAACCACGGCGGAGCCGCCAAAGCGGTTTCATACGGGAGGATTCCATTTCATCCTAGAAGAACACACGTCGCCACAACTGCCGCCCTACCCGCACGACTAAAGGCGGAGGCCGCCGACCCGCTAGGTGGTCGGCCAGGTCTCGCATGTTCGCCCCGTGCTTCACGCGCTGGACTCCCTTCTTCCCCTTACCCCTACTGCTACGCCTCCGCCCGGACACCGACTCGCCCTTGTCACGTAGCTATGCGACCGGTGCTCCCCGTCCATGCTCCCCGAAGAATTCCGGTGAGAATGTTCTCTCATAGAGCGGGCCGTCACTGGGGCCGTGAGCATCGCTTCCAGACTCCCATGACGGATTCCTCTCTCTTGGGTTGCGGAAACCTGTCACATTTTAGGCTCGTAATAAGCGCGGTTCGCCCGGTAGAGTTCCAACCGCATCTTGATCCTGCTGACCAACTGTGTTTGCCCGGTGGAATCAGCCAATGGAATGGCCGTCTGTGCCGTGGCGACAGCATCGTTGAATCGCCCAGCAGCGGCATACGCGGCGGCCAATGTGTCCAGATACGCAGCCACTCGATTATCCGTAAGCTTGCACGCCTGCTCGGCCAGCGCCACCGCCCGAACAGCGTTGCCACTTTCCGTCGGCGGACGCGTCGCCAGCAACCACGCGAGATTGTTCTTTGCCACGGGAAAGTCGGGACTAATCCGTAGCGCCTGCTCGTAGTGCGCAATCGATTCCGGCACGCACCCCATTCGGTCCAGTGCGAACCCAAGCACCCACTGCCTGTATGCGTAGGAATGAGCACTTGCCAGTAGATTAAACGCCACCGAGAAACTCAAGAGCGCACCCCAGCCCCAGCGCGCCACACGCCGCCCAACCGTCTGACCAGCCAGCACGCGCTCCAATCCGAGCACCCCAACCACCGCCAACAGCACGAGTGCAGGCGCGAAGTCCACCTCGTAGCGGATGACCGCGCTCCAGAAGAGGCTAATGGTCAACGCGCAGATTCCAAAAAGTAGGGCCGTGGCTGTCGCAAACCAGCGCAAGGTTGATGCCTCCCGCCCCGACCGATTCCGCCACGCCAGCGGCACGACCAGCGCCAGCCACACCACCGGAATATTCGTGAGGATACCGAAGGGAGTCTCAACCAGACCAAAACCCGACGGCAAGGGTGGCACCACGATGTCCTGCACGAAGGGGAAATGACTGCTCCAACGCGCAGGCTCGAGAAAATAGACCCGGAAATTGAACAAGCAGTAACGCAAGCGGAAGAATTGTCGTCCAATCGGTCGGACGAGGGCCAGTTGGTAGTGCTGCCCGAATTCGAACGGACTATCGAATCGCCCGGCATTGTACAGCGCCAGCCCCAACCCGATGAGTATGATCGGCCCCGTCGCCGCTAGTAGCCGAGCCCCAATCCGCCGTCGCTCACGCCACGCTTGGGCCACCGGCACCAGTAGGATTACCGCGCCGAACAGCAACGAGGGCCGCGCTCCCACCGCCAGCCCATACGCCGCGCTTGCCGCCGCCAGCCACCAACACTGTCGCTCCGTCTTGTGCAACGCGCCCCAGATCGCCCCCAGCGCGAGCATCGTCAGCATGTACCCGCAACTGATCGCCACTTCGTTATAAGCGGAATGCGGCAGCATCACCGGCACGACCGTCGCGAAGCCGAGTGCCAGCGCGCCAGCCGCCACCACCCCCACGCTCACGTCGGAAAAGTATCGCCTCCACGTCGCATACAGCACACCCACGCTGGCTAGAAAGCCGATGGTGCAAAATACCAACACGGCCAGTCGGTGAGAAAGGTAGTGGCCGGTGAGTGCGACAAACGGCCAGAATAGAATCAAGGCAGGTGTGATCCCGAAATACAAATAGAGCCGCCTCTTGCAATAACTCAGGTCATTCAAATGGTCGGGCCCAAGCCGGTAGTGACTATTAGCGGTGTGATCGTACGGATCGGAGAGTCGCGTGAATCCGGGCGGCACCTCTTTTTTCAGACTGAGTTGGCCGGCGCGGAAACCCTGCACCAGTAAATTGTAGTCACTGTTGACGGCGTTTGGGCTCAATGACTCCCACTCGTCCGACCGCGCGAGGCACGCGTACACGCCGATGACTAGCAGACACACGGCCCCCAAGACTCCGAGCCCCATCCACTGGGACTTGTCTCTGAGCTCCTCCGCCTTTCGCTGGATTTCAAAGGGCATGCGACAGACAGAAATACGAGTCTAACAAAGATGTCGAGATTATTTCGCCCAGAACCCCAATCACTCCACCCCAGCAGCCGCACGCGGTAGTGTCGGGCGATCTCAGCATTGCCATCCTCGCCTGGGCCGCCCGCTCAGGAACCAAACTCACCCATGTGCTTGCTCAGTCGGATACGATCTATCCGCTTACACTAAATCGCCGTCGACTGGAGTTGGAGTGGCTCGCGCGTCCGTAAACAATCCGCTACAGTGAATTATCAACGATTCGATCAGGCGGCCATGATACACGCCGTAGACCTCCATTGAGACCGAGGAGTTCTTTGGTCGGATTATGTTGAATACAAGTCGATCTCCCTCGACGATGGAAGGTCGCATCCATGCCTGGCGATTCCACTGGGACGGCGTGTGTGTAAAATCACCGTCACTATCGTAGCTCCAAGTGTCCACGTGACCGTCGTCGATCGCTTTTTTGAAGGTCGATAACAGTTTATTCGGAGTTGATGTAAGAAAACGTGCTGCCATATGTTCTCTAGAGGTTAACGGTTGTTCATGTGACCAGTGAGGAGTGTTGGGTTTTGTAGCAAGGGAGGGTGCAGTTGCCGGGAATGAAACTCACCTTAAATGTCCAGTCGCCACGCCATTTTAAGTATTTCATACGCCCATTGGTATCCGTGCGCTTTCAAGTACTTCAGGTAGACTTCTCGCGGCGGGATATTACTGTAGTAGGGTGTCGGCCCGGTAGACAGTCCGCCTCCAGGACCAGTAGACAATCCGCCTCCCGGCCCTGTTGACATGCCACCTCCCGGACCTGTTGATAAACCACCTTCGGGACCCGTTGATAGTCCTCCCCCTGGTCCTGTAGACAATCCTCCACCGGGGCCCGTTGATAAACCACCACCTGGTCCAGTAGATAGTCCGCCGCCGGGACCTGTTGAGGCTCCTCCCCCTGGCCCAGTGGAAAGTCCTCCGCCGGGGCCCGTTGAAAAACCGCCCAGAGGACCTGTGGATTCATTTCTTGGCCATCCTTTGTTTATATCTGACATGAATCACATTCTACTCCTAAGAACGCCCTGATTCCAGCGCTGGTTTGGAACGTAAGCCGTGTTTAGTTCACCATTTGTTCCAGAGCTGGATCGCCGCATCTATAAACTTCTCTCCGTTAGCAATCGGCCAGCACACCTGACTGTTGTCTCGCAACAAATAGTACTGTTCATTTGCACACAGAAACTTGGTTCTGTCAGTCGTCTCTTGAAGCCATTTCAGGATCTTAAACACCACTTCACTGTAGGTCCCAACAAATCTGTCGTTAGGGACATTGTAAAGCAGCCCTTCAATGTAGTATGAGGGTGCGGCACCGTTTTCAATGATGCCATCATCTACAAGTTTACTACGCATATTCTTGAAGATGCGAACAACTGGCTTGAATTTGTTGTTTGTTGCACCGTGCTTAGCAGTAACATTCTCAGAATGTTGTTTCGGATAATTAGCGATAAGCACATCCGTGTCCCGGGTATGAAAGCAAATACCTGTATCGTACCGTTCGTCATATAGTCCATTAAATTTATAGTAGCGACGATATTCAAAGGCGACAACAACATCAGCGTTTCGACGCAAATTATTTGCAGTGACTTTTATAGCTTTTTTGCCGGGCTTTACTGAATCCCCAAACGCTGCTTTGAGAGCAGCATCGACGTGGCTCCGGAAGGTGTTATACGGATACGTTCCTTTTGAATAGGCGGCATGGAAGGCAGTTTGTTGATCAGGGGGAAGTTTGTCGACATCATGAAAAAACGCTCCGTCGTAACGAATCACCACATCGACGTCACTTTCGGCATAAATGTTTGTATCATTTCCGTACGATCCCTGAAGAAACACTTTGAAGTTTCGACTGTCATACACTGCATTCGGATTCTCCAGGGCGCGCTTGATTGTTGCATACGTTTCTGCGGACTGCGTGATGGAGCCTTGCCGCGACCATGTATCCAGTTGTGATTCGGGAATAGACATTATGGTTGAGTCAAATATTCTTTGAGCTTTGCTTCGTGCGGAGCGAACGAAAATCGCCCCTTCTGGACAAGACGATTCAGCTTCGTCAGGTCGTGTTCCAGTAGGTCGGTGGCCATTGTTGGCTCCGCAAACGTCTCACTGATTCGGATCGTTTTTACATTCTTGAACAACACGCCACGCAAGATCTCCATTGAGCACGTGTTTGTTCCTAGAATCTTTTGAAGAAAGTTGGCGCTAAATCCGTGCTTCGCAAGAGCCCAACCACCCTTGAGATGGCCCACTCTCTTCCATAGCGGAGGTTCGGGATACGATCCGACACCCAAACTCACTACCCGCAGATTGCGCGGTTCCTGCTTCAATGCCTCCGTGGCATCGGCGATAGCGTAGAGAGTCGGATTATTCGCACAGAATCCACCGTCACCGAGTTCAACAATATCCCCATTACTCTTTGTCACCATATGTGGTTGGAAGAACGGATATGCTGAGCATGACGCAATGACTGCATCTGCAACACTGCATCCAAAAAACGGAACGAATGATCCGACTGACCCATGTGCCTGTGTAACCGACGCCTTGAAGATCATCGGGCGTTCGTCTTTCCAGTTTGTCGTGACAATACCGATACCCGTTTTGAAACTATCGACCGTAGTCTCTTGAAATATGGTCTTCCCTAGTTTACGTAACGCTTCCGTCCGGACTCGCGGCCTGTTCGGCTTCATAATAGTCGGGACGTGTTCCCGATATAGTGCGAGCACATTTTCAACCGTGTCGCCTCGCGCCAAGAGTGCAGCGATAATCGCCCCCGTGCTCGTACCGAAGATAAGATCAAAGCAGGCGTGTAACGGCTGCCGGATGTTCTTCTCCATTTCGTCTAGAATACCGAGTGTGTAAAATCCCTTCGCCCCACCGCCATCCAATGACAAAATGCGAAAGGGTTTCTCATTCACGGTTATGTTGTCGGCAGCAGTTGTGACGGTTCTGCTTTCAGGATTTGTCATTTGACTAAATCTTATCCTGCTCATAGGGTTTTGCCAACCCCGTGCTACCTCACTGGATCACAGATTTTTAATCTTGGCTGGCACTCTCCCGCACGCCTTCTTTTGGCTGCAGTATCCCTGCCCCATTTCGATATGCCAGTCCCCTCTCTATCAACTGATCCAGCTCCCGCATTCCTGATCAGGACGAGAAAAATCCAAGTGCCCGAGCAATCTCCCGTACAGATGGGGACCTGTGCTCATGGTATCCGAGCGCGACCACCAGCGCTATACGCTGCGACCAAAGGAACCCAGGAGTGGCTACCGCCCCAGTTTTCCTCTGGCACACTTTTCCCCCACCCGAGACGCGGCTACGCAGCTAGTGCGTCCTGTCTGCGCCAGTCGCTGCTAAACGACAAGTACCGCCCGCTGTGCCAGGCCGACCACCTGCGTTACGCCGCGCCAAGAAAAACGGGTTACGCCTGCGTCACCGCAGGCGTTGTACGGAAACCCTGTATTTTACGAGCCGCTCAGACACGATTGCGGGCTGCTGGCAAATATGTTGACCATTTCAGTTCGCAGAAATACGCTTGATGTTGCGTTCGAGAATCAGAATGTAGACCATTGCGAAATGGAGATATCAAATGATCATCAAGGCACTCAGACCTCCTAGTATTGTTATCGTGACCTTCGATTTGAATTTTGCGAAGTCTGACGATTACAAATGCGTTACTGAGGCGTTAGAAGAGATCGGGCTACTAAAAACGATCACGGACGAAAACGGCACGACGGCAACATTGCCCGAGAATATTTATTGCGGAGAATTTCCCAATAAAGAAACAGATGTGACCTCTTTGAGAGAGGGAATTCGACAAGCCGTGGTGAAAGCTCTTGAAGCATGTCATGTGAAAGCCGAGTACGTCATTTTCGTCGCAGGCGTCCCTTGGGCGTGGGTTACGTCAAAAGTTCGTTAATACTAGCCATGCCTGACGCTAAGCCATTGGAACCTGGCCGTTTCTACACGAATTCGGAAGGCACAAAAGCCATGTGCCTGAAAGTTCAAAACGGTAAGATGATGATGTGTGCTTTTGGACAGGCACCCGATGGCAGGCCGATCGAAGTCCAATACGTACAGGATGTGAAATACGCATCCCTCTACACGCCGATCACGGACCCCGACGCGATTGCATACCGCAACGGAATCACCGCAGGCCAGAAAGGCGTGCAGGTGATCCGCAAGGGGAAGAGCCGCAGACGCGGTGTCCCCGCAGAAGCGAAGTAATCGCTTCCGGAAAGGCCCCGCCACGGCGGAGACTTTTTTCGTGCATGTGCGTGCGAGGGGCGTGCCCCGCCCCCCTGCCCCCTGCCGGATTCCTCCCCCAGGGGAATGCCGTGATCTACGAAATGATATGGCAAATTGCGGACATGGGTGATACACTGAAAACTACTTTTAGGTTCATTGCGTTAGCCTGTCTCTACTATAGGAGAATGCGTGAAGTCCGCTTGCCGGGACTAGGACTCATTGCTTAATTCGTATGCTAAAAGACAAAGGTGCACATTTCCATAAATGCGATTTTCAAGTCCACTCCTTACGAGATGCGGCTTGGGCTGGCGTGTTTGGAGATCCCGTCAACGACAGAGTGCCATTCGCGGCAGCACTTGTTGCCGATTGTCGGCGCAAAGGGATTCAGGCTATCGGGGTCACCGACCACCACGACTTGTGCCTGTGGAAGTTTGTTCGACACGCTGCCGAAGCGGAAACGCAACCAAATGGTACAGTGTATCCGATCGACGAGCGTTTGGTCGTGTTTGCGGGTGTTGAATTGACTTTGGCAACGCCTTCTTGCCAGGCCTTGCTGATCTTTGATCCTAGTTTGTCGGAAGACATGCTAAGCCATGTTTGGGGTGTCCTTCGCGTAATTCCAACGCCATCTACTAACCCGAAGACGACCCAAACCCAACCATTGCATCCTGACCTCACTCTTGGCGAAATAACGAAGGCGCTTAATTCGATACGAGTCAATCCTGAAGAAACAAATCCAAACAAATTCGAGTTCTTTGAAGGAAGGTTCATTCTCCTGCCCAACGTAAAGAAGGGTGGATACAAGTCGATTCTCAGAGATGGTTTTCATCCGCACTTTGTTTCGATGCCATGCGTAGGCGGATACATCGAAGGATGTTTTTACGCAGACCTTGAGCTTGGCAACCAAGCGCGTCTCGAAGGGAAAGTGTCACAATGGGGCACCCGCGCTTTGGGCGTCTTTCAGACTTCTGATTGTCGTGGTGCAACTGAAAAAATGGTGAACGGCCAAACAGTTGCGGATTTCACTGATTTGGGCACATGGCCAACGTGGGTGAAATGGGCCGTGCCTTCGGCTGAGGCGCTCCGCCAAGCCTGTTTGGCAAAGCAATCGCGCATCAGTCACACGGAACCTGTCTACCCACTTTTCCAAATCATTGGGGTAACAGTGAGTGATAGCCAGTTCTTGGGTCCGATAGAGCTTGGTCTCAACCCGCAGTTCAATGCGTTCATTGGCGGGCGTGGTACCGGCAAATCTTCTTTACTTGAGTATATTCGTTGGGCATTGTGCGATGATCCAGGTGTCGTTTCAGATTTGGTCGAACTTCCAAACTTCCAAAAACGCAGAAAAGCTTTGGTGGACAATACGCTCAAGCCTTCCGCTGCAAAAGTGACTGTGTTTTACAAGAAGAACGAGGTGATCTATCGAATTGAAAGAACGATCACGGCTCAGGATGACACTGTTGCGGTTATTGATCCAAACGGCACCGTTCAGCAAATGTCTCAGGCTCAAATCCGCAGGGAGTTTCCCGTCGTTTCTTACGCCCAGAAACAACTGAGTTGCGTCGGCACTTTGCCGGATGAAATCAACCGTCTCATAACAGATCCCATCAAGGAACCGCTCGCTCAGGTCGAGGGCCGAATTGAGAATACCATTCTTCCGCAAGTCAAAGAACAACGCACTAGAGAATTGCGCCTAGCGAATCTTGATATGCAATTGGCCGACACGACCACCTCGATCAAGGGCAAAAAAGAGCAGATTCAAGCGCTCCAGAACCAACTTCAACAGCTTTCGCCAAAACAACAAACGATTATTTCGTCACACGAGTTGCTGAGTCAGCAGGACCAGTTCGTGACGCGCTCAGCGGAACTCCCAGGCAAGGTTGCCGACCTCTTATTGCAGGCGCGTAATCAGGTAATGGCGCTAGGTGTGGCTGGTCCGTCCGCACATTTGCCGAATTCAACACAGGTTGAAACCATTTCCGCGTCCGCCAATGCCTACATGAAGAAGGTTTTGGACCAAATAGACGCCCTGATCCAGGAAGCCAATTCTGGCGATTGGCTCGACAAGAAAACTCGTGACCTTTTGGAACAACTTCAAAAGGCATACACCGACCACAAACAAGAGTATGACGATTGCATCAAAGCCAGCGCGAAGAACCAAAAGCAGTTAGAGGAGATGCAGAACCTCAACAAGCAAATCAGTGAACTCGAAAGCAAGCAGACGATCCTCGAAGCCGAGCGGAATTCTCTCAAAGCAGCACTTGATCAGGTAGCAGACGCACCATGGCAAGCTCTTTTGGTCGCAGTGACCGAACGCGCTAATATCCTGCGGGAACAGTGTAACACCATCAGCGAACAGGCACAGTATGAGTTTAAGCCTGAGCTTCGCTTTTGTGGCAACGACCGGTCAGTTCGCAAGGCTCTAAACAATCTTGTGCTAGGTAGAAACGTGCGAGGCGGCGATCAAAAAGTTGCGGCTTTAGCCGTTACCGTGGGTAATGCTCCACACCCGCTTGAGAAGTGGAGAGAGGTCATGGCTGAGTTAGATTTGCTTTTGAGTAGCAAGGGAGTTCCCGCGTTGCCACCAACGCCCCTCCTCACAGGCGCTGATTTCACGACCGCCAATCTTGATTCATTCCGTAACGGGGTCACACAGGATGAATTAGAACAGATTCGTTTTTTCAATATCGGCGATCAAATCGAGTTTTCCTTCCGAATGGGAAAAAAGGCAGATGGGACGGACAATTATATCCCCTTCAATACCGCTTCACCTGGACAACAGGCGACGTGTCTGCTTCGCACGCTCCTTGCCCAATCGGGCGCACCCTTGTTGATAGATCAACCTGAAGAAGACCTAGATAACGAGCAGATTCATGTACTCTCTGCGCGGATTTCGGAAACAAAGCATAATAGGCAACTCCTCTTTGTCAGTCACAATGCCAACATCGTTGTCAACGGGGACGCGGAACTCGTCGCTTGCTTCGCTTATCGTGATCCGAGCGATAATACTCGCGGAAAGATCGATCCAGTGGGCTCGATTGATTGTTCACCAGTTCGAGAAACGATTACGACGGTAATGGAAGGCGGCCGGGAAGCGTTTGAACTGAGAAAGAACAAATACGGCTTCTAAATTAGCCATCATCTGACTGTTTGCTAAGCATTGGTTGGTATACGGTAGAGATTGGACTGGTTGAGTTTAGTTTCGTGTATTCCACCCATTTGGCAGAGCTTCCTTACCGCATCCACGTACCATTGCTCCTTGATCGCATCCAGCCTCGGATCGAATGTCACGTGCTCGACCTTTGCCGGGTCGAATGAATACTCTCGCGTAGATGGGCTGTGTTTCGCCTTGCGTTGGTGCCTTTCGATTGCCTGCCGGAGCGACCTGGCATCATCAGGATTAACACCACTTTCTCCTTTTGCGCTTTCTACAAAGCAAAAGCGGTACTCTCGCTCGTGTTCGAATTCTGAACGCTTGTAGCGGCAGCATTCAGTTAGAAAGAGCTGATAACCCCCCTCCTGATATCGGCGGATGGCATGCGTATGAGCCTTGTTCGGCGAACAATACTCCACTCTGAAACAGTTGACATTCGGCAGCGCTGCTTCCATTGAAGCCAAAAGGATTCTGTGCTGGACGGCGAGGCGAGTTCCCCTTTTGTCTGGAGAGTAGATGCGCCACAACGCATCGGATTCTGGTAACACGCTCCAACTCTGCGCGTAAACGGAGCGCGCAGCGTGTTCGACGATGGCAGCCAGCAGCTTCACACGCAATACGGCAACCTCACCCGATTTAGGCGTGGCGTGGTAAGCGTTTCTCTTAAAAATATCCTGCACTAGATGTGTGACGGTGTTCGTTTCATATGGATCCTCCCACGCCATTACCTGGCGTAAATACATCCGCCGGTTTACCACAAGATCAATCAATCCCGCTAGGTCTGTGAATCGGTAAAGCAACATGCTCTTGCTCCTCTTGCTGGGCTAATCTGACGATCCCAATAATAACAAACGTCGATGCGAACGCGATTGGCCTTATCGATCCAAACACCCTATACATGGCGTTTCTGCCCACAGTACAGGTCACCCGACCTTCGCATAAGAGTAGCCAGCCTTCTTAACATGCTGGTCGAAGTACGATCCGTGCGATCCCGCACTCATCAGGTCACGATACACTTCCTCAGGAACACCGTAATACTGATAAACTCCTCCGTTAAGGAATGCGATTTCCAACGTTGCAGTCGAAGAATCGTAGCCTACGGAAGCGAGGTTACTTGATTGAACCTGCTGTCTTTCCATTTTTCTCACCTCCCTTCTTTTGCTTCAGCTGCCTTTGGTGTCGCCACGTGGTTACGGCTTCAGCGTAGTTCGCCTTAGCAACGCGTTTTTCCCTCCACCGTTTCGTGGGCTCAGGGTCGTCACTCTTGGGGCGCGGTTCCACCAAGGCGAAGCGAACACGACTAGGAATCTGTGTGGCTTCTCCCATTATTATTGCCTCACCCGTTCTCAAGGCGGGCATTAATTCGAATAGCCCAGCCAACGAATCGGGAACTGTTGACTTGACCCGTCCCTGATCATCGCTGTTTGATAAGCGTAACGCGATAAATGTTCCGCACTGCGACAACACCGTCTCGTCGAGTTCCGAAGGACGTTGGCTCACCACAACTGCTCCGACTCCGTACTTTCTTCCCTCCTTAAAGATTCGCCTGACCGCTTTACTAGAATACCCCGCTACGAACTGACCAGTTCCTCCTTTTGGGAGATAGAGATGCGCTTCTTCGTATACAAACAGAATGGGGCGTTGCCTTCCGATTCCAGGCAGATCCCTACCCCAAAACATCGCTTCAAACACAATTCTTGTAACAACACCCACGACCAGATCCAAGACCTCAGGGGGCACACCGCTTAGGTCTAAGACGGTGATATTCTTATCATGACCGAGCCATTCACCAAAAAGAGCGTCCAAATCGTACGTACCGCCGTCGTATTTCCCCGGCTCAAGTAAAAACGCAAAGTTCCTATCTCGCAAGCGACCAGTAAGCTTGTTGAGAAAGCCAGCAAGTAGAGGCGTCTGCCTTGACTTGTACGGAGCTACATCTCCGGGAGCCGGTGGTTCAAACTCAGGGGGCACTACGCCTTCGACATTCCCTTTCAGTTCTTGACCCCGGTTGTCCTTCTTGAACGCGATTTGATTCCGATCACCTTTGACTGCAAGCGTGGCAAATTCCTCTAGGTATAGGTCGTACCAGAGCTGCTTCAGGTTAAACGGAATGGGCGAATCCGGAGTGACATCGACTGCAGCCATTGCCCCCGATTTCAACTGGCCGCAGTTCTTTTTTCGTTCAGTAAAGATCCTGTCTCGCAGTGTAATGTCTTGAGGAGATTCAGAAGCCGTGCGACGATCCACGAGGAACCACGCTAACTCGTCAAATGATAAGGCCCAGAACGGTACAACAAGAGGGTTCTTTGGATCTCCAATCGATAGGACGCGCGCGCAATCCTTAAGAGCAGCTCCGTATTCTCCATGTGGGTCAATAACTACGGCCTGAGCACTCGGAAACGAGCCGCTTGTTATCGCCTTCAAAAGCCCCGCAACCGCATTCGACTTACCGCTCCCGGTCGAACCGACAATCGCTGCATGGCGTGTGACGATTTTATCCAGATCGGCAAAGGCTGGGAGGCTCACAGAGGCAGCGAGGGTACCAATTTGAATCATCGAAGGTTTACGCGTGGAATAGATGATTGCTAAGTCGTTACTCGTGACTACATGAACCTCATCATCAAGTGTTGGAAACACACTAACTCCGCGCTGAAATTCCTCGTTTCGATATGCCTCACCGACAAGCTGCACCTCAAGCCACCGCTGACCACGATTAGACACCATCTCAATACTGTCGGCGTCGACCAGCTCAGAGGCACCGACCATTGAGACGATCCCGTATAGATTCAGGAAACCCAAGGGAATTCTGACAAATGATCCGACTTGGCCAATTCGATATACACGTCCTTCGATGATAGGATTACTCGATAGACCAGCCGATATTTCAACTAGCGCCCTTGCTCCGACTACCTTGCGAACAATGCCAATAAACGTGACTTCTGTTTTCATCAGTTAGTCTTCTTCGGGGCTAGCTTTGCGGCGTCTGCTCCAGACTCGCGGGCGATGCCTTCAGTCGGTTGAGATGTGACTTGAGGTTGTGTCTTGGCACTGATGAACGTCTCTACGAATGCGGCAAACATATTAAAATCGCCAAGACAGAACTGCTTCGACGTTTTATTCCAAAAGGACCAGTCTGGGTGTTGCTTGCTGGGCATGCCCCAAGGAGCCACTATTCCTCCGATGCAAGCCTTATCGGGCCCATACAAAGCCAAGTTCCTATTCTCGACCCCATATTTAACTATCTGGTCTGAAAGAACACGAGATGAAGGTTTCGACTTCGCATCGGTTTCTCCATACATGAGCGCAGTGACCGCTAAACGCGGATTGGATCGCAACCCTTGAAAAATGATCTCATTCAAATGCTGATCCGAAAAACTGTAGCCGAGAATCACCAAGAGGGCATGCTCCTTTGTGAGGAATCTACGGAGTCTATCCTGAAACGCCAGAAAAGGCAGTTTGCGGGATTCTGAATACTTTTCCCTAGAGGGAAAGATTACAAGCTCGTCACCTGCCGCGACGCCATTTAGGGAAACCCGCGCGATACGACTCGCAGTCTGTTCAACGCCCGTCTTGAGCCGCCAATTGATAGAACCATGTAATTTCCAGATTCGCGTCCAACTGCGAGGAGGATATATAGCCAACTCCTGCTTCGTTTCCTCAGACTCAACACATTCTGGGGTAAAGAAGGGTTCTACCGAGCCAACAAACCCGTCAAAAAAAGGAACACTAGATTCTTCTAGGCCTCGCTCGAACAGAAGGTCGTAATTTGTTGTAAAGAGCTCCAATGGATAATCGCGCCTTGCGTGAAGTGCATGAATCCACTGCGCGAAGGTCTTATGAGGTTGTGCATCGTTCTTCGGCGGCTCCTGCACAATTCCGCTAATCGCTGAACAGATCGCCTGATCAAGTTCCCTCGCCTTATCTTTCCCCTTGATGCCGAGGAACTCCTTTTCGTCGCTATGCCCGATAAGCTCGCGGTACAGGCGTAGTCGATCAAGGATTTGTTCGACGTTCGGCTCGGAAGGCCAGTCCGCCTTTATTGCGGCATACGCACCCTTGGAAGCGCCCTTGATCTTCGTCTCGACTTTACTCGTCAATTCGACGATCCCAGGAATTCCAACGGCCATGGACGTTCCGGCACCAAAAGAAGAAGCTCAACCGACGTTCTTCGGAAGCAAGTTGCTCCCGAAGTTCTAACGCGACACGATAAGGATCGTGTTTCATGCCTTCCTCCTAGCAGTGCGATTATGTACCTACCCCATCAGAAACGACAACAGAAAATGAGCACGTTGGAGGTCAAAGACCCCGCTTCTGTCGATGGACCAGCCGTCATTGAGGCCAAGTTGCGCGCGGCTGGAACAGTCGTATCAAGATACGCATTGGGTATTCATTCCGCCCCGCCCTCTCCCGAAGGTAATTCGAAGAGTTGCACCGGGGGAAGTGCCGCGCCGACGATTCCCTGCAATTCGCCGTACATACCGGCCATGTTCTGCAAAACCCGCTCTATTTGCTTCTCTCGCTTACCCCACTGCTTCTCCATCACCCGCTTCTCCGTATCCAGATCGGTCTTCATGGCAACAAAAGCCTCGACAACGCCCTCCAGTCGCCGCCGAAATTCAGGGCCGGACAGGTAATTGTAGAGATGTTCCATCTTCCCCTTCTGACCGGCCAGTGCACTTCGGGCATGCGCGATCTCCACGAGGTTCTGGCGCAGCGCAATCGCCAACCCGGCGACAGAGGCGAAATCCACCACCCAGACGCCGTCCACCTGACCGATATGCTTCACACCGTCGGGCAGAACCTCAGTGACGATGACAGCCACATCCGCTTTGGCGGCGCGAAGGTCGTCCTTAAGTTTCGGGACCCATTGATCAGACCAATTCTTGGTTCGCTTAGACTCCCAGAGAATAACCCCGCAGGACTGTCCAGAGTTGGTCTTCACCGTCTGGACGACATCGCCGCCCTTCCTCCCTTTCGCGACTGGCTCAATCTCGTCGTAGCGAAACATCTCCCGCAGCGCCTCTTCCAATTCAAGCTCCAGAACTTCGCCCTGGGCCTGCTGAGAGCCCTGTTCCGCCTTCCGCTTGAGATCCTCGATCTGCTGCTTCATCTCATCGAGTTTCTTGTCCTTCTCCCGGTCCTTGAGCCGGTGATCCTCGGCGAAGGAGTCAACCGCCTCTTTGCGAATCCGTTCACGCTCGGCATCAAGAGAGCGCTCGACTTCCAGTTTCAAGTTCTGTTCCTGCCGCTCAAGTTCGCGTTGCTTCTTGCGCAATTCGAGTTCCTTGTCCTGCGCCTTCTTCAACCTGTCCGACTGTTCCGCAATTTGAGCCTTCAGATCATTGAGTTCGATGGTGATCGATTCTTCTGCCCGCTTCTTTGCCTGGGCTTCAAGTTGAATTCGAGCCTCTGCGATCTTTTTGTCAGCCTCAGATTCCTTGGCGGCCAACGCCCGCTCGAACTCCTTCTCGCGCTGCTTGGTTCTGGCTTCAAATTGGGCTTCAAGTTCCTCCTCGATTTGGTGGGTAATCGCGGCGGTCAATTCGATCTTCGCGCCGCACTTGGGACAGATGATTGCTTGCTCTGGCATGGCGTGCCTCCGATTTAGGGTCCGATTCTACGCTGAATATTCCTCACGGCCAATCTGATTTGTCAAAGCCCTTCGGTCTGACGATTGTTGTGCGCATGCTTCTGCCAAGTCAGTGGGTTTTGGCGGCGACTTTCAGGGCTTTGCAACCCGGCTCATGCAGACTGCTCCGCGCGGATGATCCCATCATTCCCTTGTCGGGTGCGGCAAACGTATCGGTTGCGCGCCCAACCGACCGCCGCGCCACTGCCCTTACTCGCTTCGACTCACGTGCTTCTTACGAGTCTCTCCCACATGGCAGTGAAGCCGATCTGAAGCAAGCCCGCAAGGCTGTCGATCCACATGCGGTGGCAGTCGTGATTTGATGGAGAGACTCTGTTTTCCTCGACATAGCCGAGGTGCCCGTGCATCATAAAACGAGGTTGGTAGAGAAAATCACGAGAAACCGTGTACGTTATCAGCTCCAGACCAGAACGTGCTGCCCCTCCCGCTTCTTGGGCGGTGCTGTTTTCCGCTAATGCTAATCCGCCGCCACTGGATAAGCCGATCGTGGTGCCCGACTACATGCCAGCCGGGTTCGTCAACTCGCTTGTGGAACACGTGGTTGTTTTTGTTCACGGCTATAGCAATTCCGAGGAGAATGCATTCAGCGCGTGCGCCCAGGCGGCAGGCCTGAGTCCCGGTCAACTGACGCTTCCCGCTTGCGGATTTGCGGGGACGGTAGTGGGGTACGATTGGCCGACCGGGAATGCCAACACGATCAACCCTTCGGCACAGCTAGCGTTATATATGCATGATTTGGCCGAGGCACAGAACCCCGGTGCGCCGTCCTTTGAGGATTTCCTCGACCGCCTCACGACAGCGTTGTCTGGTCGCTCCATCCGCATCAGCGTATTGGCTCATAGCATGGGGAATTTCGTGCTCACCCGAGCCCTGATGGAAAATTCGGCGTTAGCGGGTCGGCTTACAGACATCTACTCCTTTGCGCCGGACATTTTGCAGACCGACCTGGAACGTGACGATCTACGGGCTGCTGCCGATGCGCTGCATGGCCTGTGGTTCGTGTACTGGGCCAAGTCAGACATGGTGCTGATGACGGCATCCGACTGGGCGAATATTCTTCTCGGCACCGAGACGCTTGGTCAGGAGAGATTGGGGCAGGCCGGTTTGCAGGCGGGCGGAACGTACAGTTCGTCGGTCATCCCGCAGCAGTGGGATCCATTCCTTGCTGAGGTGGGCGTCACCTCCTTTGATGACACAACTGAAAACTGGAGGTCTTCCATGGGCACGCACATGGGATACTGGAAAAGTCCCGAATTCTGGCAAAACGTAGCCCAGAATCTAAACCGCAAGGACGAGAGCACCCCGGTCATTGCACCACAACCGCAACCGGCGTCTTCTTCATAGCATGGAGCATGTCTCAAAACGCCGCAGGCGAAGCGACCACCGACAGGGTCGATGCCTGTTTCGGGAGCGAACGACGAAGTGGCCCGAGCACGATATGTCAGGAGTTGCGTCGATGTTTGCGCGCCTCCGGCGCTCATGGTATTTCTTTCGGTGTTGTGATTATGAACGAGCGAGAAATTGTTCGTGATGCCTTGGTGTTCGACACGCCGTGAGGAAAGAATTGATGAACATGCCGTCAGAATACGAAGAAAAGTTTGCTGCTTTCATAAGGCTCTGCTCGGAGGCCAAAGCAAAAGGGGCGACGCAGGTATCAGTCGCTTTTCCTTGGGTGCTCGGGGACACCTACGACGAGATAATCGAAAGCCTATCTCGTTTGGCAGATGCCGGACTGCTCTTGCAAATTGCTGCCCGCGATGATGAGGCAAAAAGAAATTAGTTCTAGCGGCAGGGCGCGGTGAGCGACCTGTATCCGATGTGACCGCGAGAAACCATGGCTCGCGGCGGTGACATCGGAGCGCAGTCCGATCGCCACGGGCAACGCCAAAGAGGTTTTGCAACTCCGTGGGAGAAAGACACGCCACCGCGTTGGCAAAAGCGAAGGAGACACGAAATGAGCAGACGACTTATTTTCTGCGCCGACGGCACTTGGGACAGTGCCCAAAACGACACGAACGTCTATAAGCTGTTTAAGGCAATCCCCGTCACGTCCGGCCAGGTTGCGTTTTACGACGACGGCGTGGGTTCGGATGGAACTCCCATTGAAAAGCTTGCCGGTGGAGCAATCGGCGATGGCCTTTTTCAGAAAATCAAAGACGGCTATACCAAAATTGCGCATGTGTATGAGCAGGGCGATGAAATTCTTATATTCGGTTTCAGTCGCGGCGCCTATACCGCGCGCAGTCTTGCGGGAATGATTGCAATCTGTGGTTTGCCCACGGCAGATTTCGATGACAATTTGGTCAACATCGCATTTCAAGCATACCGCAATAAGAATCAGCGTGCGGCGCTTCTGGCCAGCCTAAATAAATACTCCCTCTTCGACGCGAAGATCAAAATGGTTGGCGTTTGGGACACAGTCGGATCATTGGGAATCCCCGCGCTCTTTGGAAAGGTTGATCCAGTTCTTTACGGGTTTCTGGACACGAGCTTGCATCCAGATGTTTTGAACGCTTACCAGGCACTGGCCATTGACGAACGTCGGCAGGAATTTCCCCCAACCCTTTGGACTCCGTCTTCGCCGCCAGTAACTGGCCAAGTGCTCGAACAGGTCTGGTTCTCCGGCGTCCACTGTGACATTGGCGGTGGATACCCCGAGACTGGCCTTTCCGACATCACCTTGAGTTGGATGATGGGAAAGGCGGAGAATCTCGGATTGCTGATTGACGCGAATGTATCGGCGCAATATGCCTCCCTCGACGCCAAGTATGCGCTCGACCAAATTCACCAATCGTGGAATCTGCTGTGGCTATTTCCGAAGTCGAGGACGGTTGCAAACAATTCCGCATTGAGCAACAGCATCGCCATCCGGTGCGAATTCGATAATTCTTACCAACCAGACAATCTGACTTTGAACAATGGCACGCCGGCCGTTTCTTACCAAACGGTTCAAGTGGTGACGCCACTGCTCGGCTAGTGGAGTTGCAGTAAGGCAATTCGCCAACGCTATCCGCAACACCAGCTATTGACCGGTGATCAACGCGACTTCGGTCCGTACTTCGACAATACCACACGAGGCGTGAAGATCGTTTCTCCCGGTATGTTCGCGGACGAATTGGTGCGCCAAGGACTGCTTTAGCTGTGTTCACCCTCAAAAAGCTCTTCGCCGTGGGGCCTACCCAAACCTCGCCAGGAGGACGATAGAGGTGATACCGAGAGCGATCCCGATAACGTCTACGACATTCAATTTCTCCCTGAAAAAAAGAGCCCCAACAATAGTCAAAAGAATGACAGTGATGAGCGAGTAGAACACTCCCAGCGTGCTGAGTTTGATGTGTTTCATGACGTAAAACCAGCCGATGGCGGTGAGCGCGTAAATCAACATACCCGTTAGAAGTGGCGCAAATGAGATGTAACGCGGGCCATCCCCCGCGATCTTGATAAAGTAGTCGCCAAGAACACCGACTCCGGCCAGAACAATGACTATGAGGATCGGAATGGCACTGTAAGACATGGATGTGTCGGTTAATCCCTCAATTATACCACTCCCAGTCCCTTGCTGCCGTCAAGACTAGTTGTGGTGTCTCCGCCGTAATCTCGCCACCCGGCGGCTGGCGAAATGGTGTTTTCCCGCCGTTCTATGAATAATTGATGTGTTTTTCTGAATCATGGATAACTCGAAATTATCATTGGCTGGTGGAGGCACACAATTTGACCACAGTGCAACTACCGCAGGTTGTTCGGTCGGTTCAACGGGGCGTACGATGGCTAAAAGAGTATGCAGATAGCCTTGTAGACGCGCGGGATATCGCAATCACGATCTCGGCTCTCGTGGCAGCCGAGAAGAATCCGCATTCCCCCCTCGTAAAAAGACTGGCATCCGTTCTCACGAGACGCCAAGCAGTGAACGGAAGTTGGAATGATGAGCTGTGGGACACAACTTGGGCAGCCAGCGCGCTCGTGGACGTTGGGTCTCGAATCGATGACCCGCCTCTTCAGGCCGCACTCCGATTCCTGGGGGCTACGCAGGATCCTTTCAGTAGAACCTGGTACGAGGAACCCTTCGAAACAATGTTGGTCCTTGATTTTGTCGCGAGGACTGCGCCAGAGATGCTGCAGCTGTTCTCTGATCGTCCATTGAAGTGGGTGGCGTCTTTGCAGAATTCAGAGGGATGTATTGTAGGAATGCGATACACGGGCATGGCGGCGTCGCTTTTCTGCCTGACAAAGCGCTGCGGGTTAACACACGGCAGCAAGGTTGTGGAGCTTGCCCTCGAATACATCCGGCGCGATTTGAAACAAAAACCCATCTGGACCGCAGCGGCTTGGTCAAACTACTACCCCCTCAAGGCGCTGCTGGATTCCGGTTGCTCTCTCGATGATCCGTTAGTTTCGCAAGTGGTCAATTGGTTTTTGGAATCGCAAGATTCAGATGGCAAGTGGATGCAGGTCTCTCGCGTCCATGACACCGCGATGTCTGTCATTGTTCTGTCGAGCTTGCTTAGGACTCCCCTCGTGGACGTTGCGACCCCACGCACGGCAGTACTGAACGCGAACAAAGAGAACGGGACAATACGCATTAGCTTTCACGGCCCTGGATCAGGAGCGATCACTCCTGCGGAAAAAATCAAGATGTCGGATCAAGTGCGCACGGAATTGAGCCATACGCAACAACTAGTCTTCGCTGCCATGGGACGTGTTCGAGGTAAACACCAAAGAAGCAAGCGCACATCGGCTCGTCAAACTTCAGTCCAAATGGAATTAGAAAAGGCCGGAAAGTATGCTTACGGTCACTTGGTCCCAGCACGAATTCAGCTTCTTCTGGAGAGCTTCCCCAGCAGATCATTTACGGTTGGATATTGACGAACGGCTGATCGACTTGCCCTGGGAACTCATACATGACGGCACCGAGTTTCTGTGCCTGAAATACGCACTGGGCCGGCTACTGGTATCGGATCAATCCTTTTTGGCGCCGCATCGGAATCTTCTTTCTGTGCAGGACACGCGTGCCCTCATTGTCGCTGATCCGACAGGTGATCTACCTGCCGCAAGAGAAGAAGGTAAAAAAGTCGCCAGTCTCTTGCGCAACAAATGCAGGATGAACGTGGATGAATACACCACGTCGAAAATGACCAAGAAAGATTTCCTCCTCTCGATGAAAGAATACGACATCGTGCACTTCGCCGGGCATGCAACCCATAGCCCCAGCAGCCCAGACGAAAGTTGCCTCGTGTTTTCTGACGGTGAAATCCAAGCGTTTGAAATCGCGCGGTTTATGGCCAGCCGCTCTCCTTCTGTTGTATTTCTGAATGCCTGTTGGTCTGCCGAGGAATTGAGGAACCCAGATTCATTCTCCCCAATGATGAGAGGTTTGGGGCGCACGTTTTTGTATGCTGGAGTGACCGCCTTCTTAGGGTATCTCGTACCTGTCCCTGATGAATCTGCGACGCGGTTCGCCATCTCGTTTTATGAGGCGCTTGTGCAGGCCCAAACGATAGGCGAATCCTTGCGACGCGCTCGCGTCCACTGCCGCAACCCGAACGCCCCAAACGATCTCACTTGGTCATCGGCAGTGCTTTACGGAGATCCTGCCGCCCGTGCTGTCGAGGCAACTCAATCAGCTAATCTTTGATGACAGATTCGCTTCGTTCCACAATTCGGATACCCACCGCTGAATGTCACTCTCGTAATCCAAGAGTCTCCAGCCCTTGGGAAAATCGGGAGCTAAGAACTGGAGGTTTTCTCCGCACTGGATCGGAAGCAGCGTGGCATGACCTGTCAAAGGTTCGGGGTAAAACGGGAACAGGCGGCAGACTAGCGGCCTGGCCTCATAGACTGTACATTTTCCTGTTTGCGAATCTAAGAAGCGGCAGGGGAGGTTGAGGGTGTGAAACACGTGGCCGTTGTTTGCATTCCGTCGCTTCGCCACGAAGTTTTCCCCAGAAAGCCCCGAGGCCACTTCGAGGGCTTCAATCTCTCGCAAACTAAGGAATACCCAGTCGTAGGGTTGGCTACAGCACTTGTGTACACAGGAGTCGCAACTAGTTCTCAGTCGCAATTCTCGAAGGGTCTGCATTTCTCTGGCCGCTGGTTTCTTCTCGCTTTCCACGCAAGATGTGAAGATTTGACTGTGGATAATTTCGAGTTATCCTCCATAATCGCAAATGTGCGCTCGGATGGCAACTCTTTCCCTGTGAGAAGAAGGCCGCACCCCAATGCCGTCGCTAAATGTCCTCTCGGTTGGGCAGATCAGATGTTCATCTTGTTGCGCGGGTGGCGGCGAGAAAGAACCTGCCGCTGGCTGCGCTCGCTCACTTGCACATAGATCGTGGTGGTCGTGATTGAACTGTGCCCGAGAAGGCGTTGGATGTGCCTCAGATCAACGCCGTCCTCCAAAAGCAGAGTCGCCACCGTGTGCCGCAGCATGTGTGGGGTCACCCGACCTGCCCCAATCCCTTTGCCTTGTCGCCGCAGCATCGCCCGTATTGACTGGTCTGACAAACGGGAACCACGCCGATTCAAAAACAGCGGATCGCCAGCCCTTGCGTCTCCCATGCGTCGCTGGGCGAGATATTGTGTCAGCGCGTCTTGAAGCCCGTCACACATTATTGGTATCTCACGTTCACGATTGCCCTTGCCTTGCACTGAAATCACGCGTCGCTCCATGTCGATATGTGCGATGTTTGTGGCCACGACCTCGCTTACTCGCATTCCAGTCGCAAACAAGAGTTCGACCAATGCTGTGTCTCGAATCTTTCGCTCCGCTTCGACCGGGCTCGCAGCAGCAGAATCACGGGTTGAACATAGCAATGATTTGATGGTGGACCGTGCCAATGTCCTTGGAAGGCTGATTCCAGTCTTCACCTCGCTGCGCATCCCTGCCAATTGATTGTTGATCACGATTCCCTGTCGTTCGAGGCATGCAAACATGGACTTGACAGTTGCCAAACGGCGGCGGACGGTGCGCGGGCTTGCCGCGGTCATTGTTCCCAGCCAAGCTTGGACGAGATTGCGGTCAATAGCCTCAATCGGAACTGAGTCGCCCGATTGTGTGCCGAACCTAGCAAAGCGCGCCAGGTCATACCGGTATGCCTTCAAGGTATGTGGGCTGAGTTTTCGATGGTCTTCACAGTGTGAAAGGAACCAATCTTTCGCAGAATTCAGTGTGTGCATAGGCGCCAATTCGTTTGCGTTGGGCAGTGTGTACAAGCAAACACGGTGCCAGAACGTCAGAGTCACGGGGACAGCGCAGAGTGCATTACCGCCTGCGCCCGGGTATGACCACGAACTGAGAAGTGGGTCACATTTGAATGTAAAAATGACCCTCGATCTGCCGAAGCTAACCGAGGGTCAAGGCGTCTATGGTACCGCGATTCGGATTTGCGTCAAAGCCGGAATTTCCGAGAACTCGAGCACAGAATTGCGAGAGAACACCCGGCAACCAGCGTCCCACCCGTCGAAGCTCTCAATGGGGTCTGCGTCCAAACCCCAACCAACGACATGCCAGCGCACGAAGACTACGCGGAGCACATCATTCTGATCATGGGTGTAGAAAATATTAGCCCGACCATTGGTGAGAAGAGCACCCTCTACGCCATCAGCTTGTTTGGCCATGAGATCGTAGATGTCGGAGAGCATGGTTTCTGCTTTCCCTTCGCCACCGAGTTCCGCAACAATCGAACCATCCACCGAGGATTTCCGCAACTTGGCATAGCGGATAGTAGCCGCGGTGACGGACTCTTCAGTCTTGCCGTTACCATTTAAGAACCATTCTGTGAAGTTGTCACTGATGTCAGTAATCTTTACTTTTGCATCAGCGCCAGCGTCACGGATGAACATCTCGCGGGCAACAAACCGTTCGGTGGGCTTCAAAACACAGATTGTTACGACGGTTTCGAGTAATGCTTCATTACTCATATGACTTTTCCTCCTTCAGAATGTTTGTTTCTGCTATGGAATTCGGGCGTCGCGATTTCGCCACAGCAGACAGTGGCCGAGGACTGGCTACTCTCTGCTGTGGCGAAGAGGAATGTTGAAGAGGAGTCTTCATAAACCCTATCAAACGGATAGAGATATGTCAATTTGCAGGCTCCCATACGTTGGAATACCAGAGACAGCGCATGTGCGAAAAACGATCTTGACAGTGCCGGGTCCAATGCGTTATGCGAGCTTGACAATGAGGAGCGAGGCGGTATAGTGAGGCGCGAGTAGAGGGGGACAACCGTTGGCGGACTGAATGATGAGCTTTTTCTGTGCAACGATACATGAAATTTGGTTGGGCTCGTTGCCTTGCTTTCTTGGCAGCTTGTAGTCACTCAAAGGAGGTGGTGTGCTATGTCAATTGTTCTGGATCGCGTTCAACAACTTGATACGACGCGGTGTGCGCGCGACCTGATGCGGATAGTCAAAGGGGCGTTGGATGCAGCACTGAAGAAAAACCCGAAACGTGAAGTATACGGAGATTTTTCAGGGTTGTTAGGGATGGACGAACAACACCTCAAGGATCTCGTTCAATCGAATTCTCCAAGTCTTCGGCGAGCTGAGGTCAACGTCTTCTGCATGGCCACATCGACCGGTTTGGATGCCATATTTGGTCTTCCTGAAGAACTTACCCAAGCTGATGTCGTGAAGACAGAGTATGACGAACTGTTTAACTCTCAAGGGCTCACGCCGCAGTTCTTGTCCGTGGGAGGATCCGGTGAGGATGATCTTTCCAATCTTGATGCAATGCGCAGTGCGCTTTATCTCCGTTACCTACAAATGTGTCTGAACAAATTTCCCGGGTAACCATGGGTATTCTCGACGGTTTCCTGATACTACTGAAGATCAGGAAACCAAAACCCGATAACGTCCGCTGGTTCGGCCGCGGCGCGCAAGGCGACAAGAGGGGCTCGAAGTATCAGCAACCTGAAACCCGACGCTTGGCGGCGAAGTGGTCGCAAGGCCTACTGGCGGCTGATGCGAGGGCGGGTGGGTCTACGGAGGTCGAGATTCTTGCACATGTCTGGCAAACCTTGACTCTGTATGCCACGCATCATAAGCGGGACTTTATGGTCAGTGATTTACTCGCGTCTCCTCGTGTCATCGAACATTTGGCAAAGGTGATGTGCAACGTGGAAATGCCAACACCGATAGGGCCGTCCGTGATAAAAGGGCATTCTTGGCTGTACAAAGTGGGCGATGACATCATCGGCATGTATATCAATGTGGATACAACTTCGGCGAGTGGCTACGTAACGATTCCAAGCACTCTTGACGATTGGGGCAATGAAGCGAATTTGTGTCATGTTTTGGACTACCTATCGATAGTGGCCCACGAAATGGGGCACTTGGTTCTGCGTCACAACTTCAAAAAGATCGAAGCGTTAAGGGACGGTGCCCTTTACCCCGCGATGGATAAGACCGACGAGTATGAAGCGTGGCTCTTCAGCGAATACCTGCGAGGGTTTATTTTGGGTGAGCACGCTTGGCAAACCAAGAACAGCACAGGACGGGATGGCGCTCCGCACCTTTTCCTTCATCGCAGGTCTCCTTGAACACCAGCTTCCTGGTCACGACAAGGGTTTGATGA
This sequence comes from uncultured Verrucomicrobiae bacterium, assembly GCA_963713705.1. Classification (GTDB taxonomy): domain Bacteria; phylum Verrucomicrobiota; class Verrucomicrobiia; order Palsa-1439; family Palsa-1439; genus Palsa-1439. The sequence goes on from CAVQMY010000029.1 coordinate 26,034, forward strand.
CTCAAACCGGGCCGCGGAGTTTAGAGATCGGATGATTAAGGCTGCTGAGGAATATTCGAGTGACGGTCAGACGACTTACAGTCTTGTCCTTGCTATGCGAGGCACATCACCGATCTTTCGTGCCTCTCTGACCCATCGCATGACGGCCGTGTGATGAAAACCGAAGTGTCGACCGACTCTTCGAGCGCTCCAACCCCTGAAGAACATCCTGGCTGCATCTCTCCTGATTCTTGGTATATGTGTATGTGTGGTGTATGGCATGACCTTGATGATATCTCATCAGGGTGGTGCGAAGCTTGTGGAGGATTACGTCTGATTTGACAAGACCTTTTCTCCGTTGCGTGGCTTGCCGACCCATTGCCAGAAGTCTTTACCGTGGTACGATTTTCTGCAGAAGGCGGTTCCGTGCCCACGAACTGCCAAAGATCCTTGAAAGGAGAAACTCATGCCCAAGAACCGATGGGTGGACTTTAAGGCGGTCAAACAGCGCGTTTCTATACTCCAGATCCTTGATCACTACCAACTCACAGACCGTTTCCAGCATAAAGGTGACAGCCTCTGTGGAGTATGCCCTCTGCATGACGGTCAGAACCCGATGCAGTTTCGAGTCAGAATCTCCAAGAATTGCTGGAACTGTTTCGGGAAATGCAAGCGAGGCGGCAACATCCTCGACTTCGTCAGTCTGATGGAAAACGTCAGTATCCGGGAAGCGGCTATACGCATCTCGGATTGGTTCAACCTTACGTTCGACAAAGCGTCGAATGCGAGAGAACCAAACGCTCCGGCACGCCCGGGAGGACGCGAAGCCAAGCGCGGCAAATCCGCGCACTCACAGGCAACGTCGGAGCCGCCCGCCGAACAACAACGGACCGATCCGAACAAGCCCTTTGGCTTCAGCTCCGCAATCTGAATACGCCGCACCCGTATCTTAAAGGTCGCGGCTTGAGCGCGGAGACCATCGCCGAGTTCGGTCTCGGGTAGAGTGTGTCATTCTCCCCGAACGCCTTTGCGGACAATGTTGCAATGCCGTTCATGTCGGCGACAAAACTGACCTGGGATACACCTTCCGGCAACGGAAGAAGGACCTTCGGGATTTGAGCGCTATCGTAGTATTGAATTGATTGCTTCGCCGCTTCGTAGTCGAAGCGCACGCTGCGTGCATTTTGCCACGAGTCGCCGAGTGTTTGGTGCACTTGACTCGCTAGGCGCAAATGAAGCTGTGGTTGCAGAGCGACTTTCCGACAAATCGCATCCAGTAGGTCGAACACACTCAAGCCAGCTCCAGACCGCTGAACCACAATCGAGGCTACGATCAATCGTGTTCCAATAGGCGGGCAAAGTTGCTCAAGCAGGAAGTGATGCCTTCTCGGCACTTGCGAGGTTGTCTTTACATCGAGGCGTTCTTGACCTTTGTTGAAATCGTACCGGTCACCCGGTTCTGCATGCCATGCTTGGGCTAATACGACCGGATCTTCTGCTTCGCGAATTAACAGTAGCTCTCCCCACAAACCTTGAATCTCTTTCTTCGGAGTAGTGCCAAGGGCGCGGAACAACTCAACCAGGTCCTCAACGACTGCTGCAACTTTAGCCCTGTCACCAGAGCGCCCAATCGCGGTTGAGATACCGGGGAGTAGCGACAAGAAGTACGATCGTACAACGAGATCAGTTGCTACACATTTTAGAACGGCAAACGTCCCAAGCTGGGTCGGTGAAATCGGCGAAGACACCTGACAGTTGAGATCAAAGAGCACTGCGAGATTTTCCAGAACAAGCGGGACTCTCGGTTCCGATTTGGGTGCCCCTCCCGTCGCCACCAACAGGCACGGACAACCGCCCTCGTCTTTACCAAGTTTGTGGTCACAGTCAGGCAAAGAAACCGCAGTGAATGAACACGAGGAAGCTGAGCTTGCTTGCGGGAGGGGCAGCGTTTCAAAGATGCTGGCTATTTCGGTTTCCTTCATGCAGGCACGTCTTGCACAAGCGTATCCACGCCCATCTCGGCAGGCATCCACACTGCGACTACCGGCGCCCGTTCGGCCAGCACCCGATTTTGTGGTGGCCTTTCCTGAAGGTTCAGAAAATGAAGTTGAATGCAGAACTCCTCCGTATTTCTTATCTCGCGGTCGCCTGGGTACACTTCGCCTCGGCGGAAATTCGTGCTCTCGTTGTTTTCACCTTGAAAGAGTTGTTCTATTTCCCCGTTGTCGTCCACAGAACGAACCCGTGTCATTTGCCCCCTCCCGGGTGACCAAGACATGAGGTAGATGTTTGCGGCGGCATTTGGATTTCTGTCGAGATATTCGCGCACTTGGAGCAGCAGGCCTGTGTACCTCTGACTGTCAACGGGACTCGCAAGTTGAATTTGTGTAAGAAACAACTCGTACAGTTCCGTCAAGCTTACGCGCGCATAACCGTGCCGCTGTATGTCCGTGCGCTCGCTGTGACCCACAGTAGCGGAAAACTGGAGCGACCCCATGAATCCCTCGACGAGTCTCTGGTTGTGCTGAATTGACGACTGCGTAAAGTGGGGTGCGCGCGGATAAAACCACTCCGATGCGAAATTTACGTTCTCGTAGTTGAGACTGAGCACACATCGGCGCGTTGGCTTGAGTGTGCGATCCAAAAAAAAGGTGCGTCGCCATTGTACGAGCGATTGTCCAGTTGCAGCAGTCCGTCTGAGTTGGTCGCGTAAATTTTCTTCGTGGTTCACATAAACCGTGTATGCACGTTGAACTTCGCTTTCAAGGAAGACCCGACATAGGCCCAGATAGTTGCGTTTATAACCGAGGAACCGCGCCCTTTGTTGGATCGTGTCGGCGTTTCCGACACCCTTTCCGCGAGGCATATATGTGACCGTCAGCCCTTCCACTGTAAATCCACGATCCATTGCCTGCCCGCCAACAAGGATGTGGGAGTAGTCGGATTGCCAGACGACTTCCGGAGTTCTCCCGAGCCGCGCGTTTACCTCCCAGACTTGAGTCCGGTTTATGGTTTGCCACAACACTTGTGCCATCTCGTCAAACGCGGGAAGGTTTTCGTAGGTTGCCGCAAGATTTGCATGGGCGGCGCGAAAGTCGTCTAGCAGCGCAACTCGATCTGGATCGTGCTCGTCCCGCAACAAACGCAACCAATCAGAGCGGACAGCAGAAACCCAGTGGAAGTAATTTGCATGCCGTTCTTGCAGCCGCGAGGGATGGACAAGCATTGACCGGTTTCTCTGGGGGCTGCGCAGAATGAGTCCGGCAGCGACCCCGATGAAGAACAGCCTCAACGCTTCTCTTAGGCTTTCGGGTGCGCCATTCAACTGATTGTCCGGAGAAGGAATTTCATCGTCGGGAATTGTCCGCACCAGTTCCCGATTGTGTTGAAAGAAGTCGATCAGGCCAACATATTCGTGTCCTGGGTCGAGAACTTCGATGAATCGTGGCGAAAGCACGTCAATAATATTGATCAGCAAAGGCGCTTGTGGCGTTGCTGTGTATTGCACGTAGGTGTGGTGGGGCAGTGCGTTCCGCAAACCGAGCAATCTTTGGTAGGTTCGGCTTTCCTCATCCTGATTAACAAGGGTGTTGAGTCCTGCTTGGTCTGCCTCATCGTCAATCACGAGTGACGGCACATTTGTCAAGTCCAACTCACAGAGCAGATCAACTAGGTTGTTCAAGTGCCGATGATTCTTCATTACCACGATCAAACAAGTCCGCTTGTCCGTCACTCTCGGCTCTTGCCACTCAGCCAAAACATCCCTGATTCGGACCAAATGGTTTTGGCGCACCGATGGATTCTTGAAAAACTGCCAGCGCCACGTATGAACCTCCGGGTTTTCGATTCTCAGATCATCACGGAGGCGTCGAACTGACTGTTCAAACAATGGAATGGATGTCCCGGTAATGACAATGACCAATGGAAAGCGATTGTCACTCGCCAGAGCCGCAACACAGGTGAAAGACAGCGTTTTCCCGCTCTGGACGTAGCCAATCGCCAAACCTGTTTCGGAGCCCTCTGGGTGCTGCGGTGAAATGGTCTTGCCGAGAATCGAAATGGTCTGCTGCTCGATCGCAGCGCGCTCGATATCCGTCAGTCTCGTTTGAAGTCGGAGCGTTTCGCACAACTGCTCTCCAACCACCGGATTCCAAAGTCGCCCTGCCGGTAATTGCTCATCCAGCGCGCGCACTGTTTCGATATTCTCGTTCCCGTTCGGCATAAATTTCTACGGCTCAGAAAACGCGTCGCGAAGCAGTTGATTTAGGTTGCGCCGGACTGTCCCCGCGTATTTTTCTCCACTGTCGCGGGCGTTCGTCTCTGCAAGAGCGAGTGCGGCTGCAATGCGTAGGATGGGTTCGATCTTGTCTGCCGTCGTCCCGCAATACCGCTGCATGAACGGATGCGTGAGGGAGAGTCGCAGGCACAGGAGGCGACAGCCTTTGGGCGCAGGCGGTCTATTTGCGGCGTCGCTGATCGAAAGCCAATCGCCGACCGCGGGGTCTGTTGAAAGTTCGATCCGAATGAGCCACTTCACGCCGCTCACTTCCACTTGGATTTCCCGGGTCGAGGCCGTTTTCTCCGCTTGTGGAAGAGAGGCGGGGACAGGCTGTGTTTCAGGCCCAAGTTCATGCTGCTTCTGAATCAGCGGTGGGACACACTTCTGAATTGCCTCTGTAGTCCTCTCGTTCGCCGTCTGCGCCCCTTTGATGAAATCCTCGGCCTTGGGACGCACACGGTGACCTTCCGCTTGCTTCAGCAACGGCAACGGCTCTGCGTCCAAATGCTCCAGCAACAACTGTAGAAAAGTCTCTTCATTGTCATCCCAGCGAAACCCGTCCTTTGTATGGCTCACCTCAAACCCATCCAAATGTAACTCTCCAAAAAGTCGCTGAAATGCATAGTCGTTCGGGTTGCCGAATATCATGTGGGGTCGATACCCCTCGTCGGCGCTGCCCTGGATGAGGCGCTTTCGGCGGAACAGCGCAAAGCCTGCCTTTGCGGTGCTGGCAACATCAAACAGTGCCGCGAAGCCGTAAACCCGTAGTCCTTTGCCAAAATCGAAGTCTATCTCTTTGCGCCAGATTTGCGGTTTTGCAGATGGATGTTTGAAATACGGGGCGATCAAAACGCGAGGTGTTGGATACGACAGTGGCTCACCTTTGAATTTCAACTCCAGTGTTTCTTGGCGGAGGTAAACCCTATAGATGCTGCAAAGGTGCTCGCGAATTTTCCCAATTGTCTTGCCGTGCAAAGTTTGATGCAAGTCCTTCAGAACAATTTCGGTGTAGTGCTCATCCACACCTGCTGGACGTTCTGCCACGGTCAGATCCTCGAGCTTCTTGGCTAAGATCGAATCAATGTCCAAATCTACTTGGCGTTCGACCGGCTCCCCGAAAGCCGATGTTCGCACTGACCACTGCGGGGCAAACCAAAACGACGCACTTTTCATTCCCATGCCAAACTCGCACAACCCGGACCGGTCGGGTGGGATCTCAGCGGGTCGAAAGGCCCTGGGGAAGTCGGCAAGCGCAATCCCGCCTGCGTTATCGCGCACGATAATTTCACCGCCATCCTCCGGATTGATCTCTATTTCGACTCGCAGCTTGTAGCCCTTGCCGGAAATGGCTCGCAGCTTCTTCTCATTGTCTAGATAGCTCTGAATGGCGTTATCCACATACTCAGCCAGAGCGAACCACGGGCGATAGTTCAAGTGCTTCAGCACTGACAAAACGCTGACGCTTGGCCGAATATTGACCTTATGCAGCGACGGTTTCTTCGACACGGCTTCTCCTAGCGAGAGATCTTGTCGGCCTGTTTTCGACACGGATACGACCCTTGACGACGGCCTTTCCGACTAGTGCTGCCGCGATGTGTCTCATCACACGAACGTTTACCGCATTCCCTAGCGCCTTGTAGGCGGGAGTAGAACTGGACGGCAGAACTTCCAGGCCCTCCATGCTCTGAAGCTTCGCGCACTCTCTCGGCGTCATGTAGCGCTTCTCCCACGCGATTATCGGCACTTGAGTAACAGTCATTGCTATCAAGGACGGCGCTCTCGTTGGTCTTTTCACTCGCACGCCCGATGCGCGAAATTGAATTATGTATTTCCAAATGTCGCGTTCACCGCCTTTGCAATTCCATTCCAGTTTCTGAAGGCTCGGCGGGAACTCAAGTATCTCGTGCCTCCAATCATCAATCCATTTCTTGTGCTTGCGATAGAGCGCCCGATTCTTGCGTATAAACTCAATTTTCCAATCAGGGAATCTCTTCCCCTTTGCTCTTGCGTAAGGTGGAAGAGCGGCCATGAGTGCAGCATCGGAAACCCTTGCCAGGGACCTGCCATATGCTCCCCGAAATTTCCGCAGCACAGATCGCTTCATTGAAGCCGGCGAAACGTCTTCATACGGATAGGTCGCGCCGAACTCCATTGCCCAAATCGGGAACGTCGGCAAGTCTTCACCCTTGGGGAACCGGGAAATGAATCGCTGCCACATATTCAAGCAGTCTGTGACTTGTTCCGTCAATGGCTTCGCGTCCAACGGTTTGCGGTCAAGAACAGAGTTGACGTGAAGGTCATAATGCTTCTCTCCGCTTGGCCACCGAAAACCACCAAGGCTGTTGCGACGAGCAACGATGTAAACACGCTCGCGAATCTGAGGAACACCAAATTGATGAGGTGAGAGAATTTGCTCGTCGCTGACATACCCTGCTCTCTTGAGCGAACGGACGACTTTTTTCCAAGTCTTGCCGTTATCATGTTTCATGAGGTTGGGTACATTTTCGAGGAGGACAAACTCCGGTTGGCGATGCCTGAGTATGGCAACCACATGCTTGAAGAGGTCACCCCAAGTCGGGCAATCAAACCCGTGTTGTTCCCCTGCCTTGGAAAAAGGCTGGCAAGGGAAGCCGGACAGAGAATATCATGCGGCGGAATCACGTCCAGAGGAATTTGCCGGATGTCGCCTTCTGGAATGAGTCCGAAGTTTCGTGCGTAAATCTTGCGGAGGTCGCCATCGGATTCGCATGCGAACACACACTCATGTCCCAGTGATCGAAGGGCCAGATGGAAACCACCAAGACCCGCAAACAAGTCCACGAAGCGAAACATTTTCTTAGACTTCCGCATCCTGCATCTCTTGTTCGATCCATGTTTGAAGATCAACACTCAAACCTTGGTCCTGTACGCCGTTAGGCAATAGATTTACTATTCGGATCCGGTCAAAACAAGATCCCGCCCTCCCGGGAAATATCATGCCACAGATCGTCTGGAATAACCCTTGGGACGGCGAAACCGATGAGGGGGTCGCAAGCCCAGTGAACATACTGTGTCCACGACTTATACGGGAGTTGTGTGGTTTTCTCTCGCCAATTTGCACCAGCGGCGCATTGAGTGAGCAGAACAAGCTGGCCACTGCGACGTTTCCCATGCTCACGTTCTTGGAACGCTTTCCATGCGATCACGTCTACGCCACGATCTTTGTAGCGCTCGCCAGGACTCTCAACGAATCTTTCTCGGCATCGACTAGCGACATCCTTCACCCGGAGCGCAATCTCAGTGTCTATGTTCTCCAGAACAGGCCAACCAAAAATAAAGGAACTGCCTTGAAGATATTTCTCGATTGCCTCCCCTGTCAGCCGCTCGAAAAAGCTTTGGGTCCGTACGGTGCTCTTCAGACACGCCATAAAGTGAGAAAAGTAAACATGCTATATACTCAACCCGTCGTAACGCTTCTCCTGTACGATCAACAACGTCTCCAGCGCAAACGTAGAACTGGTTTGCGTATCTATTCTGTCTATCCCCAAGATGCCGCCAGACGTTAGAAAGAAATGGCTCACCAGGTTCACGTCCCAAAAGTGATTCAACGATTGAAGCAACTTTGGCTTTTGAGACAGACAACTCACCGCTGGCCAACTCCAACTCGACCCAGTCAGCAACCGTTGAAGATGAATCTGCATCGGGCAAATCGAACATTCCTACTCCTTTACTGCTTTCAAGACCCGTGTAGCAGTCTCGGTGCATTTCTCAGCTTCATCGACCACGTCCGGCGTTTTGTGTCGGTGGGCGACTCCCAATGCCTTTTCTAGCTTGGTATTCGCGTTGCGGAGCAGTTTCTTGAGCATTGCCTCTTCACCGTCGGTTAGATCATATGCTCCCTCCAGATTCCGTGTTTCTTTAAGATACTCAACGGCTTGTGGACTGGCTAAAACCGGTGAGAGATAATTCGTGATGTCACGAGATTCATTAATGACTGCCCGAACTCCTTTACCTTCTCCGTACAGCCAAGATAGAAGATCGCGCAAATTATTGAGGTGGGTCTCAGGGACAGGTGAATCGAGTGGAATATCCTCCAATCGGAGCGTTTTGAGTTTGTTTGCTTTTGGCTCAACCTTAGACCACCCAAGGTAAAGTTTGACATTTCTTTGACCAGTCGCAAGAAGAAGCAATGAGAATTCTCTCTTTGCCGCGTCAATATCCCATTCAAGGTCTTCTTTTGCTTCGCGCAGCATGTGATAGGCAATAGCATTCTTGCGCACAGATTGAACTCTATCCCCCACTTGTTGCTCAATCTCCTCAACAGAATGCCCCTCTCGAATCATTTCGGCGATATAGCGTGCCTTCGCATAGCTATCCCACTTCTTAATGCCGGTGATGTGGCGCACCCCTAAATACGGCAACACCTGCTTGCGCGTTGGGTACACGATGGCCGGTAAAACAGACAAGTCATCTCGTACTGCATCGGACAACTCCGGCCAAGAACGTATTTTGAGCAAACGACGGAGAGTGGCGTCTCGGAGTATCATTGCCGTCGCGAGGCGGCGATTACCCTCAACCACCGTGAATTGGGTGGATTCTTTCTTAATAAACTCGTGATAGTCTCGGGACTCGCGCGCTCCAACATCCGGCAAGAGGCGCTTTGGCAAATCAATCGGCACTACCACCAAGGGCTCCTCATCGAAGTATCCGTTCTTCCCCATGGAGTCTGCTATCTCCTCCAAGTCGAAGTGCTGAAACAGGTGCTCCAAGACATCTGGCTCAGCCTTGCCTTGAATCTCCTCCGGAAGGCGTGGGTTGTGTGTGTCGAGATGCAACCGCTCAATGTCGACATTCAGTTGTGGCCGTTTGCGTCCTAGTCCGGCTTGTTTTGATTCGGGCATGCCTATCACCATTCATTGTGCGACTTCGTCGCCATTTTCCGAGATTCGGGGCGGCATGACGACAGGGGCCGTTGTCGGTTTCGCGGAAACCCATGTGATGTTCCACACGGACTGTGGGCAATCGCCTGGAATTTGGTATGTGCCATCACCCACGAGTATGCGACACAGGGGTTTTTCAGGCAAGAACAGTGTTTCTACTGGGGCGGCCCGAACGGATTTAGAATTGCACCCGTTACTTTTTGCGCGTTCCGACCATGCTGGTCAACAATTGAACTCACTCCAGTGCGCGTTGCACCAGTCCCGTCACGATTCGTATTCCGTCGTCGACCTGGGCCCGAAGCGCATTCGTCATCTGGTTGACTCGCGATGGATGAACAGGGGTGTATACCATGTCGCTCTTCACGCTGAGCACTCCCAGCACCGTCACATTCTGCCCTGTCGTATATTCGAGCACCTTGAACAGGATTTGCGTTTCGTCAGGGAACGTCTGTCCTCCGACGATCAAACACTGGCGCATTCCGCTTGGAAATTCCTGCCTGGCTTGGAGCACGAACGGGTCCGATTCCGATGGTTTGAGGTCAGTGATCACAAACGGTGGTTGCGAGTTGCGCAACGCGGCCATGATTGCCGACTTCCCCTCGCTCGCTGGTTTGCTCGACTTGATTTCGTGGCTCTCAAACAGGGTGAAGTCACGATTTTGTGCCATGATGGCATCGAACATCACTCTCGCACGGCTCGTTTGTTCCTGCCGCAGCCGTTCCATTCGAGCTTGTTCATGCTTGCGGTAGTCCGTGAGCAACTGCTTCAGTTCCTCGTCTTCCGGCAGCGTGAGCAGAGCTGATTCGAGCTCTTGGACACCTGGACCGTACTCTTCCCTGGCTGCTAGCGCCTTGGCCCGGACCAGGCTCCCCTGCTTCGTGGCTTCACGTTGGATGGCCACGGCATCGGGATCATCTGGTTTCGCGGCAAGAGCCTCACCGCTTGCTTCCACGGCCCGCTTGTACACACCCTCTTTGAGATACTCCCGTGCGGCATTCATGGCCCTCACGTATGCGCTGCTAACCAAAGTCGTGCGGAGATGATTAGTCTCGTTGGCGACAGCGTCGAACGAGACGACCGCAGGCTCGTATCCCTCGCGCCGCAGCGTGAAATCCACATGGCCGGGTCGCAAATCGGTGACCAACAATGGAGTCACTCCCAACGAATTCCCATTCTCACCGATTACCGTGGCACCCGCAGGCTCGCTTCCCACAATCGCGGCACCATATAGGAAATCGACGCGTACGGTGTTCGTCATTCCACCCACAACCGTCAAACTCTGCTCACGACGGGTCCCGTGATGTACCGCGACGAGATCGTACGTACCTTCCGGCACATCCCGCACCGTGGCAGGCAATTCACCGTCTTGCAACAACTGACCATCGGTCCGCAGCAGTTGAAAGGACGCCCCCTCTTGGTTGCAGGTCGCCTGCAGAGTGCCGATCCGTGGAAGAAATCGCCAGCTAGCGATCAAGTTGGCAAAGACAGATAGTTCCTGCGTTTGTCGCCCGTACCGGTACCTCGCCTCGACCACGTAGCGATCTGTCGGAACCGATGTGGTCACGCCGGCGCTGTTGGTCAATGTCAGTGTGAACTCAGGCCCGCGAATGGTGAGCAAAGCGGCAGGCGGACTCGCCTCGATTACAAGCGTTCCTTTGCCACGATTCAGGACGATCTCACCGAGGTCATGCGGGCCATACCAGATGAACAGATTCGTTGACCACGGCTCGGCTTTGGGATGCGAAATCGACAACCGGTGCGACCCGATTGAGAGTTGTTGTCCGCTCACTATACGTCGCCCATCGAGTGTGGCCGACGCTTCGTAGTCGACGGGGTGACCTTGCAACGCAACCGAGAATGAGAGCCTGGTTTGCGCGCGTAATCGTTGTTGCAGTCGGTAGGCGCAGAGCAGCAGCACTAGAATTGCCCACCACCGCAACGGACGCAGGACGCGCATCCACTGGCGCATCCCGCTTTGAGATTGACCGTCCAACTGGACTGACGCCATAATGTTTGCTCACAACTCTGCGCTATGGAGACATTCAAGTTCAAGTCGAAAAAGGACGAGGTGTTGCAGCATTTGCTCGTGATCTTCCCGAATTTCTCGTATTCGCCCCAGGAATTCTACGATGCGGTCGAAAGAGAACTCGCAGCGCACAAAGTTCCAGGCCTGGAAATCTCCCGCGTCGAATACGCGGAAGGCGAACTCTTGTCCGATAAGCGAATCTACCTGCGGATGATTCGCGAGCGGCTGGCCTTTGACGCGTGCGCCGCGCCATTCGGCACCGATTTTTTCTTTACCTGCCGCACGGTGTATAGCCCGGTCAAGGTCAAGCTCTGGCACTTTGTCGTAGTCATCGGTTTTTTCGTGTTGGTCTTTTCCCTGCTCACAAAATATTTGGGAATCGGACTTGCCGCCGTCGCTGTGGTGGGCCTGATCCTCGCCATTGCCGAGGTGTTCCGCAACACCATCGCCCTGGGGCTTTCCGATCTCGATGCGGCCTTGCTCAAAACCCCGGCGATTGGCCCCATATATGAGCGTTGGTTCCGCAAGGAGACATATTACCGACAGGACACCCGGCTGGTATATCTGGAGATTGTGCCGCACCTCATCCAAAAGCTCATTGACGACATCACCGCTGCCAAAGGAGTGAAATTGGTGCGGCGATATCAACGCGGGCCGATTTTGGGCGAACTCTACAAGCCTGTGCCTGTACGCGACGAATCGAAATAATTCCTCATGCCCTCGGTCCATGAAATCCTGACCGAGCAGTTCCGTGAGTGGGAGGTACGCGGGCGTGGCTGGCAGGTGTTCGACGCTCCGGTACGCCCCGAACCGCCGTTTCGGCCTTTCCACGGTCATTATCTACCCGACAGCCCCGTCGTGGATGATGGGAAGAGGCCAACGGTCCTCAGTTCCTTCGTTCGACACCTGAGCCGCACGTTAAGCACGCAACCAAGCCCCGAGCCGCCCGTCATAGAGCCGGAGGAAGAACCGGAGCCGACGCCGCTCGTTCGCAATGCGCTAATCGAACTCCAGACGTTTCTGCCTGCGGACTTGAGAATCCGCCGTGAGGAATTCGAGCAGTTTCTTTCGAGCCTGTCGCTCTGTCGTGAACCGATCGCGTTTGAACTCCTGGGCAGCACACCGCATGTCGCCGCCCAGTTCGTCGTGCATCCCCAAGATGCCGCTCTTGTATATCGCCAACTACAGGCTTACTTCCCCGATGTCGTGTTTACGCCACGCGAAAGCAGCATGGAAACGACGTGGCTGGAAATTGACGATGCTGAGACGGCGGTCATCGAGTTCGGCCTTTCAAACGAGTTCATGATTCCTCTCGGAACCACCGGAGTAGATCCGTTCGTGGGCATTGTGGGCGCGCTAAGCGAGCTGCTGCCGCAGGAGCTTGCTCTCTACCAGGTCATTTTCGAGCCGGTCAAGAATCCATGGGCTGAAAGCACGTTACGGGCAGTGACAGACCATGATGGAAAGCCGTTCTTCGTGAACGCCCCGGAATTGGCCAAGGAAGCCGAGAAGAAGATCTCCCGACCGCTCTACGCTGCCATCGTCCGTATCGCAGCCCGAAGCAGTGAGATCGAACGCGTGTGGGAAATCGTCCGAGAGGCCGCGAGTGCCATGGGAGTGTTTGCCCGTCCAAGCGGAAACGAACTCATCCCGCTTGCAAACGACGCCTATCCTTACGAAGACCATGTCGAAGATTTGATCCGCCGTCAATCCCGTCGCTCTGGGATGATTCTCAACAGCGATGAGCTGGTCGGCTTCGTTCACCTGCCATCCGTGGAGGTGCGCTCGCCCAAGCTCGTGCGGCAAACCGGGAAGACGAAGCCGGCCCCGCAGGCCGTGCTCAATTCGAAAGGTCTGGTTTTGGGCCAGAACGTCCATGCGGGAAAGACTGTGACGGTCGCCCTCACACCCGAACAGCGCGTGCGACATACCCACATTATAGGGGTATCGGGGACAGGCAAATCCACGTTGCTTTTCAACATGATTCGCCAGGGCATCGAGCACGGTGAGGGCCTAGCCGTTCTCGATCCGCACGGTGATTTGATCGACCGCATCCTTGGCATCATTCCACAGAATCGAATTGACGACGTGGTGTTGGTCGATCCTTCTGACGAAGAGTATGCAGTCGGGTTCAACATTCTTTCTGCTCACTCTGACCTCGAAAAGAATCTGTTGGCGTCTGACCTGGTTTCGGTCTTTCAACGTCTCTCGACGAGTTGGGGTGACCAAATGGGTAGCGTCCTACAGAACAGCATTCTCGCGTTTCTGGAGAGCAGCCGTGGCGGAACACTGGCTGATTTGCGCCGCTTCCTTCTGGAACCACCCTTTCGGGCTACATTCCTCGAAACCGTGCACGACTCCGATGTGGTGTATTACTGGCGAAAGGTGTTCCCGCAGCTCTCCGGCAACAAATCTATTGGTCCCGTGCTTACACGGCTGGATACCTTCCTGGGCAAAAAGCCCATCCGTCATATGGTTTCACAGAAGGAAAACCGCCTGGATTTCGCCGATATCACCGACACCAGCAAGATCTTCCTCGCCAGGCTCTCCGAAGGACTGTTGGGGCGAGAGAACTCTTGTTTACTCGGAGCACTGCTTGTCTCGAAATTCCAGCAGTTGGCTATGAGCCGTCAAGCCAAGCAGATCGCTGCACGACGGGACTACTGGATTTACATCGACGAATTCGCCAATTTCATCACGCCCTCCATGGCGGAGATCCTCTCCGGCGCGCGCAAGTACCGTATCGGCCTCACGCTCGCACACCACGAATTGCATCAGTTAAAAGCGGACCCCAAAGTGGAGAGCGCCGTCCTGACGCACCCGTTTACCCGCGTGGTGTTTCGCGTCGGAGATGATGATGCACGGAAACTCGCGGAAGGATTTTCTTCCTTTGAAGCACGCGATTTGAAGAATCTGGAAACCGGAGAAGCCATCGTGCGGGTCGAACGCAGCGATTACGATTTTAACCTCACGGTGCCCTTGCCAGATGAGCCCACCACTCACGAGGCAACCGAGCGGCGGCAGGCAGTCATTACCGCATCAAGGCAGAAGTATGCGACACCGCGAGCCGAGGTTGAAGCGCTGGCATACAAGGACCTCGAAATTGAGGAGACTCAATCCACGCCACGGCCACCTCCACCGAAAGTCCCGCCGTCCGTCTCGCCACAGGTCGAAACGCCAGTGCTACCGCAATCGCAGGCTCCGGCGCCATCGATGGCCGAGATCAAGACACCCAGGCCAGAGCCGAAGGAGCTTGGACGCGGCGGACGCCAGCACAAGTATCTTCAGCATTTGATCAAGCAACTGGCGATTGGCCTCAATTTCGAGGCGGAAGAGGAAAAGCAGATTTTGGGCGGTGAGGGTTTCGTTGATGTTCCCCTTCGCAGAGGAGACAAGAGCTATGCTTTCCAGATTTCCGTGACTACAGACGCTAAAAGTGAATTGCCCAACGCGCGAAAGTGTCTCAAGGCCGGGTTCAACGAAGTCGTCATGGTCTCCGTTGAACCCGTCTCTCTTGCCAAGCTCCGCGAAACCGCCGCTAAGGAATTTACCGAGGAAGAGTGTAGCCACATACGCTTTTGCCTGCCCGACGAGATTTCGCAACTACTTGTTGAATTCTCCGCCGCTTCAGCGAACAAAGAAACGATTGTCCACGGTCGTAAAACCAAGGTCTTGTACGAGCCCATGACTGAAGAGGAAGCGAGGAGACGGCGCGAGATCCTCGCCGACGTGAGTACAAAGTCACTCAAAAAGCTCAAAGGCGATTGACAGAATCGCGGAGCGGGCTACTGTATTTTTTCCGGGGGAAGAAGAGGTATGGAAACCACACCGATTGTAAATGGGACCAGGCCCGTCGGCATATGGCTGCGCGTCTCGTCTGAAGATCAGGCTAAAGGCGAAAGCCCTGAGCACCATGAAAAGCGGGCTCGCCTGTACGCCACGTCACGCGACTGGGAAGTCAAGGAAGTCTACCATCTTGAAGGCGTTTCCGGAAAATCCGTGGCCGACCATCCCGAATGCAAGCGGATGCTTGAGGACGTGAAGCGCGGTCATATCCACGCACTCATTTTTTCGAAGCTCGCACGTCTGGCGCGCAATACTCGGGAACTCCTGGATTTTGCCGATGTCTTCCGCCAATACCATGCCGACCTCGTTTCACTGCAGGAGTCGATCGACACCTCAACGCCTGCCGGTCGGCTGTTCTACACTATGATTGCGGCCATGGCGCAATGGGAGCGCGAAGAAATCGCGGATCGGATCAAAGCGTCAGTCTCGATTCGAGCCAAACTCGGAAAACCGCTCAATGCCAAGGCACCCTTCGGGTATTGCTACAAGGGCAAGAAACTCGTTCCCGACCCCAAGGAAGCGCCGATTCGGAAACGCATGTATGAGTTGTTCCTGGAGACCGGACGAATCCGCACCACCGCCCGCCTCTTGAACGACGCCGGCTACCGGACTCGCGGCGGTGGACGGTTTGATTACTCCACGGTCAAGCGCCTGATCCGCAATCCCACGGCGAAAGGCGTGCAGATAATCAATTTCTCCAAGTACGCGGGTCGAAACAAGAGTTGGACGCTGAAGCCGGAGAGTGAATGGGTCGAGCTTGAAATCGAGCCCATCATTCCACACGAGATGTGGGAACAAGCCAACAGCATCCTCGTTGAGCGTCAGAAGGCGTACAAACGGCCTGGCAGACCGCCCGTCCAGCTATTTTCGGGACTGACGTTTTGTCACTGCGGACAGCGAATGTATCCGAGGGTCAACACGCCAAAATACGTCTGCTCACGCTGCAAGAACAAGATTCCGATTGAGACCTTGGAAGCGATCTTTTACGAACAACTCAAGGGATTCTTCCTGTCCAAAGCAGAGGTGTCGGCGCACTTGGAACAAGCAACGGCAACCATTGCTGACAAAGAGCTTCATCTCGCTGCCCACCAGAAGGAACTTGGACAGGTAGCCGATGAGATCAAGCGGATCTACGACCTCTATGTTGGCAAACAGCTTGACGCCGAAGGATTTGGCCGCTTCTACAAGCCGCTTGAGCAGCGCCGGAAACAATTGGAAGACGAGGAACCGAAGCTCCAGGCCGAGTTGGATATTCTCAAGGTGAACCACCTCTCTGCCGACGAAATCGTGAACGAAGCGTGCGACCTATATGGCCGGTGGCCGCACCTGTCGTTTGACGAGAAGCGGCGGATTGTCGAAAGCATCACAAAAAAGATCGTGATTGGCAAAGATGACATATCCATATCTCTCTGCCATCTCCCATCTTACGAAGAACTGACTAAAAGGCACCGCATGCTACGACCAGCAACGCGGGTCTGCTGGGCGGCACGGCGAATCTGACGCCCGGCGAAATCAGCCTCGCGCACAACGGCGTGTTGTTCCTGGATGAACTACCCGAATTCCATCGTGACGTGCTCGAAGCGTTGCGCGAACCGCTCGAGGAAGGGCGGGTGGTCATTTCGCGGGCAACGGGGACGATGACGTTTCCCGCCAACTTCATGCTCGTCGCCGCGATGAATCCATGTCCCTGTGGGTTCTACGGTGACCCGAAACGCGAATGTCGCTGCTCACCGAACATGATCACCAAGTATCGCAACAAGATTTCCGGGCCGTTGCTCGACCGCATCGATATCCACGTCGAAGTTCCGTCGGTGAAGTACAAGGAGATGGCGGGCGAGGCGACCGGGGAAACATCGGAGAAGATTCGGGAACGGGTGGAGCCCGCGCGGGACATCCAGCAGAAGCGGTTTGGTCACACGAACGCGCGGATGGCGCCGAAGGAAATCAAGAAGCACTGCGTGTTGGATGACGAGTGTCAGCAGCTGCTGAAGATGGCGATGACGGAGTTGAACCTCAGCGCCCGCGCCTACGACCGCATCCTCAAGGTGTCCCGCACGATCGCCGACCTTGATCGCAACGACACGATCCAGTCGCAACACATCTCCGAAGCCATTCAGTATCGGACGCTGGACCGTCAGTTGTGGGTATGAGGAAGCGCATGCTGTCTTTCCGCCCGCACCCCTGAATTCATTCTCGTTACGGCACCAGCCCCCTACGGGACAAGCCACACGCGGTAGAACTTCGCGGGCGAGTTGGTCACCGCACCCGGATCCGTGAAATTGGCGCTGGTGTCGCCGCTGCCGGGGATAAAGAGCGGATCGCTAATATTGACGAAGTTCGTGTTGTAGTCGGGATTGCCGGGGGTGGCTTGCACGCGGTTGGTCGTCCCGCCGATGGTCGCCCACGTGATGACGATGTCGCTGCCCTGTCTCGTGATCGACGTGATCCGCGGCGCCATAACCAGCGCCGTCGTTGACCCGGCGGCGGACGTGCAGCCATTGGCGTCCGTGACCGTGACGGTATACGTTCCGCCGGCCGCGGACGTGGCGTTCGGAATCGACGGGTTCTGGTCGGTCGACGTGAACCCGTTCGGGCCGGTCCAGTTGTACGTCGCATCGCTCACGGTGCTGGCGGTCAGGTTCAATGTGTTGCCCGCCAGAATCGGCCCGTTGTTGCCCGCGGTCGGCGCGGCCGGCAACGGATTGACGGTGGCGGTCGTCGACCCGGCGGGCGAGGGGCAACCACTGCTGCTGGTGACCGTGACCGAGTAGGTGCCGCTGGCCGCTGTCGTCGCACTGGCGATCGATGGATTTTGCAGTGCCGATACGAAGCCGTTGGGGCCGGTCCAACTGTACAAAGCGCCGGCTACTGCTGGCGTGCTGAGCGTCAGGGTACCGCCGGAGCAGATGGGGCCGTTGTTGCTCGCGGTCGGCGTTGACGGGATCGCGTTGACCGTTGCTGTCGTCGAGCCGGCTGCCGAGGTGCAACCATTGGAGTCCGTGATCGTCACGGAGTACGTTCCATTAGCCGCCGTAGTGGCGTTTGGAATGGATGGATTTTGCTGTGCCGACGCAAAGCCATTCGGGCCCGTCCAACCGTACGTGGCGCCAAGGATGGTCGGCGTGCTAAGCGTCAATGTGCTGCCGGAACAGATCGGGCCGTTGTTGCCCGCGGTCGGCGTCGCCGGGACATCGACTGTGACGGTGGCGCTGCCTGAGGACGTTCCGCCGGAGCAACCCGAGGCATCTGATACCGCAGTGACAGTATATGTGGTCGACGAGGTGGGGCTGACCGTGCGTGAGGCGGAACTGGTGCCGACTCCATTCTGCAAGTAGTTCGTGCCGCCCGCGCCATCGAGCCATGTGACATTCCACGAACCGGTGCCCGTCAGTGAGGCCTGAATTGTCGCCGAGCCGCCGGGCAAATCGTCTGGTCACCGCTGACGGATGCTGTTGGGGGCGTACAGGCCGCCGCGATGATGTAGTTGGCCTGGATGTTGGTGCTGAGGCCACCGTAACCATTGACGACCAAGGTCACGTTGTAGGTGCCGGCAGCGTAGGTATGCGTCGGATTGGTCGAGGCGGTGAAGTTGGTTGTCTTGCCATCCCCAAAGTTCCAGAACCAGTTGGTGATGCTCCCCGTGGATGCATCTGTAAAAGTCACGGGCAACGGGGCAACGCCACTGGTTGTGCTGGCGGTGAAGCTGGCTGCGTTGGTGACGATGATCGTCATGAGCAAGTCGGCGAGGCGTTTTCCGCCTACGGCCATGCGCTGTTTCGAGCAGGACGAGGCGCTGTTGAGATAGCTGGTGGTGGGAGTGCCGCCTTCGGTGATTCCGACGTAGGCGACTGTCTGGGCGTAATAATAAGTACCTGTGGCCCAGGTCATGGGGTCGGGAATCGTGCCGATGCTTGGGGTGTAGGGATAGGTGGCCTCAACGTCGGCGGCCTTGTTGCTGATGATGGCGTAGCCCGAGGCTTGCATCGGACGGGAAACCCCCGAGTCGTTGAGATAGCCGCCGCCGTCGTCCCAGAGAGGATGAAGTGAACTCCAAGTACCGTGGATGGTGAACTCGTTGCCGCCGCCGTCACCGGAAGGGGGCGGGTGGTTGGTGGAAATGCCATTGGAGCAATGGAGGGGCTGCGTGCTATCGCCGGTGAAGTGGAGCACATAGCGAAAGGCGGTCGCCCTGTCGGTCAGAGCTGCATATGGGTTTTGCAGCGTGGCAATGTACTGATTGAGGGCCGTGACAATGTTCGGGACCCCGGGGGGAGCGTTGTTGGTGCACACGTTATCGTTACAAGTCCCGGTACAAGTCCCAGTATTAGTCACCGCCAGGCCATTGATACAGATAGGCAAATCGATGTAATGCGAAGTGCCTGTGCCCAACTGGCTTTTGAAATCATCGGCCCAGGAGGAGGCGGTTATGAAATTGGTGCTGGCGGTACTCGAGTATTGCAATGGCACAGCGACGAGCGCGTCACATTGGGCTTTGACGGCGGGGCTGAGGTGATTGTAAGCGATTTGGGCTACGACCATGTGACCTTCCTGCCCCCATCCCCATGCGGTATTTCTCAAGCAAATACAGGCGAAGAAACAGGCCAGGAAACTGGTGATTTTGATCATGACAGAGGATTGCTTTCTTGATGTGTTACGGCTGTGGGAGGATTGTCCCTCATTCCCTTTTACGTGGACATTCTAAGGCTTATTTTTGTCAAGGTCAATTCCGATCTGCGAGGGGAACCCAGAATTAGTGTCCGGTGCGCGAATCCGCGCACTTTCCTTGTCCACAGGCGGTTACGCCACGATTTTTGAATCCAAAATCTCTTCTGGATGCGTCACACTGGGAAACAAGTGGAGGAGCGTATGAAGACGACATTCACATTTACAAAAATCATCGCGGTAACCGTGATTACGCTGGCGATGGGTGCGGCACAAGCACGTGGGGCGGTGACGGTGTATGCGGAGGACGCGCCGAGCAACGCTGTAGTCGCTGCATCGGGGCCGGTGGTGGGGACCAATATTCCCGCGACGCAGACCAACCTGAACACGAAGGGCCGGTCGAAGAATGGCAATCCGCAGGTGCGGATCGACGAGACCGGCGTTCATATCGGTGGACCAGACGGGGTTGTTGATATCCAAACGCCTCGGGGAGTGCTTGGGTACGCTGGAACGGGGAAACATTTGGTGAGTATCGTGGCCATTGTATGCACGTTCGGCATGCCGGTGGCCATTGTTGCCCTGGCGGCTTATTTCCACCATCGTCGCACCAAGCTAGCACATGAGACCTTGCGGATGATGATTGACAAGGGGATGCCGATTACACCCGAATTGGTTGCGGAGTTGAGGAGCAAGGGTCCCCATGGCACCGGGCAGAACCCGACGCGCAAGAGCGGTCTTTTCCCGGGACTGGTTTTGGCCGGAATTGGCGCGGCACTGTTGATATCCGGTCACGGCGATACCAAGGCCGGATGCATCGTGTTGTTCATCGGCGTGGCGTTTCTGGTTACCTGGCTGGTCGAACGACAACATCAGAGCAACACGCAACCGCCCAAACAATAACGCGAGTCCGTGACCGACGCCGATCTCATCGCCCGGGTCCTGTCGAGCGAAGACCAGAATGCCTTCGCCGAGTTGGTGCGGCGGTACCAGTCGCCGGTGCGCGCGTTCCTCACGCGGATGACGCGCGGGGACACGCATTTGGCGGACGACCTGGCGCAGGAGACGTTTGTGAAGGCGTGGCGAAAACTGCATACGTATCGGGGTGGGGCGCGGTTCTCGACGTGGCTGTTTGGAATCGCGATGAACGAGTTTCGGAGCGTCGCCCGCCAGAGGAAAGAGTTGGCGTTGGACGAGATCGAAGAATCGACAGACGGTAGGGCGCAACCCGCCCGTGAGTCGGTCAGCCAGTTGCGGCTGGACTTGACCGAGTCGTTGAAGAGGCTACATTCCGGGGAGCGGGCGGCCATCGTGTTGTGCTGCCAGAACGGGTTGACGCATGAGGAAGCGGCGCAGGTGTTGGAGTGCCCGCTGGGGACGGTGAAGACCAACGTGCTGCGCGGGAAAGAGAAACTGAAACGGTGGTTGGCTGGCTATCAAGATTATGAACGCGCCTGAAGAGAAAGATCCGCTGGACACGCTGTTGCGCGAGCAGAACACCTACGTCGATGATGGCGGTTTCACCGCCCGCGTGATGGCCGCGCTGCCGCAGCGTCGTCGTCGTTCCTGGCTGCAACCGGTGCTTTTGCTGGGGGCGGCGGCCATTGGGGCGGTGCTGGCGGTTCGGTGGTTGCCGTGGGAGAGTTTGCCGGCGCTCGACGCGTCCGCCTTGCTGTCGCTCGATTTCAAAGTCGCCATCCCATGGATATCCGTGGTCTTGGTTGCCGCTTCCATCACGTGGGCGGTGCTGGCGGCCGTTCAATGGGACGACTGATTCTTCTCGTCGTTCGTAGCGGGCTTCCTGGTCGATGCTTACGGCCACGGTTGTGCACAGCGGGAATTTGATTGACGGTAACCGCCTTCTGTGGCAGAAAAAACCAAGACGGGCGGTCGTAGCGGACCAGGAGCGGCCGCGAGCAGTCATAATGAAACGTTTCGTAACCTAGGAGGAGTCATGAACAAAGCGCAATTGGTTGATGTCGTACAGAAGGAGATGGGGAAAGAAGTCAGCAAAGCGGCAGCGGAACGGGCGCTGGATGCCGTGCTCCGTTCGATTCAGCGCGGATGCCAGAACGGCGGGCCGGTGCAGATCGTTGGCTTCGGCACATTCCGTGTGAGCAAGCGGGCCGCGCGCGCGGGTCGGAACCCGAAGACAGGTGAGGCAATTCAGATCAGGGCGTCCAAGACCGTACGTTTCAGCGCAGGACAGGGACTCAAAGAGAGCCTGTAAGCGGACACAAGTCGTTTCAGTTTTGGAAGGGCCACGCCAATCGCGCGGCCCTTTCCATTTCCCCAAACGCCGCGCGGGACGGTCACAATTCCGTGGACTCGGCGAATTCGGGGACGCGCACGTTGGCGTGGGGATGCACCGTGCGCAACATCTCGGCCACCGCCAGCGCGGGGGGTTCCTCGCCGTGAATGACAAAGATGCCGCGGAGCGCGCCGGTGACCTGTTGGGCCCACGCGCGCAACTCGTTCTTGTCGGCATGACCCGAAAACGCGTCGATGGTTTCAATCGTGGCGCGGACTTTGTAGGGATCGCCGAAAATGCTGACCTCTTTGTGGCCGGAGGCGAGTTGCGCGCCGAGCGTGTGCGGGGCACACCAACCGACAATGAGGATGGTATTGCGGTCGTCTTCGATGTTGTTTTTGATGTGATGACGGATGCGGCCCGCGTCGGCCATGCCTGAGGCGCTGATGATGATGCAGGGCTTCGTCAGATCGTTGATGGCTTTGGATTCGTCGACACTTTGGACGTAGTGGACGTTGGACGCGCTGAATGGATTGCTGGCGTTCATCATCACGTCGCGGAATTTCTGGTTGAAACTCTCGAAGTGATGCTTATAGACCTCGGTTGCTTGCAGGGACAACGGGCTGTCCACATATGACCGGGAGCGCCGGGATGCAGCGGCTCTGGGTGATCTGGTAGAACGTGTAGAGCATCTGCTGCGTGCGACCGACGGCAAACGAGGGGATGATGATTTTGCCATTTTTCTGCAAGGCGCGATTGGCGATGGCGCAGACTCGGTCGTTGACGTTGTCCATGGACTCGTGGACGCGGTTGCCGTAGGTGCTTTCGATGATCAAGTAATCGGCGTCGCGGGGGTGGTCGGGGTCGCTAAGGATATCGTTATGGCCGCGGCCAAGGTCACCACTGAAGGCGAGGCGGACCTTGCGCCCGCCCTCTTCGATGTCGATCACGATCATGGCGGAGCCGAGCATGTGGCCGGCGTCGAGCCAGGTGGCGGTGACGCCGTCCGTGATGGGGGTGGGCTGGTTGTAGGAGCCGATCGATTGGAATTGTCCGAGGACAGCGGTCGTGTCGGCGGTGGTGTAGAGCGGTACGGCGGGCGGCAGACCTTTTTTCGCGTTCTTCCTGGTGATAAACGCGGCGTCCTGTTCCTGGATGTGGGCACTGTCCATCAACATCACGCGGCAGAGATCGACGGTGGCGTCGGTGCAGTAAATTTTGCCGCGATAACCGCTCCGGCCGAGGACGGGGATGATGCCGGTGTGATCGATGTGGGCGTGGCTGAGAAGCATGGCGTCGATCGTGGTGCTGTCGAAGGGCAGACGACTGTTGCGTTGCTTCCAGTCGGTATCGCGGCCCTGGTACATGCCGCATTCGATGAGAATGTTTTTGCCGTTGGCCTGCAAGAGGTACTTCGAGCCGGTGACGGTGCGCGTGGCGCCGAAGAAGGTCAGTTTCATTGTGGTGTCAGGCTAACAGTTTCGGTGTCAGGAGGCGACAAACGAGTGGCGAGTTGCTCATTGAGGCACCGGCAGGACCAGGATGCGTTCCGTGGTGCAGACAATCGCGCCACCGCGATCGACCGAGGCGACGAAGTAACCTCCCAACGTCTGGCCTTCGACCACCGACTGCCAGTCGATGCGCTCCGGCACCAGAATGACCGCGGCGTATTTTACGGTTTTATCGTCCACACGGGTCGTGCCGTTGATTTTCGGTGACGTGACGTAGAAGGGTTCGGCGGGGAGCGACGCCAGATCGTAGCGTTGATAGGAAATGGTGGGCGCGAACTGGATACCGGTCGGGGTATACCGGAAGAGCCGGCCTTCGGAATTGTAGATGTCGCCCATATCGACGTAGTTGAAGATGGCGAGCTTGACCAACGATTCCGGGTACTGATGGTAGCGGGCCTGATAGCGGCCGAGGCCATCGCGGATGCTCTGGATGTGGAGACGATCGATCCCGCGGCCCACGGCGCCGAGCAGGGCGGTGCGAAACACGGCGGCGCGCTCGGCGTTGCCCTGAAAGTATGGCGCGTTCTCGACGCGCTTGCGCAGCACGTCATAGTCCTCCCGGGCGACCTGGGGGTTCGATGCTTCGTTCAACTCGGCGTGCTTGAGCAGGGCGATCTCGAACCAGGGCGAGGTGCTGAGGTTGCGCCAGAGCAAATCCATGATGACCGATGCTTCCTGGCGGGCATTTTGGCGGACGAGATCGGCGGCTTTGGCGTACTGACTGAAGAACCGCTCCGGGTCGGTGGGTTGCGCCGCGGCGGGTGGTGCAGGGTTTGTTGACGCCGTCGAGATTGTCGCGGGCGGAGTGGCGATCACGGGTGGATTGGCGTTGTCGGCATGAGCAAACCAGCACGGGACGAACAGACAGCCCGCAGTCAACAGGACACGCCAGATGTTTGCCCGAACGGACATGACGAATTACGGAAACAGCATACCGGCCTGCGGGCCAAAAAGCAACGGGCAAAGACGGGAGGGCGTAGGGACGAGTGCCTGAGTGCCCAAGTGCTCAAGTGCCTAACCGCTGCTACGGCAGGCCGAGGGTTTTTTTGCCGTCGGGGGTGACGCGGGCGAGGGACCAGGGCGGATCGAAGACAACTTCGACATTGGCTTCACCGACGCCGGGGAGTTCGAGGAGTTTGCGTTGCACCTGGGAGGAGATCTGGGCGGCCAACGGACAACCGGGCGAGGTGAGCGTCATCTTCACGTCGATGCGCGCGTCGGGAGTGCCTTCGACGGGCTGGCGCTGCACGTCGTAGACGAGGCCGAGGTCAACGATGTTGCACGGGATTTCCGGGTCGTAGCACTCCCTGAGCTTCGCGAAGAGTTGTTCGTCCGTGACGGCCATACCTATGATGTAGTGGTGTCTGGAGCATCTGTCAATCCCTGTGAGTTCCATCCGGATTACTGGCTACATTGCTATTTGGCGGTTGCAGCACTACGATTTGTGAGGAAGGTTTGAGCAAATGAAGAAAACAGTTCTGATTACCGGAACTTCTTCCGGTTTTGGCAAAGTGACCGCGAAGTTGTTCGCGAGAAACGGTTGGCACGTCATCGCGACGATGCGCAACCCGGGGGAGCAGACTGACCTGGTCGACACCAACGACGTATTGGTGACCCGGCTGGATGTTCAGGATCGCGCGAGCATTGCGAAGGCAATTGAGGCGGGTCTTACCCGTTTCGGCAGTATCGACGCGCTGATCAACAACGCGGGCTTCGGCTTGTTCGGCGTATTCGAAGCGACTTCACGGGAGAAAATCCAGGAGCAATTCGACGTCAACGTCTTTGGCGTCATGGACGTCACGCGAGCCATTCTGCCGCACTTCCGGAAGAACAAGGGCGGGTTGATTATCAATGTCAGCTCGGGCGCCGGGATCTTCACACTGCCGATGCTATCGCTGTATTGCGCCAGCAAATTCGCGCTGGAAGGCTTCTCCGAGTCGCTGTCCTACGAACTCGCCTCGCAGAATATTGTTGTGAAGATCGTCGAGCCGGGCGGGGTGATCAGCACCAGCTTTGGGAAGCGGAGCGGTGCGGAGGCGGGGCAGAACGCCTCGATTGCGGACTACGATGCCTTTGTGGCGCGCACGAACGCGGTCTTTGCCGGCCTACGGGGAGAGCGCCTGGCGACGGAAGCGGATGTTGCCAAGGTCATCTTCGACGCCGCCACCGATGGGACGAACCAACTGCGGTATGTGGCCACCGCCGACATCCTACCGTTGGTGAAGGCCAGACGAGAGACATCGGAGAAGGAGTATATTGAGTTGATGAGGACGCGGTTTATGACGCGGGAGTGAGGGTGTGATAATACTTCAATGTTTAGTTGTCTACGTGATATGCTTCGCCACGAGGCGCTCAACTGATGCGCAAAAAGCTACTGCCTGTTTCCATTGATCTTACGCTAGCCAGTCTGGCGGCTCTGATGCTGTCCGGATGCGTTCAGGGCAAACATTGGCCCTCCGTAGAGAAGTTCCAGGATGCGGGCGTGGAAATGGAACTACCAACGAAGCCTCCGTATCAATCTAGCAGGGTACTAAGAACCCATCCCAAAACCCCTCTGGCAATGATATAATGGGGATGCCAAGGAGGCATCTATGGGGAAAAGCAGATCGCACGAGCGTTGGCTCGTGTCTGACCAATTGTGGAGTAAGGTCGAGCCACTCCTGCCCAAGCCGCGGCGACACGCGCGGGGGCGTGGCGGGCGACCGCGGGTCGCCGACCGCCACGCGATGAACGGAATTCTGTTCGTGTTGCGCACTGGTTGCCAGTGGAACGCGCTTAACGCGACGGGCATCTGCAGCAGTTCCACCGCCCATCGGCGTTTTCAACAATGGGTGCGCGCCGGGGTGTTTGCGAAACTTTGGGAACAGGGGTTGACGGAATACGACGAACTCAAAGGCATTGACTGGCGCTGGCAGGCGATGGATGGAGCGATGAGCAAAGCTCCGTTGGGCGGGGAAAAAAATCGGCCCCAACCCCACGGATCGAGCCAAGGACGGGGTGAAGCGCAGCTTGTTGACGGAGGGTCAAGGCGTGCCGATCGGACTGGCCATTGACGGGGCCAACCGCAACGACTTCAAGCTGGTGAGAGAAACGCTGGAAAGCATTCCGGTGGAGCGACCAGGCGTTGGGAGCGGCCAGTCGCAAGGATTGTGTCTGGACAAAGGATGCGATTACGACGAAGTACGGGAACTGGCGCAGGAGTTTGGCTACACGGTTCACATCCGCAGTCGCGGTGAGGAAGCCCAGGCGCTCAAACGCAACGCTCGATTCAAAGCGCGCCGTTGGGTGGTCGAGCGGACCCACAGTTGGCTGAATCGGTTTCGCCGCATTCTGATTCGGTGGGAGAAGAAAGCGGACAATTACTTGGGGCTACTTCACTTTGCTTGCGCGATCATCACCTATCGCCGCGCCGAGGTTCTGGGATAGGCACTAAAGAAGTCTGCATTACGGCAGTGGTTTGGGTGATGGCGGTTTGGGAGGGCTGTAACGATGCCCTGTCCTGAGTGTCGTGCGGGTTGAGCCAACAGTTCGACATAATCGGTCGGTTCATGAACTGGTCTCCAAACGAACCAGTCGCACCAAGTTGTACGCGCTGACCGTCACCAGGACCTCTTGGGCAATCTTCCACCGACCTACGAAGCGGGTTCGGGCCAGCCGGCCCACCGTCTTGCACCAGCCGAAGATTTCTTCGACCCGTTTGCGGAGGCGTTGGCTGACCCGGTAGCGCGCCGTGCGCATCCGCTGCCGTGCTCGGTGGCGGGCCCGCCCGGCCGCATCCCGGCCACGAGGCGCCCCCGGCGAATCGGCACGTGCGGTTCGATCCCGGTGCGCTCCAACTGCGCCAGAAACTTGCCGTCCTGGTAACCGCCATCCAGGCCCAGCGTTCGCGGATGCAGTCGCTGTCGACGTTTGGCGCGTCGCACCAACGCCCGCGCTTGCCGCCGCTCGGCGTGTCCGTCCGCGGCATCCACGGCGACGCCGACGCACAGACCGTGACGGTTCTCCATTAACACGTGCGCGCTGTGGCACAACTGCGCCTCCTTGCCCAGGCCCTTGCGCGCCAAGCGGGCTTGGGGATCGGTGGCACTCTGGTGGGTGTCGTTGGTGCGACGCTGCCCATGAAAGTTCACCGTCGGATTGCCCGGATCGTCGGGCGGTTCGCTGGACGCGGCGCCGTCCTTGGGCTGCACGCTCTTCAGGCTGGCCCACGAGCGTAGCAACGTGCCGTCCACCGTAAAGTGTTCGTCACTGACGTAGCCTTCCAGCATCGCTTGGCGCACCAGCGCATCGAAGAACGCCTGCACCAATCCATGCTCGGCAAAACGCTCACGGTTGACGCTGAACACTTCCGGCGTCCACGCGCGTTGCTCCAACGGCAAGTCCACGAACCACCGATACAGTTGGTTGAACTCGATATGCTCCATCAGGGCGATCTCACTACGGATCGAGTACAGCGCTTGCAGCAGCAGGGCTTTGAGCAATTGCTCCGGCGGAATGGAGGGCCGCCCCAGCGAACTATAGGCGCGGGTAAACTGCCGATTCATCTGGGCCAACAGTTCGTCACAGCGGCGCTTGATGGGCCGCAATGGATGGTTCGGGGGCACCCGCTGCTCCAACGAAACGACCACAAACAACGACTCTTGCCGATCAATCTGTCCACGCATGCGAAACCCTCCCTGTTCGCCACGTAGTATAACCGGCCCGTCAACCCGACTTCTTTAGTACCCTGCTAGTCTGATGTCCCATAATTAACGTGACAATGGTGCGTTCCGTGGTATTCTCTGGGTATGTTCAAACCCGCTCGGCCGCTCCACCTCGATTCGACCCAACAGAAACGGCTCCAGTCACTCGTGCGCTCAGGCAAGACATCACAGAAGATTGTCCTGCGGGCGAGCATCATCTTAGCCGCGGCGGCTGGGACACCCAACCATGCCATCGCCCAAGAACTCCACACCAGTCGTCCAACCGTGTTGCGCTGGCGCGCTCGGTTTCGCCGCTTCGGTGTGCCGGGTTTGATGAAAGATGCCACGCGCGCCGGACGCAAACCGTCGCTTTCCGCCGAGCGCATCCAAGAGATCGTCGAGGCCACCTTGCACACGACTCCGGCCCAGGCTACACAGTGGAGCGTCCGCACGATGGCCAAGGCGCAAGGGCTTTCCCGCATGACGGTCCAGCGGATCTGGCACGCGCACCGGTTGCAGCCCCACCGGGTGGAGACGTTCAAGCTGTCGCGGGATCCGCACTTTGTCGAGAAGCTGCGGGATATCGTGGGGCTGTATTTGAATCCGCCGGACAAGGCGTTGGTCTTGGCGGTGGACGAGAAGAGCCAGATCCAAGCGTTGGATCGGACGGCACCCTTACTGCCGTTGCGACCGGGGATTCCGGCCCGCCAGACCCATGATTACAAGCGCCACGGCACCACCACGTTGTTCGCCGCGCTGAGCCTGTTGGACGGCAGCGTCATCGGCGAATGTTTACCGCGACATCGGGGGCGCGAGTTCATTCGCTTTCTGGAGCGCATCGACCGCGAGACCCGGCAGGATCTCGACCTGCATCTGATCGTGGACAACTACAGCACGCACAAGACTCCGCAGGTGCAGCGCTGGCTCAAGCGTCACCGGCGCTTTCATCTGCATTTCACCCCGACGAGCAGTTCCTGGCTGAACTTGGTCGAACGATGGTTTGGCGAGATTACGCGGCGACGGATTCGGCGCGGCAGCTTTCGCAGCGTCAACGAACTGATTGCGGCGATCAACGCGTACTTGGAAGAACACAATCGGGAACCCAAGCGGTTCACTTGGACCAAGGATGCAAAAACGATCCTGCGCAAAATCCAGCATTGTAACGAAGCGTTAGGGACAGCACACTAGTGTAGTGTCCAATAAGTGATTGATATTATTGTCGGACGGGGTAAACTCCCGTCATGCCGCGTTGCGCTCAACCACTGGTATTGACCGTCCTAGAACAGAAACAACTGACCGACCGTGTGCGGGATCGCCGTTCGACACAGCAGACCGCGTTGCGGGCCCGTATCATCCTGCTGGCCGCCCAAGATTGGGAGAACCGAGAGATTGCCGCGGAACTGGAAACGACCCCACACACCGTGGGAGTCTGGCGGCGGCGGTTTGCGCGCGAGCGACTGGCAGGGCTCGAAGATGCGCTACGGTCAGGGCGACCCGTGTCGTTGGCGACGGCGACGGTGACCAAGGTGCTCACGACGGCGACCCGACCGCCCAAAGGGCGATCCCGCTGGAGTGTGCGCAGCATGGCCCGCAGCGCCGGGCTGTCCAAGAGTCGCGTACAGCAACTCTGGCAGGCTAACGACCTCAAACCGCACCGGGTGCGCACCTTCAAACTCTCGCGGGATCCGCAGTTCGAGGCGAAGTTCTGGGATGTCATCGGGCTGTATCTGCAACCGCCGCAGAAGGCGCTGGTGCTGTGCTGCGATGAGAAGAGCCAGTGTCAGGCTTTGGAACGCAGCCAGCCGGGCTTGCCCCTTGGCGTGGGCCACATTCGCACTCGTACCCATGACTACGTGCGCCACGGCACCACGACACTGTTTGCCGCACTGAGCACGCTGGACGGCCGGGTGATTGCACGCACGGAGACCCGCCACACCCATCTGGAATGGCTGCGGTTCCTACGCCAGATTGAGCGGGAGACGCCGCCCGCACTGACGCTGCACCTGATCGTGGACAACTATGCCACGCACAAGCACCCGGCGGTCCGCGCGTGGCTGGCCCGGCATCCACGCGTGCGGCAGCACTTCACTCCCACGAGCAGCTCGTGGCTGAATCTGGTCGAACGCTTCTTCCGTGACCTGACCGAGGAGGTCGTTCGGGAGGGCAGCTTTCGCAGTGTGCGCGAACTGGTGCGCACGATCGAAGTCTGGTTGGCAGAACGCAATCGCCAACCCCAGCGCTATGTGTGGCACGCCAAGGGTACCGCCATCCTGGAGAAAATCATCCGCGCCCGCGCTAAACTCGAAGAAATAAAGGCAGACACTTCAAGGACACTACACTAGTAGTCCTCGGGGTATTTTGGTCATGTATCGCCCCGCGAGTGTTATCGGATTTTCGGACGAGCGGGAATACGTGGTGAAGGTAAATGTAGAGCGCCGTTCACAAACAGACTATCAGTCGCTAACGCTCTGGACCACCAATCTGCCGCCCGGCGACTTTAGCGGGTGGGACAACGGGAGTCATACGAATCTGGACGTGAGGAAGGAAAGATCATACTTCTATCTGCGAAGGGACGTAACGACTCCGAGCGGCGACTATCTCGTCATTCGCGGTGAGCTTTACATCACAAATTCGGTTGAAGAGGACTTGGTTGTGGCAAGGCGTATGATCGAATCCGTCAAGGCTTTACGTTGAGTCGGACGAGACGCTCGGGGTGAAAACGTTCGGCGAGGGACAGGAAGCAGTCGCTGGGAGCGGAGCACGACAGAGATTTGCCGTCGCAGCACGACAGACGGCCCGGGGCGGTCTCGACAAGCTCGGAATGACAACCTAACGAAGACAGGTTTATTTGAGCTGTTTGAGGACGGATTCGGCGCATTTGGTGAAGGCTTTGGCGGGTTCGCTATTGGGTTCGGCGACGACGATGGGGAGACCTTTGTCGCCGCAGATGCGGATATCGGAGAATAGCGGGATTTCGCCGAGGAACGGGACTTCGAGGCGGGCGGCCTCCTGTTTGCCGCCGCCGTGACTGAAAATGTCGTCGTGCTCGCCGCAATGGGGGCAGATGTAGTAGCTCATGTTCTCGACGATGCCGAGGATCTTCACGTTGACCTTCTCGAACATGGCGATGCCGCGTCGGGCGACTTCGAGGGCCACGTCCTGCGGCGTGGTGACGATCACGCCGCCATCGAGCGCGATGGTTTGGACGAGCGAAAGCTGCGCGTCACCGGTGCCCGGCGGCAGGTCCACGACCAACACGTCGAGTTCGCCCCAATTGACCGCGAGGGTGAACTGTTGGATGGCCTTCATGATCATCGGGCCGCGCCAGATCACGGGGGAATCGTTGTCGAGGAGCAAGGCCATGCTCATCATCTTGAGGCCAAAATTCTCGACGGGATCGAGTTTCTCGTCCGACATCGTGGGGCGACTGGTTGCGCCCATCATTTTCGGGACGCTCGGCCCGTAGATATCAGCGTCCATGATGCCGATGCGCTGCTCGAGTTTGGACATCGCGCAGGCGATGTTGACGGCGACGGTGGATTTGCCCACACCACCCTTGCCGCTGCCGACGGCGATGACATGTTTCACGCCGGCGATTTGGGGACGGGTCGGCGCGGCGCCCGCACCGGCCATGGGCACCTGGCCCTGCTGCGGCGGCTGTTGCGCGGTCATTTGGACGTTTACCTTGCCAATGCCCTCATGGCTTTGGAGCGCGGCTTCGACGTCGCGCTGGATTTGCTGGGGGACGGCCTGGTCGCGCGTCATGACGTGCAGGGCGTAACCTCGCAGAATGGGCGAGGGCTACTGCTCGGAATCGCGTACGAGAAATATAGTTTTCCGCCCGTGCTGGCCATTTTCCTTTTGCTGCGCCGGCGTTGGAAACTGCTAATCTTCTCGTTGATTCCGCCACTGTTGGGCTTTCTTCTGGTGGATGCGTGGCTCACGACGGGAGGCCGAACACTGGCGATCGAACCATTTCTTACTGCTGTTCACAAGGGCAGCGTGACCGCAGGTTTGGCGAATCTCGTCGCCATTATGCAAATGCTGCTGAAGTACATCCCGCATGCTCCACCGTGGACTCGCCTGCTCCCCTACGGGATGGCTATTTTGCTTGCCTGCGGTATCGCCGCGTATTTTTCAAACAATACGCCACGTATTGATGGAAGAGTTATTCTGGCGTGCCTAGTGGTAGCAAGCCTGGCCTGCTTCCAGCATCAGATTTACGATTTCCTAGCTCTTATCTTTCCCTTGGGGGTCGGGCTGAAATCGGCGCCTAGCCAACCGCGCACCGTAGTTTTCACGACGATCGCATACTTCTGGTATCTGGAACGATTGTTGGGTCTCAGCCGCTGGGAGACTCACTGGTTTGTAATTGTGCCGAGCTTTTTGATTTTACTCGGTGCGATTGCTGCAACTTGTCAATTGCGTAATATAGACTGGTCTGCACGTTGGGAGATTTGAGGACGGAAGCCAAAATTTGCACGCGGCGCGAGTTGGTATACTAATTGCAAACCTCACCCTGTTGCCAATATTGATGCAATCATCGCGGATACCAGCTGATTTGTAGCTGCCGCCGATGACGTTGCCTATTTTCACTGATTCGGTCTAACCATCTAAACAGTGCGTATACCTTATCCAACGCGAATCGATATCAACCATGTGTTGGTCGTGGCAGTGCTGTTGCTAT
>CAVQMY010000030.1:0-55002 GCA_963713705.1 uncultured Verrucomicrobiae bacterium
CAAAAACATGCGGATGCCCGGCCACATGGGCGACGTCAAGGTCACCACGCAGAACCTGCGGGTGATCCAGGTGCGTGAAGCTGAGAACCTGTTGCTTATCGAAGGCGCGGTGCCCGGGGCGCGCGGTGCGTTTGTGGTGATCCGCCATGCGTTGAAGAAGACGAAACCTGTAGTGAAGGCGGCGAAATCATGAAGCTGTCTGTCATTAACATTTCCGGTCAGGCCAAGGGTGAAGTCGAGTTTGCCGACGAGTTGTTGGTCAAGGACGGCAAAGGGACCCAGGCCGTTCATGACACGGTCACGGCGTATATGGCAAACCAGCGCCTCGGCACGGCCAGTACGAAACAAATCAGTGAAGTGCACGGCAGCGGCAAGAAGCCATGGAAGCAGAAGGGCACAGGACGAGCGCGGGCCGGATCGTTCGCGTCGCCTTTGTGGCGTGGTGGCGGTGTGGTGTTCGGGCCGAAGCCGCGCGATTACACGATCAACGTCCCGAAAAAGGTCAAGGCATTGGCGTTCCGCAAGGCGCTGAGCGAGCGGTTGCTGGCCGGTGATGTTGTGGTGGTCGACGAACTGAAGCTGGCCAACCACAAGACGAAGGATTTTGCAGGGATTATGGCGACGATTGGCGCGAAGGACCATGCGCCCACGCTCATCGTGACGGATCAGGTGGACCGCAACTTGAAGCTGGCGTCGCGGAACGTACCGAATGTCCAGGTCGAACCGGCCGATTCCGTGAATGTTTATGAACTGTTGCGCTTCGAGAAGATTGTTACGACAAAAGCCGCGCTCGACAAACTGAGTGCGCGTTTGGGGCAGGGCCGATGAAAGATCCCTACACAGTGGTGAAGACCGTGCGCGTGACGGAAAAGGGCAGCGCCCAAGTGGAGGCGTTGAACCAATACCAGGTCGTGGTCGAGAAGCACGCGAACAAGATCGATGTCAAACGCGCGGTCGAGCAGTTGTTCAAGGTGAAGGTGCTGCGCGTGAACACCCTGAATGTTCGCGGCAAAGCGCGACGGGAGCGCACCGTGCAGTTTGGACGAACACCTGCCTGGAAAAAGGCGATTGTCACCCTCAAAGAGGGCGACAAGATTGAATTGGCATAGCGACTTATGGGACTTAAAACTTTCAGACCGTTGACACCGTCGCTGCGCGGCACCGTGTTGTCTGATTTCTCGGAAATCACGAAGCACACGCCGGAAGCGAAGCTGACAGTGGCCAAGCGTAAGACCGGTGGCCGCAACAATGTCGGACGCATGACAGCACGCGGCATTGGCGGCGGCCACAAGCAACGCTACCGGATCATCGATTTCAAGCGCGACAAGATGGGCGTGGAGGCAACGGTCGAGGCGATCGAGTACGATCCGAACCGTTCGGCTCGCATTGCGTTGTTGAAGTACAAGGATGGCGAGAAACGCTACATTTTGGCACCGATTGGTCTCGCCGTTGGAGCCAAAGTGATGAGTGGCCCGGACGCCGAACTATCGGTCGGCAACGCACTTCCACTGAAGAAGATCATCCCCGGAATGCCGATCCATAATATTGAACTACACCGTGGACACGGCGGACAGATTTGCCGTAGCGCGGGCGGGGCGGCGCAAATCACCGCGAGCGAAGGCGACTTTGTGACGGTCAAGTTGCCGTCGAGCGAGATTCGCCTCATCAACCGCGAGTGCTACGCGACGATCGGGCAGATTGGCAACACCGACCATATCAATATCATGCTGGGAAAGGCCGGCCGGAACCGTTGGTTGGGCCGTCGGGGCATTTCCCGCGGTATGGCCCGCAACCCGGTCGATCATCCGATGGGGGGTGGCCAGGGCAAGAGCAAGGGCGGTGGCGGATGGCATCACCCGTGTTCGCCGTGGGGCCTGCTGGCCAAGGGCGGCAAGACGCGCCGGCGGAAGAAGTATTCGAACTCGATGATCTTGGAGAGAAGGAAGAAATAAATGGGACGTTCCCTAAAAAAAGGCCCGTTTGTCGACGATCATCTGATGGAGAAGGTCGAGACCATGCGGACGAGCGAGAAGAAGCCGATCAAGACGTGGTCACGTCGGTCGATGATTGTTCCGGAGTTTGTGGGACACACATTTTTGGTCCATAACGGCAAGGTGCACACGCCGGTGTTCGTGACGGAAAACATGGTCGGGCATCGTTTGGGCGAGTTCGCGCCGACGCGCACGTTCCGCGCCCACGGAGCTCACACTGAGAAGGCGGTCGCGAAGTAGCGCGGCCGGGAGTTGGTTGTGCCCGCACCTGGCACACGAACGGGAGTTTATGCGGTTTGTTTGTTCTTTATAGCGGTATGGCCGTTGGCAGCCGAGGAAGCGCGGTTGCCATCGGCAGCGACGAATGCAGCCGTCGATGAGTTGCGTGCGCTGGTGAATAACCTGGGCGCCGACAACCAGCGTCTCAAGACGGATTTGGAGCAGCGCGAAACGATCATTCGGCTGTTGACGGAGAATCTGGCTGTTGCGCGGACGGAGAGTGAGTTGTTCCACAAGAAGTGGAGCGAGGCGCAACTGCGTGCGCAGACCCTCGGCGTTGATTTTGCCGATAACAGCGCGGCGCAGACGCAACGACAGTTGGCCGAGAGCGTACGAGCGTTGTATCTCGCGGACGCGGAGCGGCAACGGTTGGTTGCGCAGGTGCAGCGGCTCATCGACGCCTTGCAAAAGTCCGGAGACGTCGCGGGTGAGTTGGCCCGTACCAAGGCGCTGTTCGAGGCGGCGGATCGGGCACCTTCGGGACGTACGACGAACAGTCAGACGCAGGGAGGACTGGGCGCTGCGACGGTGCTCGATGTGAACCCGGACCTGCGGCTGGTGGTGTTGAATATCGGCCAGCTTCAGGGAGCGCGAATCGGGATGCCGATGGTGGTGATACGCGGGGAACACGTCGTGGCGGAATTGAAAGTTGTGGAAGTGCGACAGCGGATTTGCGGTGCGCTGATCGAACAGGTGAAAGAGGGGGTCACGCTGAAGACGGGAGACGTTGCCCGCGTGGCCAGGAACTCGTAAGTGTACGTGTGATTTATGGAAGTGAGAGCGACAACTAAATATGCGCGGATGAGTCCGTACAAGGTGGGCGAAGTGACACGGCTGATCCAGGGTTTGAGCGCATCCAATGCGTTGGAAGTGTTGCGGGCGATTCCGCGGAAGTCGGCCCGGATGATCGAGAAGACGCTGAAATCGGCGATTGCGAACGCGACCAACAACGCCAGCTTGGCGGCGGACGCGCTGACCGTGAAAGAAGCGGTGGCCAACGAAGGGCCGCGTCTGAAACGTTGGCAGCCCAAGGCGCGAGGCAGCGCGGGACCGATTATCAAGCGGACCACACATATTCAGATTGTATTGACAGACGGACAATAATTTATGGGACAAAAGACGAATCCAATAGGCTTTCGCGTGTCAGTCACCAAAGACTGGCTGTCGAAGTGGTACGCCGACAAGAAGGACTACGCGACACTTTTGTTGGAAGACATCAAGATACGGGACATCGTGAAGAAGAAGTTGGCGTCGGCCGCCGTACCCAAGATTGCCATCGAGCGGTATGCGAACCGTGCCCGGATCACCATTTCGACCGCGCGCCCGGGAATTGTCATCGGTCGCAAGGGCGCGGAAATCGACAAGTTGAAGGAAGAACTCGCAGCGTTGACAGGCAAGGAAGTATACGTGGATATCGTCGAGGTCAAGACGCCGGAAACCGACGCCCAACTCGTCGCGGAAAACATCGCGCTACAACTGGAACGCCGGATTAGTTTTCGTCGTGCCATGAAGAAGGCCATGCAGACCGCCATGGATTTCGGAGCGCAGGGCTTCAAGGTAGCGTGCGGTGGACGGTTGGGCGGCGCGGAACTGGCTCGCCGGGAACAGTATCGCACCGGGAAAATCCCGCTGCATACGTTGCGCGCGGATATCGATTACGGTTTTGCGGAAGCGCAGACGGTGTACGGGAAAATCGGCGTGAAAGTATGGGTCTGCAAAGGCGAGCGACCGCTACGGCCCGTGATACAGCCCCAACCGGCGGTACCCGTCGGCCCGGCACCAGCGGCGTAGCACAGACGAGTTGATAGAAGGATTTTTAGACCATGGCAATGATGCCCAGCAGAGTGAAGTATCGGAAAGCGCAGCGCGGAAGCCGGACCGGCACCGCGTGGCGCGGGGCCTCGGTCGCATTTGGTGAATATGGTTTGCAGGCGCTGGAGCGCGCGTGGGTGACCACGACGCAGATCGAGGCCTGCCGAGTCGCCCTATCGCGCAACATGAAGCGTCGCGGCAAGCTGTGGATCCGGGTGTTTCCGGACAAGCCGATCACCAAGCGCCCGCCGGAGACGCGCATGGGCAAGGGCAAAGGTCCGCCCGAGACTTGGGTGGTTGTGGTTCGACCGGGAAATGTGCTGTTTGAACTGGGCGGTGTGACGGAAATACTGGCGCGCGAGTCATTTCGGCTGGCGGCGTCCAAGTTGCCGATCGCAACACGTTTTGTGGCAAGGCGATAGGGAACGACATGAAAGCCAAAGAAATCCGTGAGTTGACAGATGCGGAGGCGCAAGCCAAACTGCGTGATCTTCGGCAGGAAATGTTTAACCTGCGGCTTCAGCAGCAAACGGCCCGTCTCGAGCGCCCCAGCCGGATTCGCGAAGTGCGGCGGGACATGGCGCGCTTGGAGACCGTGTTGAGAGAGCGACAGCTTCGACCGGCGACGACGCCGGCCAAGTGATGAGGCGAACAGCCGAACAATTTGGATTTACTATGGCGGAGACAGCGACAATCGAAAACAAGAAGCGGGAATTGGTGGGCGAAGTTGTTGGCGACAAGATGGAAAAGACCATCGTGGTCGAAGTTGCCCGACGCGTTCGGCATCCCCGTTACCAGAAGGTCATGACGACCTACAAGAAGTTTTACGCACACGACGAAAAGAGTGAGGCGGGTATGGGCGACAAGGTGCGGATCGTTGAATCGCGGCCCTTGAGCAAGCTCAAACGCTGGCGGTTGGTCGGCGTGGTGCAGAAGGCCGCGAGGATCGAGAAAGTCGACGTATGATTCAGATTCGAACCCATTTGGACGTGGCGGACAATACCGGTGCGCGCGTAGCCTGGGCGATCGGCGTTCTGGGACACCAGAAGCGGTATGCGCGGATTGGTGACGTCATCAAGGCGCACGTCAAGGAGGCCTCGCCCGATGGAACCGTAAAAAAGGGCGAGGTCGTGACCTGCGTGGTAGTGCGGACGAAGTCGCCCTTGCGACGCAACGATGGATCCTACGTGCGGTTCGACAATAACGCCGTGGTGATTATTGACGACCAGTTGAATCCGAAAGGGACGCGCATTTTCGGTCCCGTGGCGCGTGAGTTGCGTGACAAGAATTTTACGAAGATCATTTCGCTTGCTCCCGAGGTACTCTAGGCCATGAAGAATCTGGCAGTCAAAAAGGACGACATGGTTGTGGTGCTCTCGGGGGAGGACAAAGGGAAGGTCGGCCGGGTGTTGGCGGCATTTCCCGAAAAGCAACGCGTATTGGTCGAGGGCGTGAACGTGATCAGCAAGGCGTTGCGCAAAAGTCAGAACAATCCCAAGGGCGGGATCATCACCAAAGAAGGTCCGATTCACATTTCGAAAGTAATGAAGCAGGAGCGCCACGAAGCGCGAAAAAAGAAACACGGGACCGCGCCCGCGGCCGCAGAAGCATAAGTGAGCGATATGGCGCAGTTATACGAACATTATAAGAAGAGCGTCGTGGAGCAGCTCATGAAGGGCGGCCATTACACCAACCGGATGCAGGTGCCGAAGGTGGAGAAGGTGGTCGTAAACATGGGAGTGAACGCGAATCACGACAAAGACGTGATCAACGAAGCC
The DNA here is from genome assembly GCA_963713705.1 of uncultured Verrucomicrobiae bacterium. Taxonomy (GTDB): domain Bacteria; phylum Verrucomicrobiota; class Verrucomicrobiia; order Palsa-1439; family Palsa-1439; genus Palsa-1439. The sequence continues at coordinate 5,861 of CAVQMY010000030.1, forward strand.
CAGCAGGAATTGGCCACGCTCACCGGGCAAAAGGCATTGGTTACGAAGGCGAAGAAGAGCATTTCGAACTTCAAGGTCCGCAAGGACATGCCCGTGGGTGCAAAGGTGACGTTGCGGGGTCAGCGGATGTACGAATTTCTGGAGCGGTTCTTCAACGCGGCGTTGCCGCGTATTCGCGACTTTCGCGGGGTCAACCCGCGCGGGTTCGACGGCCGCGGCAGTTACACGATGGGCGTAAAGGACCAGACGATTTTTCCCGAGGTGGAACTCGACAAGATCAAGCACAACCTCGGGATGGATGTGACGATTGTGACGACGGCCAATACCGATGCCGAGGCCAAGGAGCTCCTCAAGTTGCTCGGAATGCCGTTCAGCAGTTAAAGGATTGAGTTATGGCGAAAGTTACCTGGGAAGTGAAGCAGCGGCGGCCTGCCAAGTTCAAGGCGCGGCAGTACAATCGCTGCCAGAACTGTGGACGGCGCCATGCGTATATCCGGCGGTTCAAGATTTGCCGGATTTGTTTCCGTGAACTGGCCAGTCAGGGCAAGATCCCGGGCGTCGTGAAGGCGAGTTGGTGAATTGATGAACGTGACCGATTCCATTGGCGATATGCTGACGCGGATTCGCAATGCGAACTCCGCACTCAAGCCGGACGTACTCGTGCCGTATTCGCGGCTGAAGGCGGAGATTGCAAAAGTGCTGAAGCGCGAAGGATACCTGGCGGATTTCTATGCGGAGAAGCTGGAGAACGGCCGACAGGTATTGAAGATTCAGTTGAAGATCGTCGGCAAAGAGCGAGCAATTGTTGGCATCAAGCGCGTGAGCCTGCCCGGACTGCGGCGGTATGTCGGTTCGACGGATATCCCGCGCGTACTGGGCGGAATGGGAATATCGATTCTGACAACGTCACGTGGCGTGATGACTGGCCATGAGGCCAAAAAGGCGAAATTGGGCGGTGAACTTTTAGCGTACGTGTGGTGACGCATTATGTCACGAATTGGAAAAAAGCCCGTTGAAATCCCGGCCAAGACCAAGGTCGAAGTAAAGGGCCAGGCGATTTCTGTCGAGGGGCCGAAAGGCAGGCTGGAGTGGATCGTGCCGTCACCGATCAAGGTCGAGGTAAAGGACGGCAAAGTACTTGCCAGCACGACACAGGTGGACCGTGTCGGCAAGTCGCGTTGGGGTTTGTCGCGAAGCCTTATCGCGAACATGGTCAAAGGCGTCAATGAGGGGTACGTAAAGAAGCTGCTGGTGGAGGGCGTTGGTTTTCGCGCCGCAGTGCAGGGAACGAATTTGCAGATGTCCCTCGGGTATTCCCACCCGATTGTGTTCGCCATTCCGAAAGGCGTGAAGGTTTCGGTGGCTGACACGCAGGACAAGAAGCCGGAAGATTACGATTGAGGGGCCGGACAAACAAATGATCGGAGAAGTAGCTGCCCGAATTCGCCAGTTCTATCCTCCCGAGCCGTACAAGGGCAAGGGGATCCGCTACGTCGGGGAGCAAGTGCGACGGAAGGCGGGCAAGACGGTTACGACAGCTGGCGGTTAATTTGGTGTTACGTTATGATTCCACGAACAAGAGTTGAAGCGCGATATCGGCGGCACCTGCGGCTGCGGCGAAAAGTGGGCGGCACGGCGCAGCGTCCGCGGATGAGTGTCTGCATGACCGGCAAACACATCTATGTGCAGTTGATCGATGATGTCAACGGTGTGACCCTGGCATTTGCGAGCACGGCGGGCTCCGACTTGAAGGGGACGAAAGCGACGGTCGAAGGCGCGAAGAAAGTTGGCCAACTCGCGGCTCAGAAGGCGAAAGCCAAGAATATCACCGAGGTCGTTTTCGATCGCGGCGGATTGCGGTATCACGGACGCGTCAAAGCATTGGCGGATGCGGCGCGCGAAGCGGGATTGAAATTCTAATATGGCACCTGAAAAGAAACCGAAGATTGCAAAGCCCATCGCTTCCAAAGGCAAGGAAGCGTCGCCGGTGGCCGTGGTCGAGGAACTGGGAGTCGAGACCGATCGCCAAGGCGGTGAAATTATTGAAAAGGTCGTCTACGTCAACCGCAGCGCGAAGGTTGTGAAGGGCGGACGTCGGTTCCATTTCAGCGCGTTGGTGGTCGCCGGCGACCGCCGCGGGCACGTGGGCTGGGGTTTTGGCAAGGCCAACGAGGTTGCCGATGCCATTCGCAAGGGCACGGATCAGGCGAAGAAAGCCATGGTGTTTGTGAATTTGAAAGACGCGACGATTCCCCACGAAATCATCGGGGTCTTTGGCGGCGGACGCGTGTTGCTGCGTCCAGCGTCGCCGGGCACTGGCGTTATCGCGGGCGGTGGCGTGCGCGCGGTCATCGAGGCCGCGGGGGTGCGTGACGTGTTGACGAAGTCGCTGGGGTCGAGCAATGCCGTCAACGTCGTAAAGGCGACGATTGATGCCTTGCTGAACCTGCGTCCGCGCGAGGAAATCATGCGGGTGCGCGGGCTGGCGCGACCAACCGCTACCGGGGTGAGCTAACATGACGATGCGACTGCATAATTTGAAGCCCCGTCCGGGCGCCAAGCACCGCACGAAACGGTTGGGCATTGGCGAGAGTTCGGGGCATGGCAAGACCAGCGGACGCGGGGGCAAGGGGCAGACGGCGCGTTCCGGCGGTACGATTCGTTTGGGGTTTGAAGGCGGCCAGATGCCGCTGCTGCGCCGCATTCCGAAGCGTGGTTTCAACAACGCGAACTTCCGGACGATCTATACCATCGTCAATGTCGAGCAGCTGAATGAGTTCGACAACGGCGCGACAGTCACGCCTGAGGCCCTGGTGGAGGCGGGACTGGCCGACCGGCTTGTTGACGGAGTCAAGGTGCTCGGCAATGGCGCACTGAAGAAAAAGCTGACGGTCAAGGCCCAGAGGTTTAGCGCGTCCGCGCGGGAAAAGATCACCCAAGCCGGTGGCCAATGCGAAGACCTGCCGCTACGGAGTATCCATCACAAGCCGGCGCCGCCGGCCGCAGCACCGAAGGCACCCGCGGGAGAGAAGTGACGCGCGATCGCTGACGACCCATGTTCTCCGCATTCCTCAACTGCTGGAAGATTCCCGAACTACGGCGTCGGATCCTGTTTACGCTGGGTATGGTCGCGATCGCGCGATTGGGCGCGAACATTCCCTGCCCGGGCGTGGATCCCTCGGATTTGAACCAATACATGGCGCAGATCCAGCAGCGCGTGGGGGGCAGCTTCATGGGGTTGGCGGACATGATGACCGGGGGCGGCCTGCAGCAATGCGCGGTGTTCGCGCTGGGTGTGATGCCCTACATTAGCGCGTCCATCATTATGATGTTGTTGCCGGCAGCCATACCGTCCCTGGAGAAACTCAAGCAGGAAGGCGAGTCGGGCCGGACGAAGTTGATCCAGTACTCGCGCTACATGACGGTCGGCCTGTGCGTTGTTCAAAGCTGGTTGTTGGCGAAAGCATTCGAACATCCGGAGCAAATGTTTTCCGGCTTTACGGGTGTGTTGGTGGTCAATCCCGGAGTCGGTTTCGAGTTGTTGACGGTTCTTACCATCACCAGCGGCACGGTTCTGTTGATGTGGATCGGTGAACAGATCACCGAGCGGGGAATCGGCAACGGGATGTCGATCATCATCACTGTGGGCATTGTGGACCGCCTGCCGCGGGCCATCAACCAGGCGTTCCGATTGTTTGTCGGGCCGGAGAGCCAGTTCAATGCGCTTCATGCGATTCTTTTGCTGGTGATGGCGGTGACCGTGACGGCGGTGGTGGTGGCGGTCACACAAGCGGAGCGAAAGGTCCCGGTTCAGTACGCAAAACGGATGGTGGGACGCAAAATGCTGGGAGGCGGCCAGACATTCATGCCGCTAAAAGTCAATTACTCGGGAGTCATGCCGATCATTTTCGCGCAGGCGATCCTGTTGTTTCCGGCGAAGATTTTTTCCATGTTGCAGATGCCGTTTTTTCAGAATCTGGCGCGCAGTCTGACGGAAGGTGAGTCGCTGTACCTAACGTTGTACGGCGGGATGATCCTGTTCTTTTCGTATTTTTGGGTGGCGACGCAATTCAATCCGTTGCAAATTGCGGACGATTTGAAGAAGTACGGTGGATACGTCCCGGGGATTCGGCCGGGTCGGCCGACGGCGGAGTACCTGGATCACACCATGACGCGCATTACACTGGCCGGCTCCGTATTTCTGACGGGGATTGCTGTCATCCCGTACATTTTGTCGCACAATTTTCGGCTGCCGTATTTGACCGCGAGCTTCTTTGGTGGAACGAGCCTGCTCATTAACGTTGGCGTCATGCTGGACACGATGCGCCAGGTCGAGTCGCATCTGGTGATGCGTCATTACGACGGGTTCTTGCGGAAAGGCCGGTTGAGAGGCCGGTTCTGACGGCCGGAGAAGGTGACGATGAGTCACCACCGCATTGTATTTTTGGGACCGCCGGCGTCAGGCAAAGGTACGGCGGCGATGGCGTTGAGCGCGGCGCTCGGCGTACCGCACGTGTCGACCGGTCAGATGTTTCGGGCGGCGATCCGCAAGGGCGGCCCGATTGGCGACGCGGCGAAGCAGTTCATTGACAAAGGGCAGTTGGTGCCCGACGAGATCACGGTAGCGGTCGTGCGCTTGTTGCTCGACGAGCAGGGATCGACCGGCGGATTCATCTTCGACGGGTTTCCGCGGACACGAACCCAGGCGGAAGCATTCGACAGAGTGCTCCAAGACCGAGGGATGCGCCTGACGGCGGCCATTCTCCTGGATGCAAGCGAGGCCGATATCCTGGAACGCGTGCTGGGACGACAGAGTTGCGAAAAATGCGGCGCGTTGTATCATCGAAAGTTTGTGCCTCCGCGGCAAAGCGGGATTTGCGACCGATGCGGTGGCAAGCTGACGCAGCGCGCCGATGACACGGCGGAGACCGTACAGAAACGGCTTGAGGTTTATCGACAGGTGACGCTGGACGTGGTGGGCTACTACGAAAAAGCGGGTATCTTGGAGCGTGTGGACGGCGGCCAGCCGAAGGACAAAGTGTTCGCAGACATTGTGGGGTTATTGCGGTCGTGATCGTTATCAAGACGCCGGAAGAGATTGAACGGATGCGGGTCGCGTGCAACGCGGCCGCACAGATCCTGAATACCGTGGCCCGTGAGGTCCAACCGGGGCGCACGACTGCGGAGTTGAATAACGTGGCCGCGGGGTTGATTGAACAATTGGGCGGGAAGAGTCCGTTTCTCGGATATAAAGGTTACCCGGGACAAATTTGCGTCTCGGTGAACGAAGAAGTGGTTCACGGCATCCCGAGCCAGCGTCGGGTGCAATATGGCGACATTGTGAGCCTGGATGTGGGGGTCGTCGTGAATGGGTTTGTGGGTGATAACGCGACCACGGTCGCCGTGGGCGTGGTGGAAGGCCGGACCCAACAGTTGCTGCAAGTGACCGAACAGGCGTTGTACGCGGGAATTGCGGCGGCGCGGGCGGGAAATCGGGTTTCCGATATCTCGCGGGCGGTCCAGACCCTGGTCGAGTCGAACGGGTTTTCTGTCGTGAGAGAATTTGTCGGGCATGGAGTAGGTCGGAAGATGCACGAAGAACCGCAAATCCCGAACTACGTGGGTTCGGGGCCCGACCCGAAGTTGAAGCCGGGAATGGCATTGGCCATTGAGCCGATGATCAACGCGGGCGCGAGCGATGTGGTGATGTTGAGCGATGGTTGGACCGTGGTTTCGGCCGATGGGGCGCCCAGCGCGCACTTCGAGCATACGGTTCTGGTAACGGATGGAGACGCCGAGATTTTGACGTGGCTAAAGAAGAGCCCATACGAGTCGAAGGCACGGTAGTCGAGTTGCTGCCGAACACGATGTTTCGGGTGGAGTTGCCGAATAAGCATCGCATTCTGGCGCATATTTCGGGTAAGATGCGGCTGCATTTTATTCGGTTACTGCCCGGCGACAAGGTGATGATCGAGATGTCACCGTACGATTTGAGCAAGGGCCGAATTACGTTTCGGCAGAAAGAGCAGTAAACAGGCAGGACAAACATGAAAGTAAAACCTTCCGTAAAGCGGTTGTGTGAACGCTGCAAAGTGGTGCGGCGCAAGGGAGTGGTGCGCGTGATTTGCACCAACCCGCGGCACAAACAACGTCAAGGCTAGAGGTATCGGCATGGCACGTTTGATCGGTGTGGAAGTACCGGACCAGAAACAAATCGGGATCGCGCTTCGCTACATTTATGGTATCGGGCCGACGACCGCGCTTCAGGTGTGCGCGAAAGCGAGCGTGGACCCGCAGGTGCGGGCGAAAGACCTGAACGACGAACAGCTCTCGCACCTGACAACGGTGTTGCAGGGCTTTCGCATCGAAGGCGATTTGCGACGGGAAGTACAAACGAACATCAAGCGCCTCATGAGCATCAATTGCTACCGCGGAATCCGGCATAAGAAGGGCCTGCCGGTGCGCGGTCAGCGTACGTCCACCAACGCACGCACCCGCAAGGGGCCGCGCAAGACGGTCGGCGTTGTTCGGAGCAAGGAAGCGAAGACCGGCAAGGTCTGATCGCGTTGGTTATTTGAAGGAGCACAATGGCTAAAGAAGCATCCAAGAAATCCGAGGAACCGAAAGCGAAACCGGCCGCCGAGGCCGTCACACCCGCAGCGAAGCCGGAAGCCGCTGTTGATGCTGCCGCACCGGCCGCCGTTGCGGCACCTGCCGTGCCGACCACGGCCGCGGAGGCATTGGCCGAGGGCGAGGTCGCCAAGAAAGTTGTCAAGGCCAAGCACAGCAAGAACGTGTTTCAGGGCATCGCCCATATCATGGCGACGTTCAATAACACCTGCGTGTCGATTACCGATTTGAAGGGCCGAGTGATTGGTTGGTCGAGCGCCGGGCGCGTCGGTTTCAAAGGCTCGCGCAAAAGCACGGCCTACGCGGCGCAGTTGGTCGCGCAGGATGCCGCCCGACAGGGGATGGCGCACGGGTTGAAGGAAATCGAGGTGTGGGTGAAAGGGCCGGGAGCGGGCGCGAGGCAGCGATTCGCGCGTTGCAGGCGATCGGCCTGGATATCACCGTGATCAAGGATGTGACGCCCATCCCGCACAATGGATGCCGGCCGCCGAAGCGCCGCCGCGTGTAGCAGGAGATTTCGTTACCATGGCACGATACAAAGGACCACGAGTTCGCATCAGCCGACGATTTGGACAGCCGATATTCGGCCCGTCGAAGTATCTGGAACGCCGCGCGTATCCACCCGGCGTGCACGGCCCGAAGAAGGCCCGCCGCAAGCAGAGTGATTACGGCATTGGCCTGGCGGAAAAGCAGAAGCTGCGTTACCAGTACGGGCTGTTGGAGCGCCAGTTCCGGCGCATGTTCAACAAGGCGCTGAAGAAGCGTGGTGTGACGGGCGAGACGTTGTTGCAATTGCTCGAGACCCGCCTCGATAACGTCGTGTTTCGCATTGGGTTTGCCACCACGCGCCCGTTCGCCCGGCAAATGGTCAGCCACGGGCATATTCGCGTCAATGGTCGCAAAGTTTCGTCCCCGTCGTTCAACGTAAAACCCGGGGATGTTGTGGAAATCCGTGACACCGCGGCGACGCGACAGTTGGCGGCAAAAAGTTTGGAATCCGCGCAGATTCGGCCCGTGCCGGACTGGATTACGTTTAGCCGGGATGCCCTGCGAGCGCAGATCGGACGGATACCGTCGCGGGACGATATCCAGCCCATGGTCAACGAACAATTGATCGTCGAGTTTTATTCTAGATAACGAGAATCCGCGTCCCTAATCCGGGCGCAACAACGAGCCGTCGGTCCGTGCTTCTAGAGCGCGGGAAACCCGGCTCACAGGAGGAAGTGCACCATGCCAGTTCGATTGGGTCGATTTGAAATGCCGAAGCGGTTGACGCGCGATGACGCCACCGCCACGCCGACGTATGCCAAATTCATTGCCGAGCCGCTGGAAGCCGGCTACAGCCACACCATCGGCAACTCGTTGCGACGCGTGTTGCTCAGTTCCTTGGAAGGCGCGGCCATCAGTTCCGTCAAAATCGAGGGTGCGCCGCATGAGTTCACCAGCGTTCCCGGCGTTGTCGAGGATGTGACGGACATCGTGCTCAACCTGAAGAAGGTGCTGCTCAAGTCTCACAGCCGGGAGCCGCACGTGATCTATCTCTCGGCGAACAAGGACGGTGCCGTGACGGCCGCGGACATCAAGAGCGACCAGGTCGTCGAAGTGCTCAATCCCGACCAGCACATCTGTACGCTCGACAAGAAGATGCAATTTGAGATCGAACTGGAAGTTAAAGTGGGACGCGGCTTCTGCCCGGCGGAGGAAAACAAGAAGCCCGAGCAACCCATCGGGGTGATCGCGATTGATTCGCTGTTTTCGCCGGTTCGCCGTGTGCGCTACAGCGTGGAGGACACCCGTGTCGGACAGCGTACGGATTACGACCGGCTCGTTATCGAAGTGTGGACGGATGGACGCATCACGCCGGAAGACGCGATGGTCCAGTCCTCGAACATTCTGCGGCACCATCTCGATGTGTTCTGCGATTACGACAAGAACATCGTGGTCGAGTTCGAGGAAGCGGGTGAGAAAGTCAGCGCCGAGCAGGCCAAGATGAAGAAGGTTCTCAATATGAGCGTCAACGAGATCGAACTCAGCGTGCGTGCGGCCAACTGTCTGAACAACGCCAACATCACGACCGTCGGCCAGCTGGCCATGAAGACCGAACAGGAAATGCTCAAGTACCGAAATTTCGGGAAGAAATCGCTCAACGAGATCAAGGAGAAACTGTCGGCGTTGGGGCTTACCCTGGGCATGAAGTTCGATGCGGCATTGCTGGAAGCGCCTGACGCGAATAAGAGCGTTGAGGCGGTCCTGTCCGGCACCATGCCAGTGCCCGAATAGGGCTGGGCGGAAGGAAGAGGATACATCGCCATGCGACACCGAAAGCGAACAGCCAAGATTGGGATGAAATCCCAGCATCGCCGGGCTACACTGGCCAATCTCGTGTGCAGCCTGATCGAATACAGCCGCATCACGACGACGGTCGCCAAGGCCAAAGTGGCCCGCCGGTATGCGGACAAGATGGTAACTCTGGCCAAGAAAGGCACGCTGCACCACCGACGCGAGGCCCTGGCGTTTCTGCGGCACAAGCCCGCAGTCGCAAAACTCTTCGCGGAGATGGGAAACAACACGGTGACCGCAACGGCGGTTATACCAGGATTGTCCGCGTCGGACAGCGACTGGGAGACGCCGCGCATGTGGCCATTCTCGAATGGACGGGCACCGTGACACCGCGCCTGAATCGGACACGGCCAAGAAGGCGGAAGAGCCGAAGTCCACGGAACCCAAGACCAAAGAGCCGAAGGCCCCGAAGGCCAAGAAGAAGGCGGACGAAAGAAAGAAAAAGTCGCCGCCGTCTCGTAGCGGCCTCTGGACGACAATTCGAAACGGCACGGCCTCCCTGATGGGGAGGCCGTTGTCATTTTATAAGAGCCAGTTGTGGATCTGGCTGGCAAGGATAGAGCGGTTGTGGCACAGCTGTCGCGTCAGATGTGCTTGCTGTCGTGCTCGTCTTTGGTGTGGTAACCGCTGTCCTGTCGGGCGAGATTCACCTGATGCTTCTTGGCATAGGCATCGTAGAAGTCGGCGGGGGTCATTTCCAGGACCTGCGCGATGGAAATAAGGAAGTGGAGCAAATCGATGACCTCGACCCGGGCATTCTGTTTGTCGAACTTCTGGTACTTGGCCCACCATTTCCACGGGACACTGTCCGTCAATTCAGCGACCTCCTGGGTCAACGCCCGGCAATAGTTCAACACCCACTGCTGCCGCTGTTCGTTGGTCATATGGACCGTGTCGACGCCGATTCGTTTGTTCAGCTGCTCTTGGAGGCGAAAGATCTCTTCAAGTTTATCGGATGCATTCATAAGGCGGATCACATTATCGAGAGAAAGTGGTGAAAAATCACTGCTTTTCTGCTATAGAATAGAGGTGGCCGGTGAGCGATGAAAATCCCTGATAGCACGGTATCCGGATCGAAGCCGTTGCGTGACCCGCGACTGACGGCGATCAATTTCGTCTCCGATGCCGTCAACCGAACCCTGGATCTCAAGGAAATCGCGGACAATGCGCTGGACTCCGTGCTGGCCGTGATGAAGGTGGACGCGGGGGCCGTGTACATCTGGCAAGATATCGACCACTCCCTTCATCTGTTCGCCTGGCGCGGCCTGAGCGAAACCTTTGTGCCCATGGTTGCGGTGTTGCAACGGGGCACGGAGGTTATCGACGCCGTGCTGAATGGGGAGGCCCGGGTCATCGACGATTTCCCGGTAAATCCGAGTGGCACGGTTTCCGAAGCGACGCGGGCAGGGTTTCAGTCCGCAGTGCTGGTTCCCATTCGGGCGCACGGGTATGTCGTTGGCGCACTGGGGCTGGGCACGTACCAGAAGCGCCAATTCGACGAACCCGACGTTGATTTGATCGAGGCCGTCAGCAACCAGATTGGCAATGCCATGGTGCACGCCCAGTTGCAGGCGGACCTGCGGGCGAGCGAGGAACAATACCGGGCGCTGGTGCAGAACTCAGACGACGCGATTTATATCGCCGATTCATCGGGGCGGTTGCGGTTCGCCAACAATGCGTTTCCCCGTGTGTTCGGATACCAGCTGCCCGAGGTGGCACGGACCGATCTGTTGACGCACGTGCACACGGAGGATATCAACATGGTCCGGCGAGCGGTTGACGGCTTGCTGCGGGGAGAGCCGATTCACAATCTGGAGTACCGATTTCGGCACAAGGACGGTGCGTGGATCGACCTACAATGCAGCGGTAGTGTGTTTTCTCGTGAGGGAGACCACGTTACTGAAGTGCAGTTTGTCGTCCGTGATATTACGCAAGCGCGACAGCGCCAACATCAGTTACTTCGGCGGAACCAGCAACTGGCCGCGCTCACGACGTTGGCCGAGGTGGCGAACTCATCCCTGAACATCGACGAGATTGCTCGTAACACTCTGGAAGTTGCCTTGGAAAGCACGGGAATGGGTGGAGGCGCGATACACTTGGCGGACGCGAGGCAACAGGCGCTTCACCTGTACATGCAGTCGGGATTACCGGAGGAATTGGTCGCCGACATTCGTACGCTGAAGTGGGGTGAGGCGGTGCCGGGTTTCGTGGCTGCGTCGGGACAAGCCGTGGTGGTGGACGATCTGACAATCCGTACGCCATCGGGGCCATCCCCCGCCGCACGACACGGCTTCCGGTCGACGATTGTGGTGCCGGTGAAAACGAAAGGGGAAATGCTCGGTACGCTCGGCTTGTTGAACCGCCAGGAGCTTGAATTCACAACCGAGGTGGTGGAAATGGTCACAGCCATGGGGAACCAGTTGGGGATTGCGGTCGCCAACGCGCGGCTGTACGAGAAACAGCTTCGGGAAAACGAGAAACTGGCGGCGTTGGTGGACATCAGCAGCGGCAGCGCGCAGCAACTGGAACTGGAACTGTTGCTGCAACGGATCCTGCAGCGGGCGGCGGCGTTGTTGCGAGCGGATGCCGCGTACATTTCCCATTACAGCGAAGCGTCGGAACAGGCGGAAATTGTGGCGGCCAGCGCCAATTTCGCTCGACTCATTGGCGTGCTGTATCCGGCGACGCAGGGGCTGTTCGGGCAAATTCGGCCGACCCGGCAGGGGAGGATTTTTACGCGTGAAGAAGTCAAGGCGTATGGGTACAGCCCGGTGCTGCGTGAATCGGACGTGCGGTCGGCGTTGGTCGTTCCGTTGATCTCACGCAACGAACTTATCGGTGCGCTCAGCCTGACGCGACACGGGGAGAACGCGGCGGAGTTTACGGCGGCCAACCTGGAACTGATGGAAGCGTTTGCCAGCCGCGCGGCGGTGGCGATCGACAACGCACAATTGTTGAAAGACCTCGAGCGCAAGAACAAGCTCCTGCAGTTGCTCATTGAGGAAGCCCACCACCGGATCAAGAACAATCTGCAGATGGTGTCGGGTCTTCTGCAATTGGAGGCCGAGTCCGCCCCAATCGAGACATCGAGGGGATTTCTACAGACGGCGATCACGCGTATCCAGGCGATTGCCCAGGTCCACAACTTGTTGAGCGAAGAAATGCCGGAAAAGGTGGACGTCAACGCGTTGATCACGACCATCGTGCACATGCTGGTTAGTTCGGCGACGGGAACGCACGGGACGCCGGACGTTACGGTGGACGTCGACCACGTGTGGCTCGGGTCCGAGCAAGCCGTCCCACTCGCGTTGATCGTGAACGAGTTGATCTCCAATAGCTTCGTGCACGGTCGATCTCCCCCAGGGCAGCCGTTGCGTGCCCAAATTCAGTGCCGACAACAGGATGGCCTGATCGAACTGGTGGTTACCGACAACGGGGGTGGGTTTGCAGATGGCAAGGACTGGCGCGAACGTGAGGGGCAGGGAATGAGCATTGTGGCGCAATTGGCGCAAGTCAATCTTCGCGGCCAGTTGCAGATCAATTCTTGCGACGGAGGTGTTCGCGCGGAGTTGCGGTTTGAGGTTGTTCCGCATGGGACGGGGCCTGGCGCGCGTGTCCCGTCGGCGCTGGCCGCCACCCGAGCTTGACTTTGCCCATAGCCATTATAAGATAGAGCTACGAAGCGCGCGAGAATGTTGGGCGACTAATGAAATCTCTTCGAGTCCTCATTGCTGACGACGACGGTTTGACGCTGATGGTGTTGCGGAAGATACTGGTGGCCATGGGGCACACCGTCGTTGGCGAGGCGGGGGACGGACAGCAAGCCGTCGCACTGGCTCGCGAGACGAGTCCGGACCTGATCATCCTGGATATCCGCATGCCCAAGATGGACGGCTTGGAAGCGGCTCGTCAAATCCGTGACGCGTGTCCGACGCCGATTATCGTACTGAGCGCCCGCTCCGAAGCGGGTTTGGGGATTGAGGCGGTTGGGGCCGGGGTCAATGCGTATCTCGTCAAACCATTTACCGCCGAGCAACTCAAGCCGGCGATTGAACTGGCATTGGCCAGTTCGGAGAAATCCAAGGAGATGGCTGCCGAAATTCAGCAGATGAAGGAAGCCTTGGAGTCGCGGAAGATTGTCGAGCGCGCCAAAGGGATACTTATGCGGCAGACCAAAATGGATGAGGAAGCCGCCTACCTTAAGCTTCAAAAGACCGCCCGCAATGAAAACCGCAAACTCGTTGAGGTCGCTCGGGCAATCATCATGGCCGAGCAACTCCAGCGCGACGGCAGCAAAACGCCAGTCCCGCGGGGGCACGGAACGTCCCTGAATCCGGGGGCCTCGCCGCAGGTTCGGCATTGACCGTTCCTGCGACTTCCCGCTAGGCTCGTGCATCCTATCTGGGAGAACGGAACATCACACATGGAAAACGTCGTCATTATCGGTTCTGGTTGCGCGGGTTGGACCGCGGCACTGTACACGGCACGGGCGAATCTAAAGCCGCTGGTGCTAACGGGAGAACATCCCGGTGGTTTACTGACGAGCACGAGCATTGTGGAGAACTATCCCGGGTTCCCCGAGGGGATCGACGGGACCGATCTCATGATGCGGATGCAAAAGCAAGCGGAGCGGTTCGGCACACTGACCCGATACGGCGTGACCGTAACGAAGGTGGATTTGAGCCGTCCACCGTTCCGGTTATGGTTACACGAGGAGATCATCGAGACCAAGAGCGTGATCATCGCAACGGGCGCTTCGCATCGGCATCTGGGGATCAAGAATGAGGAGCTACTCGAACGCAAAGGGGTAACCTATTGCGCGACGTGCGATGGCGCATTGCCGATGTTTCGCAACAAGGAGTTGGTGGTTGTCGGTGGAGGCGACTCGGCCTGCGAAGAGGCAACGTATCTCACACATTTTGCGTCGAAGGTCTATTTGGTGCATCGGCGCGACCAGCTTCGCGCGTCCAAGATCATGGCCGAGCGGGCACTATCCAATCCCAAGATTCAGCCGGTGTGGGATTCCGCGGTCACGGATGTATACGACGTCAGTAAGGACATGGTCACGGGCGTGCAACTCAAGAACCTCAAGACCGGTGCGACCTCGACCCTGCCCTGCGCCGGAGTTTTCGTAGCGATCGGTCACGAACCATCAACAGGGCTGTTCCGCGGCCAGATCGACAGGGATGAGCAGGGGTACATTCTCTGCAAGAAGGGGACGTCCACGAATGTGCCGGGTGTGTTTGCTGCCGGAGATTGCGTGGATCGTTTGTACCGTCAGGCCATTACGGCGGCGGGGACAGGGTGTGCGGCGGCGATTGATGTTGAGCGGCATCTCGCCTCACAGCACGCGTAAATCGGATCGCTGGCGGTCGACCCTTACGATTCAGCGGCTTCGATGATCTTGATAAACGTAGCGGCGTCGGGCGCCTCCAGCAACCGCTGGCGGAGGTCGTCCTGACGGAGGAGGCGCGCAAGCGTGCCCACAACGCGAAGATAATCCGTGACCATTTGTTTGGGTGTGCCAATCAAGAAGATCAACCGCACGGGCAGACCATCTTTTGCCTCGAAATCGACACCCTCACGGCTGCGCCCGACGGCAATCAAAATGTCCGAGCACTGATCCGTCCGGGCATGAGGGATGGCGACATCGTGGCCCAGCGCCGTGTTGCTGACGCGCTCCCGCTGGAGGATTTCGTTGAAAAAAGCTTCAAAATTACCCACACACTTGCTTTGGGCCAGCAACTCAGCCACCTCACGCAATGCGGGAACTTTCTGGCGGCTTTGTAGCTCCAGTCGGATCGCATCGGCATTCAGCAGCGACGTGATTTTCGATGGAGAAGCATTGGGTCCGTTAGACATTGGCTCCACTCCATTTCAGTTTCTCTCGCAACACTTCAAAATACGAATGATCCTTCGGTGTGACCAGTTGCACGGTTTGAGGGGCACGATGAACCTCGACTTCATCGCCCACTTCCATCCGTAATTGCACTTGTCCGTCGACTGTCAGCAGCAACTCCGCCGCCGCATCGGCCACCTGGCAGCGAATGACCGAGTTCTCTCCCGCAATGACGGAGCGATTGCTCAGCGCGTGCGGACAGATGGGCGTGATAATCAGTGCGCGCGACGTCGGCACCAAAATCGGCCCACCCGCACTCAATGAATATGCCGTCGAGCCCGTTGCCGTGGCGAATATCATGCCGTCGCAGACATATTCTGTCAACAACTCGCCGTCGACAAATAATCGCAACCGGACGATGCGGGACAGCGCCCCGCGGGAAACCACAACGTCATTCAGCGCCCGGTGGGCGGCCCGGCGTTTCCCGCGGCGAATCAGGGCGGTTTGGAGCGTGTGCCGCTGGCTGATTTCGTACTGGCCGCGCAAGATGTCGCGGACAGGACCCTGGAGATGGTCGCCATGGACACTGGTCAGGAACCCCAGGTTGCCCAGGTTTACGCCGAGGATCGGGATGGCCGGTCCCTCCAGTTCGCGAGCGACGCGGAGGATCGTGCCGTCTCCCCCGAGGACGATCACCATGTCGGCGGTCTTTCCAATTGCCCGCAGCAGGCGAGCCAGCTTCGGCTTGCCCGGCGAGGGCGGCTGCTTCACGTTCCAGTAGAACGGAGACATGGTGTTCGCGGAGCACCGTGAGAAGTTCCAGGAGCCGGCCCCGGGCTTCGGGCTTGCCCGAGTGCACGACGACACCAACCGTCTTGGGTATACGCGGTTTCACGATTTGCGCAAGGCGATGAGAAATTCCTTGTTGCCGGCCGGGCCGAGCAAGGGAGACGCCGTCACTCCCAGCTGTGTCAGCCCCAGCGTCTGTGTGGCAAATTCCTGGATCATATTGGTCACGGCCTCGTGCACGCGTGAGTCTCGCACAACACCGCCTTTTTTCACGAGCTTTTTTCCGGCCTCAAATTGCGGTTTGATGAGGGCGACGAGTGTGCCGCCGGGTTTCAACACGGAGATGGCCGATGGCAACACTTTCGTCAGCGAAATGAACGATACGTCGATCGTCACAAGATCAACGAGCCCGCCAAGATCACGCGCCGTCAGGTGGCGCGCATTCATCTCGTCGTGGACGACGACGCGTGGGTTCTGGCGCAGTTTCCAGTCGAGTTGTCCCTTGCCAACATCGACCGCATGGACGCGCGCGGCGCCGCGCTGTAACAGGCAATCCGTAAATCCTCCCGTGGAAGCGCCGAGGTCGGCGCAAACGAGGCCGTCGCATGAGATATGGAACTGGTCGAGTGCTTGTTCCAATTTGTGGCCTCCGCGGCTGACATATTTCTCCGCCGCCTCGACGACAAGGGTGGCGTGATCATCAACCAGGTCGCTGGGTTTGTGAGCGAGTTGGCCGTTGACGCGCACGGCTCCAGCGAGAACCAGCCGTTTGGCCTTCTCCCGGCTATCGGCCAGACCGCGGGCCACAAGTTGCGTGTCGAGCCTGGCGCGCAAGGCGGCAGCCATGAGATTCACATGATCGTGGTAGACGCTGCGTTACGCTGTTCGGGCGGTGGCACCCAACACGCGAAACTGCGGTGGTTTGATCTGCTCTTCGGAGGCTTCCAGCAGCAAGTCCTTCACCTTGGCGATGGCCGTCTTGGAATTCAGTCCGTACTTGTCCTGCAGGTCCTTGTTGCTGCTGGCGTGTTCGATGAAGTTATCGGGCCAACCGACACGGGCCACCGGCGTATCAATCCGCAGGTCATCCAGCGTCTCGAGCACCGCGCTGCCGAATCCGCCCATCAGCACGTGGTCTTCGATGGTGCACAATACCTTGCAGATGCGTCCGTATTTCTCGATGACGTCGCGATCGATCGGTTTGCAGAATCGGGCGTTGATGAGGGCCACAGACAAACCTTCCGCCTGCAATGCCGTGACGGTTTCATGGGCCATCTTCGACACCGCACCATAGAAGAACACGGCGACGTCCGTTCCGTGCTGCAGTACTTCGGCCTTGCCGAGTGGCAGGATGGCGGGGCGTTCTTTGATGGGCACGCCCTCGCCGGCGCCGCGTGGATAACGGACAAAGATCGGGCCGTGGTTCTGCAGTGCGGTCCAGAGCATGTCGACCAATTCATCCTCGTCCTTGGGCGCCATCAGGATGGCGCGGGGGACGCATCGCGCGTAGGCGATATCGAACACACCGTGATGCGTCGGGCCGTCGTTGGCGGAAAGGCCGGCTCGATCCATGGCAAAGATCACGTCCAGATTCTGTAACGCAACGTCGTGGATGATGCAATCGTAGGCGCGCTGGAGAAACGTCGAGTAGATCGCGCAGACAGGACGGAAGCCCATGGTCGCCATTCCCCCGGCGAAAATGACCGCGTGCTCCTCGGCGATGCCGACATCGAAATAGCGATCCGGCTTCGCCTTTTGCAACCTGCCCAGGCTCGTGCCGCTGGGCATGGCGGCGGTAATGCCGACAAGCTTGCTGTTCACGTCGCAGAACCGGACGAGGGCGTCCGCAAAGACATCCTGGTAATTGGGCGGGGTGCCTTCCTTCTTCGCCGGCGATTTGCCCGTGGCGATGTCGAACGGTCCGCACCCGTGGAACGTCTGGGGGTCTTCGAGGGCTTTCTCGTAACCCTTGCCCTTCTTGGTGAGAATGTGGAGGAGAACGGGCACGTCCTGCTTCTTGGCCCATTGCAGCGTGTCGATCAGCAGCGCGGTATTATGGCCGTCCATCGGGCCGATGTACCGGAGGCCGAACTCTTCGAACAGCAAGCTGGGAACGATCATCCCTTTGACGGCCTCTTCGACCTTGTGACCGATCTGCGCCAACTCGGGGCCCACGCGCGGGAAACGACCAAGGAAGTGCTCCATCCGCTTGTGGGCGGCGGCGTAGGACGGGTGACGCACAATTCGGTTGAGATACTCGGAGATGGCGCCGACATTCTTGGCAATGCTCCACTCGTTGTCGTTTAGGATGACAATCAGGCGTTTGGTGGAGGTCTTGATGTTGTTGAGCGCCTCGTAGGTAATACCGTTGGTGAGCGCGGCATCGCCCGCGATGCAGACCACGTGCTCGTCCGTTCTGGCGTGGTCACGGGCCGCGGCCATGCCGAGCGCCGCGGATAGGGCCGTGCCAGCGTGGCCTGCGCCAAAACAGTCGTAGGGGCTCTCCGAGCGGTACGCGAATCCCATTGGGCCACCGGACTGGCGAATCTTGTGAAAATTCTCGCGCCGACCGGTGAGGAGCTTGTGCACGTAGACCTGGTGGCTGACGTCCCACACAAACCGGTCCTTCGGTGATTCGAATACGCGGTGCAGGGCGATGGTCAGTTCCACGACCCCGAGGTTGGGACCGAGGTGGCCGCCGGTCTTGCTGAGCACGGTGATCAGCTCGTCGCGGATTTCCTGTGCCAGCGTTTGAAGCTGATCCAGCGTGAGCAGCTTCACATCTGCCGGTGTGTTGATCATGTCAAGATAACGTCCCATGTCGCTCTCCTTGTGGGTCAGAACAGCTTGCCGCCTTCATCATCAGGCTTGTCGTCTTCGCTGCCGTCCGGCTCCGTCTCGAACGGTTCCAAGGCGACGGATCCATCGGCTTTCTTGGTCAAAACCTCGATCTTCTTTTCCGCTTCTTCGAGTTTCTGGTTGCAGAAGCGGACCAAACGGGTGCCTTCCTCATATTTCTTCAGGACATCTTCGAGAGGCAATTCGGCGACCTCCATGTCGGCCACGATTTTCTCGAGGCGATCAATGGCTTGCTCAAACGTCAGCCCGTTCCTGTCCAGAATGGGCGCGGTACTCTTCTTCTTCGGTTTCATCCTGCGTCCGGGGTTAAAGATACCACAGAGCCGAAGGTGCCATCAAGCACCTTGGTCGAAATGTTAGTGCCTGGTTGGACGTGGGTTACGCTACGGACAATGCGTCCGGTCTCGGGGACGACCGTGATGCTGTAACCGCGCTGTAACGTGGCGTTGGGGCTGAGAAGATCCAGTTTGGTGCTGGCCTGGCCGAGGCGGTGGTGCGTTGCTTGCGTGCACCGTGCCAAGGCAGCTTGGAAACGCTGTTCGTGGGTACGGAGACGTTGCCGCCAACTAACCAGAAGGGCTTGCGGGCTGAGCAACTTGAACTTCTCGGCAACGGTTTCCCAGCGGGCGCGATGCGCTGCCACGGTCGCGCCGGGAGCGCGCCGGAGTCGATGAGCATAATCGTCAAGCTGTTGCTCGTATTGTCGAATGGTCTCGGCGGGCCGGCGGAACACGTAGCTGGACGCGAGCGTCGAGAAACGCTGGCGGGCTTCGGCGAGTTGCAGCCGCAGGTCTTTGTGCAGCCGTGCCTGATACTGTTTGATCTGACGCGCGTATTCGTCCTTGGCTTTCACGACCAGTTCCGCGGCGGCGCTGGGGGTCGGAGCACGAAGGTCGGCGACGAAATCGGAAATGGTAAAGTCGATTTCGTGGCCAACAGCGGAGATGGTGGGGATTCTTGAGCGGGCCAGCGCGCGGGCGACCACTTCTTCGTTGAATGCCCACAAATCCTCGAGCGAGCCGCCACCGCGGGTTACGATCAGCACGTCGAGGGGCAAACGACCAGAAGCATGGAGGGCGTTGAATTCGTCGATGGCGGCGGCAATTTCGGTCGCGGCACCGTCGCCCTGCACCCGCACGGGATTAATGACGATGTGCACGTTGGGGAACCGGCGGTTGATGACGTTGAGGAAATCGCGGATCGCCGCGCCCGAGGGTGAGGTAACGAGGCCGATGTGTTGGGGGAGGGTGGGAATCGGTCTCTTGCGCGCCGTGTCGAAGAGGCCCTCCTTCGCGAGGCGCTGCTTGAGTTCCTCGAAGGCGAGTTGCAGCGCGCCCAGACCCTTGGGCAAAAGCTGGCGGGCGACGAGTTGATACTGTCCGCTTCTCTCGTAAACGCTGACATCGCCGAACGCGATGACCTGCAGTCCGTCCTTGAGCGGAAATCCGACCTTGGCGGCGACGCCACGAAACAGCACAACAGCCAGTTGGGCGTTGGCGTCCTTCAGCGTGAAATAGACGTGGCCGGAGGACGGCGAGCGGAGATTGGAAACCTCACCTTCGACCCACAAGCTCGGAAACTTCTCTTCGAGCAGGTCCTTGACGCGTCGCGTCAGGTCGGAAACGCTGAGAACTTGTGCGGGAGGCTTTGGCATCGGTCGGTCAGTTCAGATGGGGTTTGACCCGCGAAAGGTTTTGGCGGGCCAGGTTCCAATAATAGTCGTCGGTGACCCAGGCCCGGGGCATGGCAAGCGCCGCTTCCAGATTGTCGTTGGCCTCCTGCCACCGGTGGGCGGCGGCCAGCGTGATACCGAGTTCGACGCGGTGGGGAACGATGTGGGGGGCGATTTGGCTGGCCCGCTCGAGGTCGTGGATCGCATCGTCCAGAGACGCCGAGGGGAATTTCCCGTACAGCAGCTCGGCGAACTTGCGCAACACCCAGTTGAGCTCGGCCATCTCGCGGTTCCAAACGCCAAGGACGTGCCAGGCCAGGTCCTCCTTGTCGTCACGTCTGATCGCGCGTTCCGCCTCCGTTTTCACTTCACTGGCGAGCGACACTTTGCGTTTGCCGCCTTCGTAGAGGGCGAGTTTGCCGACGGCGACAGCGAGGTACGCGTGCCCCTTCGGGCCGTCCGGATTGAGCTTCACGGCGGCCCGGCCAATCCCTCGGCCTCGATGCAGCACTGCTTCTGTTGGTCCTCGTCCTTCGAGAGGGTGCTCATGTCGACCAAGGCGCGCGCAAGTTTCCATGTCGCTTCGTAATCATCGGGTGCGTGGATGTGCGCGGCGCGGTAGTCCTTCAGCGCGGAGTTGAGATCAAACCGTTCGAGAGCGGCGTCGCCCATCGCGACGCCCTGTTGCGCTTGCGCCCCGGCGACGATCCCGAAAAGACAAAGAGCCAGCCAGAGGCTACGGCTCATAGTCATCCGCGGGAAATTCCGGCTTCATGATCGGCTTGTAGCCATGTGGAAAGGGGACCGGGAACGTGACGATGTCGTAGACCCCCGTGAACTCGCGTCCCATCCAGCGCGCAAAGCCTTTGCCCACGCCGTAGGTGACACCGGCGCCACCGCCGTGTTCCGCCGTGGCCTTGGTGATCTGATTGGGCACTTCCACGATACCGAACAGGACATTGGCGAAACCGCGGCAGAGTTTGCGGAGCGCATTCTGGCCACGGGGGACGTCTTCGGTATCGGCCATGGCACGGAACGGGAGAACGAGGGCCAAGACCATGAACAAAGCGAAGAGTTTGCCTTTCATGTGCCCACTGTAGCCGCTCTTCGGCCGTTGTTCAATTTCTTTCCCTTGCCGGCGTCGGTGAGGCTTCGGTAAGCTGGTCGGCGATGAAGCTGAAAGGCAAGACGGCACTGGTGACGGGCGCGGGGAAGCGGGTCGGACGGGAAATTGCGCTCGGCCTGGCACGACGCGGGGCCAATGTCGTGGTGCATTACAACACGTCGGCGGGGGACGCGCGGCAGGTGGTGGGCGAGATCAAGGCGCTCGGTGTGGACGCCATCGCGGTGAAGGCGAACCAAACCAATGCGCGCGAGGTGCGAGCGGCAGTCAACAAGGCTGTGAAGCATTTTGGCGACATCCACGTACTCGTGACCAGCGCGGCGGTGTACAAGAAGACGCCGTTCGACACACTCACCGAAGAAGATTGGGATTTCCACATCGATGCGAACCTGAAAGGACCATTTCTGTTTGCGCTCGAAATCGGGCGGCGCATGAAGGCGCGGGGGATCGATGGGAAGATTGTTATGTTCGCCGACTGGTCGGCGATCCGGCCCTACGCCAACTATCTGCCTTACTGCGTCTCGAAGGCGGGCGTGATCTGCCTGACCAAATCGCTGGCCAAGGCGCTCGGGCCGAAGGTGCAGGTCAATGCCATCGCGCCCGGCCCGATCTTGCTTCCGCCCGACCTGACGGAAGAGGAGAGACAGGAAGTGGTTGAGGCGACGGTCGTCAAGCGCATCGGCTCGCCGCAGGACATCGTCAACTCCGTTCTGTTTCTCATCGAAGGCAGCGATTTTATCACCGGCCACACGTTGATGGTGGATGGCGGGCGATTGATTGCGGGGGTATGAACCATGTTTCGGGTAACGAAGCATATTGATTTTTGTTACGGGCATCGGCTGCTGAACTACGACGGGAAGTGTCGGCATTTGCATGGCCACAACGGGCGGGTGGAGGTGCACATCGAGGCCGACAAGCTGGACGCGCGCGGGATGGTGCACGATTTCGCCGAGATCAAGGAGACGATCAAGAACTGGATCGACGAAACGCTCGATCATCGGATGTTGCTGCACAAGGACGATCCGATTGTGGCGGTGCTGACGCAACGTGGGGAGGCGTTCTACACCATGGACGAAAATCCCACCGCCGAGAACATTGCGAAACTTATTTTCAACCACGCGCGGTCGAAGGGATTGCCGGTCGTGGAAGTAGCAACTGTGGGAAACACCCACGTCATCAGCCAGTTACCGCGGCTGATTTTTCGGTGCTGGATTCTCCGTTGCCGTCGTCGGGCGTGCTTTTGATGTGCCCTCCTTGAACCATGCGATAACCTGCATTAGGTTGTATGTAGGTGACACGTATGAACGGGCTATGGCAAAAGGCTTGCCATTCGTCAGGAAGCACACGGTCGGGGTCCTGGCGGCGGGGGTTGTATACCTTGGGTTGATTTCCCGGACGTTCGCGCAAGCGGCCCAAACCAATCCACTGGTGGAATACGTTTCGCCGTCTCGTCCATCTTCGGACGCGACGCCAAGTTCTACTACGCAGACGAACATCGGCGATACCAGCTCGATCACCGCTCCGTCGTGGGGGGATGTTCTCAAGCCCAACATCAGGACTTCCTCGGGTGATCGTTTGGTGAGCTTCGAACAGGAATACGGCATGGGCGAGGAAAGCGGTTCGACGTTTGGGAAGGTGCTCCAGGCGGCCAAGTACGGGCTGGACAAGATGTGCTTTACGGTGCAGGAGGCGGCGAAGAAACTGGAATTCACGTACGACACGTCGGAAGCCAACTCGGGTGTTCTTGGAGGCGACGCGGGCGAACCGCAGTATTCCCTGCCCGTGTTTGGCCGGTTCAGCCACGCACAACTACAGACGCAGGTCACGGTGCATGATCCGCAGACCGGCCAGGCGTTTATCGGCGTGAAACTGGCGATACCGTTCGGGCCAGGTGGACAAGGGGCTTTCGAGGCGCCCCGCAGCGAGACGCGCCAACGTCAACCCGCGAGCTAGTGTGCTGTCCCTAACGCTTCGTTACAATGAATCGCTTCATTTTGACCAGATGGACATTGGAAAGGCATTTCAGTGACACCACACTAGGTTGGTAGCGTTCCGAAGTGATTGGCGGGTCGCGAAGCGAGTTTGCCGGTTCGCTCCACTGGATCGGCAATGACGGTTTCCAAGAATGCATCAGCATCTTGACTTGCAGCATGGGGAAAAACGGACGAAACTTCCGGTGTTGCCACATAGAGCGTGGCGCGAGGAGGTCGGAGGATGAAACATCAAGCGCTTTGCATCGTAATCGGGATTGGCTTTGGGGCCAGCGCGGTATCGTGCGCGGACCGCGCAGTGGCGACGAAGCCGACGGATGACGGAATGGTCGTGGCGGCGAAGGGGAACCCGGAGCTGGAAAGTTTCGAGTTTGATGGGACGATCGGCAAAATCGATGCCGACAACGGGTCGATCACGGTAGAGCGCTGGCCGTTGTCGAAGAAATTCCGGGTGCCTCCGGAATGTGAGATCGATGTTTCCACGAATGCGAACGCCACGACTCGCGCAGTTGAAAGTCAATGACCCGGTGGCAGTCGCTTATTCGGAAGCAGGCAAGGATCTGGTCGCCAACCGCATCGTGCGTCGCGGGAAGGCCTATGAGCAGGAGCAGCGGGAGAAGATGGAGCGGCTCAACGACATGTTGTACCCCAGCCCGAATCAATAGGGTCTGTCAGCGAGATCGAATGAACGACGCATACGGACGACGGCTTTTGCTCTTTCCAGCCTGAATCGGCGCAGAGTAAGCTCCCGGTATGCAGGAAAAGGCTGCGGCGTTGACAAGGAGTGAGGCCGTCGAGAGGTTCGGACGGCGAGACTGGCTGGCCGGAGCGATTCTGTTTGCCGTGAGCCTGGCGATCCGCGTGCCGTTTCGCAGTCATTTCGCTTACCACTGGGACAGCGCCCAATTTGCGTTGGCGATCGAGCATTATGATATTTCGGTAGGTCTGCCCCATGAGCCGGGATTTTTTTTATTCGTCATGTTCGGGCGTATCGTGAATCTGTTCATGGGAGACCCGCACACGAGCCTGGTGTGGATGAACATGGTGGCCGGCGCTGGTCTCGTGGCGCTTGGGTATTTGCTGGGCGCGGCCTTGTTTGGCCGTGATTGCGGATGGGTGACCGGCGGCATTTTGGCAACGAGTCCGTTGTGCTGGTTTCAAAGCGAGGTTGTGTTTTCCACGCTTCTGGATGCGGCGTTGGTCACGGCAACGATTCTGGTTTGCTGGCGGGCGGTTCGGCACGGCGGGGCTTGGCCGTGGGTGTTTGCGGTGGGAACGATGCTGGCCCTACACGCCGGAGTTCGGCAGCAAACGACACCGTCGCTGTGTCCGGTCTGGGTGTACACCTTTTGGAAATTTCCACGACCGCGCTGGCGCAAATTCGTGGTCGGGTTGTTGGTGGCCGGGGTGCTGTGCGCCGCGTGGTTCATACCCATGGTGCAAATGTCCGGCGGCCTCGGCATGTACCTTCGATTGTGCCCGGAGCTGGAGCGGAAAGTCGCGCCACTCACAGCGCTGCGAGGTGGCCCGGAGAATCTGGTTAACAGCGCGGCCATGATTGTGGGGAGCTGTTGGGTTGGACTCCTTGGCGCCAGTGTGCTGGCGGGTGCGGAGTCCCTCTCCTGGTTGGCGGGCAAGGGCCGCAAGTGGGCCGCCATTGCGAATCGTAGCGAAGAGTTGCGGTTCCTGGCCATGTGGATCGTGCCCATGGTCGCATTTGGACTCGCGGTCTATACCGTTATGCCCGGGTATATGTTGTGCTATTTTCCGGCGGTCGCCATCCTGGCGGCTTGGGCGATCAGCAGACTTGTGGCAAGGATCGACCTCGCGTTCCAGCGACAGCGTCCCTATGGATTGATGACGGTTGATCGCGGGGATCTCGCTCGTCAATAGCGCCGTGTTTTTGCTGCCACCCGGGGAGACGACGTGGTTGCGTGGGAACCTGCCACTGACGGCAACTGAAGTTCGCAACCACGACCGCCAGCTGGGTCAGTGGTTTCAGGCTATCCGCGGGCGTTTCCGTCCCGACGAGGTGGTGATTTGCCACCACAACCAATCTTACTTCTATGGATTCCTGCAGTTTGAGTACTGCCTCCCGGAGTACGAGAACTGGCTGCTGACCACCGACAGGGCGCTACGACCGCCGTTCAATCACCAGCTCTGGTGCGCCAGAAACCGCCGGGTTGAATTCATGGATCGATTCGAGCCGCGGGGACACAAGACGTTCATTCTGGTTGTTTCGCCGGGGGGCAGCGTGGATGAGTTCGCGCCCGTGCTGGACGTTCACAAGGCGAAGAAGTGGGAGATTCCGGATAGTGCGCCGCTCTACACGCTGACTGTTGGCGCGGAATAAGGTACGGTCACGGGTCTTGCCGACCGGGTGTCGGACCGCGAGAGATCGGCCGTTGCGTGACAAGAGCGAGTGACGAGTTTTGCACCGTGACCAACAGCGACCACACCGAAGCGCTCCGACCGCCTCACTGGCCAGCTTGTAGTCGCGCGAGCGCGTTCCGCGCTGGGGTGAAATCGGGCTTGATCCGGAGCGCCCGCTTGTACTGCACAATTGCCTCCGGCACTCGGCCCACCTGCGCCAGGGCGCTTCCCAGATTGTAGTGGACTTCGGGGAGATCGGGGTTGACCCGCAGGGCCTGTTGGAAGTGGGCGATGGCTTCGTCAATCCTACCGGTTTGCGCCAAAGCGGTGCCCAGGTTGTTGTGTGCATCAGCGTAATCGGGTTTGATCCGCAAGGCCTGCTGGTAGCGGGCAATGGCTTTGTCGATCCTACCCGTTTGGGCGAGAGCGACCCCGAAGTTGTTGTGTGCATCAGCGTAATCGGGTTTGATCCGCAAGGCCTGCTGGTAATGGGCGATGGCTTCGTCGATCCTCCCCGTTTGCGCCAGAGCCATCCCGAGGTCGTTGTGCGCCTCGGCATAATCGGGCTTGATTTGCAGTGCCTGCAGATAGTGGGCGATGGCTTCCTCGATCCTACCCGTTTGCGCCAGACCATCTCCCAGACTGTTGTGCGCGTCGGCGAAATCGGGTTTGATTCGCAGTGCCTGCTGGTAGTGGGCGATGGCCTCGTCGATCCTACCGGTTTGCGCCAGAGCGATCCCGAGGTTGTTATGTGCCTCGGCATAATCGGGTTTGATTCGCAGTGCCTGCTGGTAGTGGGCGATGGCTTCCTCGATCCTACCGGTTTGCGCCAGAGCGACCCCGAGGTTGTTGTGCGCCTCGGCGAAATCGGGCTTGATCCGCAGGGCCTGCTGGTAGTGGGCGATGGCCTCGTCGATCCTACCGGTTTGCGCCAAAGCCATCCCCAGATTGTAGTGCGCCTCGTCATAATCGGACTTGATCCGCACCGCTTGCTCATAGTGCCCGATGGCAACGCTGACTTTCCCCTCCTGCAAGAGGACAGTTCCCAGATTGTTGTGGGCCATCCAACAGAGGGGATTCTTCGCCAGAGTGTCGCCCCAGAGCGTTTCTATGTCTTGGTAGATGCGGGCCTGCCTCCAGGTGGACACGCCCAGTACCACCAGCGCGATGGCGGCGGCGACTGTTCCCAAATCGTGACCCCCTCGGCCGGCTCGCTTGCCGATGGCTGTGCCCATGCTTACGGCCAGGGAGATCAACCCAAGGCAGGCCAGATATTGAAAGTGGTCGGCAACGTAGGAGAAACGAAAGTAAAACACATCAAAGAATCCGAGCACCGGCAACAGCGCCAGTACAAAGAAACCACATCCAAACAACCCAGCCCGCGCCCAGGACTGTCGCCGCCAACCCCACAGGAGCGCGCCCCCGGCCACCAGCCCCGCCAGGGGCAGCCAGCTCCAGAATGAGCCCGCGTCCAGGTTCCAGTGCGGATAGACGAACGTTAACCGCGCCGGCCAGAGGGTTTTTGACGCATAAAACCAGGCCGCCCTGCCGGCCATGACAAACCGCTCGGCCATCCCCAGATTCCATTCCGCGGTCCCTGTCCCCTGGATGTGCCCGCGTTGCTCGACAACTGTCAGTGCCGACATTCCCAGCGCCAAAATGAAGAACGGGGCGATTCGCAGAATGTCCGCCCGCCTCCAGGATTCTCGCTCCCACCAGACACATAGCAGAAGCGCCGGAGGCAACACGACGGTTGACGGCTTGCTAAGCAGCGCCGCCAGCCCACACAGCAGCGCCAGCCCGTACCAACGACGCCGCGCACCGGCGTCAAACCGAAGAAAACACAACACGGACAGAAAGAAGAAGAACCCCGATTGCGTGTTCTTCAGTTCGGTGATCCACGCCACCGATTCCACATTCACCGGGTGAAGCGCCCACAGCATCGCCGCCAACCAAGGGGCCGGTATCCGCAGCCGACGCAACAAGAGGAAGACTAGGACACCATTCGTCGCATGAAGCGCGATGTTGACGAGGTGATACGGCATGGGGTGGAGTCCCCATAAGCCGGCGTTCCACCCAAAATGTCGTAAGCGTCAACGGGTAGTATCGTGAGATAGCCAATGATGACCAAATCAACCCTAGGCCATGCGGCATCGTCATTGCGGGGTTCGCGGTGAAGTGCTCGGGATCGTCCCAAATGAAACCCGCGCGCCACGCTGGTTGGTAGGCCAGGAATGTGACGACCATCAACACCAACGCCAGTAACCAGGATCGATGCTCGAACCAGGCGTACGGAGTGGAAACCGCGCGCCGGCGGTTGATGCGGAGCGTCAACGTTTGACTTCCGTTCTGTCATCGAGTGAACAATAGCATGTCCCCGATACCCCGGGCGACAGGTTCGGCATTTCGCACGGATAGGCCCGCCTCCCAGCCCTTGCCCGCTTGGTTGACTTTCCCGAAGAGTTTCGGCTACGTTCCAGGCGTGTGCTTCGTCTGTCAACAATCTCCGGCCATGGAGAATGGCGGGGAGCCAGGACACATCGCCCGGGTGGCGGAACGGCAGACGCATCGGACTTAAAAGCCGTTTTTCAAGCTTTTCGCCCCAATTAGCTACGGTATGCTTGAAGCCTCTATGCTTGTACACGCCAATCTTTACAAGGCTTGCAACGTTGTTAGTGCTTATGCTCGGCTTAGCGTGAGTTCTCCTGTGTTTTTTGAATCGGGTTGCAACCACGGGTTGCAACCAAGGTCTGTAACGCAGTTGGCAACGTCCAAAGGATGCAGCGTGAGTGATCAAAACGATGGCCGTTGACATCTGGTAGCATTATGCTACCTTTTTTCCATGAGCCAACCAGTGAAACTTTCAGATGCATTGGTCTTGGATGCCCGTCTGGCCGGGAAAACGGTCGAGCGCTCCATCGCGGGACAAGTGGAATTCTGGGCCAGAATCGGCAGAGCAATCGAGCCGTTGCTCCAGGGTACGCAGGTGGTCGCCTTATGTCGTAATGCCGCGACCCACCCGTTGTCCGAGTGCCTGAAATCCGTGGATTCGCCTGCCGGTCGCCGCCGCGTGACCGAATTTCTCCAGAGCCAGCCCTGGCCGCACTACGAACCGCACCCAGATCAACCCGGCGTGCTCGTCCGCATTGAAGCGAACGGGAAACGCACGGTCGGGCGATTCGTCAACCGCCAGTTCCAACCGGTCAAGGTGAAAGCCACAGGGCGATGAGCCTGCCGCTCGACCGCCGCCCGGTCATCGTCGCACTCGCGGGGCCGAATGGCGCGGGCAAAACCACTTTCTACCACGCCCATCTCCAACCCGCCGGGCTGCGTTTCGTTAACGCCGACGTACTGGCGCGGGAATTGAACCTTGATCCCTACGCGGCCGCTCGCCTGGCCAGCGCGCTCCGGCGGCAACTGGTGGAACAACGCGAAAGTTTCGTGTTTGAAACGGTGTTCTCTGATCCGGTCGGCGACAAGCTGACCTTTCTGAAAGAAGCGGCGGCAACCGGCTACAACGTTGTTCTGTGCTTCATTGGAATCTCCGGTCCGGAGGTTTCCGAAGAACGCGTCGCGATGCGCGTCTCGCAAGGCGGACATGATGTACCCGCCGAAAAGTTGATTGCGCGATTTCCCCGCACGCTCACGAACCTCAAGACTGCTATTCGCGACCTTCCGCATGTGTGGATTTTCGACAACGACGATTTGCGGACGCCCTTCCGACAAGTGGCTGTTTTCGAGAACGGCCAGCGGGTGAGCCTGAATGAGCCGGTGCCCGCGTGGCTCACGCCATTGTTAGCCTAGAGTTGCGAACTGCGAATTTTGCGACAGATACCTGTTCCACCACGCCGCACAAGTCACGCTTGCAACCACCCATAACATGGAGTCGCGGAGCCCGCTCCGGACCGCGCGGACAGGCACGATGACAAATGCTTCTGCGGGAACCGATTTTGTTCGGACAGCAGATTTGCTGAGCCTGATCCGAACATGAAAAACCATGCACGGTGACAAACGCTTACGCGGAAACCACCAGCGCGTGGATGGTGGGTGTGAAGCAGAGCCAAAGTGGGCCTGTGGAAGACACGAAACATGCTCATTGGTTTGTGCCACTTGATACCTGGTCCTCAAAGAAGCACGGTGTACAGGTAGAATTTCTTCTAGCGAATCACCAGCAACTGCGCTCGATGCTGGCCGCAGGT
Organism: uncultured Verrucomicrobiae bacterium; assembly: GCA_963713705.1. GTDB lineage: Bacteria > Verrucomicrobiota > Verrucomicrobiia > Palsa-1439 > Palsa-1439 > Palsa-1439. The sequence goes on from CAVQMY010000030.1 coordinate 35,676, forward strand.
TGTGCCTCATCTCTGACGGTCGCCGCTACGTTCGTCAAGGCTTGACCGCGAGTCTTCAGCGGCCATACCCTAGTGACATGAAATGTGAGGGTTTCGTGCGCTTTTCTTTTCAGTCGTCCGGTTGTTGCGCTCCCGCACCCAAGGGAGAAGCAAACGATATGAGAAAAACGGAATGCCACGCGCGCATTGAGAATACACGCTCGCCTAAGTCAGCTTGCCCACGTTCAAGCGCTGCCGTCCGCCTCTTGACTCTACTGATGGCCGCGTGGTTGTTGGGTCTCTCAATGACTTTGGCACAAACCGCAACCAGTTCCACCAGTGGAGCAGGAAGTGTCATATCCAACGAGCCCGTTGCATCCGCAGCCATTTCCCAAACCGCAACCAATACGATCCAGCGCGGCCATCTCGTCTTTGTTCCCGACATCGCGCCCGCCGTCGTTCCCCAAACCAATTCAGTCGTAGATTCCCGCAAGTGGGACGCTCTTTCGCACATACCGTCCGATGAACTCAAAAAGAAGGCCGTCGCTGGCGATGCAGACGCACAGACCCAACTGGGTAATCGCTACCTGGTCGGGGGCGACGTTCCCCAAAACGCCACCGAAGCTGTCAAATGGTATCGCAAGGCGGCTGACCAAGGCGAACCCCTCGCGCAACTCGACTTGGGTGGCTGCTACCTTCACGGCGACGGTGTGCCCCAGGATTATGCAGAGGCAGTGAAGTGGTATCGGAAAGCTGCCGAGCAGGGCTATGCGCTTGCGCAATTCGAGTTGGGCCTTCTCTACTTAAGCGAACACGGTGCTGCGCAAAATTACTACGCTGAAGCCGCAAAATGGTTCCGCAGGGCAGCCGAGCAGGGGCTTGCGGACGCGCAGTTCCTTTTGGGGAATGCGTACGAGCGCGGGCATGGCGTGCCTCAAGATTACACTGAGGCCGTGTGGTGGTACCGCAAGGTTGCCGAGCAGGGGTTTGCTTTGGGGCAATTCAACTTGGGCGTGTGCTACGAGAAGGGACGAGGCGTGTCCCAAGATTACGCGGAAGCTGCGAAGTGGTACCGCAAGGCCGCAGAGCAAGGTGATGCTGGTGCGCAAAATAATTTGGGCGTCTGCTACCTCAACGGACAAGGTGTGCCGCAGGATTTCACCGAAGTCGTGAGGTGGTATCGGAAGGCGGCAGCACAAGGGCTGGCGGTAGCGCAAGATAACTTGGGCCGGCAGCTTGCTAGGGGCGAAGGCGCGCTACAGAATTATGTCGAAGCATACAAATGGCTAAGAACCCATCCCAAAACCCCTCTGGCAATGATATAATGGGGATGCCAAGGAGGCATCTATGGGGAAAAGCAGATCGCACGAGCGTTGGCTCGTGTCTGACCAATTGTGGAGTAAGGTCGAGCCACTCCTGCCCAAGCCGCGGCGACACGCGCGGGGGCGTGGCGGGCGACCGCGGGTCGCCGACCGCCACGCGATGAACGGAATTCTGTTCGTGTTGCGCACTGGTTGCCAGTGGAACGCGCTTAACGCGACGGGCATCTGCAGCAGTTCCACCGCCCATCGGCGTTTTCAACAATGGGTGCGCGCCGGGGTGTTTGCGAAACTTTGGGAACAGGGGTTGACGGAATACGACGAACTCAAAGGCATTGACTGGCGCTGGCAGGCGATGGATGGAGCGATGAGCAAAGCTCCGTTGGGCGGGGAAAAAAATCGGCCCCAACCCCACGGATCGAGCCAAGGACGGGGTGAAGCGCAGCTTGTTGACGGAGGGTCAAGGCGTGCCGATCGGACTGGCCATTGACGGGGCCAACCGCAACGACTTCAAGCTGGTGAGAGAAACGCTGGAAAGCATTCCGGTGGAGCGACCAGGCGTTGGGAGCGGCCAGTCGCAAGGATTGTGTCTGGACAAAGGATACGATTACGACGAAGTACGGGAACTGGCGCAGGAGTTTGGCTACACGGTTCACATCCGCAGTCGCGGTGAGGAAGCCCAGGCGCTCAAACGCAACGCTCGATTCAAAGCGCGCCGTTGGGTGGTCGAGCGGACCCACAGTTGGCTGAATCGGTTTCGCCGCATTCTGATTCGGTGGGAGAAGAAAGCGGACAATTACTTGGGGCTACTTCACTTTGCTTGCGCGATCATCACCTATCGCCGCGCCGAGGTTCTGGGATAGGCACTAAATCTTGCGGCAGCCCAAGGCCAAAAAGACTCCGCCACGTATCGTGATTTAGTGGCCGCGTCAATGACACTCGATCAAATCGCAGAAGGCCAGCGCCTTGCCTCTCAGTTCATCGCACGACCCGAGGTCGTCGCAGTCGCCGATCAGGGCAGTCAACCAGGTGCAAGGGTTACCCCGAAAGGCAACGGCACAGGGTTTTTGATTGCTGACGGCTACATTCTGACCAGCTATCACGTCGTGAAGGATGCCGACTCCATCGCGGTCTTGTCGGGTGGCAGCCGTCGCCGGGCGAAGGTCGTGAAGGTCGATCCCGCGAATGACTTGGCATTGTTGTGGAGAGCGCAAGCCGTTTGGGAACGGGCCAAGGCCAAGCTTGATAGAGAGCAAGCGGTGAAAGCCGGGGGTACCGTCACAAACGAGCCCGTCGAGCCTGTTGCGCTGCCCGTTCTCAGCAGCCGCGACGTTCACCTTGGCGACTCCGTGTTCACACTGGGCTTCCCGAACATCGACCTTCAAGGCGTCGAGCCCAAGCTGACCCGTGGCGAGATCAATAGCCTGTCCGGCATCCAGGACGATCTACGTTTTTTTCAAATCAGCACCGCCGTTCAGCCAGGCAACTCCGGCGGCCCGCTCGTGGACTTACGCGGAAACGTCGTGGGGATTGTGGCGGCGCGGCTGGATGATTTGACGGCACTCGAAACCAGCGGTGCATTGCCACAGAACGTCAACTACGCGCTCAAGAGTTCATTCCTCATCGCGTTCTTGGACTCCGTCCCGGAGCTGGCCGGTAAACTCAAAGAACCCCACAACGAGAAAGACCGCCCGTTCGCCGACGTGGTCAAGGAAGTCCAGAAGGCCACTGTGATGGTGATTGTTTATTGACTGCCGCGTTGCACTCACCAAGACCATCAGAATCTTTCAGTATTGCGACGAAAACGCAGTCTGCATTCTCAAGGATTTGGAATTCCGTCTGTCGCTACCGGATTCTTTCAACGATCCATTCGCGCTTTCGCCGCGAGTCGAAACCTCTGATTACACAAGGAAGCGGTGTATTGAAGCTCTTAAGCAGGAATACATGTTCGAGGAATGGTGTAGTCCACCGGTCGAGAGACCAGGTCAAAGCAGCCAAATGACGAAAAAACAGTTCAGCCAGAAAACACCCGGTTTTGCAGCGGCCTGCTAATGAGACTCAAGAATGGGATGGTCTCGTCACCAGCCAAGCTTGAAGGTTCTGTAGGAGTTCACTTGATCCAGATGTAAATTGAACTGGTGGCCGTATCAATCAAGTAGTCCTTACCCTTGAAGAAATCTACGCCGAGCAAGCTGAGATTGTCGCTTGTGTTTACAGCCACCTTCTGCCGATTTTCCACTCCCCCGAGAGCAATAGTCCTCGACACAACGGGACAGTCCAGCAAGCCGTTTGCGGTGGAAAAGGTTTCTCTGCTGACCGCATTCATGTCTTCGTGCCCCGTCTTGCCCGCAAGATCGAGGGATATCATCGTCATTGAGGCCCCGGTATCGAGCATCATCGGGACTTCGTACACACCAGATTCACCGGTTACTGTCACCGGCACGAAGATCTGGCCGCCTTTCGTGGTGAACTGAATCTGAATTGAGTCGAACCGCCTGAATACAGCTCCGGTCTTCTGAGCAACCGCCACCAGACGCTCGCTCGGGTGCTGGGTCTCTTTTAATTCCTTTAGGGCAGAATCGTCAAAAAATAGACAACATCTGTGGTACTTGTCGTACACCGCCACGTTGGTTAAGTAAGGGCTGGCGTATGCGAGGACAGGCAAGAGCCACTCGGTGATTTTGGAAGCAGCGATCTGCTCGCGATCTGCTTTGCTCTGGAGCAACAGAATGAAGTTTGTGAATTCCTCTACCTTCACTTCGTAATTCCAGTCTGCTGGAAAAGCTTCTTGCGTCAAGCGTTCGATCAGGGTGGTGATATCTTGGTTCTGAGCATTGTAAACTCTATCGAAAACCGTTTTTCCGGTGGTGCGATAGCGGTCCTTTTCAAATTCATCGGCCAGCTTCATTTTCTGCTGCTCGTGTTTGTACCGCACAACGCCAACCTGTCGATCAAGGTCGTCTTGCAAAGCCTTGTGATGCCCCGACGCAGCTTGCGGCGGGCGGACTGCTCTTGCCGCGGAGCTTCCTTGACCGTGCGAGATCGTTTGAGGCCGCTGGTTCGTTTGACGGACTCAGCCGGTTTGACGGATTCAGCCTGTTTTATGGACTCAGCTTGTTTTATGGGCTCGGTTTGCTCGCTCGTGACAGTTTCGATTTGCTCAACGCCGTGCCATTCGCGAAGCCAGCGATGCATATCCTCGACCACCTGAGCCAGCCGTTGTACCGGAGACAAACGCGTGGCGCGGAACACTCGCGGCGACTGACGCATCGGGCGGATCGTGCGGAAATCTTGGTGCACCGTGGACACCGGTGCGCTGATATTTTGCTCTTGCTGCGGTTGTCGCAGGAAACCGAGCTTGGCCAGGTCATCGCGCAGGCCTTGGAGTTCGACGGCAGCCTTGCGTTCGCGCGAATCGGTCATGCGACGCGCGAGCAGCTCGACATCATCGGTGAAGACCTGGACGTGTTTACGCCCGCGAGAAATGGAAACGTAGAACTGTTCGCGGTTGACGGCGGCGAACGAACGCGACGATGCGACCAGGAGCACGTCATCGACGGTCTTGCTTTGTGATGAGTGCGAGGTGACGGCGTAGCCGTGGGTGAAGGTGTTGAAGGTGCCAGGCAGCACCCGACCGTCGGTGAGCGTGATGCGGCCGCCGCTGATCTCCCGAACCTGAACACGCTCACCGTTGATGAACTCTTTGCCATGATTAGCTTGGAGTAACAACCAATCGCCTGCGGCGACTTTCAACTCGCGTGACTGGCCCACGTCAAACGAGGCGGCGGCACCAGCCGGGATAAAATCCACTTCCGTTCCATCGGGACAGCGAACGCGCAGTCCGTTTTCGAGAACGGCTCGGATTTCGACGGTCTCGCCCCTATCAAAGTCGCGCGCTTTTCTCACAAAGCGCAGGCGTTGGCCGGCTTCGTACTGGTTCGTATGCCTCTTTTGCGCTCGCGTCCACGAGAGTGAATCAAAGACGCAAAGCGCCTGCTCATCCTGGCTGACGATACCCTCAGCTTTGAGAGCCTCACGCACCTTCTCCGTGACCGCCTCAATCTCGGCCCAAGTGGGCGAGACCAGCAATGCGGACCGGCCTTGTTTGTTCGCCGATAGGTATGCCTCAGCCGCCCGCTGGTAAAGCTGCCCATCATCCGTCGCCGCCTCCGTGACCGCGCCAAGTTCCACGAGCTTGGCAAACGCCTTGTCGGTCTGTTTGGCGGCAGCCAGTTCAACGACCTGACGGAAGGCGGCAGGCTTCTGGCGGCGGATCGTAGTCAGTTCGCTGAAGCGGTAGGAGGAATACTCTTCAAGGATGCGCAGCGCATCTCCACGAGCGACGGAAGCGTGTTGGCCGGTGTCGCCGGAGAGCGCTGACACGACAGGAGACAGCGAGAGCCTTGGGCGTGACACCGATTACGGTTGACCGCCTGGTTGCTCGCGGATTACTGCGACCTTGTCGCGCATTGCGGCGACCGCTGTTTCCGCTCCCCGAGATCGAACGGTTTCTGAAAGAAACGACTGTTGAATAGCGGTGTGCCACACAAGCCGCGCTGTTCGCCATGCGGCCAGCCATGCGACTGACGGCGAACTCAGAATGACCCGGCCATCGCCGGCCGTCAGGCGTTCGGTTTCGCCGTCCGCATCGGCACTACGTTGTCCGCGTCAAGCTGCACAGAAAGATTGATCTTGCTTGCCATTTCCAAGGAATGTTTGTCCTGGTGCGCGGCGTAGGTTCGCAGAAGGAGCGCACCGCCATCTTTATGACGCAACCAGCCCGCCAAGGTGCGAATCGGAACGCCTTGTTCCATGCAGCGGGTAGTGAAGTATCGGCGCATATCGTGATGCGTAAAACTCCTGCGCAGCTTGGCCTCGCGGCATGCGGTTTTGAGTGCATCCCTGCAACCGTTGACGCGCATGATGCGGTCATCGGGTTTGATGCCTTCGATTTTTCGCGTTTGTCGGGCCTGGCGGACTTTCAACAGCAGTTCGCGCATGGCGGGGAATAGCGGCACAACCTCCCGTTCGGTTTCATCGCGGCCCTTGCCGGCGATGTAGAATATGCCTCTGTCAAAGTCCACGTCTTGCCACTTCAACCCGCAAGCCTCCGACAAACGCAGGCCCGAGTAGGCCATGAGTTCGACGAGATCGCCAGCATCGCGGTCGCGGTGATTGCGGAGGGTGACAACCAGCCGCCGAAACTCTTCTGCAGTTGGCGGGTCAGGGTTGGGGCGGGGGAGCTTCAACCGCTCAAGCTTGGCCGTCGGGTCGTGCATCATCCAGCCGTTGTCACGGGCGAACTCCAGGATGTCGCGCAGCAATCCGACTTCGTTGTTCATGCGCTGCGCGCTGATCATCAGCCGGCGCTTGGCAAACCATTTCTGGCAGTCGATCATCGTAATTCTGTTCAAAGGCATCTTCGCGAAGCCGGTATACCTCAGAAGGGCGGTCTGGCGGGTCATGTAATCTAGATGGGCCAGCGGTTTCAGTGGACGCGTCGGCAGGACGATGCGGGTGAACTTCGCCACCAGTTCCTTGAAAGACTTCGGTGGCGGCTCGCTACCGACAATCCCCGTGCGTTCCTGATAGTCCTTTTCCAATTCTCGCAGCTTTCGCTTGGCGAGTTGGTAGTCGTCCGTCTTGAGCGATTTCTTAACCTGACGCCCGTTCACCTTGAGGATGGCGTAGTAGCGTCCGCTCTGTTGACTTTTCCACAGGTTTTCGGCAACGTTCTTTAGTGTTTGCTTCATATGCCAACGACCTCTCTCATACGCAGGCAGAATATAGCGGTTACAACTACAGGTTGCAACCACTATTTTACGGATGGTCCATTTTCCATATAATGCTTTGTAGATAAGATATTTAGCCCGGGTGGCGGAACGGCAGACGCATCGGACTTAAAATCCGAAGGTGGATTATACCACCGTGAGGGTTCGAATCCCTCCCCGGGCATTCTCTGAAAGCGTCGGCCACGAAAACTTATGCCCGAACTTCCTGAAGTGCAGATTTTGGTGGCTCAACTCGCGCCGCGCCTGGAGCGGGCGCGGATTCGCGCCGTGGAAAGTCGCGATCCGAAGATCAAACTGGATCGCCATCTGGTGGGGCGGAGAATCGAACGCGTCCACCGACGGGGCAAGAACATTGTGTTCGATTTGTCCGGCGGATCGCACTTGCTTGTCCATTTGCGAATGACCGGCTGGTTCGAGTTTGAGCGGCCCAAACGATACCGCGCTGCGATTCACACGACACGCGGGACGGCATATTTCGAGGATGCCCGGCGGTTGGGAACAATACAGGTCGTGACGCCGGAACAACTCGATCGCAGTCTGAAAAAACTGGGGCCTGATCCGTTGGTGGACGGATGCGATCTTTCGGGGCTGCAAACCACATCGCGTCCCATCAAAGTCGCGTTACTTGACCAGCAACTGGTCGCGGGCGTCGGTAACATCTACGCGAGCGAATCGCTGTGGCGGGCACGAATCAATCCCCGTCGCCGGTCGGGCAGTCTGAAATCCGCGGAACTGCGGACTTTGAGCCGGGCCATTGTCGCATCTCTGCGTCGCGCGATCGCGTATGGGCCTCGCATTTTTGAGGTGCAACAATTCGCCGTCTACGGTCGGAAGGGTAAACCCTGTCGCCGATGCGGCATGACGATCCGTCGGCTGGTGCAGGCGCAGCGCAGCACGTACTTTTGTCCGCGCTGCCAGCGCTAGGTGTTTTTGGCGTTTAACTTGCTTTTCCATCAGCCGGAGCGAAACTTACATCGCTGGTTGTCGGGTACCAAACACATGCGCGTTTCCCAAAAGCAATGCTGCGTCGTCCTGTTGGCGGCAAGTCTGGCTGGCTGCGGACGGGTCGGTGCGTCCCGCTTGGAGGGGAGGCGGGCGCCGGAGTTGGACGGCGGACTGACGTGGCTGAATTCCACGCCGGTGAGGCTGGCGGATGTGCGAGGGAAGGTCGTGCTTCTGGATTTCTTTGAGTACAGTTGCGTCAATTGCATCCGCACGTTTCCCTACCTCGACGAATGGCGAAAACGGTATGCCAACGACGGATTCGTCATGGTCGGGGTCCACACGCCGCAGTACGGATTCTCGATGGACCCGCAAAATGTCAACGCGGGGGTGCGGCGGCTGGGCGTCACATTTCCGGTGGTCGTGGACAGCAATTTCCATATCGCGGACGCGTACGGCAACCGCTTCTCACCGCGCGTCTTTCTCATCGACAAGACGGGGACCGTTCGCTTTGACCACACGGGAGAAGGCGCCTACGAGGAAACGGAACTCACGATCCAGAGACTGCTCCACGAAATCGATCCGTCCAAAGCGTTTCCCGCGCCGATGCCGCCCGTGCGCGCCACGGACCGGTCGGGGGCCGTGTGCTATCCGGTCACGACCGAGTTGTATCTCGGCGCAGACTCGCGGCCGGTTGGGTAACACGGGGAGCGGCGATTCGAATGGCGCGGCGTTGTTTGCCCTGCCGGAGCAGATGGAAGAAGGGCTGATTTATGCCGCCGGCGAGTGGGACAGCCGGTCCGAATACCTGCGCCATACGCGCGATACCGACGACCCGCAGGATTTGATTGCGCTCCGCTATCGGGCCACGGAAGTCAACGTGGTGATGAAACCCGAGGATGTCTATTGGATGCGGGTGTTCGTGAAACAGGATGGGGACTGGCTCCCCCGGGAAATTGCCGGTGAGGACATCAAGTATGACGATCAGGGGCGCAGCTACGTGGAAGCGAAAAGCGCGCGGATGTACAATCTCATCGGCAAACAGCCGTACGGCACACACGACATTCGACTCATCGTCCAAAGCCGCGGGTTGTCGGTGTATTCGTTCAGCTTTGGCACTTGCGAAGTGCCATCCAACCAAGATAAATTGCAAGCAGAGAGGAAAACATCATGAACATGCGTACCATCACTCTCGCGGTCGGCATCACCACACTGGCGGCCACCGCCTCCAGCTTCGGCCAGGTCATCATTCGCGGCACCGAAACGTCGGACCAGTCTGCTGGCAACTCGGCGAGCAGTTCCGCCGTCACCGTCAACACGGGTGATCGCGATGTTGTCCCGCTGATCAAGGAAAGCAAGGAGACGAAAGTCGACGCGAACACCCAGCGGACCGAATCCGTTACGCGCGCCCGGCTTGGCGATGGGACCTATTTCGAGTGGCAGCGAAGCACGACGGTCACGAAAGACATCTCGCCGAGCCAGTCGGTCAGCTCCACGGATCTTGTGGAAAAGGACCGTCAGGGCCAGAGCCGGGTGTACCAGCACTCCGACGTGACCGCCAGCAGGTCCGCTTCGGGTGAAACGGATCAGACGAAAGTGTACAAGCGCGACAGTAGCGGGCGACTGGTCCTCGACCACGTCGTGGACGCCAACACGGTCAAGGGTGGCGGTGGCGCGGCCAACACGACCAGCATCGAAAAGACCGCGGATGTCAACGGGAATCTGAGTCTGCTGAAGCAGGTCGATTCGGTCGCCGTTGATCACGGACCGAATGAGAAGGTCATCACCGCCGAAACCAAGACTGTGAATCACCTGAACGGACAGCTCGGCGTCACTGCGCAAGAGACGACTTCCATTACCACGCAAGGCGGCGTCAAACAGAGCGAAAGTGTAGTTCGCACGCCGGGGCGCTACGGCTGGGAGGAGACCTCGCGTACCACCACAACCGAGACGAAGGCCCCCGACGGCTCGATCAGCCGGGAGACGATTGTGGATGGTCGTCCGATCTTCTCGACGAAGACCGGCAACGCCATGGTGGAACCGCTGGTTCCACAAACCAAGATCGTCGAGCATGAAGTTCACAATTCCGATGGCACGACCGTCCTGCAACGGGACGTGTTTCACCGTGATGTGAATGGCGATTGGAAGCCGGAGTCGTTCTCGACCAAGGAAGCGGACAAAGGGATGTAAGCCCGATACCCGGACACTCGCCCAGCGACGACTAAAGGCGTTCGCGACCGGCGTACCCGCCGTCGATATCGTGCCAGAACTCGACGTCGTCCTCCTCAAGCTCCCAGCACAGGAACACCTCGCGGCCATCGCGAAGGTGGGGGAAATCAACCAAACCCCGGTCGAAGTCCTTGATCTGTACGCCCATTTCCTGGATGTGACGAAGCTGGACATTGAGCTGGAGCATGTCCATGAGCAGGCCGGAGACTTTTTCACCGCCCACATCAGAGCCCGTCTGCTTTCAATGTCTCCCCCAGCTCTTTGTCCGTCTTGTGAACGACGTCGCGCCGGCGGTGCGCGTCGCGGAACGCGCGGCGGAGTTCGGGAAGCAACGCCCGCGCTTCCTCGATGGTGAAGTGTTTCTGGAAGAGATGATCCATGAGCGTCGGAGAGGGTGATGCGGATCAGGATTTCTTGTCGCGGTGTTGCTGAAGACCCTGGAGCGTGGTGTTCCAAGCCAGGGTCGCGCATTTGACGCGAACGGGAAACTTCAGCACTCCTTCGAGAGCCTTCAGGTCGCCCATTTCCTTGCCCCCGAACGGCGCCTCGCCGCGCATCATGTTGAGAAAGCCGCCAATCAACTGCCGGGCTTCGGGCAGGGTCTTGCCGATCAGTTTTTGCGTCATGATGGAAGCCGAGGCCGTGCAGATTGCGCAGCCTTTACCGTCGAATTTCAGCTCGGCAATCTTGCCGCCGTCGAACCGCGCGGAAATATCGACTTCGTCGCCGCACAACGGATTCGAATCGTGCGCAATAATGTCCGATGGATCCACTTTGCCCTTGTTGCGAGGGCGGCGATAGTGATCCAGGATGATTTCCTCATAGAGTTCTTCCAGCATTGCCCACCAAAGCTACCACAAGACACTGCTGCGGAAAGGAAAAAAGTTGACCGTTCCGCGCTGGTACATCGCGCGGCTGTTCGCACATCTCGGTGCGACCTTCGACTGGCTAGCGGACAATAACGCGGCGCTCCGGGACACTGGGTATGAATGCGCACAAACCCACGATTAATCAGGTCGGCGACGACCAGACCCGTTTCATGGTCGTTTCGCGCGAACCGGGACACGATATCAATAACGTCTTGCAGCTTCAGTATGTGCTTCCTGACACGGTTTTTCATGTTGGCCACCTCTGTTTCATTAGACGCACGAGGAGCCCATTTCGTTTCAAAAAATCTCGCGAATTATTGGGCGGCTGAATTCACAACCCTTCCAGGTCTTCGGCGGGAAGCTCCAGCTTGAGTGCCGCCAGCGCCTGATTGATGTCATGGATGAACACAAACAACGACCAGATAAGACAGGCCAGGCAGACGGTAAACAAGACGCAGATCAGCCACACGTTTTCGAGTTGAAGGAGAGCCGTGAGAAACAGCACGATGATCAGGATGGCGGCAAACAGCGCGCTCATGGATGCCAGAGCGATGGACAGACGTATCAGTCGGGCGCGCCTCCAAAGGACCCGTATTTGTTCACGACCCTTGCTGCGGTCTTGCTCGCTGGCGCTGGCAAGTTCGCGCGCCGTGGCTCGGGCGCGGTCAATCGTTCGGGCCAGGCGATTGGTCATGGTCAACAGCAACAGGCCGACGCCCGAGATGAGGATCGTGGGACCAATGGCGGTCTGTAGGACCGGGATAAGCTGTGCGACTGATAGCGGTTGCATTGTTCGACCAAGAGTAGTGTGCGCGAAGCGGTGGGTCAATACCCCATCGCGCGGCCGGTCGGGCAGGCACCGAAGAACTTCTTGGCCTTCTGGAGCATCTCGATGAAGACGTCGACTTCGTCGCGCGTGTTGTACAGATAAAAACTGGCGCGTGCGGTAGCCGCCAGCCCGAGCTTCTTGTGCAAGGGCATCGCGCAGTGATGGCCCGCGCGAATGGCCACGCCATCCTGGTCGGCAAACGTCGCGATGTCGTGCGCATGCACGTCGCCCAGCGTGAACGCGACCAGCCCGCCGCGCTTTTCGACGTCTTTCGGGCCATAGACGGTCACCTCGGGAAATTCCTTCAAGCGGTCGAGCGCGTACTGCGTGATCTGCTTTTCGTGCTGGCGGATCTTGTCCATCCCGACGTGCGACAGGTAGTCCACGGCGACGCCAAGCCCGATAGACTCGGCAATGTTCGGCGTGCCGGCCTCAAATTTGTACGGCAGGTCGTTGTACGTGGCGTGATCGAACCAGACCTCCTTGATCATTTCGCCGCCACCCATAAACGGTGGCATGGCCTCGAGAAGCGCGCGTTTGCCGTAGAGCACGCCGCTGGCGGTTGGGCCGCACATCTTGTGGCCGCTGAACACAAAGAAATCGCAATCCAGCGCCTGTACATCCACAGCCATGTGCGGAACACTCTGCGCGCCGTCCACGAGTACGACCGCACCCCGTTTGTGCGCCGCGTCGGCGATCTGACGGACGGGATTGATCGTGCCGAGGACATTGGACTGCTGCGTGACCGCGACGAGCTTGGTGCGGTCGGTGATCAGTTTGTCGAGATCATCGAGCCGGAGCGTGCCGTCGAGGTTTAATTCAATGCGTTTGATGACCGCGCCCATGCGCTCACAGACCTGATACCACGGCACCGTATTGCTGTGGTGCTCCATGAACGTGGTCAGAATCTCGTCGCCCTTTTTTAGATTTGTCAGCGCCCACGAGTGCGCCACGAGGTTGATGGACTCGGTGGTGCCATGGGTATAGATCACGGATTCGGGTGAGGGCGCGTTGATGAACTTTGCGATACGCTCCCGCGCGCGCTCATACTCTTTCGTGGCGCGCTCAGCGAGGGCGTGGATGCCGCGATGGACGTTGGCGTTGTAGCGCTGGTAGTAATCGTTCAGCGCGTCGATGACCACGCGCGGCTTCTGCGACGTGGCGGCATTATCGAAATACACCAGCGGTTTGCCGTGGACTTTCTGTTGGAGCAGCGGAAAGTCATCGCGGATTTCCTCCAACTCAACGCCATCGAGGACTTCGATCATCCTTTGCGTACTACCTTATCGTGAACGAGCTTGGCAAATTCTTTCTGCACGCTTTCGACCTGGATGCGCGCCAGCACCGGGTCCAGAAACGCTTCAATCAAGACATCGCGCGCCAGTTCGGGCGTCAGGCCGCGGCTGCGCAAGTAAAACAGTTGTTGCTCTTCCAGTTGGCCGACCGTCGCGCCATGCGTGCAACGGAGTTGGTTCGATTCGATTTCCAGGATCGGCCGCGTATCGCAACGGACTTCCTTGCTGAGCACGAGATTGCGATTGGCCTGGTAGGCGTTCGTACCGTTGGCGTTCTTCTCGACCTTGATCACGCCGGCATAATTGCTGACCGCGGAATCGCGGAGCACATTCTTGAACATCAAATCGCTGGTGGTGTTGCCGGTCTTGTGGTGCTGCTTGGTGAATTGTCCGAATTGTTGGTTGTGATCGAGCACGCCGACGGCGTACATGAAACTGTTGCCGCCTTCGCCTTCCATGACGCACTCGACATCGTACCGCTGGAACGACGCGCCGAACATGCCGAGCACCCAGTCGATTTCCGCGTCGCGGGCCACATGCGCGCGCTTGCGCGTGAAGTCGTACACGTTGGGCGAGAAATTCTGTTGGCTGATGTAATGAAGGTGACCGCCCTCCTTGACGAACACTTCCGTGCCGCTGGCGTGGATGCTGGGCGCGCCGTTGGTGCCGACACGCGGGCCACCCGTGAATTTCTGGACGAGCGTGGCTTCCGCGCCGGGTTCGACGACCACCAGCGTGTGCGGAAAGCCGGCGGTGTTCTGTCCCGTAAACTCATACACGACTTCGAGCGGCTGCTCGATGCGGACATTCGACGGGACGTACAGGAACGCGCCATTCCTCCACAATGCGGCATGCAACGCGGAGAATTTCGCCGGTTCGTCGGGGGCGATACTCTTGCCGAGGTATTCCCGCAAGACATCGCCATGCTTCGCAACGGCCGTGGTCATGTCGCAAAAGATCACGCCCTTCTTGTTCAATTCCGCTGGCAAGGTGGTCAGCCGCTCGGCGATCGACGGCTTGTCGGTTGGCAGGGATACTTTATCCAGGTTCAGCGCGCGGATATCGAAACGCTGCCACTCGAGGTCGCGTTTGGTCGGGAGGGGCAGTTTTTCGAACGTGCGCCATGCCGTGAGCCGCTGGGACGTGAGCCAGTGCGGCTCACCCGAGGTCACGGCTTCGACTGTCTGTTGTGTGAATCCTGTTGTCATTATGAAAAGGTGCGGGAACGGGGCCACTCCGTCCCCACGGGTTCTCGGCCAGCCGTTGCCTCTCTAACCGACCGATCCTTCCATCTGCAAATTGATGAGCCGATTGATTTCGACCGCAAATTCCATGGGCAACTCCTTGACGATCGGCTCGATGAAACCGTTGACGATCATCGACACGGCGTCCTCTTTCTTGATGCCGCGACTCATGAGATAGAACAACTGTTCTTCGGACACGTTCGAGACGCTGGCTTCGTGTTCAACGGTCGCCAGGTCGCCGTCGATTTCCATCACCGGATAGGTGTCCGAGCGGCTGGCCGGGTCGAGGATGAGCGCGTCGCAATTGACCTGCACGCGGCAATTTTTGGCGTCCTCATTGACCTGGACAAGTCCGCGGTATGACGCGCGACCGCCATGGCCGCTAATGGACTTGGAATTGATGCGGCCGGTGCAGTTGGGCGCGTAGAACACGAGCTTGGCGCCTGCATCCTGCCACATGCCCTTGTCGGCGCTGGCCAGGCTCAGGATTTCGCCGTGAGCGCCTTCGCCGACCATGTAACACGACGGATATTTTACCGTGCGCTTCGAGCCGAGATTGCCATCAACCCATTCCATGATGGCGTTCTTGTAGAGGAACGCGCGCTTGGTCACGAGGTTGTAGACATCCGTGGACCAGTTTTGAATGGTGGTGTAGCGGCACCGGGCGTGGTCCTTGACGAAAATCTCGACGACGGCGGCGTGCACCGAATGGGTCGTGTAGACCGGCGCGCTGCAGCCCTCGACGTAATGGCAGAAGCTGTCGTCATCGCAGATGATGAGCGTGCGCTCGAACTGACCGAACTGCTCGGCGTTGATGCGGAAGTACACCGAGAGGGGGACGTCGCATTTTACACCCTTGGGAATATAGACAAATGAGCCGCCGCTCCAGAACGCGGAGTTGAGCGCGGCGAACTTGTTGTCCTCGGGTGGAATCGATTTCGCGAAGTGTTCCTTGAAGATGTCGGGGTACTGCTTCATGCCTTCGTCGCAACTGAGGAAGACGACGCCCCGTTTGGAGAGCGTTTCCTGAATGTTGTGGTAGGCCATCTCGCTGTCGATCTGCGCGCCGAGACCGCCGAGCAGCTTCTGTTCTTCCTTGGCGATGCCGAGCTTGTCGTAGGTGCGACGGATTTCTTCCGGCACGTCCTCCCATTTGTTGGCCGATTTATCGACCGGACTCATGTAGTAGGTGATCGCGTCGTAATCGATGTCGCGCAGGCCCGGCATCCAGGCCGGGCAGGTCTTGCTTGAGGAAGATGTCGAGGCTGCGGTGGCGGAATTGGCGCATCCAGTCCGGCTCGCCCTTCACATCGCACATGTAGTCGATGACGGAGTGCGTCGGCCCCTTCGGCACGCTGTGGACGGACTTGAGGTCGTCGTGGAACCCCTCTTTGTAGGCGCCGGGCAGGACTTGATCGGGTGAAGCGGTGCTCATCGTCTTACCCTTTTGCGGGAACGGGAGCCGGTTCCCCGTCCTTGATGATCCAATCGTAGCCGTGCTCTTCCAGATGCCCGGCGAGGTCGGAACCGCCCGACTTCACGATTTTTCCGTCGACCATAATGTGGACGAAATCCGGGTTGATATAGCGCAGGATGCGCTCGTAGTGCGTGATGATCAGAATGCCGAGGCCCGGGCCGCGCAGTTCGTTCACGCCACGGGAGACGACCTTCAGCGCGTCGATGTCCAGGCCGGAATCGGTCTCGTCCATGATGGCAAATTCCGGTTCGAGCATCATCATCTGCAAGATTTCGTTGCGCTTTTTCTCGCCGCCCGAGAAACCCTCGTTGAGGTAGCGCTTCATGAATTTCTCGTCGATGTCGAGGACCTTCATCTTCTCCTCAAGCTTGCTGTAGAAGTCCGTCACATCCATGTCGCGACCGTGGCGGGCGTTGCAGGCGAGCCGGAGGAAATTGGACTGGCGGACGCCGGGGACTTCACAGGGATACTGGAAGGCGAGGAACAGGCCTTTGCGGGCGCGTTCGTCGGTCTCCATTTCGAGGATGTCCTCGCCCTTCATCAGGATTTTGCCGCCCGTGACGGTATACTTGGGATGGCCGAGGATCGCGTTGGCCAGGGTGCTCTTGCCCGAGCCGTTCGGTCCCATCAACGCGTGCACCTCACCCTTGCGAACGACGAGGTTTACGCCCTTGAGAATCTGCCTGTCTTCGATGCTGACTTGTAGGTCCTGAATTTCAAATGTATCGGCCATGATCTGACTTCCTCGATGAAATCGGCTGCCTTGTTAAACACGACAATTTTTGTCCGATTCCTAATTGCACTATATCGTGACGGCTGGAAGTGTCAAGTGCAAGACGCAAAAGCACGCCGGGCCGGGGAAGGCAGTCAGACGGGAAAAGCCGTTACCCGTCAAGACAGGCAAGCTTGACGGGTAACGGGCTGAGGCGGATTGACTTACCTGGCTTGGTGATGGTGCTGCTTGTGATGCCGCTTGGCGTGATGACGATGGGTGCCCGTGCTGTTTGCCGCGAACGCCCCTGTTGTGAACATGCCGAATACCACTGCCGCCAAAAGAAGTCCCATGAACTTGCGCATACCGATCTCTCCTTGTTCTGCTCTGAACGCTGCGATTCTGTGTTTGATGCTGCCGTTCGCCGTCCCCACGACACAACGCGGCGAACGAGAGGGTAAACACCCCGCTCCGGGAATAGTTTCGCAGAATTGTTGCGGCGGTACGAGGAAGGCGGGGGAGCGGGAGTCGAAAAGACATCCGGTCAGAGCAACCGATGCCAGGCGAAAATGTGCGGGAGGAACCGGTGGCGGGTTGGCGACTGGCAAGCGGCATGCTATTCTCAGGAGCGTGACCCACAACACGGTCAGCGATCAACGGCGTCTCCCGGATACGGAGATATGTCGGACCAGGTATGTGGTGCCATCCGCTGTCTCGCAATGCCTGGTGGAAAACCCCGACGCCTGCCAGTACGCGATCCGTTTTGGTTCCGGCGTGATTTGTCGCCATCCTGCACGGCGTAGCTTCGAGAAGCCAGATCCCTCTGATCTTCTCGAGTAGTCTTGCGGTCTGAGCCCTCACGGCAGTCTCTCGTAGTCTCCACAGATAGAACATCCTCGACTTTTCTGTTGGGATATTCCCTAAATACAGGAGTGGCGAGAATGAAACCGACATCCACTTCGGATTGGAATCCAGAGGGCGGCTCCGGGTCTGGGACAACGCTGGCCCCGAAACCTGGCCGGCCTTCGAGTCCGCCAGCCTGTCGGCTTTTGGCAAGACTGTCATGGCTGGGGATTTTCCTCTGGGTGCTGGTGGCGGGCCAAGGGTGCCGGAACCACCGGTCATCGAGGGCCTATGACAAGGGTGTGGCGGCAATCCGCAGGCAGGATTACGATCTCGCCATCGCAGAGTTCAGCGAAGTTATCCAGCTCAAGCCGAAATATGCCGGGGCTTACAACAACCGGGGGGTTGCCTACGCCCACAAGCGCGACTGGGACAAGGCCATCGCCGATTACAATGAGGCCATCCGTCTCAACCCGGAATACGTGGAGGCCTATTACAACAGGGGAATTACCTACAACAACAAGGGCGACTGGGACAAGTCCATCGCCGATTACAATGAGGCCGTCCGTCTCAACCCGGATTATGCGGAGGCCTACGACCACCTCGCGTGGCTGTTGGCGGTCTGCCCCGATGCCAATATTCGCAATGGGGCGAAGGCGGTCGAATATGCGAAGAAGGCCTGTGAACTGTCCGACAGGAAACCGGGTTCATGGTTCGCGACGCTGGCGGCGGCCTACGCCGAGGCTGGGCACTTTGACGACGCGGTCAAATGGCAGAACGAATATCTGGCCTCCGAGTCGTCGACGGATGACTGGTCCAAGGCCCGCCAGCGGCTCACCCTCTACGAACAGAACAAGCCGTACCATGAAGGGAAGCCGTGAGGGTTTGTCGGGCGCTCGATTGACAGAGCCTGCCTGAGATCGGGAATCCAACTGGCGGTGGATGCTCGGCGGGTTCCGCTGACGATGCGAGAGGCGGGGAAGACTGGAATTTACGTTCGCCTGAAAGAGCCTTGTTTTGCGGGGTCCGGCGGCTGGATTCGACTCGACTTTTCATGGCCGTACGGGCTAGTGTCCGCATTGCTAGTGTGCTGTCCCTAACGCTTCGTTACAATGAATCGCTTCATTTTGACCAGATGGACATTGGAAAGGCATTTCAGTGACACCACACTAGGAAGCGAGTTTGACGACGTCTGGGAGAGGAGCGACGGATATGAGCAAAGGGATTCGAGTCGGGCTGGCGAAGACAAAAACAGGTCACCTTATCATCGGAATCATTCTGTTGGTCTTGGCGGGTCGAGGGTTCAATACCAACGCTCAGACGGTGACGATTCTTTACCAGTTTGTCGGAACCCCCACCGATGGGGCTTATCCATATGCCGAGCTGGTACAGGGCAACGATGGCAACTTCTACGGGACGACTTACTTAGGCGGGACAAACGGCTTTTGCAACGGCGGCTGCGGCACCATGTTTCGGATTACCCCCGGTGGCGGCTACACGATGCTCTATCAGTTTGGCAGCCCCGGCGATGGAGCCAATCCACAAACCGGGCTAGTCCAGGGCGGTGACGGGAATTTCTATGGGACGACCCTGAACGTCACGTACGTCGGGGAGTATACCGGGGGTACGGTGTTTCGGATCAGTCCCAGCGGGAACGAAACAAATCTTTACACGTTTTTAAGCCAACCCAACGATGGACACACCCCGAGGGGCACACTGGTGCGGGGCAACGATGGCAATTTCTACGGGACGACATTTAACGGTGGGACGAACGATGAAATAGACGGAGGAGGCGCA
>CAVQMY010000031.1:0-12869 GCA_963713705.1 uncultured Verrucomicrobiae bacterium
GGTAAAGGTTCAACCCAAACGACAGGAGGCAATGATGAAGGCTGGCATATTGGTGGCGGTATCGATGATGAGTTTGGCGGTGGTTGGCGCGCGTGCGGATTCGGTGACCAAGGCGGTGGCAGTGCTGTCGTCGACCAAGGGCAATGATGTTTCGGGGGTGGTGACGTTCACGAAGGTCGATGGCGGCGTGAAGATCGTGGCGGACGTGACGGGCTTGACGCCCGGGTCGCACGGGTTCCACATCCATGAGTTTGGGGATTGCAGCGCGGTGGACGGCGCGTCGGCGGGCGGTCATTTCAATCCGCATCACACGCAGCACGGCGGACCCGATGCCGAGATGCGGCACGCGGGTGATTTCGGCAACCTCGAAGCGGACGCGACGGGCAAGGCGCATTACGAGCGGGTGGACACGGTGATCTCGCTGGAGGGCGCGGATTCGATCATCGGTCACGCGGTGATTGTCCACGCCAAGGCCGACGATCTGAAGACCCAGCCGACCGGCAACGCCGGCGCGCGGGTGGCGTGCGGGGTCATCGGGGTGGCGAAACCGTAAGCGGGAGACGCGTGGTGGCGAGCGGAATCAGCGTTTCTCGACCGGATCCGTCGCGGGATTCGGCGGCGAGTTTGTGGTGGTTGATCCGCCGGTTTTCCGGCTCAGTTCAGCGATCTTTCGCTCGATCGCGCGGCGTACGGACGCCTGCTCGGTACTGGAAAGCTTCGACACCCACTGTTTGGCCTCGTCAATGCGTCCCAGCCGGATGCACACGCGGGCCAGGTGACCCGACACGAACTCGCGCTGCCGGTCGTCGAGCGGTTGGCGAAGACAGAATTGCCAGGCCACGTAGGCGCCCGGCCAATCCGGTTTGGGCAACTGGTAGAAGGTCTCGGCGTACGTGCTCGAGAGATCGTAGTTTTGCGGGTCCAGGTCACGGGCGGCGCGAAACTGCTCCAGGCTATGTTGAAAAATCTCATCCACGCTCCAGCCATAGACGGCGCGCGACTCGTTGCGGAAGAGTTGGCAGGTTGTCGCCCAGTTGAAGCGGAAGATCGGTTCGGTCGGCGCCAGGTCGATGGCCGTCTGGTAATACTGGAGCGCCTTGGCGGCCCGGCCGTCGTGACCGTAGACATTCGCGAGGTTGTTGTACGCGTAGGGTTCGCGCGGATCGACCGCGATGGCCTTTTCCCACCAACGAGCGCCTTCGTCCTCGTCCCCTTCATCGTAGAGCAGACCGCCGTACGCGACCATCGCACGCACGTGTTCGGGATGATCGTGGAGGAAATGTTGGTAGTCGCGGTCGAGGCGCTTCTGGTACACCTTCCAGTCTTCGATGACCACGGGCGGCGTATGCGCGTCAAACCGGTCCTGTTGCGCCCGCAGTTCGTCGCCGCGCGACAGGAGGAAACGAAATTGGCGTTCCGCGTCGCGAGGGTCTTCTTCGGCGTAAACAAGATGCGCGAGCGTCACCGCGAACAGACCGATCATCAACGCACGCCACATGAAACGTCAGCGCCCCTTCCATTCGGCGGCGGGATTGTCGGCATCGGCGCGCTTGTCGAGCGGGTCATACTTTTCGGCGAGGCCCAATTCGAAGGGCTGATTGTCCGGGTTCGGCGCGACCTCGCGGTATTGCGCGTAGCACTTGTAGCAAATCGTCACGTCGGGCAGAAATTTGTAGAGCAACCCGTCGGCCAGCACAAAGGCGGCCCAGACGAGCGTGCCTTCGACGAGCCGGTTTTTCCACGCGCAGAGCAGGAAGAGGATTGCGCCCGCCACGAAAATGCTCACGCCGAGCGTGCGGTTGAAGTCTTTTTGGACGTACACGGTGTTGCAGTCGCACACAGCGCAATGGTCCACCGTGTTGTTGCGCCGCATTTGCTCAGTGATGCGCAAGTGAATGCTTTTCTGGCACAGCGGACACGGCGATTCGTCCTGCGACAAGTCCTCGAACTCCAACTCGTGCTTGCAGTGGGGACACAAGAACTGAATCTTCACAGGAGAAGCCTAACACAAGCGTGCACCCGTTCAAGACTGGACAACCCCGCAGCCTTCGCGTATTGACCTGCCCGATGAAAGCCGTAGTACAACGTGTGTCTCGCGCATCCGTTCAGATTGACGGCCAGACTGTCGGCGAGATCGGACGAGGCCTGCTCGTGCTCCTGGGCGTCGGCAGAGATGATGCCGCAGCGGACACGGAGTGGATGATCAAGAAAGTGCTCGCACTGCGCATTTTCCCCGACGACGCCAAGAACATGAACCGCTCGGTCACGGACATTGGCGGCGGGATTCTGGTGGTGTCACAGTTCACGTTGTACGGCGATGCGCGCAAAGGCACGCGCCCGAGTTTCTCCGAAGCGATGCCACCGACCGAGGCCGAACGGTTTTACAATGATTTTATGGCGAAGCTGCGCGCCGCCACGTCGCTCCAAGTCGCCGAAGGCAGATTCGCCGCGATGATGGACGTGGAATTGGTGAATGACGGTCCGGTGACGATTGTATTGGATTCACATGCGTAAGCCCACGGAAAAGCATCCGGAGCCGGCGTTGACGTTTGGCGCGCCGCGCCATCTGGCCAACGTGACCGTCATTCTCGTGGAGCCGGCGGTGCCGGGAAATATCGGGTCGGCGGCGCGGGCGATGAAGACGATGGGGTTGGCCGATCTTGTCGTGATCAACGGCCCGAAGGACTTCTCCACGCACCAGCAGGCGATCATGTTGGGCCATGGCGCGGGGGATGTGTTGGAGAAGGCCCGCGCGGTCACGACGTGGGAGGAAGCGACGGACGGATTGCACTGGCTGGTCGGCACGACACACCGCAAACGCCGCGCGCAGTTTCCGCAGGTCGTTGAGGCACGACAGGCTGCGGCAAAAGTCGCCGAACTTTCCCACAAACATCGTGTAGGAATTGTCTTCGGACGCGAGGAAGCCGGGCTGTCCGACACGGAATTGCGCCGGTGCCACGATATCGTCAGCGTGCCGCAAGCGACGGAGCATCCATCGCTGAATCTTGCGCAGGCGGTGATGTTGTTCGCATACGAAGTGTATTTGGCGAGCGTGGGCGAAATCCCGAAGCCGCGCTACAATCTCGCCACCGTCCACGAGGTCGAGTCGGTGCTGAACCATTTGGCGCAATCGTTGGCGAAGATTGGCTTTCGCCCGCACCAGGGCGATCCGGATTCATTCCTGCGTTCGCTGCGCCGCGTCATCGCCCGGGCCCCGTTGGAGAAACGCGACTGCAATGTTCTGCACCGGATTTGCCAGCAGATTGACTATTACGTGAAGGATCATCCGAAAGCGTAGCGCGGGCTGAATTCCAAACGCTAACCGCTTTTCGGCTCGAGTGCCGCGATACGTTCCATGATTTCGCGGCCGATGTCGAAGTAGACAGCTTTGAGAGCGTCGCCCCGGAGGTCCTCGAAGTTTTCCGGGAGCGGATAGAGGAACGGCTCGCCGAACTTGATCTCCACGCGCGCCGGCCGTGGCAGTCTTGCCCCTTTCGGCAACGCCCGGTCCGTGCCGAAAATGCGCATCGGCACAATCGGCACGTTCGCCCGCGCCGCGATCATCCCGATGCCCCCGCGCGGCTCTTGCAACTGGCCATCCCGGCTCCGCGTCCCTTCGGGAAACATCAGCACCGCCTTCCCCTCGCCGAGCATCCGCAACACCGTTCGCATCGCGCCGATATCGCCCCGCTCGCGGCTGATCGGTACGCAGTGCCAGCTCCGCAGGATCCAATTCGCGAGCGGGTTCCGGAAGAGCGTGTCCCGCGCCATGAAGAATGCCTCGCGCTTGCACGCCAGACCAAAGAACGGCGGATCGAGAAAGCTGATGTGATTGCCGGCCAGAATGAACGCCCCGTCGTCCGGCAGCCTCTCGGCGTTGTAGACGCGACCCCGGTGATACAAATAGAAGTAAGCACGAAACCAAACCCGGCAGAACCGATACCACCACAATCGCATAACGCGCTCAGGCCCCGCCAACGCTGAAATTGCCGCGCCGCGGCGATTGCTGCCGGATGTGATCCAGAATTACTTTGGCGTTTTCCTCGACCGACAAATTCGAATTCTCAATAACGGTCGCCCCGAGCGCGATTTGCAATGGCGAAGCGCTGCGGACAGAGTCTTTCCTGTCGCGGAGTTGGAGGGACTCCTTTACGCCCTCCTGACTGGCGGGAATTTCCATCGCTTCCAGGTCGCGCTTCCGACGCTGCGCCCGTACTTCGGGGCTGGCTTCCAGGTAGAATTTGTGGGGCGTGTCGGGAAACACCACCGACCCGATGTCGCGGCCTTCCATCACCAGATTGCCGAACTTTGTCAGGGACCGCTGATGGTGCACCAGCACATGGCGTACTTCAGGAACTGCGGCGATCGTCGAAGCTTTTTCCGTAACCCGCGGCTCTCGAATTGCGTTGCCGGGATACTTCCCATCAATCAGCATGTGCACCTGTCCATCAACCACCTCGAAACTGAGCTTGATCCGGTGAATCATCGCGATCACGGCGATCGTGTCATCCGGGTCCACGCCCTCTTCGAGTGCCTTCCACGTAATCGCGCGGTACATCGCGCCCGTGTCTACGTAGTGATAGCCCAGCATCTTGGCCAATGCCCGTGACACGGTGCTCTTGCCGCTGGCCGCCGGCCCGTCCACCGCCACCACCGTTACATTCTCGCTCATAGTTTGGAGGATCGCGCTTCCGAGTGGCCGCGCCGTTTTCTGGCTCGCTTGCGCGAGTCTCGCTGAGTTCAAGTTCTTAATTGCTCCAGCTTATCAAAAAAATTTGGAAATGTCTTGCTCACACAACGGGGATTCTTAATCCGAATGCCCGGGACTTTCAATCCTAACACGGAAAAACACATTGCGATGCGGTGATCGTTGTACGTTTCAATGTCCGCGCCGTGGAGTTGGCCTGCTTTTGCAGGCCAAACCGTGAATCCATCGTCGTGTTCCTCCGCCTTCGCGCCGACCCGCCGCAGCTCCGCCACCATCGCCTTAATCCGGTCCGTCTCTTGGACACGCAGTCTTGCGGCATGAACAATCTGCAGAGGCTGCCAGTCAAACAACGCACAAATGGCGAGTGTCAAAATGCTGTCACCTAGCCCTTCAAGTCGCGAAACCTTTCTTGGTCTCTCACGAAACTGTGGCGGGATAAGTGCCGCTTCTTCCGCCGAGATCGGGCGCTGAAGGAATCGGAGAAACTTACTATCGACCTGCAAGGATTCTCCTCGAATTCGAACACGACCTCCCATGATATATGCCGCTGCCCAAAAATAGGAGGCGCTTGAAAAATCTGGCTCGATCTTGTAATCACCTGCCGTCCACTCCAACACCATTAGTTGAGTCATCATGAAATAGTTTACATCATCACTGATAGGCTCAGAAGGCACTGTCATGGCGACATTTAAGCCACAGCCGCGGGAAACCAGTACTAAAGCGCTGGCAAATTGACTGCTCTTCGCGGCGCTTACCTTGACAGTTCCGTTATTCAGGCCCCTGGCTGAGATTGTGACGGGCAATGAATCAGCTGATGGCGGTATACCAGCCCCCAAGGAACGTAGGGCTTCAAACAGCTCCTTCATCGGCCGCTCGTTCATCCGCTTGTCGCCGACAATGCGATATTCGCCGTGACCAAGACATACTAGCGCTGTCAGGAACCGCGCGGCCGTGCCGGCATTGCCAACGTACAATTCCGCCTTCTTCGCCGGAATCTCACCGCCATGTCCAACAACGGTAATCGTCCGATTGCACTCCTCGTTGGGGTCGGGCTCGACGGTCACCTCAAATCCCAATTTCTTCAGCGAATCGACCATCACCTGCGTATCATCCGCCCAGAGCGCGCCGCGAAGCGTGCACTTGCCGTTGGCCAGCGCGGCGAGAATCAGCGCGCGGTTGGTGATGCTCTTCGAGCCGGGCACCGTAATCGTACAATTCGGCGGCTTCGCGAGCGGCTGGATTTCGAGAATATCGGGCAGAGGCTTCACGTCTTGAACCTCAGCTCATCCCGAAAGTGTTTTGCGCGTTTGAGCATCGTGCGCAACTCGACCGCGTCACTGTTTTCGACCGCGGCGCGGACCTTGACGAGTTCTTCAATCAACGCATCGAGCGCACGACGGATTTCTTTGCGGTTCTCGAGACAGATTTCCGTCCACATCTCGAACGGGCCGCCCGCGATGCGTGTAAAATCCTTGAAGCCCGGGCCGACAAAGTTCAGCGGATGCGAGCCGTCGCTACAGACCACGTTGACCACCGCCGCGGCCACGAGATGCGGCAGGTGGCTGATGCGGGCCACAATCTCGTCGTGTTCCAGCGGCGCGAGCGTTTTCACCGCGCAACCAATCGCCTTCCAAAAATCATACACCAGTTGCAACGCGGCTTTGTCCGTGTCCTCGCGCGGCGTGACAATGCACACGGCGTTGTCGAACAGATCACGCCGGGCCGCGTCGATGCCCGATTGTTCCGAACCGGCCATCGGATGCGAACCAACAAACCGCGCTTTGCCCGCAAGCGCATTCGACAATGCCGTGACAATCGGATACTTGACGCTGCCGACATCGGTCACGACGCAACCCGCGGGCAGAATCGGGAGGATTTGCTCGACCAACGCTTGCATGACGCCAATTGGCGTGGCCAGCACGACCAGTTCGGCATCGGCGACGACCCTGGCGAGGTCAGTCGTCGCTTCGTCCGCCGCGCCGAGCTGATACGCCTGGTCAGCTGCGTCGGGCCGACGCGCCCACATCGACACGCGCCTGGCGACCTTGCGTTGGCGGGCCGCAAGGCCAATCGAGCCGCCCAGCAGGCCGGGGCCGAGGATGGAAAGTTTGCGAAGCGTCATCGAATTCCTTTGTAACAGCAAATATTTCGTTTGGCAACATAAGGGGATTCTGCGTATAGTGACCGCGGTTTTTGGAGCACACCGACTCGTCGTTGCATTGGGGAATGCAGAGCGGTGACGGGCTGGCACCGGTTCGCGCGGTCATCACACTCCAAAGCCACAAGGAGACATATGAGGAGGTTGGGGAATTATTTGGCGGCGACGCTCGCCGTTGTTGCCGTCGTCAGTTTGTTGAATTCGTGCACCTGGCGTGGCCAGACGTACGACCAGAGCATGTCGAAGCCGGCACCCACGCCGGCCTATGTCCCCTCCCCTTCGCCCGCTCCCCGGATCGCGCGCGCCGGCCCCTCTCCGATCGGGACGAGCGAACTGCGCGGCGTATGGGTGAGCGACACGACAAAACTCGACTGGGACAGTGCGACGGAAAACCTCCATCGCGCGGGTTTCAACACGATCTTCGCCAATCTCGCCTCGGGCGGCGCGGCGTTTTACCCCAACAGCCACGCGTTGCCGAGCGTCGTGCGTGACATCACGGACCCCGTCGCGCGCGGGATCGATCTGGCCCACGAGCGGGGGCTTGCCGTTGATGCCAAGCAAATCGTCACGTTCATGTTCAAGGCCCCACCGGCGTTCCAACGCCAACTTCTGGCCGCCAACCGCGTGATGCGCGGGCCGGACGGCCATCCGATCCTGCAATCGGGATTCACCTGGTTGTGTCCGTCGGTACCGGCGAACCGCGAACTTGTCGGGGCGTCGGTGACCGAGATGGTGAAACGGTATCCTGTGGACGGCATTCAGTTTGATTACATCCGGTTCTCCGAACAGCCCTGTTGTTTCTGTGAGAATTGCCGGCGCGAATTCGAGCAGAGCATCGGGACGCGGGTCCGCCATTGGCCCGCAGATGTGTTGGAGGGCCCGTACGTCGCGAAGTTCAACCAATGGCGTCAACACGAAATCACCGAGTGGATCGCAGACTTGTCCAGCCGCGCGCGCCTGGCCCGGCCCGGCCTGGCGGTCTCCGCAGCGGTCTTTTCTGACCTCGATCGCGCGAAGGAAGAGAAGGCACAGGACTGGAAACTGTGGCTGGACCGCGGCTACGTCGATTACGTGTGCACCATGACCTACACGCCCGACATGCGCGATTTCGAGACAAAAGTCCGCAAGGAGCAGATGTGGGCGTCGCAGCGCAACAAGGTTGTCGTCGGGATCGGAAGCTGGAAATTCGACCGCATGAGCCAGTTGACTGCGCAAATTATGATGACGCGACAACTCGGCGCGCCCGGATTCGTCCTGTTTTCGTATGATGACGCGGCGACGCGCAATTTCCTGCCCGAATTGGGACCATCGACCGTCAAATTCTAGGCTACTCGTCCGTTCCATTTGCCCAGGAAACGCCTCCTTTTTCCGCTTGCAAAGCCCCGGTATAGGGCTATGATGATTAGTCCTGCCACGAGTGGTCGGGGCAGTACGGAACCGTTCCGAAGAAATTCAGGACATAAAAACACTAAACCCAAATCCAGTCGTAATCAGACGGGATGTCCCGCGTCGGAAACAGGTTGTGCCGGCGAGGGATGAAACAGCGGAGGATACATTGGCCAGCGTAACAGTCGCAGAGTTGTTGGAAGCCGGGGTTCATTTCGGTCACCAGACCAAGCGGTGGAACCCCAAGATGAAGAAGTTCATTTTCGCCGCCCGCAACGGCATTCACGTCATCGACCTCAACAAGACCCTCACCCAGATCGAAGTCGCCTGCGGATTTCTCCATGATGTAGTCGCCAGCGGCGGCTCCGTGTTGTTCGTCGGCACCAAGAAACAGGCGCAACAAGAAATCAAGGAAGCCGCGATCCGCACGAACATGCCGTACGTGGTGGATCGGTGGCTCGGCGGCACGCTCACGAACCTTCGTACGATCCGTAACAGCGTGAAGCGGATGCAGGAAATCGACCGCCTTCTGACATCGCCCGAGGGCGAACACCTGCCCAAGAAGGAGGTCGCCTCCCTCCGTCGCGAGCAAAGCAAACTGCATCGCAATCTCGACGGGATTGTGAACATGGAGCGTGTGCCCGCGGCGATGTTCGTGGTCGACATCTTGCGCGAAGCCATCGCCATCCACGAGGCGCAACGACTCGATATTCCGATCATTGCCATCGTCGACACCAATTGTGATCCCGATCAGGCCACGTACCCGATCGCCGGCAACGACGACGCGATTCGCGCCGTCAAACTCATCACCACCGTGATCGCCAATACCGTCGCCGAAGCGCAGGCGGAATTGGGCCGGAAGTATCCCGCCCCGTCCCCGGAGCCGGTGGTGACCGAAGTGGCGACGCCTCCACCGCCGGTGGAACCCGCTCCCGCGCCGGAACAAACCGCGGTGTCGGCCTAGAGAATTCGGCAGGCAACCATTTCCAATGACTACGACAGCCATGCAAATCGACCCTAAACTTGTTAAAACCCTTCGCGAAAAGACCGGCGCCGGCATGATGGACTGCAAACAGGCGTTAGTGGAAGCCGGCGGCGACATCGTCGAGGCGGAAAAGATCCTGCGCAAGAAAGGCATCGCCGTGGCCGGCAAAAAGGCGGGGCGCGCCGCGAAGGAAGGCTGCATCGCCAGCTACATTCACCACGGCAGCAAGCTCGGCGTGCTGCTGGAAGTGAACTGCGAGACGGACTTCGTGGCTCGCAACGAGGGTTTCCGCGAGTTGGTCAAGGACATCACCCAACATATCGCCGCCGCCAATCCGAGCTATGTGAGACGCGAGGAAGTCCCCGCGGTCGTCGTCGAAGGCGAAAAGGAAATCTACCGCGCCCAGGTGAAGGACAAACCCGCGCCTGCCATCGAGAATATCGTCAAAGGCAAACTGGAGAAGTTTTATTCCCAGGTGTGCCTGCTGGAGCAGCCGTTCGTGAAGAACCCGGAAATCACGATCAACGACCACGTCACTGCCAAGATCGCGCAGTTGGGCGAGAACATCGTGGTCCGCCGCTTTATTCGCTGGCAACTCGGCGAGGAAATCCCGGGTTCGACACCTGCCGCCTGCGTTGTGGTAGAAGCCGCGCTGCTGCGACCGCGTATTTGAACTGCATCGTCGATCGGCTTGCCGTACACTTGATAGGTGGATTGCAGTTCAAAACCGTCGCGCGGTCTCCGTATAAACGAACGGCTGTCCACTGGACGGATCGGGATGCGTCGCCAGCGGTAGCTCGGCTCCATTGTCTGCCACCGCCAGCCCGGCCACGACCAGCGCACGAGTTGACCTCAGCAGATCCGCGCCCTATCCACAAAGGGACTCGTCAGCGATTCTAGTACAAGTCTCGTCAGCGGATTCGATGATTGGAGTTCGGCTGCCTCTCTTAGCCACGCTTCGTATTCATCTTCCGACGAAGAAACCAGAACTCTGGCCAATTCTCGCTCTAAATCGACAAACTGTTCGTACGCAGCCAGAATGCTGGTCTGATCCAGATTGGTCGGGAATCCATTCACCCATGCGGCCAACTACTTTGCTCACTCGGAGAACTCCTGCTCTACCTCGGCTGCCGTCATCGTCGCCAGCTTCGCGGCATAATGATCATGCATATCTGCTTCCTGTTCCATCGCACGACTTGCCCTTCTTCGTAAACCGGATCGTCGAAGGCCGTTGTCAGTCGTAGAATGTCGGCGTCACCGAACGATCCGATATTCTGAGCGACGAACGCCACCACGAGGCCTTGCAGTGCCGTGCCCAGTAGGAAACCGATAGCCCACCCTGCGAGATGTTCTGACCAAGCCGCAAGACCGACAACGCATTATCCGCTGCTCCAGCCACGTCGTTTGACTGGCAATGGGCGGCGTTCCAGAGCGCAGCCCGGGCAATGTTTCGTGCACGGGTTAAGATACGGTGGCAACTTGGTGTCGTTGTTAATTGGGTCAAAGCCCCAATCGCAATTCGTCACCGCTGCCGCCTGACGCATCAGGTCGGAAATCGGGCGGAGTTTCCCGCAAAGTTCCGCCTCGACCGACGCGCCGACATTCGTGCTCCAATCGCTAAGGATGTACTTCTGGTCTTTCGAGAACTGATCGAAAAGATCGAACGCCCGCCGAGTAGATTGCCGCTGCGTTGGTTGCTGCCAAGTCAGGTGTCTGACCTGCTGTCTGCACATTCGTAAGTTTCCCATCTGGCTCCAGCGCAGGTGCAACGGGCGTGACTGTTTCGGCCTTGCCCGGTTGCTGATTCCGAGGGCGGCGGTTCTTGGCGGAACACAAACCAACCGAGGATTATGAGGAGGCAGAGAACGACGGCTCCGCCCAAGGCGTAGAGACTCGTCTTTTTCGATGACTCATTCATCCACAGCACGCGGCGTTTGACTGAGTTCTTCGACGATACGGCACACTATGTCAAATTAGGGCGGGGAGCGGCAAGCGTGCCGGTGGATGCCAGTTGACTCTCACCACGCTTGCCAAGAACTGCGACTGAGTGTAAAACAGTGAGCATGTCGAAGACCTCGGCCCCGACTCCGAAATACAAGCGCGTGATGTTGAAGTTGAGCGGCGAGGCGTTGCTCGGCACTCGCGGGTACGGCATTTCCCCCGAAACGTGCGATGCCATCGCCAAAGAAATCAAGGAGATCAAGCAGGTCGATGTTCAACTGGCCATCGTGATCGGCGGCGGCAACATTTTCCGCGGTCTGGCCGGCAGCGAACACGGCATCGAACGCGCCACGGGCGATTACATGGGGATGCTCGCGACCGTCATCAATGCGCTGGCGCTGCAGGATGCGCTGGAAAAGAATCGGCGTGCCCACCCGCGTGCAAAGTCGCCATCGCCATGTCGCAGGTCGCCGAACCGTTCATCCGCCGCCGCGCGGTGCGCCATCTGGAAAAGGGCCGCGTGGTCATTTTCGGCGGCGGCACCGGCAATCCCTATTTTTCCACCGACACCGCCGCCGCGTTGCGCGCCAACGAAATCGGCGCGGAAGTGATTTTGAAGGCGACGAAAGTGGACGGCGTTTACGACTGCCGACCCGAAGAAAAATCCCGAAGGCGAAACGGTTCGCAGAAATCACCTATCTCGAAGCGCTGCAAAAGCAGCTCAAGGTGATGGATTCCACGGCGTTCTCGCTCTGCATGGACAACCAAATGCCCATCATCGTCTTCGATTTCTTCGAATACGGCAATGTCCGCCGCGCCATCCTCGGCGAGCCCATCGGCACGCTCGTGGCGTAAGCGATTAAGTTCTATGAGAGCCCGTGCTACGCGAAGTGGTCGGACGAGCTGACCGAAATTCTCCAGCATGAGCGTGCCACCGTCTGGTGTGATCTCTTCCAGTTCGTGCTGCCAAGTGGTGTGATACGGGATGAACACGGTGCCGAGGCCGGCGGCCCGGGCGGGGTTGATGTCGGAACGGGGCGAGTTGCCAATCATCCAGGTTTGCGCGGGCGCAAGATGGTGTTTGGCGATCATATCGCGATAGGTCTCGACGGATTTCTCGAAGACGACTTCCGTTACATGGAAGAATGGCGCGAGTCCCGAGCGATCGAGTTTGCCGAGCTGTTCTTCTTCGCGGCCTTTGGTCAACAGGATCAGACGGTTGGCCGCCTGGAGTCGGGGAAGCGTTTCGCAGGACCGGGCAAGAGATCAATCGGATGGTGGAGAATCCAATCTTCTTTTTCTTGAATCCATGGTTCGAGTTCCGCCGCGCCCAATTGGCGGGCGACCTCATGTAGCGACTGGCAGAAGGCCTGGCTGCCGTAGCCGGTGACCTTGACGTTGCGTTGTTCGGTTTCCCAGAGCAACTGGTCGACCCGTTCGGCAGCGTGGCCCTGCTGCCGAGCGCCGCGACAAACTCCGCGATGACCCGCTCGAAGTAGATGTTGTTCTCCCAGAGCGTGTCGTCGGCATCGATGAGGAGGGTTCTCGGCTCCAGGTTCATGGTTCGCGGTTGGTGGTCGGCGGGGCCCGTTTCTTTGACTCAAATTCCTGCAAATACTTGATGAATGCACCGATTTTGGCCCGTACCAAGCGCGTCTTCTCGTACAGAGTGGTGAATTCAGATTCAGCAA
>CAVQMY010000032.1:0-24351 GCA_963713705.1 uncultured Verrucomicrobiae bacterium
AGACCTCGGACATCAATGTCGTCGAGACACGGCCCCTGCCGTCGCCCGCCGCGCTCCTCGAAAGGATACCCAAGACCGAGGCTCAGGCCGAGTTCGTCACCCGGTCCCGCCAGGACATCCATAAGCTCATCTTCACCGACGACCCGCGTCTTCTGCTGATCGTCGGACCCTGCTCGATCCACGACGTGGACGCCGGCCGGGAATACGCCGAACGCCTTTCGGCGCTCGCGCGGCAGGTCGGGGACCGGGTCATGATCGTCATGCGGGTCTACTTTGAGAAGCCACGGACCACGGTCGGCGGAAGGGCTGCGATCATGGACCCGCGCCTCGACGGGTCGCACGACATCGGGGAGGGGCTCCGGATCGCCCGGGGGTTTCTGAGGGATGTGCTCGATCTCGGGCTTTCCACGGCCACGGAGCTCCTGGATCCGATCACGCCCCAGTACATCGCCGACCTGGTCTGCTGGTCGGCGATCGGGGCGAGGACCGCGGAATCCCAGACCCACCGGCAGATGGCTTCGGGTCTGTCCATGCCGATGGGCATCAAGAACGGAACCGACGGGTCGGTGGTCTGGCTCAACAGCCGATCCAAGACCTGGGTGGTTGGCACGGGTCTCGTCGGTGCCGTGATCGTCGGCATCATTGACTACCTGACGGGACCTAGGGTCGGGTTTCCATCCTCTACGTGCTCGTGGTTATTTTCGTCGCTTGGTTTGCGGGCGCGGCCTGCGGGGTGTTCGTCGCTACGGCGGCGGCTGTCGTGGGCTTCGTCGCCAACCTGTACTCCCCCATTATACTTCCGGGATTCTGGTCGCCTATTGGAACACGGTGGTGGACTTCGCGGTGCTTTTGGCGGTCTCTTTTTTGGGCGGCGATGAAGAGAGCGAGCGTGGAGCGCCGACTGGCAGAGGACGTGGCCCAGACCAGTCAGACGCTGCTCGGCGCATACGTTGATACCGCGCTGGACGGCATCGTTGCGGTCAATGATCAAGCCATCATTGATTCGTTCAACCCGGCCGCCGAGCGCATTTTCGGGTACAGAGCCAGCGATGTCATCGGTCAAGGCATGCGCCTCCTGATACCCCCGCCCTCGCGAGACGAACACGACCACTACATCCACGACTACTTATTGGCTGGCCGACAGAATGTCATCGGAGTCAGTCGTGAAATCGTCGGCCGGCGCAAGGATGGCTCGCTCTTCCCGATGGAACTCGCCGTCGGCGAAGTTCAGATGGATGGCCAACGGCTGTTGACCGTCACCGTCCGCGACATCACCGAGCGCAGGCAATTGGAGAAGCAGGTGCTCGAGATCTCCGATCACGAACGACGGCGAATCGCGCAGGACCTGCATGATGGACTGTGTCAGCACCTGGCTGCCACCGAGTTCGCGACCCAGCTATTGACGGATAAGCTCGCGCAACAATCACTGCCGCAAGCCACCGAGGCCCGGCAGATTGTGGGATTCATCCAGCGAGCCATGACTCAGGCACATGAAATCGCCCACGGGCTTCACCCGGTCGAGATCGGGCCCGGCGGTCTGATGGCCGCATTGACCGGTTTGTCCGCCTCGGTGCAGAACTCATTCCACATCGCCTGTACCGTCAAGGCAAACGGGGCCGTCCGACCTGTTTGATGACAAAGAAGTCGACCCAAATCTACCGGATCGTCCAGGAAGCGGTCGCGAACGCGATCAAGCATGGCAAACCCTCACGAATCCTGATCGAACTCACGTTAGGCGGGCGACCGAATCGTCCTGACGGTGAACGACAATGGCCTCGGATTTCCCGAAGAAACTCGGCAAAACAAAGGCATGGGAATCAACTCCATGAACTACCGCGCCTGCATGATTGGGGCGACCTTCTCGCCGTGCGCCGCGACCCCAACGGTGGCACCTGCCGTTACCCTGTCCCTCCCGAGGGACTTCATGCCCGGATCAGGAATGACTCATGAACAAAGAAACCCCAGGACAACGAATTCTCATCGCCGACGACCACCCGATGGTCCGCGAATGGCTGGCGCAACTGATCAACCGAGAGCCAAATCTCACCGTCTGCGGGCAAGCGGCTGACGCGGCCCAGACCTTGGAGCTCATCCAGACCTTGCGCCCCGACATGGCCGTTGTCGATCTTTCCATGGAAGGCAGCCACGGGACGGACCTGATCAAGGACATCACAGACCCGTTACGAAGGCTTGCCCGTGCTGGTTCTCTCCATGCATGACGAGCCTCTTTACGCCGAGCGCGCCCTCCGCGCTGGCGCGCGCGGGTACGTCACCAAACGCGGAGGGAGCGGAAAAGATCCGCCAGGCCATCCTCCGCGTGCTGGACGGTGAGATCCACGTGAGCGAGACGGTTGACGCGCGGATCCTCAAGGAAGCCAGCGCCGGCCATTCCTCTCGGCGGGCTTGTCCGTGGACAATCTCAGCGACCGCGAATTGGTCGTCTTCCAACTTCTCGGAAACGGTTACGGCCCGAGCCAGATCGCGGACGAGTTGCATCTGAGCGTGAAAACCGTCGAAGGTTATATGGCGCGCATCAAGGAAAAGCTGCATCTGAAAGACGCGCGCCAACTGCTCCAGCAAGCGATTCAGTGGAACAGGCTCAGCGGGACCGCTGCGTCCGGGGAATCTTCGCCGCCACCGCGCCCTGATCCGGCCAGCCGTCGCACGCCAAGACAGCCGCCCGGCACCCGTTGATTTCGACCGTCTCCGGATTGTTCACCTCAACCGGTGTGTCAGGGATTTCCCTCCCACAAGAAACAGGGGTTCCCCTCACAGACATAATTCCTCGTTCGAGCTAGAAGTACACGCATGCAGAAGGCTGCAATCAGCGGACGTACCGCCGCAACGACGGCTCGCTTCGCCGGCCTCAGCGAGCGCGAAGGGGAGGTCTTCCAACTTCTCGGCTGCGGGTATGGCCCGAGCCAGACTGCCGCGGAACTACAGGTCAGCGTCAAAACGGTGGAAGGCTATCTGGCCCGCATCAAGAAAAAACTGAGCATCGGCGACGCGAGGACGCTCCGGCAGTACGCCATCCAGCAGGGGCGGTCCGCCGGAAAGCCACGGCCAATCAACCGGTCCCTTTGAATTGCGTCATCGATCAACGCGAGTCTGCCGTGGGGCAGAGGAGGGTCGGGATCGGGTCACGTCGCCTATCCCAACCCTCAGGCTGAGGCAACGAGATGGTCGCGGGCGCAGGTCACAGGGGAAATGTCGATTGATCACGTTGTGCGCCGGTGTAGCTTAACGGTAGAGTGGCTGATCCGTATTCAGCAGATGGAGTGTTCAATTCCTCCCGCCGGCTCCAAATCTTGCTCCTCGTTCGACTCGCGCCGGATTCAATCTTCCATATCGCGGCCAAGGCCAATCAACGTGTGCTGCTGAATTGCGGCCTCGCTCTGTTCATCGTCCGGTCCGACATCGGAAGCCAGGCACCGGCGGATTTCCCTGTCCCCTGCCCGGTCGCTGTCGCGGCGCGTGTAGGGGGCATCCCCGGCAGAAAAAACAGGGTTTGCCCTGACAGACAGCCCGCGCCGACTGCGCTACAAATCGCCGGCGGTATACGTGCACGGTCCCAGTCGATAGCCGGGTGATAAGCAACTGTGGGCGTGCGAGCCGGAGTCCCGCTTCTTTGAAACAAGCACGGTAAGCAGCTTGCGCTCGTCGAGTCCGACTTGACCCGGCCCACTGTAAGGGCGTGAACCGCTTGATCTTCGCCATATTCAATTTGCATGACTGTCAGCCGGACAAAGTTGATTAGCATCGCTGTGGTGATTTTTGCGGCCACCTTCTGGTTGTATTGGCCGAGCACGCACGGCGGGTTCCTGAGAGTGGATGATCTGGAGTATCTGCGGCAGTCGATGCGGTGGCACGGCCTGACGTGGAACGGGGTGAAATGGGCGTTTACGTCCACGGACATCTACTATCACCCATTGACGCGGTTGACCCACCTTTTGGACTACCAGATCTGGGGCGCGAATGCGGCGGGTCGCCACGTTACCAGCGTGTTCTTGCACGCGCTCAATGCCGCGCTCGTGTTCGGCTTCCTGTGGACGCTCTTGCGCGCGACATCCCTGACCACGGGCGAGCGGCTGATGGCGGCCTTGTGGGTGGCCGTGGTATTCGCGATTCACCCGTTGCAAACGGAATCGGTGGTGTGGATGGGGGCGCGGACGCAGCTGCGTGTGCACGACGTTTGCGATCGGCAGCCTGTGGGCCTACGCGGCGGGCGCGCGACGGCCGCTGGTGTGGGGGTTGTATGTGGCCGCGCTGTTGTCCAGACCAACGGCGGTATCGGTGCCCTTTGTCATGCTGGCGATGGATTATTATCCGCTGCGGCGTCACGAGCGGCTCGGTTGGGGCCGGTTGTTGCGGGAGAAGGCGCTGATGATTGTCTTGGCGGGGGTGGTGGGGGTGGCGACGGTGATCACCGAGCGAGCGCCCGGTCCGATCGCTCCGTTGTTCGAGGCCCCGCTGTCGGTACGCGTGTTCCGCGTGTTCGAAAGTCTGACGTTTTACTTGGTGAAACTGGCTTGGCCAGCGCATTTGTCGCCCAACTACGTTTCGGACCTTCCGCTGGGTCCGTGGACGATGCTGGCGTCGGTGCTCACCGTTCTCATCATCACGGCGGTGGTTATATGTCAAAGACGACGTATGCCAATGCTGGCGGCAGCGTGGGCGGCCTACGTGATCCTGGTTCTTCCCATGTCCGCGGTCTTGCCGAGGGGCCGGCAAGTGGTGGCGGCGCGCTATGCCTATGTGGTGATGCTGCCGGTGCTGCTGGTGGTCGGCGCGGCGGGAGTATGGCTGTGGCGGCGTTCGACGCCGGCGGTTCGGGGTCTGCTGGTCGGTCTGCTGGCGTGTGGGCTATGCGCCTTCGCCGCCGGCACTCGTCGTCTGATACCAGACTGGCATACCGACGAAACCATGCGACGAGCCACCCTGGCGGAGTTCCCGGATTCCGAAGAGGCGAATCGGGCACTGGCCACAGAGTTGTTGGATCAAGGGCGGGCCAGCGAGGCGCTGGCCTACGCGCAACGCGGGGTCGAACTTGCGCCGCAAGTGTGCGAGGCGCACGTGATATTGGGGCGTGTGTTCTGTCAGTTGGACCGGTTTGAGGAGGCCATCGCGCAGGATGAGCAAGCGGTGCAAATCAATCTCTATTCCGCCAGAGCCAATCTCGGCCTTGGAGCGGCCCTGGCGGAGTTGGGCAAGATGCCAGAGGCGGTGGAACACTACGAGCAAGCGCTACGGATCAAGCCCAATTGCGCCGAGGCGCACAACAATTTGGGGTTGGCTTTGGCCCAAACGGGTAAGATCGAGGAAGCCATCGCCCACTACGAGCAGGCCCTGCGGATCAAGCCCGATTGCGCCGAGGTGCACAACAATTTGGGGGTGGTTTTGGTGCAAACGGGTAAGATCGAGGAGGCCATCGCCCACTACGAGCAGGCCCTGCGGATCAAGCCCAATTACGCAGGGGCGCACGACAATCTGGGGCTCGCATTGGAAAAGATGGGCCGCACGACGGAGGCAATCGAGCACTACCAGAAGGCGCTGAAGCTCCGGCCGGATCTTGCCCTGACGAGAAACGCGTTGGCGCGACTGCAAGGCAGTCAATAAGCGGGCGGCGAGGCCGTGTATTTGCGGAGTGTCTCAGCCTTGCAAATCTTCGTATCCGCCTGACGGAACTCTGGATTGCGGCCCCGCTCCACCCATCGTCCGATCCGTCATCGGAAGCCAGGCACCGGCGGTTTTCTCTATTTCCTGCCGGTCGGTGTCCCGGCGCGTGTGGGGGGTTTCCCCTACAGTAGAAACAGGGTTTCCCCCCACAGACAGCCCGCGCTACCTGTGCTACCATAATGTTGTAGTATTTGTTCGGAAATACGCCTTGAAATGGGTGGGTACAAGTATGAAGAGGACAATTCAGAAACTCTACAGAGCACTCCGATCACGAAGGGCCCAAAGTCTGGTCGAGTACTCGCTGGTTTTGGCTCTGATTGCTATCGTGGCGATCACGGTGTTACGAGGTATCGGCAAGCACATCAACAACACCTTGTCATCGGTCAACGCGAACCTGCCGTGAAATGCCCGAGCGTCGGTTTTCACAACCCCGACCCGCCAACGGACGCTGCCGACGCATGACGAGATGCTGCTCTATCCGGGCAGATAACATTTAGGCCCGGGGAATTCCAATCAACAAAACCTTTCCAGTCAAATTTTTCACCATGTTCGTGAAAATACTCACCAGCGGTGTTCTCTCTGGCTTCCTGACGTTCTGGGTGGCCGGCGGGATTCCGTCCGTCGCCTCCGCGGGGACAAATCAAGCCTTTGATCCCCTGAATCCATCCGGCACGAACGACGTGACCTGGGGTTCGTCCACTCTGACAGCGCTCACCGAATCGGCAACAAGTCTGAGCGACCGGGACGATTATCAGATGATGACCAGCAATGTTCTTTACACCGTGGCGGGTGGCGGGCTGGCCTACGTTCCCGGGACGTACCACATTTTCGGCAACAATGGCTCGACCCGCAACGTCGGTTCCGGTGATACAGCGCTCAACAACGATCCAACGACGAATGTGACGCGGATCACCGCCACACAGCTCTACCGGTATCTCACCGCCACCAGCGATCACTTGCCCATCGTGGCCGACTACACCATCCCAGCTCCTACCGTCTTCATCATCGTGATAAGGAACGACAACTGGGCTTCAA
This sequence comes from uncultured Verrucomicrobiae bacterium, assembly GCA_963713705.1. Taxonomy (GTDB): domain Bacteria; phylum Verrucomicrobiota; class Verrucomicrobiia; order Palsa-1439; family Palsa-1439; genus Palsa-1439. Next base: position 6,712 of record CAVQMY010000032.1, read on the forward strand.
TACGCGGCAACACGGCCGCGCCGTACATCAACAACGATCTGCCGTCGGCGGCGGCGCATGCCGAATTGTATTTCACGGTCACGCAGGTGATGACGCAATGAAGACAGTCACCGACGGAGCGGCCCATCGTCGACGAGCCGAGACGGCAATTCCAATCGCCGTGACGATGTAGCCCGTGGGCAGGATGCCCGACCGCAACATCTCGGCCAACCACAGCGCGTCGGTTTCCTCGACCTGACTGGCTCCCTTCTTTTGGATTAAGGGTGGTGGCCAATGTGTCATAACCGACGCCGTCTTCTTCACGATCCTTGGATGCTTGTCAAGTCTGACATGTCCCTGTCCACTCGGAGGGCGCGAACTGGCGAATTTCCCACCCGTTCGTGCTCGTCGCTTATAGGAGGTTTCCCCGGCAGAAAAAACAGGGTTTCCCCCCACAGACGGCCCGCGCCACCTGCGCTACCTAGTCTGATGTCCCATAATTAACGTGACAATTGTGCGTTCCGTGGTATTCTCTGGGTATGTTCAAACCCGCTCGGCCGCTCCACCTCGATTCGACCCAACAGAAACGGCTCCAGTCACTCGTGCGCTCAGGCAAGACATCACAGAAGATTGTCCTGCGGGCGAGCATCATCTTAGCCGCGGCGGCTGGGACACCCAACCATGCCATCGCCCAAGAACTCCACACCAGTCGTCCAACCGTGTTACGCTGGCGCGCTCGGTTTCGCCGCTTCGGTGTGCCGGGTTTGATGAAAGATGCCACGCGCGCCGGACGCAAACCGTCGCTTTCCGCCGAGCGCATCCAAGAGATCGTCGAGGCCACCTTGCACACGACTCCGGCCCAGGCTACACAGTGGAGCGTCCGCACGATGGCCAAGGCGCAAGGGCTTTCCCGCATGACGGTCCAGCGGATCTGGCACGCGCACCGGTTGCAGCCCCACCGGGTGGAGACGTTCAAGCTGTCGCGGGATCCGCACTTTGTCGAGAAGCTGCGGGATATCGTGGGGCTGTATTTGAATCCGCCGGACAAGGCGTTGGTCTTGGCGGTGGACGAGAAGAGCCAGATCCAAGCGTTGGATCGGACGGCACCCTTACTGCCGTTGCGACCGGGGATTCCGGCCCGCCAGACCCATGATTACAAGCGCCACGGCACCACCACGTTGTTCGCCGCGCTGAGCCTGTTGGACGGCAGCGTCATCGGCGAATGTTTACCGCGACATCGGGGGCGCGAGTTCATTCGCTTTCTGGAGCGCATCGACCGCGAGACCCGGCAGGATCTCGACCTGCATCTGATCGTGGACAACTACAGCACGCACAAGACTCCGCAGGTGCAGCGCTGGCTCAAGCGTCACCGGCGCTTTCATCTGCATTTCACCCCGACGAGCAGTTCCTGGCTGAACTTGGTCGAACGATGGTTTGGCGAGATTACGCGGCGACGGATTCGGCGCGGCAGCTTTCGCAGCGTCAACGAACTGATTGCGGCGATCAACGCGTACTTGGAAGAACACAATCGGGAACCCAAGCGGTTCACTTGGACCAAGGATGCAAAAACGATCCTGCGCAAAATCCAGCATTGTAACGAAGCGTTAGGGACAGCACACTAGATAGTGCGGTATTTGTTCGGAAATACGCACGGAAGACGGAAGAAGGTGGGTACAAATATGCGGAGCTCTCCGCAAGCACGCCAACAACACGTTGCCATCGGTCAACTCGCATCCGCTGTGAGGTGCCGGAGGGTCGGGTTGCTGCGCCATCCCATTTACACTGACGAACGGAACAAGCACCCTCAACCCGCGCCACGAAGGAACACCCGATGAGAACCCTGATTCATCAATTGCTAGTCCTGCTATTGGCCACTTGCGCCCTGGCCCAGAATACGCCGCCTCGGTTGATCGTCCGCGCGGACGACATGGGCTATTCGCACGCGGGCAATGAAGCGATCCTCAAATGCTGTACAGAAGGCATCGCGACATCCGTAGAGCTCCTTGTGCCTTCGCCGTGGTTTCCGGAAGCGGCGAAAATGGTGACGGAACATCCCGACGTGGACGTCGGTGTCCACCTCGCCCTGAGCAGCGAATGGGACAACGTCAAGTGGCGGCCCGTTTCGGACTGCCCCAGCCTGCGCGATGCTGACGGGTATCTCTTCCCTAAAATTTTTCGGAACAACAACTACGCTGGACAGGCGCTCGTAGAGAACCAATGGAAACTCGACGAAATCGAGAAAGAGTTTCGTGCCCAGATTGAGTTGGCTCTAAAAAAACTCCCGCAGATCAGCCATGTTTCGGGACACATGAATTGTTCCGGGATGAACAATGATGTGAAGGCCGTCGTCGAAAGGCTCGGGAAAGAATACGGCCTCGAAGTCGAAACCGGCGGGCGGGATCTAACGAGAGTGAGCTACGTCGGATCTCACAGCACTTCAGAGGAAAAGATTGAGAGCTTCATCAGAATGCTCGAAAGCCTGGAAGCGGGGAAAACCTACCTCTTTATAGATCATCCCGGTCTCGATACGTCCGAACTGCGCGCCATCCATCACATCGGCTATGAAAACGTCGCCACAGACCGCCAAGGTGTCACCGATACCCTTACCAGTCCGCGCGTTTGCGAGGCGATCAACGTGAAAGGCATCCGGTTGATTGGCTACCGGGATTTGACGAAGTAGGGCACTCAGTTTTGATAGTGCTACCAAAGAAACGTGGAATTTCTATTCATGATGCAACCGATGACGCCGAAACACAGGGTTTGCTCTCGATTACGTGTAGGCGTGTGATATGTGATGGGACTTGTAGGGAAGCCAGATACTTCCGATCTCCATGACTGTCAGGCGGACAACGTTGGTCGGAGTGGCGGTACGGACGCAACTACTATGCGCGATGTTTGGGATCGGCACCATTTGGGCCTGCGCGGCTGGTGCGCGACATCGCGAGCGGAGAATACAATCGCGTTCAGAACCGGATCACAAAATTCTGTTTCGCCAGTTCCTTTCTGAAAAGAACAATCCCCATAAAGAATAAATCTATGGTGATTGTTACCCGGGGATGGTCTCGGAGTTCTTTCCACGCGTCTTTCATTTCCCGCGACCAGCGGATGTCATCAAAAACAAAAACGGAATCATCGTTTGCGTATTCCAGGCACTGCAAAAAATACCGCAGCGTGGGTTCTTTATGGTGGTTGCCGTCGAAAAAAACAAAATCCAGCGAAGCCTGTTTCGTTTCTGTAGAAAAGAATTTCTTTATCGATGGAATGAGCTCGTCATCGAAATTACCGGTAACCTGGTGAATGTTGGAAGCCGACAGCTTTTCAAAATGTCGTTTCGCCACTCCCGCGGTTTCCGGGCATCCTTCGATCGTAATAATTTCCGCGGAAGGATTGGCTTTCGACAGGTAAAGCGTTGTGATGCCGAGGGAGGTTCCGAGGTCAAGAATCGTTTCCGACTGAAAATACTCAACCAGGCGAAACAACAATTGTCCGTATTTTTTATTTTTTCCCCGCTGGCGGCAGATGTCTTTTATTCTCCGTGCGGATGTTTTCCGCGACGAAGGTCCGGCCGGGAGGTTGAGAACTTTGATTTCCGTGTTGTCGCCAAGCAGGTCATTCCGCAGGTGTTCGATCGGCTGACAAGTTACCTTTGTTCTCACCCCGCGAGGAACATCGATCACCTTGGTAACCAGTTCGTACACAAACGGAGAATGGATATCGTCCTTCGTCAGTGACGAAAAACGGTATTGAAGAAACTGACGTAAAAATTCCGGTGTAATCACCAGGCGAAATTACTGTCTTGCCAAGGTTTTTCCGCAGATAAACTATCTTGCCGAAAACTATTCCCCCAGGAGATTCCCCGACATCTCCCCGATGACCCGCGCCTCCCGACCATCCGGGCCATTCAGTCTCATTGACCAATATCGTATCGCCTCTGACAGTGCCATCAAGCCTTTTTTGGCAGGCTCCAAGACTGGATTCCTGACTCCGGGGAGATCGCTTCTGGCCTTAAGCACGTTCCCCACCGATTGTCGACCGAACACAGACGCAGCGCCGCTTTCAGCACTTCTCCCCCCCGCGATTTCTGCCCTGCGTGCGTCAGCCCGGCCGCGGTATGGGCGGCCCCTCAGCCACCCAATCCCTTGCATCCCCACCCGTGCCTTCCGCAGGGTAACCCACAAGACACGCATCACCGCCTGACAGCGCACGTCGGCTGAGATTTGGTCCGGAGCGGACAGCTTCTCCATCAGTCGCCCCCCCGCTTCAACTAATTCCAACTGGTTGCGACCGAGGCACTTCAAATTCCCGTTGAATTCGAGGACCACGGCGATTACTATCAACCTCTGAGTCAGCGCAACGAGATGGCTATGAGCGACAGGCTTTGTCAGTGGTCGGACTGTGGTCGAGACGCAGGCCCCGGTTGGGGCGTGCAAGGAAGATTCTATTGCGGGTCGCATTATTTCCCCGCGCTGGAGCAGGCGTTCCGGAAAGCTTACGCAACGTGGGATGGCGTAGGCGAGCCGACCAACGAATTCAAGAATCTGTTCAGTCGTCATGTCGAAAGCCTCTATCCGGCTGGCGGGATGCCCGAGAAACTGTCGCAAGCCAAGATCGAGGATCGAGGTGCGTCGTGGAAGAAAACTCCGGTCGGGGTGGAGTTTTCCATCGAGCGCCACTTGCCTGCCTATCGTTTGGGAGGCTTCGTTAAGACCGTCTCTCAAGAGTGGCGCTTTGGTCTTCAAACCAAGGAACTGGTTCTCATCAACCAGCAGGATGTCAGGCCACGGAAGCTGAAACGAATTGCCATGGCTTCGAAATCAGGAATCCCGGCCCCCAGCAGCGTTAATCGCTGATGCCAGTATCCAGCCGCTCACAACGCGCCCACGCGCCGCTACCGAGCACGGCTGGCGCTGTAGACACGGCTTCCCGAGAGAGCCCGGTGCCGACAACTTGTCGAGTGTGGAGCTGGCTGTTGCGTCAAAACGTCAGGCGGCAGGCTCTCCAAATCCGACTGAATCTGACCAGCTTTCCGTTGCGGGGCAATGGGTTGCGCTTGTTGTCCAATACGTGGCACTGTCACTGCTGGATTGGGGGACAGTTGTCGTCGTACGGAAGGGCGTCGCGACACACAGAAACGGGACATAAGCCTGAATGGACATCTGGCAGCAACTTGCTGAGTCGGACGCGGTGCGCCGGCAGCAGGTCGCGTTTGCTTGCGCGACCGGGCTGCCGCTGACCTTTTTGCCCGCGAGCGAAGTGGCCACACCCGTACCGTCCGCATTTTGCGTGGACGGTTGTCTGGGTGCCCGCGGCAGCCAATTCTGTCAGCGCTCGCTGCTGGCCGCGGAACACAACGCCTCCCACACGGGCTGCTCGACCCAATTCGACTGTCCCACCGGGTTGACCAAACTGCTGATGCCGGTGCTGATTGGCGGACGGCATGTCGGGAGTTTGTTGGCGGGGCCGTTTCACGTGGGCCCGCTGAAAGGGCCGCGACACCGCCGGCTGACGGGTCAGTTGAAAGCCAGCGGGCTCGGATCGCGGGCGGACATCGTGAGGACGAGTTGGAACAGCAGCCCCATGATCACACGCGAAAAACTGCGGGCGGTCGAGACGCTGCTGGAGATGTTCGCGCAATATCTGGCGGAGTGCGGCCAACGTCTGTTGTTGCAGGAGGCCGGCCAGCAATCGCCCCTGTTGCAGAAGATCGAGGCCCAGTTGGCCATGCCCACCGATCAGGCGTTGACCGTCCGCGAACTCGCCGAGCGGCTGCATATCAGTCCGTGTTATTTCTGCAAGCTGTTTCGCAAACAGACGGGATTGACGTTCACCGCGTATCGCACGCAACTGCGCATCGAAACCGCGAAACGACTCCTGCTGGACCCGAACCGGCGGGTGAGTGAAGCGGCCTACGAGTCCGGGTTCGATTCCATTCCGTATTTCAATCGGGCGTTCCGCCGCCATGTGGGTTGCTCGCCGTCGGAATTTCGGGCGCGGCAGGCGGAGTCAATCCGAGCGAAGGAATTGGCAAACCGGGCGTAGCCCGCCATCCCCCAACGTGCTTAAGTAATCGGCGTAGCAAGAGACATGACGCCGATGAAACGAAATTTGACTTTTACTGGTTTTCCGGTCCGTAACGCGTGGCGAAATTCCACGCGGCACCGGGTGTCGGTCTCTTCCATTTCTTCCAAGTCCCGGTCCGGTCGTTGGGCGTACGATTATCCCGTATCGGGGGCAACGGCGTACCTTACCCCGCAACCGTTGTCCCCACTCCCATTTCCCAGGCTCTCCCTGTCGGGCGGACCGAGAACCCGCCCCGCATCGATTTCGAGTGGTCGCAGATGGTAGGCGAGCCGGCGGCCGGCAGTGCGTGACCCGCACTGCCGGCAACCAACTGGGAAACCACGCGCGCTCCGCCACCCGGATCCGATCCGCCGGCCTACGCGGACTTCGGCTTGAGCCCCGCCTTCCACGAAGCCCGCCGACAATAGACGCGTTATCTAACTTTGTCTTGATTACAAGAGCAGGAGTATCACACAATCCCAAGTACGAGTCCGGTCAGAGAAGTGGAGGAAGCATGAGTAACACAGGTACGATCTGGGCGTTCGACTTGGGCAAAGGTTCCATCGGCGAGGCCGTTCGACAGGGATCGAAGTTTCTACACAAGGCATCGCTGCTGATACCGGCACACCTGCAAAAAAGTAACGGGGCTGCGAAAGCCCCGTATGGAAGTCATCGTTCCCGCCTTGCGACGGAAGCGGCTCGGCTCTTCCCAACCTATCGTGGCCGCCCGACTGGTTTTGATCCGCATTCCTCATAACCCAAGGCAGCAATCTCGTCAATACTACTATTATGAAGGAAATACTTTTATCGAACACAGCCTTGAAGGGACAATCCGAACAATGGTTGCAACACGAGTTCTATCGCACCGCCGTTGTGTTGGGAATTGACATCGGGCTGGAAGGAATTGGTCTCTTTTTGCGACAAGGGACAAACGAAATCTTTGCCCGCTCCATAGTGATGGAATTGCCGGAAGCCGAGGCGCTGGCAGGCCGCCGCCAAAGGCGCGGATGGCGTCATTGCCGGAAGAACCGCAAGCGTCGGTTGCACCGGCTTAAAGTGCTTTTCGCGAAGCATGGTCTGCCGTGGCTATCTGCTGAACGCATGAGCCGGGCGCTCCCCTTTCGCGAGCGACATCGCGCCATCAACAACGGCGTTGCGTCCAAGGAAGCGTTAAGCATTTGCATCCGTCATTGCGTGGAACATCGCGGCTACGATTACGGCGGCACTGAAGAAGGAGCTTTCCCTTGGGGCGATTCTCCGCTCTTGAGCAAAGCCACCGACTGGCTTTCCACCGCCTACGTCACCCAAGATTTGGCTGACACACTCCAAGAGGTCGCGCCGCAACTGCAAGCCGGGCGGCACGAAGATGAGCAGCGCGAACGCTTCATCTATTTGTTGCGGGATCCGCCTTTTTCCGATGGAAGAATCCACTTGGGACGCTCAAATCGTAATCACCGAGTGCATTGAAAGCACTCGCCGAATTGCCGAATTGAAGGAGTTCGTGAAGGTGTGGTAGTCCGAACCCGCTCTATTCAAGCGGGTTCGGCACCACTGATACCAGATTGCTCCGTGGGGAGCGAGATCAAAACCGCTGCGTTGATTTCTGCCACGCGAGTTAGCCGCTGCGCACCGAGGCGATACGTCCCCCTTTCCCCCAACCGCATCAGGCCTGCGATCTTTCACGGATTGGAGACGTTGCGCCCCTTCGCAAGAGAGAAAAAGAAGGGGCACACCGCGCACGCACGACAATGTTTTACGAGGAAATAGCGGCCTGTCAATTCCGCAAAGAAAAAGAGAGAAGTAAGTCGAGCAGCTACCAGCCGTCAGCATTCAGCGGTCAGGCAACTGGCTCTGTCGCCGTCGCGGACACCCCCCGCCTCGCAGCCATCGCCTTCCGACTGTCTCCTCGTGCCGACGCAAGGTTGTGACCTGACTCCTCTGTTCCCCGCCTACGCGGACTTCGCCTTGACCCCCGCCTTCTTCATCGCGATCTTGAGCGCTTCACCGAAACGATCGAGTTGCTCCTGGGTGTGCAGTGACGTGACCGCGGAACGGATCAGGTCCTTGCCGGCCGGGACGCCCGGTGCAATCGACATGACCGTGAAAAAACCTTCGTCCCACAGCGTCTTCCACATCCAATAACACTTTTCCCTGTCGCCCACGACAATCGGCAACGCCGGTGTCGGACTCTGCCAGTAGTCCAACCCGAGATTGTCCAGGATGCCGCACAGATGGCGGTGGTTCGCCCAGAGCCGGTCGCGGTGCTGCGGTTCTTCCTGAATCACCCCCAGCGCGGCCAACGCGCTGGCTGCCGCCGCCGGACTGATCGCCGCGCTGAAAATGATCTGACGCGAACTGCTCCGCAGGTACTCGATCAACGCCTTGCTTCCCGCCACAAACCCGCCCGTGCTCGCCAGCGATTTGGAAAAACTTCCCGCAATCAGGTCCACACGCTCCGTCACCCCCAACTGGTCGCACACGCCGCGCCCGTCGCGGCCCAGAACCCCGAATCCGTGCGCGTCGTCCACCACCAGCGCCGCGTGATGCTGTTCCGCCAACTCGCACAATCGCGGCAGCGACGCGATATGTCCCTCCATCGAGTACACGCCGTCCACCGCAATCGCTTTCGCCTGTTTCGGGTCGAGGTGGTCGAGTGTTTTCGCCAGCGAGTCCATGTCCTCATGCGCGAACCGCTCGATCTTCGCGCCGCTCAACAGCGCCCCGTCCCACAGCGACGAATGAATGCTCGGGTCCACGAGCAGGACATCCCCGCGCTGGACCAACGAACTCAGGCTGCACACGCACGCCAGATAACCGGCCGAGCTGACATGGCACGCCTCTTTGCCGAGGAATGCCGCCAGCGCCTCCTCCAATTCGACGTGATACGCGCGGCTGCCGTTGGCCAGTCGTGAACCGCAGGCGCTCGCGCCCCATTGGTCCAACGCCCGTTTGGCCGCCGCCACGACCTTTGGATGACGCGCCAACCCCAAGTATTCGTTGGTGGACATCATCACCATCGGCCGGCCCTCGACCACGATGTTGATGCCATCGGCCGAATCGACGACGCGGTAGTACGGCGCATACTTCAGCCGCAACCGCGTATTCACGTCGGATTCGCACCGGTCGATGATGGGTTTGGATTTCCGAGAAAACACGCCAGATGAACCCCTGTACTTTCGCGCGAGGCTAAAGGAACACCGCCCCGCAGTCAAGCCGTCCGCGCCGCCAGTGTTACCCGAATTTTGGACAACACCGGCGGGGCAGGGCGATTGCATTTTGATTCTTCAGGGGGGTGCGAAAGGAATTCTTTGTAAGTGGGCCGGTGGGAGCCGGTTTGCGACGACAAGTTTTTGCTTCCGGTTTCCGGGGATTTGTGGTGGAAGATGGGGATGCAAAACCAACGATCCTCGTTCCGCAATTTGAAAGACCACTTCGCTCCACGACCCGACCCGCGCGTCGGCCCGGCCAAGCGCCACGAGTTGCTGGATATCCTGATGATCGCCGTCTGCGCCATGCTCTGCGGTGCGGAGGGCTTCACCGAAATCGCCCAGTGCGGTCGGTGCAAGGCCGAGTGGTTCAAAAGCTGGCTGGCGTTGCCGCACGGCATTCCCTCGCACGACACCTTCAACCGCGTGTTCGGGCTCATTGATCCGGCGAAGTTTCGGGACTGTTTCCTGGCGTGGACGCAAAGCCTGCGCCAGGTCGTCGTCGGCGAATTGGTGGCGTTGGATGGCAAGACGCTGCGGCACAGTCGGGCGCGCGGGCACGGGCCGATCCACCTGGTCAACGTCTGGGCGGCCCGGAATCGCTTGGTGCTGGGGCAACTGAAGGTAGACGACCACAGCAACGAGATCACCGCACTGCCCCCGCTGCTCCGGGCGCTGGAATTGGCCGGCTGTGTGGTGACGGTGGACGCGATGGGCTGCCAAAAGACCGTGGCCAAAGAGATTCACGAGGCCGATGCCGACTACGTGCTGGCACTGAAAGGCAATCAGGGCACGCTGCACGCCGAAGTCCAAGCGTTTCTGGACGACGCCCACGCGCGCGGTTTTGCTGGCCTCGCCCATCAATTCACCCAGACCCTGGAGAAGGATCACGGGCGCATCGAGACCCGTCGCTATTGGATTACCGAAGCGATCGCTTGGCTGGCCGACAGGCCCCAGTGGGAAGCCTTACGCAGCGTCGGGATGGTCGAAGCAGTGCGGGAGGTGCAGGGGAAATCGACGACGCAGCGGCGCTACTATCTCAGCAGCCTGCCGGCGCAGGTCGAGCGGTTTGCGGCGGCGGTGCGCGGCCACTGGGAGATCGAGAATTGCCTGCACTGGGTGCTGGACGTGCAGATGGGCGAAGACCGCTGCGCCGTGCGCCAGCAGAACGCGGCGCAGAACCTGGCCACGCTGCGGGCCTTATGCCTGAACCAACTGCGCCGCGACCAGCGAGTCAAACTCGGCATCCGCGCCAAACAAAAGGCCGCCGGCTGGGACCACCAGTACCTCGCCTCCCTGCTCAACTTCTAAATGCAATCGCCCTGCCGGCGGGGTAATCACACTTGACAGGGTCGCACCAAATAGTATATTGGGCGCTCGGGTAGGTGTTAACATGAAGACTAGGGTTTTATTGTTCGCCGGGGTTGTTGTGGCCATTGCCGCTGGTCGCGCCGTCGCTGATGAACCGGTCATTATCATCAGCCGAGTTGCTCTCCTGTCCGCCACGACCAATGCGCCCCCAGGGGCTACAGGTTTGGCCACGTTTTACCCGGCAATCTGGGCCACCCCGAACAATGTCCTGCTTCCCGCCACGAACGCACCGCTTCTCCACGTTACGACCGAAGGACTTTCGACCGGCACATACACGGTCGTCGTGACCGACACCGATACCAATAGCCACACCTTGGGTACTTTCGACGTCACAACGGTGACGAACGGGCCACCGATCACCACCCCGGGCGGCCCGATCCCGTTATGGTTAAGGATCGTCAACATCGGCGGCGGTAACTTCACGTTGCCGGCAGGATTGGACCCGACCAACGTGGTTGGCATTTCTGTTGCCGACACCAACGGCCTGGTGGATCTCACCGGGACATTCCAAGAGCCGCCTCCCCCACCGCCTTGCGGGCTGCTGGAGGATGCGACGCTGACGGCCACCACAAACGCTCCGGCCGTGGCCTCGGGCTTTGCCCAATTGCTTTCCGGACCGTGCTTCGAGCCAGCCGACTCCGAGTTGCAAGCCCTCACCATCTTCGGCCCGACCATCCGCCTCACCACGGACGGATTGCCCGGCGGCATCTACACGCGTCAGCATCACCGACGTCGCCACCAACACGTATGTTCTGGGGACTCTCGATATCGTCACTATCACGAACCCGATTGCCATTTCCACCGCTGCGATTGTCACGGATCCACTGCCACCGATGGTCATCCTGATCGGGAGCGGGATCTTCGCCCTGCCGTCCGGCTTGGACCCGACCAACGTCGTCGGCATCTCGGTTTCCGACACCAACGATGTGGTCGATCTGACGGGAACCTTCCATGTTCCGCCGCCGCCTCCGCGCGTGATCCGAGAATTCATTGTGCTTGCCGACACCACGAACGCCCCGGCCAGGGCGATGGGGCGCGCCGCCATGGAGGGCGAGATTGACGGCAGCACCAACACAGTGACGGTCAAGGTCGAAACCATCGGATTGATGGTGGGCACCTACACGACGACCATCACCGACACGACGGGCACCAACACCTACACGCTCGGCACGTTTGATGTCCACGTGTGGTCGAATCTGGTCCACGAGACCAGGGCGGCCATCGTCCCGTTCTGGTCCAACACGGTTGGCGGGGCCAGCTTCCCGCTGCCTGTCGGGTTGGACCCGTCGAATGTGACGACAATCGCCATTAGCGATACCAACGCATTGGTCGACCTGACCGGCGACTTCGCCAATGCGCGCCGACCGATTCCCTGCGTGTTCGACACGCTGATTTCGCTCGTCCCGGGCCCGCTCTGCGCCAATCTTCTCGGGGCCGCCCGGTTGCACATCGACACCGTGAAGGGCAACACACACGGAAGCTTTTCGCTCATTGCCTCGGGCGCACCGGCAAAGGCCACGCTGAATCTCTTGGTCAATGGCGTCCAGGTCGGCACCGTCAAGAGCGATCGCCGTGGCCGGCTGACCATCAACAAACTTCCGAAAGGCACCGACCTCTTGGGCCTCACGACGATTGCCGCGGAAGACGCCGACGGCAATATCGCGTTTAGCGCGAGCTTCTAGCGGCGAGCCCGCCCGCGTGGTGGAACACGCGAATGCCCTGCCAAACGGCAAGGTCGGAAAACTCGCCGGTGAAGCGCCGACCGGATCGGCCACACCACGCCCCATCTTGCCGTCATCCGATTGTTTGCTATGCTTTCCGAATGAAAACTTCCATCGCGCTCAAGACCGTTTTGCTTTTGATCTGCTCGAACACGTTCATGACGTTTGCCTGGTACGCGCACCTGCGAAACTGGCATGACAAGAAATGGTATATCGCCGCGCTGTTGAGTTGGGGAATCGCTTTCTTTGAGTACATGTTCCAGGTGCCGGCGAATCGCATCGGCTACACGGCGCTGAGTCTGCCGCAGCTGAAAATCGTGCAGGAGGTCGTCACGCTGGCGGTATTTGCGCCGTTTGCCATCTTCTACATGCGCCAGCCCATCAAGCTCGATTTTGTCTGGGCGGGCCTGTGCATGGTTGGCGCGGTCTATTTCGTATTTCGCGCGTGATCGCCCATCCGTGGAGAGAAAGCCAGGGCCCAGAATCGGCTTGTCGGAATTGTCATAACTGGTACGATGAGGGCGTGGTCGACTGAATGGTTCGCGCTGGTCACGGCGCGCAGGAAACGAACGATGAGCGGCTTTGCACTTCGACTTGATTCTATCGCCGCTCAACTCCCAATAGCGACGGCCTGCTTGGAGCGCACGCGCGCGCGCCGAATTGCCGGCACGCCCAATCGGCCCTGTTGACATAAAGACCATTGCCAGGAGAGATCTCGCGTGGACAAATTGAAACAAGTCATTGCGGACGCGTTGCAGGTGCCGGTCGAATCCGTCGCTGACGACAGTTCCCCGGGGACCCTGCCGCAATGGGACTCACTGGCCCACCTCAACCTGATCATGTCGCTGGAGCAGGAGTTCCACGTCAAATTCACGATCAAGGAAATCGTCGAGTTGCAGGATGTGCCGACCATCCGCCGGTTTCTCCAAGACAAGAAGAGCGCATGAAGCCAGCCGAAACACCGCCCCGTTCCGCCTGTTGCACTGGGTGTTGCCGTCCATGATCTCCAATCCGCGCTGGCCTTTTACGAACAAACGCTCGGCTTCCAACTCGTGCGTGGCCCTGTCGATGACCCGATCCAACAAGTAACGGCCTAGCGTCGCGAGCAAGACCAACCGAACCAGTAAAGATGAATAAAGATGTATTGCTAGCCTCAAGCCGCCGACCTTCGATGGCGTCGTTTGGCGAGCGCGTCCGCAACGGATACAACGGATTTCAAGAGTACCTGTTCCTCTGTGGTGACCACGTTTAGTCCTAAGCGCTTCCCGTCCGTAATCTGGCCCCGCCAAAACGAACGCCAAGGTTTAAATCTGAGATTAGCGCACTTGTGGAAGTGTCCTGGATAAGCCGAGTTGGCGTCGTGCCGACCAGAGCAGGAGCGATCCAGGAGATCCAATATCTTCTGGTCAGCCCAGTCAAGCTTGAAGAGCGACTCATTGAGTGGATCGGCTATCCTGTCCATCTTCATTTGACGGTATTCGCCGACGATCCGGCAACAACTTCAATTCTAAGCTCCGACGACAATGTGTGCAATTGGGCTTGCGATCTAGCGCGGGCTGCGGCGTGAACTGAATCGCTCGTCACTCGAGTTGGTCTGCGAGCGACGCTCCACCTTCGCCGTGACGTCAAATCTTTCCGTTTCGACAGCGGCGCGGCGGCTCGATCCGACGCTTTATGCGGGAGCGAATGCGCAAACACGGACGCAAGCAGCCATGCCCCAAGCAAACTGAAAGCGGCAAGTCTCGTACCCGCACCACGCTTCAACCGGGTCGGCCCGGCGGGACTTTCGTTTGTGACTGTCTTGCTCACGCTTTACAAGACTGGAACGGCGGCCAATGTATTCCCCCGTGTCGAACGATTCCTCGGATGCGTGGCACACCGGAAAATCCTCGCGGATTGGTGGGACCTGTTAAATAACGGGGACGCCAAAACGCCGAACGGAGAATTCCGCCTTTTTCGGGGCTTCAGCGCCGCCGGCCGACGAACGGAGACGGCCAGGACCCGCGTATTTGGGCCCTCAGAGCCGTCTTGGGTTGACTAACGGGGAGAGATGGTTCGCACCCGAACAAGTGGCTCCCCAAGGTGAACACAGATCCGAACACGCGAATGGAGAATTCCAGCGGAGTCACTTTCTCCGTGCTGTTAACCGGGATGGGATTTTCCGATTTGCGCCAGCGGCAGAGCAGGACCGACCGCAATCTGCTGTGGTCACGGCGGAAACGCGGCATCTGGATCACCGATGGTCGCACGAAGGGACTTGTCTATTGGATGCCCGCGACCTTCTCAGCGCTGGGAATCAGGCTAACGCGGCTTCCACCTTGGCGAGCCGCTCCTCAAGACTCTCCCTGTGCTGGTGTTGCTCGGTGACTTTCCGCTCCAACTGGTCAATCTCAACCTGCTGGCGCTGAAATTCGTTCAGCAGCATCGAGCCGCCGTATCTCCGCCTGCTGGCGCCGCACTCCGTTCAGCAGCATCGAATCCAGCACCTGATACTTCACGGTCTCGATCTGGCCATCCGCCGAACGGGCCACCAGGTCCGGGATAGACTGCGGCGACCTCCTCGGCGACCAGGCCGTACTCGAATGGGCTTGGCGCCGTCGGCGAAGGGTTGCTTGTAGCGGAAGGTACAGGGCGCAGACGGAGCAGTCCAGGTGCGGCCACGCCCATATCGTGGAGATCTTCCTTGAAGCGCCGCGAGGAACTGACGGTGCCTAGCTGGCCATTGGAATCGATCATGACGGGGGCGGCGTTATTGTTGAGCCTGGTGACTCCCCGCGCTCCCGCTGCAAAGAAAGACGACTGCGTGCCGGGGGTTCCGATGCCAATGTCGCCAGGGCTTTGCGCTGCTCGCGCGAGAGCACGTGACTCCAGCGCGCCAGCAGATCGCGGTGATGCGCGCGGACGATGTCGGCCATCTCGGGCCGACTGAAGTTCACGGCTCAATCGATGGAAACTTCAGATCGAGCGAATCGAGTGGACTGGGCGTGGAACGCACGGCCACGTCGGCGACATGGAGATAGCGCGCCGTGGTCTCCAACTGGGCGTGGCCCAGCAGAATCTGAATGGTGCGCAGATTGGTTCCGGATTCGAGCAGATGTGTGGCGAAGGCGTGCCGTAGCGAGTGCGGATGCACGGGTTTCAAAAGGCCGGCACGTCGCGCGGCGCTGCGGCAGGCCAGGAAGATCACTTTGGGCGCGATCGGTCGAGCCCGGTTGCTGCGTGAAGGAAAGATCCATTCACCCGGACGCTCGATGCGCCAGTAGGCGCGGAGGAGTTCCAGTAGCTTGGGCGGCAGCAGAGTCTGCCGGTCTTTGCGGCCTTTGCCCTGGCGCACCCAGAGCACATTCCGGCGGGCGTCGATGTCACCCGGCTTGAGCTGTGTCGCCTCCGAAACGCGGAGTCCGCTGCCATACAGGGCGGCCAACACAGCCCGATCGCGAAGCTTGCGGGGAGCTTCCAGAAGCGCTTTGACTTCCTCACGACTGAGGATCAGCGGCAATGTTCGCTCGCGTCGCGGGAACGGGATACGCTGGATCTCGATTTTGCGATGAAGCGTGTGGGTGTAGAGAAAGCGCAGTGCGCAGACCAACTGAACACAGGTGGACTGACAGGCCTGTTTTTCCTTGATCAGGAATAACTGGTACTGGCGAATGTGCTCCGGCCCGAGCTGATCGGGCGGCTTGTGGAAATGCTTGGCAAACTCGGCGACCGAGGCAGGTAGAGCCGAATGGTGGTCGGCGAATACTGGCGGATCTGGAGGTCTTCCAGCATCCGTTGGCGAAGTGGGGTCATCGCGAAGCTCCTTTCTCCCGATTGCCCATGGCCACCGCTGGAGCAGCGGAGGACCAGCGGAGGAAACGACACGGTGATGGCTGGGGAGACGCGGGCGCTCTTTGCGGGCGCCAGAATCTTGGCGCCACTGGCCGATTCGACGTTGAACTGGCTGGCATTCTCGGCACGCCCTTGAGTAGGCCTGAACGAGTCGACCCGGAACTTTTTCCAAATTGCCCATCGCGACCGCTGGAGCAGCGGAGGACCATCCGAGGAAATCGAAGGTGAAGCCGGGAGACGCGGGCGCTTGTTTCCGCCGGTGCAGCAAAGTCTACGAGATCACGATCCCGCCCTGGTGACGTAACCGTTTCTCACCGGCCGGGTCTACACGATCGGATCGTGAAGATCTACCTATTTGCCTTCTCTTCTCCAGCCTTGACAGTATTGACCGCAGTCGGATTTGCGCTTACAAAAGCACCGGTGATCTCTTGGGGGAGGGTTTTTATGCCACGGAGCATATGGGTGATGGTCTCTCTCGTTTCGTTCGCGCCTTTTTCGTGGGCGCAATTTGGAAGCGGATTTCAGGGGACGATCACAGATCAAGCGGGGCGGTGATTCCCGGCGTCACCGTCCGCGTCACGAATCTGGATACAGGTGTAACCCGAGAAGTGTCTTCGTCGCAAAGCGGCGTTTACGTCGTTCCCAGTCTCAACCCCGGCAACTACACTCTCCAAGCTCTCAAAGACGGGTTCGTCACGGCTAAGCAAGAGTCGTTGGTGCTTGAGCCGGACCTCGTTCGAAAGGTGGATTTCACCTTGGAGATCGGCAATGTCCACGATGTCGTAAACGTCAGTGGTCAGCCGACGGTCCTCGAAACCGAAACGGCGCACGTCGTCGATCAGATGAATCAGGCGACGCTATCCCAACTGCCCGTTGTGAACAACAGCGTCTTCAACTTGATGGTGCTGCAACCAGGCGTGACGGGGCGCAGCATGAATGTAGACGACAATAGCGGTCGAAGTGCGCCGAGTGTGAACTTCGCCGGTGCCAGGGTAGATTCGAACTCCTATAGCATGGACGGCATGACGGTGAACTCGATATCTCAGGGCGGCGCGTCCGAAGCCTCACCCAACGTTGAATCCGTCAGCAGGTCTCCGTTCAGTTAACGGATGGTAACGCCGACGAGGGAAGGAATATGGGCGCTCACGTCAACATCGTTTCCAAAGCCGGCACTAATCAATTCCATGGAGCCGCGTGGGACTACCTTTCGAACCCGCGCCGTCAAGGAATTGATCGAAACAGCCCATCGCCATCACGTCATGGTGTCGACCGGGGGTTTTATCGAATATGTGTTGACGCAGGGTGCCGGGGCGGTCGAGAAGTACCTCAATGAGTGCAAGGAACTGGGCTTCGACATCATCGAGATTTCGAGCGGGTTCATTACGATCTCGACCGATGACTGGCTGCGCCTGGTGGAGAAGGTGAAGCAAACAGGACTGAAAGCGAAGCCCGAGGTCGGGATACAGTTCGGT
>CAVQMY010000033.1:0-86414 GCA_963713705.1 uncultured Verrucomicrobiae bacterium
CAGTGTCGATCGGGGGATCAGGTCACTTTCGTCACCCGCGGCAATTGGATCGCAAAGCGATTAGGGCTCAAGCGGATCCGGATGGAGATCCTGCCGGTCACCATCGGCTTCCCCTTCGGCCTGACGGTGTTGTTCCCGGCCAATATGCCCTTGCCGGCCAAGATCGTCTATCAGGTGCTGAAGCCGATCGACGTCGCCGCCCGGTTCGGCGAGGACCCCGACGTCCATCAGGTTGACGCTTACGTGCGCTCGGTCATGCAGGCCGCCCTCGGCCGGCTAAGCCACGAGCGCCGCTTGCCGTCTTGGGCTGAACCCCTCGGGAGTGGGCTCCAACGTGCTGCCCATTTCAAATCATCCCCACGACCAAGTCGGCGTCCTGGGGGAGAACAAAGCGGTCGGTGCGGACGCGGACGACCTCGCCTTTTTCCAACATTTCGGCGAGCACGCGGCGGTAATCGCGCCGTTCGGTCGCGTTCAGGCGGAGTTTGGAGGCCAATTCATCGCGGCGGAGCGGATGGTAATTGGGCGTGGCGAGAAGCGTCTGGATTTTCTGGCGGATGTCCATTAGAGTTCGGGGCACGGTACCACGGGCCGGTTGGCCCACCAATGAAAAAGTCTTTTCCCACGCTGATATTCTTCGCCGCGCTCGTGGCCCTTGGTTTGGCTGGTTGGGACAATTTCCGCCTGCGCCAGAGCGTGGCGGAGTTGCGCGGTGAGATTGCGCAACTTGAGCAACAGCGCCGCGACCTGCAGCGCCAGGTGACATCCACGGTGCGCGGTTCGAAGCCCGAAGAAAAGACGGTGGACCGCCAGCAGATTGAACAGCAGACCAGCGAATTGCGCGGCCTGACGTTCAAGAACCCCGTCAACTACAAGATCATCGACCGTAAGGAGCTGCGGCAGGTGCTCGCCGGGAAGGTCAAGGAGCAATACACCGACCAGCAACTGCGCGACTACAGCCGGTCGCTGGCGGCGTTCGGGTTGATCCCCGAGGACACGGACTTGCTGAAGGTGCTGGTGAGTTTGTACGGCGAACAGGTGGCGGCGTTTTACATTCCCGAGGAGCGCGCGCTGTACACGTTCAAGGACCTCGTGTTTTCCAGCAATCTCGACAAGATGTTGCTCTCGCATGAATTGACGCACGCGCTCCAGGACCAGAACTTCGATCTCCAGAAGTTTCCGCTCAAGATCAAGGACAACGACGATCTGGCGCTGGCCACGTCGGCGCTCGTCGAAGGGGACGCGACCGTGCTCATGACGCGGTGGTACGTCGAGAACATCGACCCGAGCAAGATGTTGGGCGATTTGGGGGCAATGTTCGGGCAGGACACCACCAAGCTCCGCGCCGCGCCGGTGTATTTGCAGGAATTGCTGATGTTCCCGTACCAGCAGGGGCAAAGTTTTGCCATGGCGCTGTATGTGTCGGGCGGGACGGCGGCCATCGACGCGGCGTTTCGCAATCCGCCGACGAGCACGAAGGACATTCTTCACCCGGATGCTTTCCTAAAACAGCGCGCCACACCCGAGCACATCGAGCCGCCGGCGTTCGAGTCGAAGGACTGGCGGTTGATCGGGAGCAACGATCTTGGCGAATTCGGCACGGGCTTCCTGCTGAAGCAGGGGATGGGCGCGTACGACGCCCAGGTGCTGGCGCAGGGTTGGAACGGCGACCGCTACCATGTGTACGAGCACGGCACGAATGGACCGACCGCGCTGGTGTGGGCGACCGCGTGGGAGGATGAGCAACAGGCCGGCGAGTTTGCGGATGCGTACAAGAAGGTGGAGGACGCGCGGGGCGGGCCGTTCGCGGCCAACCTGCGCATCCATCGCGACGGCAAACATATCACGATCGTGCAATCTTCCGAACCGTCGTTTCTCGACCTCTGGGAGTCGAGCCATGACGCTCACAAGACGAACTAATCTGGCTGGGTGGTTGTTGCTGTTGGGAATCTGCGCGGGTGTGTTGCCTGTAGCCATCGATGCGGATGCGCAAGGCGACAGGATGGACCCGCTGGGCGGATCGCGGTGGTCGCCCGACAGCGAGTGGGTCGCGTTGAATTGGCCGGAGCGGCCGGAGTTATTCATTATTTCGCTGAAGACGGGGGTGAGCTTCACGTTGCGGCCGGCGGGTGATCTCCAACCCGATGGGGGACAGGTGTTCACCACGCGCGGGCAGTCCGGCGAGGTTGACCTGCGGCATAGCACGCGGGTCGTGGCGAGTCCCGGGCGTGACAGGCTCACGCTGGTAGAGTGGTCATCCGACAGCAAGCAGGTTGTTTATCAGGCGGGGGCGCAGACCAACGCGATGTTCTCGGTTCTCGACGAATCGGTGACGCGACGCATGGCGTCGTCGGACATCCTGCCCTGGCACAAACCGGACGAACTGCGGGTGACGTTCGAACTCCACGGCGCCAGGGCGCACATGTCGGCGGGTTACTGGTTGCGCGTCGAGAAAGCTGACGGCACAATTGTGAAGTGGATCGCGTTTGACGATCCGCGTGAGAATCACCTGATACCGGCAATCCGCTCGCGCGAGGTCAGCTTCCTCGCCGCCAACGGCAAGTTCATTTTGTACCCGCGTGTTGGCAGCAACGGATGGCAGGTGGTGCGCGAGTCGCTCGTGGATAGCGATGCTGCGCCGCGAGCCGTAACGAAACCGAGTCCGACGGAACCATACCAGTGGCAATTGTCGCACGATGACCGGCTTCTTGCGCTGGTCGAGGGCGGCACGCTGAGGATTGGGTCGGTGGATGATTGGGAGCAGGCCCGGGCGGTTTCACTTCCTCACGAATCCGTTCTGGTCCGCTGGTCGCCCGACGACAAGTCTCTGGCGCTGTTGGACGAGCATTCGCTGTCCTTGATGGGACGTGATGACGACCGGCCGAAACCCGTGACGGAGAACTGTCCGTCGCGGTTCTGGGGTTGGCGCGGTACGCGGCTGTATTTTGGCGATGCTCGCGGCGATTTGACCGATCTGTCGTATGTGGACACCGAGCACTTCTCAACTGCGCCGACACGGGTCAGCGCAAGGAAACGGGAGTGGGAAAGCGCCACGCGCGAGGTCAGCCTGTCGCCGGACGGGAAGCGGCTGGTCTGTTTGGTACCTGAGACCGATTACGCGGCTCGGACGGTGTGGCAACTGTGGCAAAGGGATTTGCAGCAGACCAATGCCGGGTGGCAATTGATGTATGAGCTGAAGGCGCAGTAGGCGCAGCAACGCGGTCACGGAAGATGGTGGGTCGCTTACTGACTGGCGGGGCCGCACGCGGGGTACGGTGGCGGCGTGGATTCGACTGACTCGCCAAAGTAGCGGCGCTGGAAGTACAGGGCGACGTTTACAAGGACGATGAGGGCGGGGACCTCGATGAGCGGGCCGATGACGGCGGCGAAGGCCACGCCGGAGTTGATGCCGAACACGGCGACGGCCACGGCGATGGCGAGTTCGAAGTTGTTGCTGGCGGCGGTGAAGGACAGGGTGGCGGTCTGGGAGTAATCGGCGCCGATTTTTTTTCCGAGCCAGAAGCTCACGAGAAACATCACCACGAAGTAGATCAACAGCGGCACGGCGATGCGCAGCACATCCAGCGGGATGCGGACAATCCGGTCGCCTTTGAGGCTGAACATCACGAGGATGGTGAACAACAGCGCGATGAGCGTGATGGGACTGATGCGGGGGATGAACGATTTCTCGTACCAGTCGCGGCCTTTGGTATTTAGGCCGATGAACCGGCTGATCATGCCCGCCAGAAACGGGATGCCGAGATAGACGAACACGCTGCGGGCGATCTGGCCCATACTTACGTCGACCACGCTGCCGTGCAGTCCGAACAGCGGCGGCAGTTTGGTAATGAACACCCACGCAAACAGGCTATAGAAGAGGACCTGAAACACGCTGTTGAACGCGACCAGGCCGGCGCAGTATTCGGTATCGCCCTTGGCGAGTTCGTTCCAGACGATCACCATCGCGATGCAGCGGGCGAGGCCGATCAGGATCAGGCCGACCATGTACTCCGGGTAATTGTGGAGGAAGAGGAGTGCCAGGGCGAACATCAGCACGGGGCCGATCACCCAGTTTTGCACGAGCGACAGGCCGAGGATTTTCCAGTTGCGGAACACGTCGCCGAGTTCCTCGTATTTCACTTTCGCCAGCGGCGGGTACATCATCAGGATCAGGCCGACGGCGATGGGGATGTTGGTGGTGCCGACCTGGAACCGGTTGATGAACGACTGGGTGCCCGGGACGAAATACCCGAGCGCTACGCCCGTGCCCATCGCCAGAAAAATCCAGAGGGTCAGGTAGCGGTCAAGGAAGGAAAGTTTACGAGTGATTCTCTTGCTCATGTCAGGACCGCCCCCTCACCTTAATCCTCTCCCCCGGAGGGGAGAGGAGACGGAGTGCGTTCCCTCGCCCTTTTTAAGGGAGAGGGTCAGGGTGAGGGTTCGTTTTTCAGTCGTGTCGCACATAAAGTGTCGCTCTATCTATTGGCAGCGGACGCGCTTGAGTTTTCGTCCGCGGGCGATATCGCGCTGGAGGAAGTCGATGTTGGAGAAACAACCTCTCAGGCAGCGGAGCAGGGAAGCGTGAAGGCTGTTGCGGGGTTTGGCGAGGCCATACGTGGCCCATTTGCCGCACTTGGTCACGTTGACGAGTCCCGAGCGGCGTAGGTAGGCGAGGTGACGCGAGATTCTCGGTTGCGGCACGCGCAGGATGCTTTGGAATTCGCACACGCAGTGGTCGCGCTGGGCCAGCAGGTTCAGGATACGCAGGCGGGTCTCGTCGGAGAATGCTTTGAAGAGTTGGTTGGGTTTATCCATTCATTCCTTGCGAGGGGAAAGAAACAGGCGGATTCGATGCTCGATTTCGTCGCGGACGCGTCGAAAGACGCGGCGTTTCTCGTCATCGGTGCCCGGCGCGTGGGCGGGATCATCGAAGCCCCAATGCAACTGGTGGACGGCGCCCGGGAAGGAGGGGCAGGCGTCGCGGGCGTTGTCGCACACGGTGACGACGTAATCAAACGGTTGCCCGACGAATTCCTCGAGCGACTTAGAGTGTTGCCGGGAGATGTCCACGCCGACCTCCCGCATGGCATCGACGGCCAGCGGATGGACATAGCCGGCGGGTTTGGACCCGGCGCTGAAGACTGCGAAGTCAGCGCCGGCCAATTTTCGGAGCCATCCCTCGGCCATGTGACTCCGGCAGGAATTGCCGGTGCATAGGAACAGGACGCGCTGCTTGTTCATGGTTCGCTCGACCGCAAATTCACAGGGAAAATATATTCGGATAGGCGAATATGTAAAGGAAAAGAAGTTGCGACAGAAGTCAGGAGACAGGAGCCAGAATTCAGGAGACTGGAGTCGGGTGACGAAAGGCGGCGGCGGTCGCCATTTACGGTGCGGTGATATTCACCTGGTAGAGCCGGCCCGGGCCGCTTGTGGCCCCGCCGGAATCGGTGAAAGTCAAGACGCCTCCCGTGCCGCTTTGCGAGGCTCCCAAGTTGGTCCAAGCCGCCGGGGTGAGCGATGGGGTGATCTGGAGTTGATACGAAGCGTTTGTGACGGATTGAATCCGCACGGTGATGTCGCTGCCTAAACGCGTAATGCTGGAGATTTGGACCTCATTTTCATTGGTAAACACGACGCCGTTGTTGATGAACTCACCCTGGAAATCCGCTTTTCCGTTGATGATATCGATCACGCCGTTGTTGACCAACGTGCCGGTGGTTTGCAACACGCTGTTATTGATGGTGCGCATGGTGCCATTGTTGGTGACAGTGCCGGTGAAGCTCAACGTCCTGCCGCATTCAGATAACACCGTGCCGCCGGGGTCGATAACCACAGAGCCGGTAATTGTGTGGGAGCCCGTCATACACGCAGCCAGAACCGCGTTGGAGGAAATATGCAGCCCGTCAGAGAAGGAGCTGGTAGAGCCAGTCAGCTGAAGTGTCGCCGCATTTGTCCCGTCCCCAACCGTGAACGGGATTCCGTTACTCGCGGAAACACCTGGTGTATTCAGCAGGCCGCCGGTGAAATCAACGACTCCAGTGGCGTCGGTCAGAGTCAGCCCGCCTGTGTTTACCGTTCCGCGAATGCTCAATGCGCCGTTTTGAACCCATAGATCGCTGGTAGTGAGGGTCCCTCCTTCCGCAATCGTCAATTGGTTACCGGGCTCATACCACAACCAGACACCGTAGAGGCCGGGCACAAGCAACTGTCCTCCGTTACTGATCGTAACACTTGACGAGCCCTCCAATCGAAAACCAGTCGCATAATTACTCCACGTAGACCCCGCTCCGGTCACGATCACGATGCTGCCAAAACAAAACGTGGCATACGCAGAATACTGGCCACCATCGGTGACCGTCACTGTGCACCCTACACCGACAGACGGGCTTCCACCATTCGACACACGACCGCCGTTGGTCACCACGAGTTGATTGCCGGAACCAGAGCCGCCAGAGATCGCCGCGCCGGAGAACACCGAATTGCTGCCGGAAACGATGACCAAATTGTTGGAACTGGAACTGTTGGCGCCGATGGTTCCAAAGGTACAATTGACCTGAGCGCCATTCTCGATGCTGAGTATATTGCCCGAACCCGAAAGCCCAATGTTGATGTCATAACAGTTCCACGAGGAGCCTGAACCATTTACAAAGACGAGGTTGTTGTTGGCGTTGGTTTCGTAACCGATGTCGCCGGACCCGCTGGACAGCACACCGCCGCTCTCGATAATCAGCACGTCGGAGACCGTGTTACTCCCCACGACGTAATCTCCCGACCAGTTGCTCGTTACCCCGCTGATAATGCTGAACTGGTAATCGCCGGAGAACTGTGCGAAGGCGATACTCGGGAAGAGCAAGACGGCCATTAGAGCTGCCAACATCGACGGTGTGTTGTCGCTGAATAACCGATGATTCCTCCTGTGTGTTCTTTTGCGCACGAGACGAGTGTATGTGGGTTTGGAGGCCTGTAAGGTAAAAGGTCTGTAAAATTTTGCGGGGCCATCTTTGGCCGCCGCAGTCCACCGGCGCGCTGGGCGCTCAGGCCCTGCCAGCCCGTCCTCAGAGTCGGGGTAACCCGCGCCCGCAGCGGGCAGGCTCGCCGCTGTTGCATGGCGCGCGACCGTGCATCGGGTTTGGACTTGACTGGCGTATCGCTTCATGATACGCTCGCGGCGTTATGTAGACATTATGATTTGGTGTTGTGGTCGGCGTGGGGATTTGGGGGCACCACTGTAAACATCTTGTTCGTTGATAACTCTCTGGCCCCTTGGGGCATCGGTCGCTAGACTGAAGCTCCAACAAGGAGGTGGCAGTCATGCAGCAGATGGATCTGCTGGCCAGACTGCCGCTGGCGGAGGGAGTGTTCGAGCTGTGGCAGGCGAGCCTGCCCGATGAACGGCTGGGCGCCATCTACGAACAGCACCGGGGACGCTGTTACGAGAAGAAGATATGTTTTCCGCTGGTGGTGCAGTTGTTGGCCGACGCGTTGTGTCAGTATGGAGGCAGTGGCCGTGCCAGCTTCGAGCATTCGGTCGCGTCCAGGGAGTCGGCGGCCAGCATCCAAGCGTTCTACGGAAAGCTGCGCCGCCTGCCGATTGAAGTGAGTGAAGCGTTTCTGGCGGAGGGCAGCGCGTCGTTGCGGGAGTTGTATCCGGCGGCGGCGGCGCGCGAATTGCCGAGCTGCCTGCGAGAATTCGAAGTCCTGATCGTGGATGGCAAGGCCATTAAGCGGGTCGCCAAACGGCTGAAGGTGACGCGCGGGCGAGCGGGAGGAGTGTTGGGGGGTCGGGCGTTGGTATGTTTGTCGATGCGCAGTGGCTTGGTGGTGGCGATGGCCGGGCATCCCGACGGGGAGATCAATGATGTGCGCCTGGTACCGCAGTTGTTGCCGCAGGTGCGCTCGCGCCTCCGTGGACCGCGGTTGTGGGTCGAGGATCGCGCGTTTTGCGATCTGCAGCAGCCGGCGTTGTTCTGTGAAGAGGGCGATCAGTTCTTGGTGCGCCACCATCAGCGGCTGCACTTTCGAGTGGATCCAAAGCGCCCCTCAGGCTGCGGCCACGACGCGGAAGCTCGCCAATGGGTGGAGGATTGGGGCTGGGTGGGCGCTGCCAACGATCAACGCCGGCGGCGCGTGCGGCGGATTCGGCTGAAGTTATCGCCGCAAGAGTCACTGGTGCTGTTAACGAGTTTGCTGGATGCGGAGCGCTACCCTGCGGTGGCCTTGCTGGAGGTCTACCGTCAACGCTGGGGTATCGAACGAGTGTTTCAGCAGGTCACCGAGGTCTTTGGGCTGGAGGGCTTGATCGGTAGTAGTGCGCAGGCGAGCGTTTTTCAATTGGCGTTTTGTTTGGCGCTGTACAACTCCGTGCAAGTACTGCGGGGCTATGTGGCGGCGGGAAACCGCTGCCAGACCGAGCAACTCAGCATGGAGAAACTGTTTGTGGACGTGGAACGGGAATTGATTGCGTGGAGCGTGTTGGGCCGGGCGCGGGAGACGGTCGAATGGTTGGCACCGCCGCGCCGCCTGAAGGAATGCCGACAGCGATTGCGGGAGCGGGTGGGGGTTTTGTGGGAGGATCGTTGGAAGAAATCGCCGCCGCAGAAACAACGTCGCCATCCGTCACGAGGTCACGCGCCGGGCAAGCACACCTCGGTCTATCGAATAGTCGAGGAGTATCGTCGGCAAAGTAAACTCAACCCTCGCCATGATGAATGATGTTTACAGTGGTGGGATTTGGGGGCCACAACAATTGTTCTTTGACATGGAGCGGCAGGCCGCGGGAGGACGGCAGCCGGGCCGGCTGCCCTACAAATGGAAGGGCGACGGGCCGGACGGCCGGACCACGGTTAGCGAACTCCGCCACAGTACCCCTGTACCCAAGGGGAGGGGATCACGGCAAGTGTTAAATTGGCAAAACAAAGCCAATTTTTCTGGAGTCGGCTGCTTATGGAGTAGCTTGATGGGAAGGTGGTTAGGAAGACAATTCTTCCGGAAATCGATTGGCTTTGTTTGTCAAAAACAAAGCCAAAATTGGGTTCGTTTGGCCCTTTCGACCATGATTGGTGCATGTATTCGTACCCATTTATGGCGTGAGGCGGGCGCATTGACCTGACCGGGTGGGTGGGCTATGCTCGCGGGAGGCTGAGGGTTGCGATGGCAGATCATCATCCAGTGATAAACAAGAAGAAGATTCGGGAAGCGGTGCGGCTGTTGCTCGAAGGGATCGGGGAAGACCCCGACCGCGAGGGGTTGCGCGAGACGCCGGATCGCGTGGCGCGGATGTACGAGGAGATCTTCGGGCACGGGGAGCAATCGCCGGAGGTCGCGCTGAGCAAGAAGTTCGATGAGCAACACCATGAGGTGGTGCTGGTGAAGGACATCCCGTTTTTCTCGATGTGCGAGCATCATCTGATGCCGTTTTTTGGTCAGGCGCACGTCGCGTACATTCCCAACGGGCATGTGGTGGGCATCTCGAAGCTGGCGCGGGTGGTGGAATCGTTCGCGCGTCGGCCGCAGGTGCAGGAGCGGATGACGAGCCAGATTGCAGAGATCATCAATGCCGAACTCAAACCGAAAGGCGTGGCGGTGGTGTGCGAGGCGGTGCACACATGCATGACCATGCGCGGGGTGAAGAAACCGGGTACGTCGGTGATTACCTCGGCGATGCGGGGGGCGTTCGAGAAGAACGTCACCAGCCGCACGGAGATCATGGCCCTGATATTTGGCAGGCCGACCGTCTGATGAAACGCGTGTACATCAAGACCTACGGTTGCCAGATGAACGAGCGCGACAGCGAAGCGGTGGCGGCGATGTTGCGGGCGCGCGGGTATGACATCGCGCCGTCGGAGCGGGACGCGGACGTGGTGCTGCTGAACACATGCAGCGTGCGCGATCTGGCCGAACGGAAAGCGGTCGGCAAGATGGATCTGCTCGGGCATCTGAAGAAACGCAAACCCGAACTGGTGCTGGGGTTCATGGGTTGCATGGCGCAGAGCCGGGGCGCGTCGCTTGCCGAGAAACAGTCGGCGGTGAATCTCGTCGTCGGCACCCAGCGATTTCACCGCGTGCCGGAGTATTTGGATGAGATTTTTGCGCGGGGCGGCGACGATGTGGATGCGATCGTGGACGTCGCGGAAGAATCCGGCAGCGAGTCGACGATCAAGGACCACGTGTTGGGGACGAACGGCGACCGGCAGGTGGCGGGATTTGTGAGCATCATGCAGGGGTGCGAGATGTTTTGCACGTTTTGCATCGTGCCGTACACGCGCGGGAGCGAGCGAAGCCGGCCCATCGCGGAGATCGTGGAGGAAGTGCGGCGGCTGGTCGAGGACGGCGTGAAGGAAGTGACGTTGCTCGGGCAGATCGTCACAAGTTACGGCCGGAAAGAGATTCGCAAGAAGAACGGGAAATCGGCGTTCGTGCAACTGCTGGAGGCGGTGCACGAGGTGAAGGGGTTGGAGCGCATCCGCTTCACCTCGCCGCACCCGAAAGGGTTTGGCGACGATCTGGTGCAGGCATATGCAGATTTGCCGAAGCTGTGCGAGATCGCGCATTTGCCCGTGCAGAGCGGTTCGAATCGCATCTTGAAGGCGATGAACCGCGGGTACACGCGGGAGTGGTATCTGCGGATCGTGGACAAGCTTCGCGCGACGCAACCGAAGATCGCCATCAGCACGGACATCATCGCGGGTTTTCCCGGCGAGACGGAAGAAGATTTCGAGCAGACCGCGTCATTGATGCGGGACGTGCAGTTTGACCAGGCCTACATTTTCAAGTACTCAAAGCGACAGGACACGCCCGCGGCGGACATGCCGGACCAGGTTAGCGAGAAGGAGAAAGAACAGCGCAACCAGACGCTGCTGGAGATCCTCAATTCCGGCATGGCACGCGCGAACCAGAAGCTCGTGGGCGAGACGGTGGAAATCCTCGTTGAAGCCCGGAGCGAGAAGGCCGGCAAACGGATGTTCGGCCGGACGCGCACCAACAAGATTGTTTTCTTTGACGGTGGCGAGCGTCATAAAGGCGAACTGCTGCCCGTGCGGATTGAGCGGGCGACGCACATTACACTCTACGGCGACATCGCCATTCACAATTTATGACACGACTAGCCATTACTTCGACCATCCTCGGCGTGGCCAGCATTGCGGGCCGTGTGCCCGGCATTGTGGCGCCGGAAAAATTCGGCGAGTGTGCGAGGAAGTTTTCGCGCTCGGTGCTGTGGGGGCGCGTCCTCATGGGGGTATGCGCCGTCTGGGCGGGAATCGTCATGTACAACGCCGCGACGGACGACTGGGCGTGGGCCCGGCCGCTGGTCGTCATCGGCGTGCCGATTGCGTACTGGGTGGTGATACAATTTGCCGACCAATTTCTGGCGGTACGCGGCATGGCGGCGTTGATACTGCTAATCGCCAAGTTGATGGTGGACGCGGCGGACCTGAGCGAACTGCCGATGCGGCTGATCGTCACGGTGCTGGCGTACATCTGGGTGAGCGTGGCGGTGTGGATGGCGAGCGCGCCGCATCAAGTGCGTGACGTGATTGGTTTCGTGACGGCCAACAACACGCGCTGCCGCCTTGCGTGCTTCCTCGGTGCTTGTGTCGGTGTGCTGTTGGTCGTGCTGGGGTTATGCGTGTATTGACACTGTCAATGTCGTATACCAATGGCGATGAAAACGCCGCGAATACTGGTGGTGCGGGGCGGGGCGATTGGGGATTTCATCATGACGCTGCCGGCGGTCGGGGCGCTGCGCGAGCACTGGCCGGAGGGGCGCATTGAGATCCTCGGGTATCCGCACATTATCGAGTTGGCGCGGGGACGGTATTACGCGGATGCGACGCGCTCGATTGACGCCAAGGCGATGGCGGGTTTTTTCATTCCCAACGCGGTGCTCGATCCCGACCTGATGGAGTATTTCGGCAGCTTCAACGTGGTGATTTCCTATCTGTTCGATCCCGACAGTTTGTTTGCCAACAACGTGCGCCGGTGCGGGGTCAAGCAGGTCATCGAAGCGTCGCCGCGTCCCAAAGATATGCACGCGGCGAAACATTATTGCCGGCCGCTGGAGGCGCTGGCGATTTACGTAGACGAGCCGCGCGCGAAAATCCACCCGAGCGAATCGGACCGCGAGGCGGCGTCGAGATTTCTGAAGATGGTGGGGCGGGAACCGATTGTCGCGATTCATCCCGGCAGCGGCAGCGAGAAGAAGAACTGGCCCGTGGAGAACTTTGCGGCGGTGGCGCGGTGGGTATCGGATGAGTTGGCGGCGCAATTGCTGGTGGTGGAGGGCGAGGCCGATGAGCGGGTGGTAGCGAAGTTGACGAGGCTGCTGGAGCCGCGGCCGGTCACCGTGGCCAGCCGATTGAAGTTGGTGGAGTTGGCGGCGGTTTTGGAGCGGTGCGCGTTATTTTTGGGGAACGATTCCGGCATCACGCATGTCGCGGCGGCGGTGGGAACGCCCGTGGTGGCGACGTTTGGCAGCGCGTCACCGTCGATCTGGGAACCGCGCGGCGAACGCGTGCGGGTGGTGCGTTTTTGCGACAATGACGTGGCCGGAGTGCTGGCGGCGGTCGAGGAATTTTGGGGCAATCGGCGCGGTAATTGCTGAAGTCGTTGGTACACAAGCCATTTGGCTTGACGACAAGGGACTCTGACACTAGATTGACACAGAGAGGCGGCAGAGCGAAAAGACTCGTAAGCAATTGCGGGCAAGGAAGGTAAAGAAGAAGATCGATGCGCGACCGGAAACTGGAGAGAAACATTCAGAGAGTCGAGGCATTTGTTGGGTCGTGGAAGCAGTTAAGCCAGTTCTTGGATCGGGGATTCAAGGGCGACCCGTTTACGGGCGAAGAAGAGGCGGCGTTTCTGGACCTGAAGAGCCAGATTGCGCAAGAGTATGAGGCGTTGATGGTTATGCTGGCCTCGGAAGCGGAGCGGGACGACCGGGCGCTACGGCTGTTGAATGGCGTGCCAAGCCTGTCGTCATTCAAGGAACTGCCCGAGGGCATGTCCAAGAAACTGGCAACGGAGTGGCACGGGACGTACATGGGGCTGCAGGCGTTGCTGGGACGATTGCGGGGGCGGCAGGAGCAGTTGCGGAGCATCAGCACGTTTGCCGTCGGGATGCGAAACGTGTTCGCGAACCCGATCGTGATTTTGCTGATCATGATTGCGGCGACGTACGGGGTGTACCGATTTGCCGAAGAGTGGATTCCAAAATTGACGCAGTTAAAGGAACAAATGGAGAAGAGATAATGACCAAGCGAGACCTGGTGATTCGGATCAGCAATGACACGAACCTCATCCAACAGGACGTGCTGACGGTTGTGCAGAAGACGCTCGACTACATCACGGAGGCGCTCATCAAGGGCGAGACGGTGGAGTTGCGCAACTTCGGTGTCTTTGAGGTCAAATTGCGCAAGCCACGCGTGGGCCGCAATCCGAACGATCCCGGCAAGGACGTGGAGATTCCCGCGCGCGCGGTCGTCAAGTTCAAGCCTGGCAAGGAAATGCGCGAGCAGGTGCTGCGGTTGACCGAGAAGTACAACGGACCGCAGGGCGCACCGCCGCAGGCCTGAACGCTTGCAGGGCGGGCTCCCGACGAGTTCCCGCCCAATGCTATCGACGGCGCGAACCTCGACGGGTTTCGCGTCTGGTGACTTTTGGAACGAATCCGATGAATCCGTTACCCGGCTTTCGCGACTTTTATCCTGAAACGCTCGCTGTTCGTCGCTATATCTTCGAGAAATGGCGTGACGTCGCGCGGCGTTACGGCTTCCGCGAGTACGACGGTCCGCCATTGGAGCCGCTCGAATTGTTCACCAAGAAGAGCGGCGACGAGATCGTCGGACAACTCTTCAATTTCGTGGACAAAGGTGAACGCGCGGTCGCGTTGCGGCCGGAGATGACACCGACTCTGGCGCGGATGGTCGGCGCGCATCACCGTGACTACAAGAAGCCGATCAAGTGGTTTGCGATCCCACAACTCTTCCGTTACGAGAAACAGCAGCGCGGGCGCTTGCGCGAGCATTTCCAGTTCAACGCCGACATCATCGGCGAGACCGATATAAGCGCGGATGCGGAATTGATTGCGCTGGCCATCGACACGCTACGAAGCTTTGGGCTGACGAAGGACGATTTCGTGGTGCGCGTGTCCGACCGGCGCGCGTGGCAGCGGCACTTGGCCTCGACGGGCATCACGGGCGAACAACAATACGCTGCGTTCCAAGCAATCGATAAACTAGAACGCGAGCCAGAAGAAAAGAGTCGGGAGAAACTTGCCGCGATTGGCTTGTCGCCGACGCAGATTGACGAGATTTTGGATATTGCTCGAGGTGGCACGGTCGCTGTTGCTCCGGAGTTGGACCTCGTATGTGTGAAACTTGGGTCGCTCTTCGAGTATTGCCAGGTGGATTTTAAGATTGTTCGTGGTCTGGCCTATTACACCGGGATCGTCTGGGAGATTCACGACCGGAAGGGCGAGCTTCGCGCCATCGCGGGCGGCGGACGGTACGACAATCTGCTGAAGCAGGTCAGCGGTGTCGATTTGCCCGCGCTGGGATTCGGCATGGGTGACGTCGTGCTGGGAGAGTTGTTGAAAGATCGCGGGCTGCTCCCGAAAGCGGATTGGGGATTGGACTGCTATGTCGTAATCGCCGACGAGGCGCTACGGGCGGAGGCTCTCCAGCTGATTCACCAGTTGCGTGATGCGGGAATTGCGGTAGACTACGCGTTCACCGAAACGAAAGTGGGCAGACAATTTCAGTCAGCTTCGGCGGCCGGTGCGCGTTACGCGCTTGTAGTTGGACCAGAGGAGTGGAAGGCCGGTGAGGTGAAGCTGAAAAACCTCACGGCGGAAACGGAGGAGCGCGTCACAATATCGAAGGCGATGGAAATTCTGCGGAAGGCTTCATGAAACGGACACATCATTGCGGGGAACTGCGGGCGGCGCAGGTTGGACAGAACGTCACGCTGACGGGTTGGGTGCACGTGCGGCGCGACCTGGGCGGCATTGTCTTCATCGAACTACGTGATCGCGGAGGCAATACGCAGGTTGTGTTCGACCCCCAGCACAACAAGCCGTCATGGGAACTGGCCCAGTCGCTGCGCAGTGAATTCGTCGTGGCTGTCGAAGGCGCGGTGCGGCAGCGTCCTGCCGGCACGGAAAACCCGAAGATGGTGACGGGCGAGGTCGAGGTGTTGGTCCATCACCTGGAGATCCTCAACCCGAGCGAAACGCCGCCGTTCCAGATCGACGAATCGGGCGGGGCGCAAGCCGGCGAAGACCTGCGGTTGCAATACCGGTATCTGGATTTGCGGCGGCCGGCGATGGCGCGCAACCTGGTGCTGCGCCATCGCACGGCCAAGGCGGCGCGGGACTATTTCGACGGCAGTGGCTTTCTCGAAGTCGAGACGCCGATCCTGTTCAAGAGCACGCCGGAAGGCGCGCGCGAGTACCTTGTGCCGTCGCGCGTGAACCCGGGGAAATTCTACGCGCTGCCGCAATCGCCGCAGCAATTCAAGCAGATGCTGATGGTGGCGGGTGTGGACCGTTATTTCCAAATCGCGAAATGCTTCCGTGACGAAGACCTGCGGGCGGACCGGCAACCCGAGTTCACGCAGATCGACGTGGAGATGAGCTTCATCACACGGGAGGACATGTACGCGATCATCGAAGGCCTGCTCGCGGCAGTGTGGTTGGCGGCGCGCGGCGAGAAGATCGCGACGCCGTTTCCCCGAATGCCGTTCATGGAAGCGATGGAACGGTTCGGTAGCGACAAGCCCGACACGCGTTTTGGAATCGAATTGACCGATTTCACGAAGGAGTTCGCGCAAAGCCAATTCAAGGTGTTTCGCGGCGCGGTGGACTCCGGTGGAGTCGTCAAGGCCATCAACGCGAAGGGACTCGCCAAGGCGACGCAAGGGCAGGTCGAGTCGTTGACGGAGACGGCAAAGAGTTTCGGCGCGAAGGGGCTCGCGTTCATCAAGGTGGAAGGCGGCGAGTGGAAATCGCCGATTGTAAAATTCTTTAGCGATGCCGAGAAAAAAGCGCTCGTCGAGAAATTGAAGATTGAAGAGGGCGACCTGATCCTGTTTGGCGCGGACAAGAGGGAGGTCGTGTGGGAGGTATTGGGACGCTTGCGGCTGGTCGTGGCGGATTTGTTGAAGAAGCAAGGCGCGCTCAAGATACGTGACGATCAATGGAACTTCCTATGGGTCGTGGACTTCCCGCTGATTTCGTTTGACCGCGAGTCGAATCGCTATTTGTCCACGCATCATCCGTTCACTGCGCCCGTGGTCGAGGATGTAGCACTATTGGACTCCGAGCCGACGAAGGTTCGCGGACAACATTATGACATTGTGCTAAACGGTGTAGAGCTCGGCGGCGGGTCGATCCGTATTCACAAACCGGACGTCCAGAAAAAGGTGTTCGAGGACGTGCTCAAGATCCCGCCTGACATCGCGCAATCGCGGTTTGGCTACATGCTGCAGGCGTTCCGGTACGGCGCGCCGCCACACGGCGGGATCGCCTTGGGCTTTGACCGGTTGTGCGCCATCTTGTGCGGTTCGACGAATATCCGCAACGTCATTGCTTTTCCGAAGACGGCGAAAGCAGTGGACTTGATGACGAGTTCCCCGAGCGAAGTCGAATCGAAGCAGTTACGCGACCTCCACATCAAGCTTGATATTGAAGACGCCGATTGACCTCTGCGGTCAGGATCTCGCAACCAAGCTGCCGTCCTGTCGTTATTGAGTAGGCGTGGTCGATGTCGAAGGAGCCGGTGCTGGAATTGGAGCAGGGGCAGGCGCTGAAGAATCCGTTTTGGGAGGCTCAGCGGGCGTGGTCTGTTCTGTGGGAGCGGGTGTCGCAGATACTGGAGGCGCTTCCACCGGTGGCGTGGCAACTACAGGCGACGGTTTGCGGTGTGATGGCAATCCAGCCGGTGGCTCACCTGTCCAACGGATGGCGAGGATGGTCACTTCTGTTGCGAACGAATCGGGGTTGAAGGTGTTGACCGTAGTCAACGTGGGCGCCTTTTGTTCCGCGGTGTCCTGCGCTGCACCGTTGCGGGGCCCGTAACTGGTGCTGAAGAAAATCTTGCCCTGGACAAATACCAACGCGTCGGCTCCCAACTGCTTGGCTTTCTGTACAAGCAACGGCAGGTGGTGCTCTTCAGGTTGGGCATAGAGCAGGCTTTTGATACGCATTTCCGCGAGGACATCGTAGGATACCGGCGGCAGGGAAGTAAAAACGGGTAGACTATAGTTGGTGCTTACGATACTGCCGCTGGCCGTGGGCCACGCCTGTTGGTCGCCAATGTAGGGCCGGACGACCGCGGATGCACAACCGAGGGACAACGCCAAACCAATCACACAAAGCCATCGTTTCATGTATTTTCACCTAAGGTTTGCTGGATCGCATTACCGCGAACGTTACTCGCACCGAGTTTCAAACCTGTAACATAAGCCGAGCCGGTTTGTGAAGCAGAAAGTGGTTGCGTGCGTGCGGGGCGGTTACCATTTCAAGCGGCGCTCGGAGTCGGGGTAACCACGGGCGCATCCTTTTTGGCGCGTCCTCGCTTCTTCGGTTCGACACGGGTGAAGACGCCCATCCGTCGGAATTTCTTGTATCGCGCGTCGAGTAAATCTGACATCTTCACTTCCCAAAGCTTATCGAGGTTTTTCAGAATTGCCTTCTTGAGCGAGGCGGCGGTCGCATCGTAATCCTTGTGCGCGCCTCCCAGCGGTTCGGGTATGACCTCATCCACAACGTCGAGTTCGAGCAGGTCTTTGGCCGTGAGTTTGAGAGCGGCGGCCGCTTGGGCGGCGTTGGCGCGGTCCTTCCAAAGGATTGCGGCGCAACCTTCGGGTGAAATCACGGAGTAGTAGGCGTTTTCGAGAATGAGGACGCGGTCACACACACCGATACCGAGAGCGCCGCCGGACCCGCCCTCGCCGATGACCACTGCCAACAACGGTGTCTTGAGCGTCATCATTTCCCGGAGGTTTACGGCAATCGCCTCCGCAATGTGGCGTTCCTCGGCTCCGACGCCCGGATAAGCGCCCGGCGTATCAATGAAACAGATCGACCGGTACGTCAAACTTCTCGGCCAGTTGCATGAGTCGTAGCGCCTTGCGGTAACCCTCGGGATGCGGGCTGCCGAAATTACGCATCAAATTCTCCTTGGTGTCGCGGCCCTTTTGCTGGCCGATGACCATGACGCGGCGGTCATCGATCTCCGTCAGCCCGCCAACGATCGCATGATCGTCGGCAAACCGCCGATCGCCGTGCAGTTCGATGAAATTGGTTGCGATGCGCTGCAGGTAATCCAGCATGTAGGGGCGTTTCGGATGCCGGGCGAGTTGGACGCGTTGCCACGGGGTAAGATTGGTGAAGACCTCTTTCTTGGTGGCTTCGAGCTTTTCTTCAATTGCATGAATCTGCGGCGAGAGGTCGATTTTTTGTTCTGCCGCCTGCCCTCGCAGGGCCTCAAGCGTTTGCTCGAGCTCGGTGATGGGCTTCTCGAATTCCAGCGTATAGATTTTCATCCGTGATCCGGCTCCTTCCTACTCGTGAATGACCACCGGGGTGCCGACCGGCAAGATTGTGTACAACTCCCCAATATCATCGTTCAGAAGACGAATGCAACCCGCGGTGGCTTGCTTGCCGATGGAGTTGGTGTCCCAGGTGCCATGGATGCCGTAGCCGGGCACGTTCAGGCCAAGCCAGTGGGTGCCCAGAATATTCTCAGGATCGCCGAAGGGAATCGTTTTGCCATCGGCCCGCCACCAGGGCGGGTTCGCAATCCGCGTCGTGATTTTGAATTCACCGACGGGCGTCTTGCTGTACTCGCCGGTGCCGACGCGGTAACGCTTGAAAAACTTGCCGTTGTCGGTCAATCGAAGTTCATTGGTGGTTTTGTTGACATTGACTGCAAAATGGCCCTGATAAATGCGTAGCCGGTCGCCCACGCGGATCAGGTCGCGGGATAGGTTGTTCGACTTCTTGATGAGGTCGACGGTAGTACCGAACTTCTGCGAGAGTTTGCCGAGCGAATCTCCCGCCACAATCGTGTAGTCGGTCTTTCCGTCCGCTGGCGCGGGTGTGAGCAAGATCTTTGTATTGATCTCGCCCAATAAATCGAGAGCTTTGTCCGAGGCGCTCCCGTCGTCGGCCAACGGCTGCAACAATGCGCGTGCGTCGGACAACTTGCCCTCGCTTTGCAATTCCTGTGCGTGCTGGTATTGGTCGACGTCTGTTTCGGCTGGCGCAGGCGGGCGACTGATCGCGGCGACAGCATCTGTAAGTGGGGCGGCGGTGACTGTTGAGGTTGGGGATTGGGATGCGGGTGCGGACGACGACGAACTTGGGAGTCGGTCACAACCCGCAAGCCAGAATGTCAGCACGACCAAACTGAGCCAAAGTTTCATGTCTGCAAGTCGCGAACCACCAAACTCATGGTAGGGTAACGGGCCGACGGTTTCTTTTCAAGACATTTGAGGATCACCCGCTCAATGGAAGGGGGGATGTCCGGAGCCAGCGTCCGGGGTGGTCGCAGGTGCTCGTTGAAGTCGGAGTACTTCTGCAGGATTTCCTCGCGAGTGTTTCCCGCAATCGGCTTCTTGCCCGTGATCATCTCGTACGCCGTGACGCCGAAGGAAAAGATGTCCGCGCGCTCGTCGACGGGCTGGCGCGCGATTTGTTCGGGGGCCAGATACAACGGTGTGCCCGACAGCTTCGGTTCCCGCCTCGGTTTTGCAGGCCGTGGGATCGAAAGGTCGAAATCGATTAACTTCGAATCATACGACTTGGGCACCAGGACATTTTCCGGCTTGAAGTCGAGGTGGAGAAAGCCGCGTTCGTGGACGTGGGACAGGGCGGAGGCCATGCCGGTCAGCATCTTGAGCTGGTTCAGGCGCAAGTTTGGGTCGTTGCGCAGGATGGCTTCCTTCAGGTTCGGTCCTTCAACGTATTCGATGATCGCGTAGCGCAGGCCGTTGAACTTCCCGCTCCCGAAGTACCGCACGATGTTCGGGTGGTCGAGATGCTCCATGACCTTGCACCCCCATTTGAATTGTCGAAGACGACTCCAATGAAGGCGGTGCTCGGGAAGTAACATCCGCAGGATGAATCGCTGGCCCTGCCGATCCGCCACCAGAAAAATGGTCGCCATTCCACCGTGGTTGATCTTATCAAGCACCGTGAAATCCGCAAAAGTCGAGCCAATCATCTGGCGACAACGGTAACGAACCCTGCTCCGCTTTGCAAACGCAAACCCCACAGGCGTTTTGCCCTCCGGATTCGCAGCCCGGGAAGGTGAAGACCTCCGCCCGTACCAGAGGCTTGCCGACAGCGATCGATGCCGCTAGTGTAGTGTCCAATAAGTGATTGATATTATTGTCGGACGGGGTAAACTCCCGTCATGCCGCGTTGCGCTCAACCACTGGTATTGACCGTCCTAGAACAGAAACAACTGACCGACCGTGTGCGGGATCGCCGTTCGACACAGCAGACCGCGTTGCGGGCCCGTATCATCCTGCTGGCCGCCCAAGATTGGGAGAACCGAGAGATTGCCGCGGAACTGGAAACGACCCCACACACCGTGGGAGTCTGGCGGCGGCGGTTTGCGCGCGAGCGACTGGCAGGGCTCGAAGATGCGCTACGGTCAGGGCGACCCGTGTCGTTGGCGACGGCGACGGTGACCAAGGTGCTCACGACGGCGACCCGACCGCCCAAAGGGCGATCCCGCTGGAGTGTGCGCAGCATGGCCCGCAGCGCCGGGCTGTCCAAGAGTCGCGTACAGCAACTCTGGCAGGCTAACGACCTCAAACCGCACCGGGTGCGCACCTTCAAACTCTCGCGGGATCCGCAGTTCGAGGCGAAGTTCTGGGATGTCATCGGGCTGTATCTGCAACCGCCGCAGAAGGCGCTGGTGCTGTGCTGCGATGAGAAGAGCCAGTGTCAGGCTTTGGAACGCAGCCAGCCGGGCTTGCCCCTTGGCGTGGGCCACATTCGCACTCGTACCCATGACTACGTGCGCCACGGCACCACAACACTGTTTGCCGCACTGAGCACGCTGGACGGCCGGGTGATTGCACGCACGGAGACCCGCCACACCCATCTGGAATGGCTGCGGTTCCTACGCCAGATTGAGCGGGAGACGCCGCCCGCACTGACGCTGCACCTGATCGTGGACAACTATGCCACGCACAAGCACCCGGCGGTCCGCGCGTGGCTGGCCCGGCATCCACGCGTGCGGCAGCACTTCACTCCCACGAGCAGCTCGTGGCTGAATCTGGTCGAACGCTTCTTCCGTGACCTGACCGAGGAGGTCGTTCGGGAGGGCAGCTTTCGCAGTGTGCGCGAACTGGTGCGCACGATCGAAGTCTGGTTGGCAGAACGCAATCGCCAACCCCAGCGCTATGTGTGGCACGCCAAGGGTACCGCCATCCTGGAGAAAATCATCCGCGCCCGCGCTAAACTCGAAGAAATAAAGGCAGACACTTCAAGGACACTACACTAGTGGCGGTCTGGAGTGGTTTTGGAGCCGTCAGGCGCGCAGGTCCGGTCCGGTATTGATGTGGATTCGTTCCACCACATGAGGGCTGACCAATGGATTCAACGGATCATCTTTCATTTGCTGGAGGTACGACGAGACAGATACCCCCGATAGCTCACCGTCGTGACCACCACCGTCTGGGAGATGTTCCTCGGCGCTGCCTGCGCAAACATCAATCACAACGACCACGGATCCCGACTTCGCCCACGTTTCCACGTTAGAGGTTCCCAATTCATACAGGCCGTCGGATTGCGATTCTTTCCGTGACGGAAGCGGCCCCGGCGGAAAATCGACTTGTTCGTCGTCGGTGTCTGTCGAGGTCTCCCGACGGACGACGACTGCAACCGCATACACGGGCGCCCCGTGATGATCGATCAGTGCGACGACAGGCTGTTGCGCTTGCTGCCCTGGCAAGGCCGACGAACGTTCTTCCTTTCCACGCGCGAGCCATACAAGCAATCCTACAAGCAGGAGTCCCGTGATTGCGGCAAGAGCGCGGCGATACCGGGCAATCCATTCACCGAACCAACGGATCCCGGGCTGCGCCCCAAATGGGTCGGGCAGGGGATAGCCGCATCGGCCACACACAGGACGAAGAACCTTCCGGTGGGAAACGACCCGGTTCTTCGTCAGGCAAATGCCGCAGATGACATACTCCTCGGTGATCTTGGCGTCGATAATGCCCGGCCGTTTTGGGTGACCCACGTCCGCTCCTGGGAGAGTGCCCTACCGATTGACGGCGCCCGCTTCGGGTGGCTCCTTGGCGAGCAGATCGGCCAGCGCCTTCAGCGCGGGCGCGGCTTGCGAGCCGGTGGCGATAAATTCCAGGCTGTCACCAAGGGCCGTCCCCACGGACAGCAACCCGAGAATCGATCGCACATTCATGTACGGGCGTCCTTCCAGCAGGAAGTTGTAGTACGTCATGCCTTCCTTGTGCACGTAGATATCGCAGTCAAACTGGGCGGCGAGGCCGGCGACGGCCGAAACCGGCCGCAGGTGGAGTCCATCCTTGTTGTGGACGGTCACGAGAACTTTCTGAAAGCCATTTCGTTCCAGCGATTCGCGTTCCGTGCGCCAGATGTGCGCGTACTTTTGGCACCATTCCTCGGCCGCCGAAGACCCGCCGATGTCCCGTCCTTCGGCCATGGACCGAAGGTACTTGTGCTTCTCGATTTCGTCCCGCTGTTCGAGGTTGTCCCGTCGGAGCTTCTCTTTCCGCCAATCCTCGGCGAAGTGCTGCACAAAATCGTCGATGGCCTCTTCGATGCTCACCTCGGTCCCGCGCTGTTGCGAGAGATAATACTTGTGCTCCTCAATCGCCTTGAGTTCCGCCGCGGTGAGGTTGTTTGCCTGACCCTTCATCCTGAAGCCCTGTCCCTTGATGCTACCCGGTCCATCGCCGTCTGGCGAGATTTCTTTTCGGCCGGGACGCGACCCAATCCACTCACATCGCGTGAGCGTAAGTGTGAGTCCCGCGGAAAGGATGGGGTGACCGACGGGATTTGAACCCGCGACAGCCAGATCCACAATCTGGAGCTCTACCAGGCTGAGCTACGGCCACCATCCTGCGTCGAAGAGAACGTACAGACGTGTAACATTATCACCCGAACGGGTCAAGCCGCGCTTCCGTCGTTGGCCAGACCGGGCCACGCGTGTCCCCTGTAGCCGCACGGCTTCAGCCTGCGTCGGCGCGATGTTGAAACGCGGCCCGATCCGCATTGTAGGGCGACCGGCCCGGTCGCCGTCTTCCGCTTGTACGGCAAGCGCTCGGCTCACCGCCGTATTCCCGCCATCCGAACTCCGTCCGCCGGTCTGCCCGGCCTTCTGGCTACTGGATTCTGGCTCCCGAATACTACCCGGTGCCATCCCCCGCTTGTGGCCTCAACTTGGGTTCGTTTTTGGCTTTGTTTTTGGATATTTCCACGCCGGCTTGCTCAAACTTGGGTTCGTTTGTATTTTTTACTTTTTCGACAGCCTCTCGACCACCCCCACCGGTTGTGGTACCCCCCCTCATTGTCAAAGAACGTTCCAACGTCAGCCCCCCAGTATATCCCAATGAGATACAAAGTCAATCGCAATACGATGAATCCGACAAAGCGCCGGTCGCTCCTCGTCCTCGCCTTCCATTGTAGCCACCCCAGCCGCAGTGCCGATTGCGACACGTTTAAGCTTGGTCTTGCCATGGTCAATCCGATAATAAGCTCCAGCCCTTTCATCGTGTGTCGCCAACTGCTCCGAATAACCGACAGGAGGCATAGCCAGTGGCTTAATTTGGTAGGTGATGTTTGAGGGCATGTTCGTAAGGTTTCCTTTCCTTTTTCGAATAGCAGTTCAGATGAAGCCCGCGCTCAGAGTGGCAATCGCTCCGTCTCTCACCATCAGCCGGATGATACCGCTTTAGTCTAGAGTCGCAATCTGAAAATCGTGTCGAACCCACCCGCCCGCACCCTGCCGCCTCTGATGTTGGCATACATCCACACGGGTTGTGGGCGCAGAGAGTTCAGTCTTCGGCGGGTAAAGCGGGCGGTGGCCCGAACGACTTCAACAGGATCTTGATGTTCTGGATGGCAGCGATCAACCAGTCCTGAATTTGGACCCGCCACAGCCGCCGCCACCGCGCGCGTTTGAAGCCGTGATGATTGGTGGCATCCGCGAAACTAACTTCTGCCAAGTGCTGCCGTCGTTTCCGATCCCGTCGCGCGGCGGCACTGTGGGCTTGCTGGCGCGCTCGATCCAACAAGGCTTGGTGTTCATGCCGATGAATCGTGCGACCGTAGACGGTGGCGCGGGTGCATTGGGAGCGGAGCGCGCAGGCGGCGCAGACGGCTTTGGGTAGCGAGTATTCCCAGGTCCGCTTGAGCGGGTGGAGTCGTCGCGGTCGCATGGACTGACCGGCCGGACAACGCACCGTGTTGGTGCCGGCCTGGTAGTGGAAGGCGCTCTCCGGGAAGATTCCTTCGCTACGGACGTGATGATGTTTGGCGCGGGCATCACCGAGATGCGTGCGAATACCCAACTGCTGACAGGCCACGAAGTTCTCGGCTGTGCCGTACTTGCTGTCGGCCACAGCGGTGCGCACGGTCTGCCCGGTCTGGGTTTGATGCTGCTGGACCAATGGTAGCAGCCGCTTGTTCTCCGCGATGCTGCCGGTGGTCGTTTCGACTGCGGTGATCACTCCCTGGGCGTCGTCGACGGCGCGGTGATGATGATAGCGCGGGCGTGGCGGTTGTGAACCATGGCGCACCACCGTCGCGTCCGGATCGGTCGTGCAAACGACCCGGTCATTGACCGCCTCGTACGCGGCGGGGGTGGTGGCGTCGTCGAGTTTGCTCTCGGTCGCTTGGTACGCGGCCTTCAACGCCGCGATCAAGCTCGGGGCCCCCGTCCGCACGGAGTCACAGGCCGCGTGCGCTTCATTCAAACTGCTGTCGACGTGCAGCTTGGTTCCATCCACCAAACCGGCGCTGACGCATTGCCCAACCGTGCGCACGAAGAACTTCTCAAACACGTCGCGGCCCCACCGCGTCCGCGCCTTGGACAACACACTGTGATCCGGAATCACCTCGTCGAGTCCGTAGCCCAGAAACCACAGATAATCCAGCCGTTCCGGAATCACCCGCATCAATTCCCGTTCGCTGGCCACGTTCTCGTAGAACAACAGGAACATCATCTTCAGGATGACGGCTGGATCGACCGACTCGTTGCCGTTGGCGCCGTAGAGCGCAGCCACTTCCGCGCGCACGAAGCCAAAGTCGACCGCTTCGTGCACACGACGTAAGGGATGATCGGAGCGCACCCGCTTGTCCAGATTGACCCGATAGGTAAACAACGCCCCCTGCCCGTTCTGTGTGCCCATCATGCGCCCACGCCCTCCTTCGCACTTCTTCTACACGATCTTACTTGCCACCGGAAGAAAAATCATCGATTTGGGCAACAGGCCCCATTCATTCTGCAATTGCCGACGCTCCCACCGCCTCACAATTCACGGACCGCCGAGCTTGTCCGCCCGCCGGCGGATTGGCCCCTCAACAACTCGGCCAAAGATTGAACACGCCGTTCCCTGTCCGCCATGGCCTCTCCCCGCTCCCGCCGAAACATCCTCGACATCTTCACCGCAACCCTGTCACACGCGGAGGTGTCGTGGTGGGTTAGCACTCGGTTAGCATACGCCTCTGGATCAGGCCTCTTCATTCTGCCACTGCCGACGCGCCTCACCGCCTCACAATTCCCGGACCAGACCTTCCCACGCCCGGCCTTGCCCGCCTCCGCCGGACTTGCTCGCCGAAGGCGAGTTGCCCGATTCAGCCCCTCCGGTTTCCCCTGTGTTCCAAATTCCGTCCCCGCTTCCACGTGGCATCTCCCGACCTCTGACGCCACACCATGATACCTCAGATTCTTATGTATCGACCTCCCGCCTCCAACTTTATTTGTCTCCACACCATGATAGCTAAGATTCTTATGTATCCGCCCGGTTCGGACGCCATGATACATACCTTTGATAGGTATCCGCATCATTCATCCCCCCACCACCGCACTGGTTTATGGATAGCGCTATCCATAATCGTCCTGACGGTACGCCGGCCGAATTGGCGCAATAGATTGGATGTGAGCCTCCTTCTCACCGCCCGGCTGGCTGTCTCGGACCGCGCCCCATCAACGGAAATACAGCTTTTCGATGACCAGTTCGGCCACGAGTAACCCCAAGACCCACAAGGAAGCCCAGAACACTAACCACAGCAGCCGCGTCAGCGGACGATCTTCGGTCGGAATCGCATGTTGGACGGTACGCATCTTCATGCCGCACCTCTAAGTAAATGTAGTCCCGCGCTCGCCGAAGTCAACCTCCGGCTTCACCAGCTCGATTGCATCAACTCCGACACGCGTTGACCGCACCACGCCCGACGATGGCGACCCCTTGTGGCCGATGTGACGCTGGACAGCCGGACCGACCAGGTGTAGTAAGGCGATATGCCCAGGCCGGTGCATGGAGTGTTCGGGTGCGGTTCATAATGAACCCGCACCGTATTCTCTGGTTGGGCCTCATCGGTGCCCTGACGCTGTCCTGCAACAGGGCGACGACCCGTGAGCCCCGCCTAGTGGAACAGGAGGAGGTCACGATCACCTGCGAACTCACCCAGCCGCCGAAGTGGTCGGACATCCCGGTGTTTGAATCGGCGAATGACTGCCAGGCCGCCACCGGTACGTATCACTACGTGCTCTGGTTGCCCGAGGGCTATCTGGCC
Organism: uncultured Verrucomicrobiae bacterium; assembly: GCA_963713705.1. GTDB lineage: Bacteria > Verrucomicrobiota > Verrucomicrobiia > Palsa-1439 > Palsa-1439 > Palsa-1439. Next base: position 26,801 of record CAVQMY010000033.1, read on the forward strand.
GACACCCAACGCCGCTGGCCCTGCCTGTTCATTGCGGACGCCTTGGGACACGCGAAAATGGGGAACATGGCCGTCTGGCTCAAGACCCGGGGCTACGTCGTCGTCATGCTTGTCGAATCCCAAAACGGTCCGTGGCCGCCGATCATCGGCAATTTCCTCGCCGCGCATGACGATGTTGTGCAGCGGGTGCGAATTCAAGAGGGGCTCAAGTTCGCCACGGGCTGCTCGGGCGGGGCGCGGGCCAGTTCCGTGTTCGTGCAAATCCGTCCGGGCTTTACAGGACTCATCCTGCAAGGGGCTGGTCTGGCGTACAAGACCAACGGCACATATATCGTGGCCGGGCTCCGGCGCACCCCGCCCATCTACGTGGCGATGACGATGGGCGATCGCGATAAGCGCGGGGGCGAGGTCGACGAAATGCGCCGCTGGATCGGGTCGTCGCATTTCCAATTGTTCCCGTTCCCCGGCGGCCATGAATGGGCGCCGACGGAAACGTTCGAGCACGCCATCGCCTGGGTCGAAGACAAGGTCCGTGAAACCCCCGAGCCCCCACCACCTCAGAAACTCAATTGACCGCCGCCCCCGGCACAACCGCTGCACACACCAACGTCCTTGCTTGTCAGCCCGGCAATTTCAAGTGGAGATGACCCTTCCGTTGGCGATGAGAACACTGTAGCCGCAAGCGTGACAAATCCAACCGCAGCGCATATACTCCGCGCAGCTACTGACCCGGGAGAACAAGAAATGAGTGAGGTGTTTGCCATGAACGAGCCGCCACCCGTCCCACCCGCTGTCGATTTCAAGGACCGCCACGCCGGCCTCATCGGGTTCGGCATTCTCGTTATCATTATCGGGTGCCTCTGCGCCCTCTTCGTGCCGTTGGTGCTCCTCGGCCAAACGATGTCCGCCAGGACAACCGGTACCCCTCCGAGCCTCCGCATGATGGTTCCAGCCATGATGACGTATGCCGTTATGGCAGTCGTGTTCATCTGGCTCGGAATCGGCTCAACCATGGCCCGACGCTGGGCGCGTGCGCTGTTGCTGATTGTCTCGTGGGCCTGGTTGGTGATGGGCATTTTCATGGTGGTCGCCATGGCGGTGTTCTTGCCTGCGTCTTTCGCTCACATGCCGTCTGGGGGACAGCCCGCGGCGTCCTCGGTGGTGGCTGTGATGATGATCTTCATGGTCGGCTTTTTAACCGTGACGTTCGTGATTCTCCCGGGCCTGTTGGTGTTGTTCTACCGCAGCCCGCACGTGAAGGCGACGTGCGATGCCCGCGACCCGGTGACGCGGTGGACCGATGCCTGCCCGCTACCCGTCCTCGCGTTGAGCCTCCTTCTCGCCTATGGGGCGGTGTCGATGTTCCTTATGCTGCTCTGCTACCACGGCGTGATGCCGTTCTTTGGCTTCTTGCTGAGCGGTCTGCCGGGAGGAACATTGACTCTGGTCATCATTGCGGTATGGGCTTATTGCGCCTGGGCCACCTACCATCTCAATGTCACCGGTTGGTGGACTGTCTTGATCGCGTTCGGGGTGATGCTCGTGTCTGCGGTGCTGACCTTTTCGCGGGTCGATCTCATGGACATGTCCCGGTTGATGGGCTATTCCGAACAGCAAATCGAGCAAATGCAGTAGTTCAACCACTTTACGAGCCAGCACCTGCTCGTCCTTATGTCCATTATGTCGTTGCCGTTCCTCGGTTACCTGCTCTACGTGAAAAGATATTTCCGTCGGACCGCTGAATCACCGCAACCCCGGTGAATCGCTCGCATCCTGACGGTTATCGCCTGCCCGTTTTCCCGCTTTCACCGGGTCCGCTGTCCGCTATAATCCGTCCGTGAACCGGATTCGTCTCCTCTCCGAGCAGGTCGCCAACCAGATCGCCGCCGGCGAGGTGGTCGAGCGGCCCGCCTCCGTCGTGAAGGAGTTGGTCGAGAACTCGCTCGACGCCGAAGCCCGACGCGTCACGGTCACCATCAAGAACGGCGGTCGCTCGCTCATCAATGTCGCCGACGACGGGTTTGGCATGAGCCGCGACGACGCGCTCCTCGCCCTCGAACGTCATGCCACCAGCAAAATTTCCAGGGCCGAAGACCTGCACAGCATCACGTCACTCGGGTTTCGCGGCGAAGCCATCCCGAGCATCGCCGCCGTCTCACGGTTCACGCTCACCAGCCGCGAACGGGGCACGTTGAGCGGGACGCAAATCGAAATGGCCGGCGGAAAGATCCTGTCCGTCGCCGACATGGGCGCGGCGGAGGGAACCGTCGTGGAAGTGCGCAACCTGTTCTTCAATCTGCCCGCCCGCCGCAAGTTCCTGCGCTCGATCCCGACCGAGACCGCGCACATCGAACACATCGTCACCCTCTGCGCGCTCGCGCATCCCAATGTCGCGTTCAAACTCGCCGTCGATGGCCGCGAGATCTTCAACCTCGCGCCGACCAACGACCTGGCGGGCCGCCTCCGGGAACTTTACGGCGTGCAACTCGTCGAGGAACTCCTCGCCGTCGAGTTGTCCCACGGCGATGTCCGCGTCACGGGCTTCATCGGGAAACCAGGCGTCAGCCGCGCGGATCGCCGTCAACAGCATCTCTTCGTCAATCAGCGCCCCGTCGAAAGCAAGGGCATCAACTACGCCCTCCTCGAAGGTTATCACACCGCCCTGATGAAGGGAAAATTCCCCGTGACATTCCTGTTCATCGACATCGACCCCGAGTTGGTCGACGTCAACATTCATCCCGCCAAACGCGAGGTTCGCTTTCGCGATGAATCGGCCGTGCGCCAGTGCGTGATCGATGCCGCCCGCGCCGCGCTGGAACCGGTGACGGCGGGACTCCATCCGGTGCAACGGGAAGGCTGGCCGCAGTCCCAGCAACGCATTGTCGGGCCACGACCGCATTGGTCGCCTGCGCCGCCATTGGCGTTGCGGGGAGAGGCCCCGGCGTCACCGTCCTCGCAACAATCCAATTTGATCGAGGTGCCAAGAAATCGCGGGGAGGGCGAAGCTCCTGCCGAGCCGCAGTTTGAGGTTCAAACGGAAGAAGGTTCGTGGCGGATTCTCGGCGTGATCGGCCAGCTCTACGTGCTCATCGAATCGCCCGAAGGCCTTGTCCTGATGGATCAGCATGCCGCGCACGAACGCGTCTTGTTCGAGAAGATGCTCCGAGAATTCGAGACCGATTCCGCCCCCGCGCAAAAGCTCTTGCTGCCTCTGACGCTTGAACTCGACGCCCGCGATGCCGCCTTCCTCCACGCCAACCAGAAGACGTTGCACAAGCTGGGCATCGGTGTCAGCGAGTTCGGCGAGAAAACGTTTCTGGTCGACGCATTGCCGCCGTATTTCCCGACCGCCAATCTGGCCCAGACCTTCCGCAATATCATCGACGAGTTGCGCCAAACGGGCGAAGAGATCCACACCCGGCGATTGACCGAGGACAAGATCGCCACCACCGTCTGCCGTCACGCGGTGAAAGCCCACGATCCGTTGCGCGGCGAGGAGTTGCGCGCGTTGCTCCAGCAACTTCACCAGTGCGAGTTGCCTTATACCTGTCCCCACGGTCGCCCGACCATGATCCAAATGTCCTACGCCGAGTTGGAGAAGAAATTCGGGAGGAAGGTATGAGCACAAGCTGCCCACGCTGCTCGAAGCCGCTGGAAGACCAGCAACTGGACGATGTTGCCTTCCGTTGTTGTCGCGATTGCAAGGGCATGCTCATCCGGCATACCGACCTGATTGGCGTGCTCGAAAACAGTTGGCACGCGGTGCCGCAGGAGACGGCCGAGGCCACCTCGTTCCGCGCCCCGGAAGGCTGGCAAAATGCGCCGGCACTGGCTTGTCCCGATTGCCATCAGACAATGGACAAGTACGGCTACATGGGTATTGCCGCGATCCAGATCAATCGCTGCGACCCCTGCGCCGAGCTCTGGCTCGACGCCGACGAGTTGCAGAACATGGCGCTCGCCCTCGCAAAATCCAATTACCGCAGCGCATCCGCTTGGGAAGAATCACAGCGCGCGAGTCTCGATATCGCGGAGGTGGGAGTTCAGGGAGCCCGGACAGTGGGGGGAGGCAGATACGGATGGCTGTTCCCGGGCCAGCGCACCGCCATTGTTCCCGCCATCAATCTCCTCAACTTGCTTCTGCCGTAGACAGCGTCCCAGTCAGGGCTGCAACCCGGGAACCTTGCGCGCGGCTTCAATATCTGCGGCGATTTGCTTCCGCAACGCGTCCACCGAGACAAACTTCTGCTCATCGCGCAATTTCGACAGGAAACAGACCTCGACATCCTGCGCGTAAAGATCGCGGGCGAAATCCAGGATGTGAACTTCCAGCACGCGACGTGGTTGCGCTCCCACAAACGTGGGGCGAACCCCGATGTTCACCACGCCGCCGAGCCGCTCCGCGCCGATGATCACCCGCACGGCATACACGCCGTCAGGGGGTAACACCTCGTCGTGCGTATCCAGATTGGCCGTCGGGAATCCGAGTTGGCGTCCGCGATGGTCGCCCGGCTCGACCGTGCCGAGGATCGAAAACGGTCGTCCCAACATCGCGGCGGCGCGATCGAGACGGCCATGCAACACGTGTTGCCGAATCGCGGTCGAGCTGATCATTTCGTCGCCCAGCTTGACCGATCTGATCTCCTTCGCGACGAATCCGTACTTCGGCGCCAGCGCTTCCATGAGACGCACGTCACCAGTGCGATCGTGCCCGAACCGGAAGCGGGTGCCGACGCAAATCTCCTGGAGAGGGTGGGTGTGGCGCGCGACCGTCTCGATAAATTGCTCGGGCGGCGTCAGTGAGAACGGTTTGTCAAACGTGACCAGCAGGCAGGCATCGGCCCCAAGTTTTCCAATCAGCGCGAGCTTGTGCTCGGTGGAAGTCAGCAACAGCGGCGCTTTCTGCGGCTGGAGCACGCGCATCGGGTGCGGATCGAATGTCAGCACCACCGACGTTCCGCCGCTGGCCCGGGCATCGTCCCGCGCCTGGCCGATCACCTGTTGATGTCCAAGATGAACACCGTCGAATACCCCGATTGCCAGGCAAACCTTGTGAGGCCGCCCGGCCAATTCTTCAAATGTGCGAAATACCTGCATTACGTCGCATGGGAGCCAACGAGCTTCAAAATGGGAATGATGTACGCCTTCAACTGTTCGCGCGTTTGGTTCAGAATATCGTCGAGGGAATGCGCCTCGCTGATGTCAAAGTCGCCAGACCGCGTTCGCCGCAAATCGTGCAGGTGCGCGCCGCAGCCAAGCAGGTCCCCGATGTCCGAGCACAGCGTTCGCACATACGTCCCCTTGGTGCAGGCGACGCGGAATTGGATGCTCGGCAGCGCGAGTGCGATCACCCGCAGGTCATAGATGTGTATCAATCGCGGTTCGCGCTCCACCGTCTTGCCCTTGCGCGCCAGTTTGTACAGCGGCGTCCCGTGATGTTTGACGGCGCTGACCATCGGCGGCACCTGTTGAAGATCACCCCGGAATTTGGCGAATACCTCGTCGATATCGTTCTCCGTCAGAGATGGCACCGGCTTTTCGGCGATGATTTCGCCATCGGCATCCTGCGAATCCGTGGAAACCCCGAGCAACATTGTCCCTTCATACGCTTTGTCGTCGGACATGAGCCGGTCCTGCAGCTTGGTGGCGCGTTCCAGCACGAGGATGAGCAGGCCCGTCGCGGCGGGATCCAATGTGCCGCAATGGCCGACCTTCCGGAACCCAAAATGGCGTCGCACCCGGTCCACCACGTCGTGGGAGGTCATCCCCGTCGGTTTGTCCACCAACAGGACGCCATCGAACGGTGTCAATTGCGGTTGCATACGATGGAACCTACAACCTGGCCGCCGCGAGCGCTTCGCTCACAGCCGCCAGCACCTTGTGCTCGATCTCACGCGGCTCGCCGGAAATACGCGCGCCGGCGGCTTCCCGGTGCCCACCACCGCCGAAGCGGCGGGCAACGGAGTTGACATCGATCTTTGGGTGCTTCGAGCGAAGACTGATGCGGAATTTGCCCGGTTCGGTCATCTCTTCGAAGAGAATCGCCACGATGACACCCTCGATGGCACGGGCGTAGTCAATCAAGCCTTCCGTGTCCTCGCGTTTGGCGCCCGACTCCTCGAACATTTCCGTGGTGACCCACGTGTACGCGATGCGTTTCTGGTCGGCCAATTGGAGTTGCGCCAGGGCCTTCTGCAGCAGCATCAGCCGCGCGTACGGATAGCTCTCGTACACATGGCGGCAGATTTCGCCGACGTTGATTCCTGTGTCGACCAATTCGGCGGCAACGCGTAATGATTCCGCCGTCGTGCTGCTATAACTGAACGAACCCGTGTCGGTCGAGATCGCGGCGAACAGGCAGGCCGCAATATCGCGCGTGAGTTTGAACCCGCCCTGCTTCAACAAATCGAAGGCGATCTGTCCCGCCGCCGGCGCTTCCGGGACGATCCAGTTGATGTCGGCGAATTTCTCATTACTGACGTGGTGGTCGATATTGATGAAGTGCTTTCGATTGCGAACTCGCTGGGCGGCTGAGCCAACCCGCTGCCACGTGGACGTGTCGATGGCGATGACGACATCGAAGTCCTTCGGCTCGGCGGGCGGTCGGGTGATGAGATCGCTGGAGGGGAGAAAGCGAAACTTCGTCGGCACCTCGTCGTCATTCCAGGCTTCGACCGTCTTGCCCAAACCCTTCAACATCAGCAGCAGCGCCAGTTGCGAGCCCACGGCGTCGCCGTCGGGCCGGTAATGGGTCAGCACCAGGAACGTGCTCTGGCTGCGCAACAATTCGCTGATCTGATGGACAACATCACTCATCGGGCGGTTCGCCTTCGAGTTCGTCGAGCAAATGCTCGATGTGACTGGCCCGCGCCTCGGTTTCATCGAGAACAAACTTCAACCGCGGTGTGTATTTCAACACGATGCGGTGCGCCAATTCGTATTGGATGTGGCCATGCTGGCGCTCCAGCACGTCCAGGGCGCGTTGCTTCTGCGCCGCCGAACCGATCACACTCAGATAGATCCGGCCATCCTTGAGATCGGGACTGACTTCCGCCGCCGTGATCGTAATGAAACCACAGTCGGTCAGGTTCAATCCCTGCACGACCTCGCTGACCTCGCGCTTGACCAATTCGGAAACTCGTTCAATTCGATGACTGCTCATGATGATAGCGGCCCAGGGGAAGAGTAGAAAGGGCGGCACGACCGAAATCATTCCGTGTTTCGTCCTCCGTGTTGGGCGGTTGAGTGATTGGGTTACAAACTCGCGGCGACCTTCTCGACCGTATAGCACTCCAGGACGTCGCCTTCCTGGATTCCCGGAAAATTCTCCAGGCGCAACCCGCATTCGGAACCGGCCTTGGCCTCGCGCACGTCATCCTGGAAATGCTTCAGGCTGGCAATGCGGCCCTCATACTGGACGGCTTTGCGTCGTAACAACCTCACGCGGGCACTGCGCGCGATCCGACCATCCGTGACCACACACCCGGCCACCGGCGACCCCTTGGAAAGCTCGAACACCTTGCGGACTTCGGCATGACCGATGACGGCTTCCTTCGATTCCGGCTCCAACAGACCTTCCATCGATTCTTCCACCTGCTCGATCAATTCATAGATGATGGTGTGCAACTTGATCTGCACGTTGGCGTGTTTGGCCGTGTCGGTGACGCCGCTCTCGGTCTTGACCCGAAATCCGATGATGACGGCTTCCGAGGCGCTGGCGAGCAGGACATCGTTTTCCGTGATGCTCCCGACCGCGCCATGGAGAATGTCCAGTTCGATCTTGTCGCTCTTCAGTTTGCGCAGAGAATCCGCGATGGCTTCCAGGGAGCCTTGCACATCGGCCTTGAGCACGATGCGCAGCTTCTTCATTTCGCCATCCTGGATCTGGGTCATCAGGTCTTCGAGCCGTGAACCGCGCGGTTGCGCCGTGGTTGATCCGCGGGCGTCCTGCTGGCGTTGTTCGCTGAGGGCGCGCGCCTCCTTGTCGGTCTTCATGACGTTGAACTCGAGGCCGGCCTCGGGCAGGCCGGAGAGCCCGACGATCTTGACGGGCGTCGAGGGCGGCGCTTCCTTGATGCGGTGGCCCTTATCGTTGACCAGCGCGCGAATCTTTGCCCAGAACGGCCCGCAGACGATGCCGTCCCCCACGTGAAGTGTTCCCTTGCGCACCAGGACCGTAGCCGTTGGTCCCAAGCCGGGCTCGATTTGCGCCTCGATCACATTGCCTTTCGCCGGCACCTTCGGGCTGGCTTTCAGTTCCATGATCTCGGCTTGCAACAAAATCATCTCCAGCAACGTGTCGAGACCCTTCTTCGTGGTCGCCGAAACGTCGACGGTGATGGTGTCGCCACCCCACGATTCCGCGCTCAGACCGTGTTCCTGCAACTGTTTCTTGACGCGATCCGGGTTCGCCGTCGGCAGGTCGCACTTGTTAATGGCGACGAGAATCGGGACCTGCGCTGCTTTGGCGTGGCTGATGGCTTCGATCGTCTGGGGCATGATGCCGTCATCTGCGGCCACGACCAGCACGGCGATGTCCGTGACGTTGGCGCCCCGGGCCCGCATTTTCGTGAATGCCTCGTGGCCGGGGGTGTCAAGGAACGTGATGGTCTTGCCACCCGGAAGCGATACCACACTGGCGCCGATGTGCTGGGTGATGCCGCCGCTTTCGTGAGCGGCGACATCCGTCTTACGTATTGCGTCGAGCAACGAGGTCTTCCCATGGTCGACGTGGCCCATCACCGTGACCACGGGCGGGCGTGGCTTCAGATCGGTCGCTTGTTCGCCGACTTCCAGGGGTTCGACCTTCCGGGGCGGGGCGTGAACCATACCGGCCCCGCGCTCGCGCTTTTCCAACTCGAAGAGGAACCCGTGCCGCTCGCAAATCTTGCGGGCAATGTCTTCCCCGACGGTCTCGGTAAGATTGGCAAAAACGCTCATCTCCATCATCTCGGACAACAGCACGTGCGGCCTTACGCCGATGCGCTGCGCCAGTTCGCGCACCACGACGGGCGGCTTCATCTGGATAACCTTGTTGCCCTTGTCATCAACAATGAAAGCGGGCTGTGACGGTCCCACTGGCAACGGTACGGGCTTGGGGGCCGGCGCCAGCGGCGGTGTTGGACGCGGAGCTGTCGTGATCTTCACCGTTGGCTGCGACCTCGGTGGCGTCGTCGGCTTCGGCGGCACAGCGGCGGGCGGAGACTTGGGCGGAATGGCCGGTGGTGGTGGTGACACCACCGCACTCGTTGCCACTTTCACCACCGGCGGTTTGGCAGGTTCGACAATGACCTTCGGCGGTTCGGTAGCCACGGGTGGTGGCGGCAACGTGGCAACCGCCGTCGTTGCCTCCGTCTTCCCGGCGAGTTCAGGCGCAGGGGAAGCCGGCGCGGCGATTGGTTCGGGTGCCGGAGGGGGCGGTGGAACGTACCCGTATTCCTTCTCGATCGATTCGGCGGTGATCTTATCGACCGTGCTGGAGTGACTCTTGACGGGATAATTCATCACGTGCAGCTTGTCGATCATTTCCTTGTTCGACAGGCCGCACCGCTTGGCCAGATCATGTACCCGAATACTCATGAGGCCGGTTTGTCACCCTCCGATGGTTGGGCTGCCTCGCGACGCTCCTGCTCCGCGTTCGCCGCTTGCTGTACTGCCGCGGCCGTTTCAGCGCCCCCCAGCATGTCCGTCAAATCATTCAAATCCGCCGATAATAAACCCTCGAGCGAATGGAACCCGCCCTTAACCAAGCTCTCGGCCGCCTCGCGCGGAATCCCGGGGATCCCCGCCATCTCTTCGACGGCACGCTTGACTTTCTCCTCGAAACCAAGCTCGGCGGATTCTTCCTTCTCGATCTCGATGTTCCATCCGGTCAGCTTGGCCGTCAGGCGCGCGTTCTGCCCTTTTTTGCCAATCGCCAGTGACAATTGGTCTGGATCCACAATAATCTTCACGGAATGGCGGGCTTCGTCAATGACGAGGTTCTTTAACTTGGCGGGGGCCAGGGCAAAGGTGACGTACTGGCGAACGTTCGGGTCCCAGCGAATGATGTCGATCTTTTCTCCGCTGAGTTCGCGCACAATGTTCTTCACCCGCATCCCGCGCATGCCCACGCAAGCACCGACCGGATCAACCTTGTCGTCATGCGACAGGACGGCAATCTTGGTGCGAAAGCCCGCCTCGCGGGCGATGGCCTTGATTTCGACGGTTTTGTCGGCGATTTCCGAAACTTCGAGTTCAAAGAGCTTGCGGACAAAATCCGGATGGCTGCGAGACAGAATGATCTCAGGACCGTGAATCGCGTTGTCGACGCTCAGCGTATACGCGCGAATGCGATCACCGGGCTGGTATTCCTCCGTCGGGACGCGCTCGCGGCTGGGCATGATACCTTCAATCTTGCCCAGGTCGATAATGACGTCGCTACGCTCGAAGCGTCGCACGGTTCCCGACAGGATGTCGCCGCCGCGTCCCTTGAACTCCTCGAACACCATGTTCTTCTCAACCTGCCGGATGCGCTGTAGCATCGCCTGTTTGGCCGTCTGGGCGGCAATCCGCCCAAAATTCTGCGGGGTGACCTCGACTTCGATGCTTTCCCCGAGTTGGATGTTCGGCGCGCGGCGCCGGGCGTCCGTTAACGAGATTTCATCTTGCTTGTTGACGACGTTTTCGACCACCAATTGCTTGGCGAGGGCGCGGATGTTGCCGGTCTTGCGGTCGATCTCGATACGCAGGTCGTTGGCGGGACCAACACTCCTCTTGGAAGCCTGTAGTAACGCCGACTCGACGGCTTGGAACAGGACTTCCTTGTCGATGCCTTTCTCGCGATGAAAATACTCCACCGCTACTATCAATTCGCCGTTCATAAGCGTTCTTTATCCTCGGGCAGCACACCCCATCCGGGGAACAAAAAAGTGGGTTCTTCGACCCACTTTTTCGTGTCGCCAATTAATCAACCAGCGCAATTATACGCGATCTCCAATACCGGTCAAGCCCATATAGGAACCCGCGTAACGGGCTTGTTTTGCGGCGGGAGGGGTTTACAATGCGCCGCGAATGAACCTGCCCAACCGGCTCACCGTCGCGCGAATCGGCCTGACGGTGCTTTTCGTCATGGCGCTGCTCTTGCCGCCTCACGGTCTGGTACTCTCCCACTTCCCGTTTGGGAAAACGACGGCCCTGGTTATCTTTATCATCGCCAGCCTGACCGATTGGTGGGACGGCTGGTACGCCCGCCGATACAAGATCGAGACCGCGTTCGGCGCATTGATGGATCCACTCGCCGACAAGGTCCTCACGACCGCCGCGTTCATCTGTTTCATCGAGCAGCCGAGCTATCGTGGCGCCAACGTGCCGTTGGTGCAGGCTTGGATGACGCTGGTGATCGTCGCGCGCGATTTTCTGGTGACAGGGTTGCGGCTGGTGGCCGGCCAACAGGGCGTGGTGTTGCGGGCCGAAGGGTTCGGCAAGCACAAGACCGTGTCCCAAATGGTCACGATTATCGTAATCCTGATCGGTCTGGCAGTGCGCGAGGACTGGAAGTGCTTCGGCGTCGATTATGACCAGTTCAATGTCGCGTTTTCGCGCGTGGCTTTCACCCTGATGCTGATCACCGTCAGTCTGACGTTGATCTCCGGTATCATCTACTTTTTCAAGAACGGGCAGTTTTTCTTCCGCGATGCGTGAGCGACTGATCAAGTTTCTGGCCACCGGGTTCGGCGTCGGCTATCTGCCGGTCGCGCCGGGCACGGACGGCTCGGTCGTCGGCGTCGGGTTCTGGTGGGCCCTGAACCAGGAACATCACCCGTGGCTGCGTGTCGTGTTTCTGGTGCTGGCCATCGGATTTGCAGTCTGGTGCGCGGGCGAAGCGTCCGACATCATGCACCATCCCGATCCACCCAGTGTGGTCATCGACGAGATCGTGGCCATGCCGCTCGCGCTGATCGGGCTGGGAACAAGGTGGTGGCAGGTCGCCGTGGGCTTCGCGATGTTCCGGCTCTTCGATATCTGGAAGCCGTCCCCCATTCGCGACGCGCAGGATTTTTCCGGCGGGATCGGCATCGTGCTGGACGATCTGTTGGCGGCGGCTGCCGCGTGCGTGACCACTCACGGCATCGTGTGGCTGGTCAGTTGGATGAAGCATTAACCCCGAAGGCTTTCGGGGCTGAGCTTCGCGAGAAACTTTTCGAGCTGTCCGGTGTCGAAATTGGCCAGCACGTGGCCGTCGATCACAATGGTCGGCACGTAACGCTGGCCCGATAACCGCTGCATTTCCTCGTCGGCAGCAGGGTCGTGGCCCACGTCGATTTCCTGAAACGGGATGTCATGCGCCTTCAAATATTCCTTGGCATCGGCGCACCACCCGCACCATTGGCGTGTGTACAGCCTTACGTCCCTCATGATTTTTCCTTGTTAATAGAATGCACAACATGACAGGAAGGTTTCACGAGGAGAAGATTTTTAGAGTATTATAGTTTTTAGAAGTTAATTTGGAAAAGTATTTAAGAAGGGGTTCCAGAGAGGTTTTGTCGTTGACAGATCAGACGTTTTTGCTAAGCTGTGCTTATTAGTAAACGACGTGTTCGTTCGGACTCTTACCGAAAATTATTGCCGCAGATTAGCGACGTCGGACGCTGAAAAAGCGTTGTTAGGCGAACACCAAACAATCATCAATTGTGAGGTGTGTTTATGCGGCAGTTTGATTTTCCGTCGGCGGGAATACATGTGGTTTACCGTCGGGATGACCTCTTCCTTTCCGCCGATCTGCTGTCTGATTTTGAAGACCACTACGTCGGCAGAGTTTCCGAGCGTGTCCTTCATGGGATGTTGGTGATCGCGCAGAACGTCGAGGCGATACGAGCGGCGGCCCATGTGAAGGGGGATGAAGCGACCTTCGGTACTTGGACATTTAAGCTACCCACGGATGAATTGGAGGTCCATATCCGGGACGTGTTGACCGATTCGGCGTTGTTTCGGCGCAAGCTGGTGCGGTTGACGGGTACTTGCCTGACGTGGGTGGTTGAATGGGGCAGGCGTGGCGGGCGCATCCATGGGCATTATGCGGCGGATGGGTGGCAGGATTTGGAGGCGGTCGAGAAAGCGAAGCAGGTGGGGAATGGGTTTGTGGGGCGTTGCAATATTAAGCGTCTGGGCGCTCCAGGCTATATGTGGAAGGAGATGGGCAAGGGGGCAGGCCGTCGGGGGCTAGGTTTTCATCTGATGGGTTCGCACGGGGATTTCAAGGGGCGTTCGGTCATGCGGGATTTCCTCATTGATTCGCCAATGGCGGAGTGTCGTCGTCTGGCGTGGGGAACGCGGTTTACGGGGGAGCCGCATGGTCGGATTTGGGAGCGGGCGAGGGATTTGTATGCCGCGTGGTCGGCGGGAAACTTGGACTTGGGGGCCGATTACGATCGATTTCGCGGGGGGATGTCGGGCGGGGGAGATGCGTGGGAGGGGGACAATCAGTCGTTGGATGCGGGCTTTAACGTGGAGGATTTTGAGCAATGAAAAGGGAAAAGAGGAAATATTGTGCGGGTTGCGGTGTTGAAATTACAGGGGGCCTTGTAGCGGGTGGCCCGTCGGAGGAGGAGCAGTACTGCGCGCAATGTGGCGGTGCGGAAGTGTTGCAGGCGCAGGAGCTTTGCGACGAAGTACAGGGGTTGTTGCCGAATGCGTGGTGTGGGACTAGGGCACGGCTCTTGGCGTCGGGTCGTGCGTCTGGGAAGGGCGGCGGGTCCCCTGTTCACAGGGTGCGGCCCCCCGCGAGACAATAGAGGGGTGTTTGTGTGCTGTGTTTCTGTACCTGGGCTGCTTACGAGGGGGAAGACCAGTCCTTGGACGCGGGTTTTAACGTGGAGGATTTTGAGCAGTGAGGTGGGCGTTGCGGATGCGGGGTGGCGAAGACCCCGCGCAGGCCCGCATGCGGGACGCGCGGGGCTACCGATAAGGAGGGGTGTCTGCTTGCAGGGTGTTGTTGTAAATGGTGCCGTTGGGTTCGTTGCGTCGCGTGTTGGACAGGAGCCATCGGAGCGCAGCAATTGGTGTGACAGAACTGCGAAAACATCTGGACGCTGCGCACGTTAATGTGAAAAACGTCAATCCCGTTCTTCGACATCGTTAATTGTGTCACCCTGTTGGAATGCCTCAGCGAAACATCGAAATTGACTGGGGAAACAATGATAGAACTGATGGCAGGCTCGGCACAGGGTGACTCCATTATGAACGTCGTGTCGAAGGGCGGGATTGACGTTTTTTCCGATGATGTGCGCGGCGTCCAGATGTTTTGTCGTGCCGCAGTTCTGGCACAGCCAATTGTCTCGCTCCATTACGGCTCTTGTCCAACGTTGATTGTCGTTCATCCGCTCTACTCCTTTATTTTCAAGGTAGGGAGTAGAGTGTATGAACGATCGTAGGGAGCGACGCTTGGGGTCTTTGTCGTTTCGTGTTGTTGGCTGAGGGGCTGCGAGAGCGCTAGCCCGCAATAGAAAAGAAGCGAATGTTTATACGGGTAGAATGTCGATTGTTTTTGGTTGTTATTTCTCGAAAACGGGGGACAATCAACCTGAAGTCTGGCCGAACGGATTGGGAGTAATAATGCTAACGCCAAGAGAAAACGGAAAACGATGTAGGCTCGCCCTTGGAGAATTTCTCAAACCGCCATTGGGACCGTATGCGCTGGACGGCAGGACGCTGATTTTCAATGGCAGAGAGATATTCGTGCTCTACTCTAGTTTCCAAGTAAGTACATCGCAATGGTGGTATGGCATTCAGCAAGAGGAATGGGAAGAGTGGGGGGACAGATTTGTGGCATTTCTGATGAGAGACCGAAGAGATGTGAATTTCGTGATGCTGGACCCGAAGGAGTCGGGGACTCTACTTGGCAAGTGCCGCCACGACTACAACGGACAAAAGGAAATGCATATCCGAATACGGGAAGGCGGAAGAGTGTACTTCGTTGAGTGGCAGAACTTTTCTTTGGCTGGCAGAGTGCAGCCGTTGAAGGTTTTGTTGACGTAGTTAGACGGCTATATTGGATTTGAAACGGAGAAAAACATGACAATCATCACCACGGTCGGAGAATTGCAGAAAGAGTTGAAAGGGCTACAGCGAGACACGCCGATTGCCGTTGCCGTACCTGAAGAAAGACAAACGGCAGTAGGTGAAAATTTCACTGTTGGGAAGTCTGGTCTATGTAATGAAATGAAACTCGCAGTCGGCGTGGAAAGAACAGGAGATGCCGCCAAGGTTTGGATAATCGGGGTCAATTGACTGGTTGCTAGAGCACGAGAGCGCTAGCGTCTCGTAACGAAAAGCATCCTGTTTGAGATTCTGTTTACGGGAGGGGTTTACAATGCGCCGCGAATGAACCTGCCCAAGATCATGTTCCCTTGGCATCGGCGCACCACCCGCACCATTGGCGTGTGTACAGCCTTACGTCCCTCATGATTTTTCCTTGTGCATCGCGCGCTAACATCGCAAATTGGATGCCAAAAGCAACCGCCGCGTTTCGCATCATTCATTATGACCATGAGAATACTTGTTGCCGACCCCATTTCCGAGCGGGGAGTGGAAATGCTGCGTAAAAATCCGTCCTTTCAAGTCGACGTAAAGACGGGCCTCAAAGAAGACCAGCTCTGCGAGATCATCGGTGAGTATGACGCACTGATCGTCCGCAGCCAGACGAAGGTCACCAAGCGCGTCATCGAAGCCGCCAGGAAACTGCGTGTCGTCGGTCGCGCGGGTGTTGGCGTGGACAACGTCGATGTGGACGCCGCCACGCGCCGTGGCATTATTGTCATGAACACGCCCGGCGGGAACACGATTTCCACCGCCGAACACACATTTTCGATGATGATGGCGCTGGCGCGCAGCATCCCGCAAGCCCACGCCACGATGAAAGCGGGGAAGTGGGACCGCAAATCCTTCGAAGGCGTCGAGCTGTACAACAAGACGCTCGGCGTCATCGGCATGGGACGCATCGGCACGGAAGTGGCCCGGCGCGCGATTGCGTTCGGCATGCGCGTGCTGGCCTACGATCCCTTTTTGAGCCTGAGCCGCGCGAAAGCGTTGCAGGTCGAGGTCGTCGAACTCGACGAAATCTATGCCCGTTCCGATTTCATCACGGTCCATGTCCCGATGACCGACCAGACGCGCGGCATGATCAACAAGGACGCCATTGCGAAGATGAAGGATGGCGTGCGGCTGATCAATTGCGCCCGCGGTGGCATCATCAACGAGAAGGATTTGTACGACGCCATCAAAAGCGGCAAGGTCGCCGGCGCCGCGTTGGATGTCTACGAACAGGAACCGCCGAAGGAATTGCCGTTGCGGGAACTGGACACGGTGGTCATGACCCCGCACTTGGCCGCGTCGACAACGGAAGCGCAGGAATCGGTCGGTATCGAAGTGGCCGAGCAGATTGCCGACGTTCTGGCGGGCGGCACCATCCGCAACGCGGTGAACATGCCGACCATCGACGCCAAAGTGCTCGCGGTGCTTGCAGCCGTACCTGACGTTCGGCGAGAAGATGGGGCGGTTGCTCGCGCAGATCGCTCCGCCGCGCGTCGAGCGGCTCGTCATCGAGTTTTGCGGCAAAGCGGGTGAATTGGAGAGCGGGCCGATTAGCCGCGCGGTGTTGAAGGGGTTCCTCGAAAATGCGCAGGGCGGCGACGTGAATTACGTCAACGCGCCCGTGATCGCGCAAACGCTCGGCATTCGCGTCGGTGAAGTGAAGAGCAGCGAGCCCGATTGATTATGCGGAGTTGATCAACGTCCGCGCGTTTGTGGATGGCCAGTCCGCGAGCTTGTCCGGCACATTTTACGGTTCGGCCAACAACCCGCGCATCGTCCGCATCAACGACATGCCCGTCGAAGCCGTGCCGACCGGCGTGCTGTTCATGATGCGCAACAAGGATCGCCCCGGCATCGTCGGCTGGATCGGCTCGATCATGGGCAAACACGGCGTCAACATCGCCAGCATGTCCCTCGGCCGCGACAAAGCCGGCGGCCAGGCCCTCACCGTCCTCAATCTCGACAGCGCCCCCAGCGACGAAGTCCTCGCCGAAATCAAAGCGGACAAAGACATCTTCGACGTGAAGGTCGCGAGATTGTAATTGTAAATGAAACTTTCTCCCGAGAAGAAACTGGCCGGCGTTCTCTGTCCCGTGTTTTCCATTCGCACCGAAAACGATCTCGGCATTGGGGACACCGAGGGCGTGCACCAGATGATCGATTGGTGTCACAAGCACGGGATCGGCATCTTGCAGGTGTTGCCGATCAACGAGACGAGCGACGACAATTCGCCGTACAACGCCATCAGTTCGATGGCGCTCGATCCGACGACCATCGCCATCTCGCCCGAGCACATTCCGGATTTGCCCGCCGCGAAGTTCAAGGAGATCGCCGCGCCCGAGTTGTTCAAAGAACTTCGCGCTGGCCCGGTGAAATACACGAAAGTGAAGGAACTGAAGCGTTCGCTCCTCCGCGCGGCGTTCGATGCGTTCCTCACCAAGCACTGGAACAAAAAGACCGAGCGCAGTGATGCCTTCCGCGCGTTTCTCGCCGAGAATGGCGACTGGATTTCCGACTACGCCATGTTCCGCGTGTTGATGGAGGATTATCACAACTGGCCGACTTGGGATGAATGGCCGCTGGACCGCCAGAACCCGAAAAAGGCCGTGGTCATGGTTCCTCTCGTTGCCGACGAAACAGCGCGACGAATACGCCGGAGCGGATCCTGTTTTGCGCGTACATGCAATGGATTGCGTACGACCAATGGACGAAAATCAAGGACCACGGCACGCGCAGCAAGGTCTACTTGATGGGGGACATCCCGTTCGGCGTCAACCGCTACAGCTCCGACGTCTGGGGCAACCGCGCCATTTTCAACCTCGACTGGAGCGGCGGTTGCCCGCCCGAGAGAAACTTCAAGGTCGATCCCTTCACCGAAAAATGGGGCCAGAACTGGGGCATCCCGCTCTACAAATGGGACGTGTCGCGCGAGCGCAACCACGACTGGTGGCGGATTCGCTGCGGCAACATCCATAAGACGTTCCATCTTTTCCGCATCGACCACGTGCTCGGCTTCTTCCGCATCTACTCGTTCCCGTGGCAGCCGAAGTACAACGACAAGTTCCTGCCCCTGACCGAGGAAGAAGCGGTGAAACAAACGGGCGGACGGATGCCGCATTTCCAGCCGTATGCCGACGACACGCCCGAAGGCGCGAAGTTCAATCAGAAGCAGGGCGAGGAATTGCTGGCGATGGTGCTGGCGGCCGCGGGCGATACGACCGTTGTCGCCGAAGACCTCGGAGTCGTTCCCCCGTATGTTCCGATCGTCCTCGACCACCTGAAAATCCCCGGCTACAAGATCCCGCACTTCCTGCGCGAGAAAAATCTCTCATTTCTGGACGGCAAAACCTACCCGCGGCTCTCACTCGCGACGCCAGCGACGCACGACCATGATCCGATCGCCAAGATGTGGCGTGGGTTGTGGGAGAAGGTCGACGCAGGCAAGAATAGCCAGGATGCGAACGCACGCCACCAATCGGACGAGGCCTACAAGGATCTCACGCGTTGGATGGAGTATTGCGGTGCGGACCACCAGACGCCGCCGCGTGCATTCAACGATGAGATCCACAAGCTCATCTTGCACGGGGTGCTGAACTCCAATTCATGGCTCGCCGTGTTCATGATTACCGACGTGTTTGGCACGGAGGGCCGGTTCAACGTTCCCGGCGCCGTCAGCGAAGGCAACTGGTCCTATCGCCTCGATAGAACCGTCGCCGAACTCGACAAAGACCCGCATCTCCTCCACAAGACCCAGATGTTCGCGAAGCTCGTGAAAGAAACGCACCGGCTGCCATAGCTGTCAGTTGGCAACCCAACATCAAGGAAGTGTCGGGAGCGTATCTTGCAGCGACGGTATGGGAACGCGCGGGTCAACCATACGCTGGTCGAATACGAAATCATCGTTCGCGACTACATTCCAACGGCGGCCATGCTTTTCATTGAGTGCCGAGGCAATCTGGTAGAAATTCCAGCTCGTGTTTGAGTCGATCAGGTAGAGGCCGGGCTTTGCCGAGGCGAGCCATGTCAGAGCTGCGGCGGTGTCGCGCACGAACGAACATGCCGGATACCATTTGCGACTCGCCGCAATGCCTTCACCGGTAGCCGCTTTCTTCTCAAAGAAATCGATCATGTTGTTGGAGCCAACCTTTTCGCCAATCTGCCAGCCAAGCCTCGCGACGACGGCATCGTGGTTCTGAAAAAACACGCGCTGTTCAGCCATGCGCTTTTCATAACCGTAGCCCTTCGTGGCGTCGGGCTGTGAATCTACTGTGAATGGCCCCTTGGCGTTGTCCGAAAATACCATGACCGTACTGGTGAATACGAAGCGCACGCCGAGTTGCCTCGTGATCCATGCCAATTCACTGGTCCATTCATAATTCACGAGCCAGGATTCATTCGCCACGCCCGTGGATCGGGAAGCAATTGCCAAGTGGAAGAGAACGTCCGGTTGTTCCTGCCGGACGAAATCCTCCATCGGCTGATACCCATCAATCGGCTCTGCAGCACGATCCCACGCGACAACTTGGTGACCCTTCACGGTCAGATGGTTTGACAACGCGGACCCCACCGTCCCGCGTGCGCCTGTGATAATGGCCTTCATCGGACGCCCAGGACAGCGGGTGCTCAGATGGCCGCCAGCACTTCTTCAGCGTGGCCGGGAGGTTTGACCTTGCGGAAAATCTTTGTGATGGTTCCGTCGGGTCCGATGATAAAGGTAGTGCGTTCGACGCCCATGTATTTCCTGCCGTACATGGACTTCTCTTTCCACACGCCGTACGCCTCGCAGATTTTGTGGTCCTCGTCGGGAACGAGCGTGAACGGTAGATTAAATTTCGTGGAGAATTTCTCGTGTGATTTGGCCGAGTCGGGACTCACGCCGAGCACGACGGCGTTCTTGTTGGCTATTTGCTTGTGCGCATCCCGCAGTTCGCACGCCTCGGTGGTGCACCCGGGCGTGTCGTCCTTGGGGTAAAGGCAGAGAACAACAGTCTTGCCCTTGTTCGCGCCGAGTTCTTTGAATGCCGGGGCTCGGTCGCCTTCACTAAGCTCTTTCATGATTTGACTCCTATCTTTGGACAAACGTTCTGCGATTTCACATTGGATGCAGTCCGGCTTGCGGGCGGTGCAACGTTTTCGTCCGTGCCAGATCAGCAAATGTGAGAAGTCGATCCAATTCTGGCGCGGGACGATTTTCATGAGGGCCTGCTCGATCTTTTCGGGCGTCGTCTGACGAGTTAGCCCCATGCGGCGGGCGAGCCGTGAGACGTGCGTGTCCACGACGATGCCTTCGGCCTTGCCATAGGCGACGCCCAACACCACGTTGGCGGTCTTGCGTCCGATACCGTCCAGTTGGATCAATCTATCGAGCGTGTCGGGCACCCGGCCGCCGTACTCCGTGACGAGGCTCTGGCAGCAATTCCGAATCGAGCGCGCCTTGTTCCGAAAAAAGCCGGTGCTGCGAATCATGGCCTCAAGTTCCGCCGGCCGCGCCGTCGCGAAATCGGCAGCACTGTGGTAACGCCGAAACAGGGCCGGCGTGACGAGATTGACACGTTGGTCGGTGCATTGGGCGCTGAGGATCGTGGCGACGAGGAGTTGGAGCGGGTTCCGATGATGCAAGGCACAGTGCGCCTCCGGGTAAGCGGCCCGCAATCGCCGTAAGATGGCGCGACAGCGCGCCATCAGTTTACTCTTGGCAATGCTCACGAGTCGCAGTATAGCATATCACCAAGGACGTGCTCAGTTTCACCGCCGCGATTTCAATGAAGAAGAGGAGATAGATTATGGCACACATTGTGTGTGAACCCTGTGTCGGCTGCAAGTACACCGATTGCGTGGAAGTTTGTCCCGTGAATTGTTTCTACGAAGTCGATGATCGGTTGTACATTCATCCGGACGAATGCATCGACTGTACGGCATGTGTGCCGGTCTGCCCGGTGGAGGCAATCTTTACGGAAAGCGATGTGCCGGAGAAGTGGAAGCCATTCATCGCGGAAAACCGCGACAAGCTCGCGGGCGCGGCCAACATCACCGCCAAGAAAGAGCCGCTCGGGAAAGACAAACCCGAGTGCCAGCCGGGCGCACGCAAACCCTAGCCAGCACCGCAGGCTCTCCGCAAAACCTCGAAGCGTCTCGCGGCCCTAGTGGGGCACGGTAATCGCGTTTTTACCCTGCTCGCTCAGTCGATCCATCGGCGGTAAGCGGTAATACACCTCGAGGATCAACGCGCCGAGTGCGGTGGAGTAGGCGGGTGTCGCGGCGAGTTCTCGGGTTTCCATCGTGCTGTTGGGGGGCGGCATCCAGCGGCCGTCACCGAATTGCTTTTTGATGAGGATGTCGCGAATCTCCCGGTTCCAGTACTGCCAGTACGGACCACCAGCTTGGAACATCGCCTGCGTGATGTAATACCAGCCATAGAGGACGTAATCGCCCTGGGTTTTGTCCCATTCGACCCTTTGCTCCCGGAGGTAGTCAAGGGCAGACTGGATGCGCTGGTCCTTGCCATTGCTAAGGAGTTGCTGGCTGAATACGCCAATGGCGGTCATGGACGGTGATCGCTCCGGCGTTTGATAACCGAAGCCGGGGTCCTTCACGTCATACATGTTCCAGAGAAATTGTGCGGCCTTGTTGTAAACTTCCGGCGGAACATTCAGCCCGGCCACACGGGCCGACGTCAGTGCCATGATCATCCATCCTGTGACCGACACATCCGAATCATCGGACGACGGGCGATAGCGCCATCCGCCCACATGTTGGGGATTGTCCTTGGCGGCCGATTGTCCGCGAATGATCACATTCAACGCCCGTTCCAGCGGATCGCGCAACACAGGGGATTGCGTCATCGCATACCCTTCCGCAAGCGCGAGAGCCACCAGGCCTTGGGAGCCACCGCCGATGTAATCTTGCGATGCATCGGAAACGAGCCCGTCGCGGCCCACGTGGAGCGACAAATAGTCCAGTGCTCTGCTGACGGCATCACCGAATTCGACAGAATCGGGTGTCTCCCCGTGCCCGAGAAAGGCCAGCGTGGCCAAGGCAGTGCCGGCAGCGGTACTTTCGCCGCATCTCCATGAACCATTCGCTTCCTGGTGTGTCTTGAGCCACCGCAATCCGGCCACGACCGCGCGCTCGGTTTCGGCGCTGCCGTTGTACTGGTTGAGACTGCTCGCGCGTTGTGGCCCCATGCGTGCTCCCAAAATACCGCCACCAGGTCCCTTGATTCCCGCAGTGCCAATCGTGGTGTCACCGAGCCCGCTCGGGGCCATCAAACCCACGCCGGTTGGACCACCCTCCGGTCGCGCAATCGCCGTCGCGCCGTCACTCACGACCCCGATCACGTCAGCTATGGACTCCTTACCGACTTGCGCGGATGGAGTCGTGAGGTGCGCCCGGTAGGATTCGACCGTGCCTCCGCCAGCTGTTGGGACCCCACCGGGACCTTTTCCACTCGTACCACCACCCGCGCCGAGCGTCGGGCCATTGTAGTTGAACTCGTGGGAAGCGGCGTTCGGGCTTTGCGCGTCCTTGTCGGCGGCAGACGGCGGGAGCACACCCGCGTCGAACGACGCAACGATTCTCGGGCGATTGGCTCCGATCTTGATCCAGCCGAACGCCGCGATCAACGTGACGTGTATCAGCAGAGCAATAAGGAAAGCGTACAAGAGGCGCGTGTTTGCCGCCAACCATGTCAGGAATTTGATGGAGGCCTTCATCCGTCAGGACTGCCGCGGTTGGGCAGGCAGGGATTCCAACTCCTTCTTCGCATCGGCGGCAAACAGGCCATTGGGAAATCGCCGCAAATAAGTTTCAAATGCACGACGCGCCATCTGCGGATTGCCGAGCGCCTTGTCGCATTGCCCACTGCGAAATGCTGCCTCCTCGCCATGCGGGCCGCTCATCAACAGCGATGCACGGAGATAGTATGCCAACGCGGTCTTCTTGTTTTGCTGTTCGTCGCCGCCAAACGAAAAATAGTAGTTGCCCAGCAGGTAGGCGGCTTCACCCGAGCTCTCACCCGTTGCACCAACCATGACCGCGGTGAGAAGCTCAATCGCCTTCGCGTTGTGAGGATTCTGCGAATCTCCACCGTTGCCACGGGCAAGCTGGACTTTGGCAAGGCCCAACTCGGCGCGATTATGGAGCACCCCCGGTGGGGTGTTCGAGACCATCTGACCGAAGATCTCTTCGGCGTCGTCGAGTTGATTCATTGCCAACTCGGTTTCCCCCAAGCCAAGCCGGGCCCGTGGCGCGGTGAGCATGTCGTCTGGATAAAGTGTGAGTGAATTTTTGTACGCTTGCCTGGCTTGGATGAGTTCTCCGCGATGGAGGAGGGCGTCGCCAATGGCGATGTAGCTGGCCGACGGCAGACGGTGCTTCTCGGGGTCGCCGAGCAGTTGCTGCGCGGCTGCGTACGCGCGGGGCGAATCACCCTCGGCCAGCGCCAGATCAATGGTGCTGGTAAGCGTGGCAATCCGGACATTGGCGTTTTGTGGATACTGAGCGGCCAGATGGTCGAGGCAGGCGTACGCATCGTTGAATCTTCTCGCAGACTTGTATGCTTCAGCAATCTGCCCAATCATGGCATTTACCGCCAGGGGATCTTCGTGGAATCTACTTAGCGTCTCCTCGCAGTTCGCTACGACATGGGCAATATCCCCACGAGCTTCAAGAATCGCGGCGATACGCAGTTCCGAAGCAATGGCTGCCTTGCGGAGATCCGCCGTCACATTCGGTGTCGTTACGGCTCGTGCTGTGATGTCGCGGTACGCCGCGAGGGCTTCGTCTGTCTTCATGTCGCGTTCCATTTGCGAAGCGATCGAGTAAAGAGCGCTGCCAACGCGCGGGTGGTTCGGATAGCGCGTCACGAAGGTACGGAATTGTTCCACCATTTCTGCGCGCTTGTTTTCCGCCCCATAACAGTTGGCGATTTCATATACGGCAAGCGCCGCAAACGTGCTGTCCGGGAATCCCTCGACAAGTTTCCGGTAGGAGCCAATGGCGTTGTCGAAACGCCCCAGGCCGAATTGATTGCGTGCGAGTTGATAGAGAGCTTCCGCTGCGAGAGGGTTCTCAGGCCAGCGGGTGACGAATTCCTGGAACGACGCTACCGCCTTCTCGAAGTGTGCTGTGCCACTCGGTTTGCCCGTTGGATCACCATCGTGGGCTGCGAGGCAGGCGTTAAGGTAGCCGAGTTGGAAGGTGACTTCGGGGATCAAAGAGTTGGACGGGTAAGTCGCGCGTAGTTGCTCGTAAGTCTTGACGGCGTCAGCGAGGTTCGCGCGAGCGGTCGCCGGATCGCTTGCCTTCTGAGAGATCTCGAAGTAGCACCGACCCAGTCGGAACAAGGCATCTGGCATCATCTTGCTGGTAGGGTGCTGTTGCACGAAGGCCAGGAAACTGTCGCGTGCATAGTCGAAGTCGTGGAGGGTGTAGAAGCCGTCGCCAATCCGAAAGTCTGCGGTCTCGAGAATTGGCAATCGAGGGTCCGACGCGGCCAGTTTCTGGAAGTGGTCGAGAGCTTCTGGAATCTTGCCTGATACGAAAAGGGCTTCGGCTTCGAGTAACTGGGCGTCATTGGCAGATGCACTGTCGGGATAACGGGTCTGAAATGCCTTGGCCGCACCTTCGGCCTCGTCGAATCGACGCCGTTCGATCAGCGCTTGGATGAGTCCGAGGTGGGCTTGCTCGGCGAGCTTGTCGTTCGGATGCAGCGTGAGGAACTCGCGGTACGCGGCGGACGCCTCCTCGGGACGACCCAGTGACTGGTAGCAGGTGGCGCATGCGAAACAGAGCCGATGCGCCCAGGTCAGGTCCAGCTTCACACCTGGCCTGAAGCTGGCGCAGGTCGATCAACTGCCTCTCATAAGTTGGAGAGCACGCCCCGCTGCGCGTAGCCCGCCTCGTGGGATTGAAGGTCGTTGATCTGATGGCGAAGGTGTTCGATCAGACTGGTTCGGGGTTGCACGCGTTTATAGCAAGCAATGGCATCGGTCCAGCGCCCCGCCTCGAACAGGGCCTCGCCGGCGAGGAAGAAGCCCTCCGAGGTGCGCGCATTATTCGCGTCCAGAGGGATTTGGTCGTAGACGCGAAGAGCGGCATCGTACTGTTTCCCGGCCATCAGGCTTTGGGCGATGAGAAACTGCGCGTCCAGGACCGTGACGGGATCGTCAGCAAATTGGGTGCGGACTTTCTGCGCGATCCCCAGCGCCGACGCAAGGTCGCCCTGTTTGAAGAACGTCCACGCCTCGCCGAGCATGGCACGCGACAACATCTCATGGCCCGGGTACTTCACTTCAAATTCGTGATACAACTCCAGGGCTGTCGGGTAATTCTTTAACTCCCGATAGCACTCCGCCTGTTTCAAAATCGCATCAGGGATCATGGAGGCAGTGGGATAGCCCTTGATCAGGCGATCGAAGGTGTTGATGGCCTCGCGATACTTCTGCATTCCGGCCCAGCACCAGCCCTCAAGATAGATCACCTGCGGGACTGCCGTGCTGAACCGGTATTGGCCTTCGAACGCTTGCAACGCCGCCAGCGCTTCGGCGACCTTGCCGTTGTCGTAAAGGGCTTTGGCATCCTGATAAGCCTTCGCCGTCGCTGATTCCGGTTCTTGTGCGGGCGCTTGCAGGGTTAGATACATCGGCAGAAGCAGGGCTGCCAACATGGTCACGGGGCGACGTGTGTGAAACGACGGAGTCATTGAGCCGAGGCCAGTTTGTCCGGAAGCGGGCGCAAGGCGACCTTGGTCAGGTGTGCCTGGGCGCACGCGTCCAACGCGCTGACGACATCCTGGTAACTGGCACTGGGGTCAGCTTCGATGATGATGGTGGTGTCCTGCCCGGCCATGGCCAGTTGCATCATCGCGTCGCAAAGCCCAAGAATATCATACGTCGTAGCGCCGTTGACGACGATGTTGCCCCGATCTTTCACGTGGAGCACGATATCGAGAGGCAGTTGCGCGGGGGCGTGGGCGGAGTTCACCAAGGGCAGTTTGGCATTGAAGCGCTTCTCCCGCTTGCTGAATGTGGAGAAGGACATGTAGAACACCAGCAGCATGAGAATCGTGTCGATCATCGGGATGATCTCAATACGCGCCCGCTTGATGATTCGACGCTTCAGTTTCATTTGGGAACCGTCGCGAATGTGACATCGGCAATGCCAGCCTTGGAGCAAACCGTCATGAACGCGCTGAGATCCTTGTACGTCATCGCGCGGCTGCCTCGGAGGACCAGCGAGTTCAGGTTCGGATGCGTGGACTGCACGCGACGCAGGAAATCGGGAAGGTCATTAAGCTTGTAGGGTTGGCCATCGATGGTCACGTTGTCGGACGAAGACATGTTGACAATGATTTGATTGGGCAGCTTCTCAAACGGATCGCCGACAAGCGCGATGGGGAGTTTGATTCCGGCCTGGCGTTCCACTTCGGCAAAACGCGAGAAGCTCATGTAGAAGATCAGCAGGATGACAATCGTGTCAATCATCGGGATGATCTCGATGCGCGCACGCCGGATGTTGCGACGCTTGACCTTCATTGGTCGAGCCTACTGAGGAATGGGGGACTTGAGGAGCACGATCAGTTCAGTGAGGCTCTTTTCCATGTTCATCAAGATGACCTCCTTCTTGCCGGAAAAGTAATTGTAGGCGAACAGGGCCGGGATGGCCACGGCGAGACCCGCGGCTGTGTTGATCAGCGCCTCGGAGATGCCGCCAGCCAGTTTGGTGGGGTCACTCATGCCAATGGCTGCGACAACGCTGAAGGAATGGATCATCCCGATCGTGGTGCCCAACAATCCGATGAGCGGGCACATGGTCACCATCGAATCAAGCAACGGCAGGTGTTTCTCCAGGGAGATGAGTTCCTTGGTCACGGCGCTTTGTGCGAGGTCTTCGATCTCATCAGGTTTATAGCCATCGCGAGCCGCCTGAATCGTCGCCCGCATCACTCGCCCGGCGACACCCGACACATCGTTGGTCACCTGAAGCATGTCCGACAATGTCGCGCCCTGCTTGATCTTATGGAGTAATTCCCCGGCGCTTCCCTCGACGCTGCGGTAATAGAGAAAACGTTCGATGATCAGCGTGGCCGTGATGACCGATAACAGGGCCAGAACCAGCAGGAGGGGCCCGCCAGCTTGGAGCATTTCCCAAAGCGTCCTTGTCTTGACCGAGTCAGCGGGCACCGGCTTCCTGGGCGAACACCCGGCCGGCGCCACTGATGGCAGCCACTATCAAAACAGTCCAGAAGATACCGGATACAACTCGAGACATTCGCTTAGACAAGACACACATGCGGCCCACCTCCTGTTAGAGACGCTGACGACATCGTCCCGCCGATATATAGGAAGTCAGGACAGGGATGGCAACCATTTTCCCCTCCCGATCGGAGGGGAAAATCCGTCGCTGCCGTCGGACAACTCTCCAAGAAGCTACTCCTTCTTCGCGTCCGCGTCCTTCTCCGCCAACGCCGCTTTGCGGCTAAGCTTGACGCGGCCCCGGTCGTCGATTCCCAGCACTTTGACCCAGGTTTCATCACCCAGCTTCAACACATCTTCGACCTGTTTGATACGATGATCCGCGATTTCGCTGATGTGCAACAAGCCGTCCTTGTCCGGCAGGATCTCCACAAACGCCCCAAATTCCTTGATACCGACCACCTTGCCGCGATAGATCTTGCCGACTTCGACTTCCGCCGTGATGGCCTTGATCTGCTCGATGGCGCGGTCGGCGGCCTCGCCGTCCGTGGAAAAGATGTGGATCGTGCCGTCGTCCTCGATGTCGATTTGACAGCCGGTGGCTTCGACGATTCCCTTGATCACCTTGCCTTGCGGCCCGATGACGGCGCCAATCTTCTCCGGGTTGATGTGGATCGCCGTGATCCGTGGCGCGTACTTCGAGAGTTCGGCGCGCGGCGACTGGATGGCTTCGGCCATCTTGCCGAGGATGATGAGCCGGGCTTCCCGCGCCTGTTCGAACGCCTGTTTGGTCAGCTCAAAGCTCAACCCGTGCAATTTAAGGTCCGTCTGGAATCCAGTGATGCCCTTGCTGGTGCCGGCGACCTTGAAATCCATGTCGCCAAAATGATCTTCGGACCCGAGAATGTCGGTGAGCGTGACCGTCTTGCCTGTCTTCTCATCCGTGATCAAGCCGATCGAGATGCCGGCAACGGGCGCTTTCATCGGCACGCCCGCATCCATGAGGGACAGCGTCGCACCGCAAACGCTCGCCATCGAGGTCGAGCCATTCGATTCCATGATTTCGGAAGTCACGCGGATGGTGTAGGGAAAATCCACTTCTTCGGGAATCATCGGTTCGACCGAGCGTTCCGCCAACGCGCCATGACCGATCTCGCGCCGGCCCGGGGAACCCGTGCGACCGGTTTCGCCGACGCTGAACGGCGGGAAATTATAATGCAGGATGAATTTCTTCTCCGTCGGGCCGCCCGTCCACGCGTCCATATCTTGTGTGTCAGATTTCGACCCGAGCGTGGTCATCACCAGCGCCTGCGTCTCGCCGCGTTGGAAAATTGCCGACCCGTGCGTGCGGGGCAGGACGCCAACTTCGCCGTAGATCGGGCGAATGTCGCGCGCGCCACGGCCATCCGGCCGCTTGTTGCTGTTGAGAATGGAGCTGCGAACCGCTTCGGATTCGACCTTGTGCAAAGATTCTTTGATCTCGAAATCCGTTATGTCGGCAAACTTTTGCTTCAGCCCCTCGGTGGCCTTGTCTTTGCAGGCCCGAATCGCCGCTTCGCGGGCCAGCTTGCCGGGCGTGAGGAGGGCCTTGAGTACCTCGCCACCGACCATTTGGCGGGCCGCCGCGACGACTTCGGCACGGGCCGTGTACAGTTTGACTTCGCGTTTCGGCTTGCCGGCTTTCTGGGCCAGCTCGCGAATGGCGGCCACGATCTTCTTCGCTTCCGCATGGGCGAATTCGATGGCCTTCATGATGTCGGCCTCGGAGATCTCCTGGGCCGCGCCTTCGATCATGACCAGTTCCTTCTCGCTGCCGACGAAGACGAGATCGAGATCGCTTTCCTTTCGTTGCGTGTGCGTGGGATTGGCAATGAACTGGTCACCGACACGGACCACGCGCACCGCGGCGACCGGGCCATGCCACGGAATATCCGAAACCGCCAGGGCGGCCGATGCGCCGTTGATCGCCAGCATGTCCGGATCGTTTTCCGCATCCGCACTGAGCACAATCGCCATGATTTGCGTGTCGTTGTAAAAACCTTCGGGAAACAACGGACGGCACGGACGGTCAATCATGCGCGCGCTGAGAATTTCCTTTTCGGTCGGAACGTCCTTCGCGCTTGAAATAACCCCCGGGGAATTTGCCTGCCGCGGCCGCTTTCTCGCGGTAATCGACCGTGAGCGGGAAGAAGTCCAGTTCGTCGCGGGTCGAGCCGCTGGCCACGGCCGTCACAATGACGACGGTCTCGCCAAAGGTGACGACGGCAGCGCCGTCCGCCTGCTTGGCCAGTTTGCCGGTTTCGATGATGAGTTCTTTGTCGCCAATGAGGGCACGCACTACACTAGGCTGCATATATGAGTTCCGACCGCCCGGCAGGTATCGGACTAATGGAATGATGTCCACCCGCGCCGCGTCGCGGAGTAGGCGGGCATCAATCCATCAATCCTCCAATGCTTGCCGGGGCAATCGCCTTTCTTTTCTACTTTCTGAGGTTCAGTTTCTTGATTAATTCCTGGTAGCGCTTCGTGTCGGTCTGGCTCAAATAATCGAGCAACCGCCGCCGCTGGCCTACCATTTTCAGCAACCCGCGCCGCGAACTGTGGTCTTTCACATGCGCCTGCAGGTGCTGCGTCAGCTCGTTGATCCGTGACGTCAACAACGCGATCTGCACGTCCGCCGACCCGGTGTCTTTCGGGTGAAGCTGAAATTGTTTCGTGACTTCCGTCTTTTTTACCGTCGCAATCATTTCCAAATGTCTACGCCTTTCCAGTGTTAAACAGCCGTGAGTTTACCGGCGCGCGCACGGGGTGTAAAGCAGTTTTTGACCCGCCAATTTTCCGTAAGTGGTTGGTGGAGACGAAGGGAGTTGAACCCTCGACCTCCTGAATGCCATTCAGGCGCTCTCCCAGCTGAGCTACGTCCCCGACCAAAATCTTTACGGAATGCGGTGCCATGCTATCCACCGAATCAACGATTGTCAAATTCGGCCTGTGCGTCGAACTTGGAGGGACACGCTCCGTCGCGGCCGTATGAACCGTAGCGCGAACCGCGCCGAGGAACTCGAGCGCCACCTCAAGAGCGGGTCCGGTCACGCCTTCGCCAACCGACATCTCTGGTAAAGACCTCGGCCTAACGCCAACAACCATCCCCCCGACCGAACCCAATTTAGCGGGGGACGAACCCAACCGTCTTTCACAATTTCGATTTTTCCAACTCCCTATCGCTTCGGGATTTTCATCGGCAATTTCACGATCAACCCGTTGGGTTCGTTTCGCAAAAACACCCTTTTTTGCGCGGCCCCTCCTCCGTAGGGGTGGGCTCCCACGCCCACCCTGTCCTTGGTACCCACAGCGCTCCCTGCCCCGACAACGGGTGTCGGGGTGAATCGCTGTGGATTAGGTCATTTGGAGGGCGAGTCTCACGGCGAGCCGCATCCCAGCCCGGTCATCACCCCTCATGCTCCCTTATGTCAAAGAACAACACCGACCACAGCCTGATACCTCTATCACAACGCGATAGACGAGTCAAACGCAGAACATCGCTTGCAAATACAGGGTCGCTCAACAGGGACCAGCCCTGTCCGCCGAAGGTTCACCCGCCTCAGGCGGGCTTGCCCCGACTCCGAGGTTTACCTCGTTTCACGAGGTCAGGGCGGTTCGCGTCACGGACCAAGCCCTTGACCATTGATTACCCTGAGTTATGATTCCGCCATGAACAACCGCTCCTCGCGCCAGCGCTAGAAAGAAGTCAAAACCAAATCGTTACGATGATTAGGCGTGATCCAAATTTTCGATCTGGTAAGTGAGAGCGCGTAGCGTAAGTAGACGTGCAAAAACAGACAAAATCCGAGGGGCTATTCGTAGAGTATTGCAGACTCCGCGGCTACGAAGTGAGACGCCCAGGCTCGCCAGCGGATGGAGGCCCGTTTGCCGATTACGAAGTCCTTTTCGGTGATGCTCGAGTCATAGCAGAAATTAAGGAACTTCAGGCAAGTCCAGAGGATAAGAGAATCGCCAAGATAATTCAGGAACACCGCATTGAGGTTTTCCATGAGGATATTGGTCGCAGGGTAAGAACACACCTTGAAGACGCGGAACACCAGCTCCGACGTTATGAGCAAGACAAAGTGCCTTGCCTAATCGTGTTGTACCAGAACATAGTTGTAAACGGCTTTCATCTCCATCCCCCGAACTGGTGTCTCCGTTCTGACCAGATTGACGCAGGAATGTATGGCTTGCGGACTATAAATCTGCGTCTTTATCCGGGCGGGCGTATGGAATCCTTGGGCGACACTCGCGGGGGCAACCGAACCTTGCGACATCAGCACCGGGACAATGTGAGCGCCGTAGCGGTGCTTTGCGATGACGCGCCAGATCATGGCCGATTCTTGATTATCTACCACAACTACTACGCAAAGACTCCGTTGCCAAAGACCCTCTTCGCGCATCCGAAAGACTTCCAATTTAGGAAGCCAGACCATCCGAGAGCTCTGCCCAGGAGCTTGGGACAAAATCTAGCGAAACGGGCTCAGGTCGAATCATTGATACATTTGCCAGCGGCGCAACGAAGATGCCACAAGGGTCAGTCTCTGACATGATGAGTGTTGAAGGAAACAGCTCCCGGGGTTCCAACCTCACAGCCCCCCGTGGAATCGGCCGAATGCGCGAGCGAGCAGGACCGAAAAGACCAGGATGCCCGCCCCGAGGACAAGGACGTGCCGGGTCTTGCGCAGTTCGAAGTTCCCGACCCGGCACACAAGCAGATAGCCGACCGCAAGGTTGAAGAGGCCCCACAGGACATTGACCGTCGAGGACGACAACCCTACCCCGGGCGGGGACGCGAAGGGACTCTGGAAAGCATGGCCCGAGATCCCATTGCCG
This sequence comes from uncultured Verrucomicrobiae bacterium, assembly GCA_963713705.1. Classification (GTDB taxonomy): domain Bacteria; phylum Verrucomicrobiota; class Verrucomicrobiia; order Palsa-1439; family Palsa-1439; genus Palsa-1439. The sequence goes on from CAVQMY010000033.1 coordinate 58,945, forward strand.
AGATGGGGCAGCGCGTTCGCGAGGAAGGCGCCCCCGAAGAAGTACGCCACGTAGTGGTACCAGCGCATGATTGTCTCCATTTTGGAGTTCCATTCTCCCGCCCGGTTCCTTTCCGCGCAACAACAAACCTTGAACAAGTCCAGTGCAGAAGCCGGGGCCTAATCATCGATAAATTTGGCCTGATGGGGCCGAAGCAGGTGGCTTGGACGAGGGTGGCCATACAGAAGCTCATCATCGGAGCGAAGGCATGGTCTCAGAATCGGCTGGTCAGCACTGTCACACCTGATACCATAAGTGCTCGTCAGACGGAATGGCCCGCGATAGTCGCGGGCGTATGTCAGGGGACAATGTCGGGTGACGTGACGATGGTTCGTGCCATAATGATTAGATCCAAAATGAACAACGGTTGGTGGCGGGCCTTCACATGTGTTGCCGGTCTGTTTGGCTGCTGGGTCGTCGCGCCGGGAATCGGCCGCGCGCAGGTCAATGTGTTGACCTACCACAATGACAATGCTCGGACGGGACAGAACCTGAACGAAACCGTGCTCGCGTTGACGAACGTCAATGCCACCCAGTTTGGCAGACTGTTCTCCTTGGCCGTGGACGGCTACGTGTACGCGCAGCCGCTGTATGTTTCCAACGTGAGCATCCCCAGCAACGGCGTTCACAATGTCGTCTACGTCGCCACCGAGCACGATTCCGTGTACGCGTTCGATGCCGACACCAAGGCGGCGCCGCTCTGGAAGACGAGTTTCCTGAGCAAGAAGCCGTCGGTTAAATCGGTGCCGTCGTCAGAGGCGCACTGCGGTGACCTCGTGCCGGAAATTGGCATCACGGGGACGCCGGTGATTGATCCCACTACCGGCACGCTGTATGTCGTCGGCAACACGAAGGAAGGCACCAACTTTATCCAGCGACTGCACGCGCTGGACATCGCGACCGGCCGCGAAAAATTCGGCGGGCCGGTGACAATTACAGCGTCCGTGGCCGGAACCGGCGACGGGAGTGACGATGGCACAATTCAATTTAACGCCCTGATCGGGAACCAGCGGCCCGGATTGCTGCTGCTCAACGGCGTTGTCTACATTGCCTGGGCATCCCATTGCGATCTGGGGCTGTATCATGGCTGGATCCTCGGCTACGGGGCGACAAACCTTCAGCAGGTCGCTATGTTCAACACGACACCCAATGGCGGGCTGGGTGGCATTTGGATGAGCGGCGGCGGTCTGAGCGCCGACTCGAATGGGATCATTTACGCCGCGACGGGCAATGGCACGTTTGACGCCAACCTCGGCGGCATCGATTTCGGTGACAGTGTTCTCAAGCTCAGTAGCACCGGCGGATTGGCCGTGGTCGATTATTTTACCCCGTTCAACCAGCAAATGCTCGCCGACGAGGACCTTGATCTCGGCTCCGGCGGCGTTCTGGTGGTGCCCACGCAATCCGCAACCGTTTCCAACCTGCTCGTCGCGTGTGGCAAGCAGGGAACCGTCTACGTAGTGAATCGGGACAACCTGGGGCACTTTCAAAGCGGCAGCGACAGCCAGATCGTGCAGTCAGTGACCAACTTGCTGAAGGCGTCATTTGATACGCCGGCCTACTGGAACGGCCGCGTGTACTATGCCGGCGTGGACAATCCGGTCGAAGCCTTCGCCATTACCAATGGCCAGCTCTCCAGCAGTCCCGTGTCAGTAAGCGCCGTCGCCTTCGGGTTTCCAGGCGCGACACCTTCCATCTCCGCCAACGGCGCAACCAATGGAATCGTTTGGGCCATCCAGAGAAGCGGCAAGGCCACCCTGCGGGCCTACGACGCCAACAATCTTAAGCACGAACTGTACAGTAGTTCGACGCGGCACGGTGACAGCCCGGGCGAGGCGGTTAAATTCGCCGTCCCGACGGTGGCGAATGGGAAGGTCTACGTTGGCGTCCAGCGAAGTCTTGCGGTGTACGGATTGCGGCCCGATTGATCTCGGCGGCGACGCGGCCAGCACCGTATCGAAAGTCCATCCAAATGCCTTGCTTTTTTCGCCAATTTCACTAGATTGTCCCGCCTTCTGAAGTAGTGCATACTCTGCTCAGATGTCATTATGAACAGCAAATTTCGCAATATCGGCATCATCGCGCACGTTGACCATGGCAAAACCACGCTCGTGGACAAGCTCCTGCGCGAGGGCGGGGTCTATCGCGCCAATCAGGCGATGGAGGAACGCGCCATGGACTCCATGGACCTCGAGAAAGAGAAGGGCATCACCATCAAGGCCAAGAACGCTTCCGTCCACTGGGGCGGTCACACGATCAATATCGTGGATACTCCCGGCCACGCCGATTTCGGCGGCGAAGTCGAGCGCATCCTCGGCATGGTCGACGGCGTGTTGTTGCTGGTGGACGCATTTGACGGCCCGCAGGCGCAGACGCGTTTCGTGTTGAAAAAGGCGCTCGGCCATGGCCTGAAGGTCATCGTGGTCATCAACAAGATCGACCGCGAACACGCCGACCCCCACAAGATGCACGACAAGGTGCTGGAGTTGCTTCTGGAACTCAACGCCACGGAAGAACAGTTCAATGCCCCGTTCATTTACGCCAGCGCGCGCGATGGCTACGCGCTGAAGAAGCTCGGCGACAAACACAATGGCATGACGCCGCTCTTCGAGGCCATTGTGAAACATATTCCCGCGCCCGCCGCCAATATCAAGGCGCCCTTTCAAATGCTCGTCAGCAATCTCGACTGGAGCGATTACGTTGGACGCATCGCCATCGGCAAGATCACCGGCGGTCACGTCAAGGTGGGCGACTCGATCGTGTGTATCCACAAGGACGGCAAGCGCGAGCGCGCGTCGGTCACGAAGGTCTGGGAGTTCAGTGGCCTCAAGTCCGGCGAAATCGTCGACGGCGTGGCGGGGAATATCGTTGGCATTTCCGGCTTCGAAGAACTGGCCATTGGCGAAACGCTGTGCGATAGCGAAGAGCGCGAGCCGGTTCCGTGGACGGAACTCGATCCGCCCACCATCCAGATGCAGTTTGCCGTCAACGATGGTCCGCTGGCCGGCAAAGACGGCAAATTTGTGACCGCGCGCCATATTCGCGAACGGCTTTACAAAGAAATTCGGACAAACATCTCGCTGCAAGTGCAAGACACCGAGGCGGCCTACATTTTCCTCGTCAATGCTCGTGGTGAAATGCAGATCGCGGTCCTCGTCGAGCAAATGCGCCGCGAGGGCTATGAAGTCCTGGTCTCGCGCCCCGAAGTGATTTTGAAGAAGGATTCCGAGGGCCGCACGCTCGAGCCGTTCGAGACGTTGTGGATCGAGATTCCCAACGAATGTCTCGGCGATGTGATGCAAAATCTCGCGGGTCGCAAGGCGCAGATCACCCATATGCAGCACCATCCGCATGGCGTCAGCCTGGAATGCACCATCCCAACTCGCGGGCTGATCGGTTTGGAGACCGACATGGTCAACCTCACCAGCGGCCGCGGTGTGATGAGCCATATGTTCAAGAGCTACGAGCCGTTCAGCGGCGAAATCACCACCCGGCTCACCGGTACGCTCGTCTCCATGGAAACCGGCATCGCCACCGCGTGGGCGCTCAACAATATCCAGGAACGCGGTCGCCTCTTCGTCGGCCCGCAGGAAGAAGTCTACGAGGGGATGATTGTCGGCGAAAACCCACGCGCGGAAGACATGCCCGTCAACCCGACCAAGACCAAGCATTTGACGAATATGCGCAGTCAGGGAGATGGCAAAGGCATCCAGTTGGAGCCGGCCCTGAAGATGAGCCTGGAGCGCGCCATCGAGTATATCGCCGTTGACGAATACGTGGAAGCCACGCCGAAGAACCTCCGCCTCCGCAAGAAGATCCTCAATGCGACGCAGCGGAAACGCGCTGCCATGTCCCAGCAGTCAACCGCGGAAGCTATCGCGTAATGTCTTCCATGGCAGTTCCTGAAAATTAATTCCATTCACGCTTGTCCACACCCGCGTTCAGGGGTACATATTGTCAAGGAGAATCACAACGATGACGAGTTCTGTGTTGGGTCGCACGGATGTGCCAGTGTTGGTCGGCGGGCAATGGATGTCACAGGGTGACGGCGCTTTCACCGACGTCCATAATCCCTCAACCGGTGAGACGATTGCCCGCACGCCGATGTGTGGCGCGGCGATTGTCGATTCGGCTGTACAGGCGGCGAGGCGCGCGTATGGCCCGTGGTCAAATACACCGGCCCCTCGTCGCGCAGAAATTCTGTTCAAGTACCGCAACCTGCTGACGGAGCATCTCGAAGAGTTGGCGCGGCTCATCACTCGCGAGAATGGCAAGACGCTCGACGAAGCGCGCGGCGATGTGAAGCGCGGAATGGAAGTCGTCGAACTTTCTTGTGGCATTGCCCAGTTGCTCAAGGGCGAGGTCGTGCCGCAGGTCGCCGCCGAAATTGACGGAATGACCACGCGCGAGCCGATTGGTGTCTGCGCCGGCATCACCCCATTCAATTTTCCCGCGATGGTTCCGATGTGGATGTTTCCCTTGGCGATCGCTTGTGGCAACACGTTCATTCTCAAGCCGAGTGAGAAAGTCCCGCTAACAACGTTGCGACTGGCCGAGTTGTTCATGGAAGCCGGATTGCCCGAGGGCGTGTTCAATGTGGTGCACGGGGGGCGCGAAGTTGTCGACGCCATCTGTGTGCATCCCGATATCGTCGCGGTCAGCTTCGTTGGGTCATCGGGCGTGGCTCAGCATGTCTACACCCTTGGCTGTCAGCACGGCAAGCGCGTCCAGGCTGCGGGCGGCGCGAAGAACGTCCTCGTCGTCATGCCCGATGCGGATCCGGAACCGACCTTGCGCGCGATCATGGGCTCATCGTACGGCTGCGCGGGTCAACGATGCATGGCCGGATCGCTCTTGCTGGGGGTGGGGGAGGCGGCCGATGGCCTGCAGCGCCGCGTCCTCGAAGCCATCGACAACTTGAAGGTCGGGAATACATACGACGATCCCACCGCGCAAATGGGGCCGGTCATTGATGCAGGAGCACGCGAACGCATTCGCCAGTATATCGATACAGGCGTCGGCGAAGGCGCCAATCTGGTACGCGACGGTCGCACCCTCAAGGCGGAGCGTGGGTACTTCGTCGGCCCGACGCTGTTTGACAATGTGACGCCGGAGATGAAGATCGCGCGGGAAGAAATCTTTGGCCGGTGCTCTCGATGTTGCGTGCCCGGACAATCGAGGAAGCCATCGAATGGACCAACCGCAGCGGCTATGGCAACGGCGCAACCATTTTCACCAGCAGCGGCAAGCATGCCCGCGATTTCGCCCGAGGCGTCCAGTGCGGTATGGTCGGCATCAATGTCGGTGTGCCCGCGCCGACGGCGATCTTCTCGTTCTCGGGTTGGAACCGCTCGTTCTTCGGCGACTTGCATGTGCAGGGTATGGAAGGCGTCATGTTCTACACGCGCCAGAAGCTTGTTCTCTCGCGTTGGGATCGGGGTTACCAACGACAATTCGGCTGGTAAACCAAACACCGTATCAGTCCAAACCGAGCCGTCGGCTTTGTCGGCTCTTCGATTCGCTCGAACGCGTGAATCAGTAAACCGCTTGCATTTCGCGGTGGAGTCTGAAAAATACCCACGCGATTCGGAAAGGATCCTCATGGCAGCCAACGGTTTTATCGGTATTGGAAACGCCAAATCCGTGGAACGGCAGGAGACGGCGGTCGAGTTGGTGTGCGCGCATGGCCGCGTGCGCGTGACCGCCCTCGCCGACGGCATCGTGCGCGTCCGCGCGACGCAGGCCAGTGAGTTCGGGCCCGATTTCTCGTATGCCATCGCCAAAACACACTGGCCAAAACTGACTGCGACGGTTCGGAACGGACCGAAGACGATCACCCTTCGCACAAGGAAACTGGTGGTGACGATCCAGAAGTCGCCACTGCGAATCGAGTTCTCAACACCCGACGGTCGGCAGTTGAACGGGGATGAGGCGACACGGGGCATCGGCTGGGACGGCCCGAAGTGCCGCAGCCATCGCACCCTGGATGCCGAAGAAAAATTCTTCGGTTGCGGCGAGAAGACCGGCCCGCTCAACAGGCGCGGTTCGAAAACGACCTTTTGGAACACGGACGACCCGAATCACACCTACGCCACCGAGGCGCTCTACGTTTCCATTCCGTTTCTGATCTCGACCCGGCCCGGCGCGCACTACGGCATTTTCTGGGACAACACGCATCGCACGCATTTTAATCTCGGCCAGGTCCAGGGTGAAAATCATTACATCCTGGAATCCGAAGCGGGCGAGATCGACTACTACTTCCTGGGGGGTGATTCCGTGCCGGAGCTCGTCCGGGCCTACTCGGAATTGACGGGGCGAATGTGGATGCCGCCGCGCTGGGCCCTCGGCTTTCAACAGTGCCGCTGGAGCTACGGGAGCGCCGACGAGATCATGGATGTCGCGAACAATTTCCGCAAACGCAAGATTCCCTGCGACGTGATCTACTGCGACATCGATTACATGGACGGCTTTCGCGTGTTTACCTGGAACCCGAAGACGTTCCCGCGTCCACGCGAGATGATCCAGAAGTTGCGCAAGATGGGTTTCCGACTGGTTACGATCATCGATCCCGGCGTGAAAAGCGACGACGGTTACGCCGTGTGTCGCGACGGGAAAGAGAAGGGGATGTTCCTGAAGAATCCCGACGGTTCGTGGTTCACCGGCAACGTGTGGCCCGGTGAATGCGTGTTTCCCGATTTCACCAGCGCCCGCGTCCGTCAATGGTGGGGCTCATGGCACAAGGAATTGCTCGATGTGGGCGTCGCGGGCATTTGGAATGACATGAACGAGCCTGCCGTGTGGAATCATCCCGGCGGCACGATGCCAATCGATATCCCGCACGAGTACGAGGGACAGTGGACCACACACCAGCGCGCCCATAATGTCTATGGCCTCAACATGGCGCGCGCCTGTTACGAAGCGTTGCGTACGCTCCGCCCGAACGAGCGTCCGTTCGTCATCACGCGCGCCGCGTACGCCGGCATTCAGCGCCATTCGATGGTCTGGACGGGCGATAACCAAAGCCTGTGGGAGCAGCTCGCCGTCAGCATCCCGGAGTGTCTCAATCTCAGCCTCTCCGGCGTTCCGTTTTGCGGGCCGGATGTCGGCGGATTCGGACGCGATTGTACGGGCGAACTCCTCGCGCGTTGGACACAGGCGGGCGCGTTCTTCCCATTCTTCCGCAACCACACCGCCATCGGAACGCGTCACCAGGAACCATGGACGTTTGGCAAGGAAGTCGAAGACATCTGCCGCCACTACATCAGCCTCCGCTACCAACTTCTGCCGTATTTCTACAATCTGTTCCACGAAGCGGCGCAGGACGGCACGCCCATCATCCGTCCGCTGTTCTGGGAATTCCCCGACGATCCCAACGGATACGCCGTGGAGGATCAGTTCCTACTCGGCCCATCACTGCTCGTGGCACCCGTTGCCCACCCAGGAGCCCGACAACGGGCTGTTTATCTGCCCGTCAGCAGCGAATGGTATGACTATTGGACGAAGCAGAAACATGCTGGCGGAAAATACGTCACCGTGTCCGCGCCACTCGATACGCTTCCATTGTTCGTCCGTGCCGGTTCCATCATTCCCATGACCGCGCCCATCGAATTCGTCGACCAGAAGCGATCCACCGAAATCATTCTCGATATCTATCCCGGCAAGAAAACCACGGGCTATCTCTACGAGGACGATGGCGAAAGCTTCGACCACGAGCGCGGTGCCTACTCGCTGACACTCTTGACATGGAAGAATAGCGGGCTGAAAGTAGTCAAGAGGAAGTCGGGTTATGCATCGGCCGCGAAGAACTTCGAGGTTCGCGTGCTGGGCAAGAAAGCGTAACCGCCAAACGGGAGAATGCTCATGAGCGATGACAAGCGAAAACTCTCAGATTGGTACGTGCCACCAGAACTTATTGGTATGTTCCTATTTTTCTTCGTCCCGCTAATTGGGATTCTCTGCGCCATGCTTTTACCACTACTCAATCAGGCCCGACGTAGAGGAGATGCGACATTAGTATATGTTGCTCTCCTCTTCGGAATAATCGGGATCATGCTGCTATTCTTCGCCCGCTTGCCGCTCTACAAACAGCGCAAGTTCTTTACGTTCGGTTCTCGAGCCTTGGATGCGCCGCACCGGAAACTGTACCATTGGGCATATGTATTCGTTGGTGCCTGCGTTCTGCTCATGATTATGCTGCTATAGAACGTGTGTCACAGCCGTGAGACGAACGCATTGCCCTTGATGTAAAACCGCAGGTGTCTTTTTGCCCAGCGGCCCGCGTAATCAACGCCAATTCTTGGTCTCTTGACGATCGTGAATGCCTTTCCCTTCGTCGGCGCGGCGATGTAGAAATCGTCGCTCAAGAGATCATGGGCGTTGAGGCGCTTGTCGATTCCCATGGCCTTGCAAAGCAGTCCCGGTCCCTGCGTTCGACCATTGACGTTCTGGATGGGCTCCACCGCCCGCAGCAACACCGCCGAGGCATGGCCCTCGCGTTCGGTCACGACGTTCATGCAGTAGTACATCCCGTAAATCATGTACACGTAGGCATGACCGGGCGGACCGAACATCACTTTTGTCCGTTCGGTCAGTCCACGCGCCGAATGCGCCGCGAGATCGTGTGGTCCGAGATAGGCCTCGACTTCGACAATCCGCCCGACGCGTTCCTCGCCTTTGCAGACATGAATCAGGTGCTTCCCGAGGAGTTCTCTGGCGACAAGGACCGTATCGCGGTCGTAGAAGGCGCGAGAAAGTTTGCGCATCGCAACCGCCTCACTTTCGCCGCATCAAGATGGACCAGCCGAGCGGACGGAAAGCCGACTTGTTCGAAGCGAACCGGAACTCGCGTAGCTCCACGACGTCAAACAGTGGCTCCAGTTCCACACGGACATCGTCTTCACTGACCACAGGCGGACCGGGATCGGTGTCCTCTTTGGCATTGCCGGCCAGGCTCAACCACCAACTACCGGGGCGCGTGGATTTCCGGAGAAACTCCTGGAACCGTTTCAGGTCGATCGTCCGCACACAGTGATAGACGCCGCGGTCGAACAGGATGTCGTACGGCCCACCGAGATCGTCCTTCAACACGTCCGCGACACGAAAGTCCACAGTAACGTCGGCAGTACGGGCTTTGTCTCGGGCGATGCGGATGGCTGGCTCGGCAATATCCACGGCTGTAACGAGAAATCCCCGCCGCGCCAGTTCGACGGCATTTGTTCCCGGTCCCGCATCCAAATTCCAGGACCGTCTCGCCCGTCAGTTTCCCCGTACCCAGGACACGGAGCAATTCTTCGCTCGGCTTCCCCGAGTCCCACGGAGTTTCTCCCCGGAGATATCGGTCCGTGAAATCAACCGTCTCGGCCATAGCCAACGCGCGGGCTACTTCTTTTCCGCGGTCTGCTTGACAAATGACCCATTGATCTCGATGCTGACCTCTTCGCCAGGCATCAAGCCGCCCGCGTCCAGTGTCTTGTTCCACGACACCCCGTAGTCCTTGCGATTGAGCTTGGTCTTGGCTTGCACTGCAAGGTGCACATTGCCCATCGGGTCTTTGATCGGGCCTTTGATCGTGTACGGCAGCGAGATTTCTTTCGTCACGCCGTGCATGGTGAATTTTCCCGTCAACGTCTGGGCATCGACAGCCGTACTTTCGAAAGTGATGGTGGGATACTTTTCCGCGTTGAAGAAATCAGGGCTGCGCAAATGATTGTCCCGCTTCTCGACGTCCGTATCGATGCTCTTGGTCTGGATGGTCGCCCCCGCCTGCTTGAGGGCGTTGCCGTTATCGGGATCGACCGTGATGGACCCTTCAAATTGGCGGAACCGGCCATGCACGGTGTCGATGACCATATGGTCGATCGAAAAACCAATCGAGCTGTGCGCGGGATCAACCTTGTACGTGTCCAACGCCCGCGCCGACGTGCCCATCAGCATGGCGGCCGCTGCGATAGTAATGATGCGTGTGATTCTCATGGTAGGTGCGTGTCTCCTTCTACAGTGGTTTCATCCGTTCTGTTGTTTGCGTTGCCCGGCAGTCCGTCTGCCGGGCAGTGTGGCACGGCCTTCATGCCAAATCAAACAGCAAAAGCTCCGACGGCTCCGTCGCCTTGACGGTTAACTTGGTTTCGTCACTGACGGCGGCGCCGTCGCCGGCGCGCAGCGGGTTGCCATTCAACGTCACGCCGCCCGTCGCGACCTGCACCCACGCATACCGTCCCGACTTCAACGAATACGTGGCCTGTTCGCCCCGCGACAACGAGGCGACGCTCAGACTGGCATCCTGATGAATCGTGAGGGCGCCATTGTTGCCCTTGGGTGCCACGACCGTGCGCCACGTGCCGCGCGTCTCATCCGTCGCGAATGTCTTCTGCTCATACCCGGGCTGGCAGACCATTCCGTTCCGGCAAAACCCAGATTTGCAGGAAATGAACCGGCTCCTCTTGGGAATGATTAAACTCGCTGTGGCGTATGCCCGCGCCCGCGCTCATGCGTTGGACATCGCCGGGCCGAATGACGGACCCGTTGCCCAGGCTGTCCTTGTGTTCCAACGCGCCATCGAGCACGACGGTAATGATCTCCATGTCGCGATGCGGGTGCGTGCCAAAGCCGCCGCCCGGTGCGACGCGGTCATCGTTGATGACGCGCAGCGCCCGAAAACCCATGTGCTGCGGGTCGTAATATTCACCGAAGGAAAACGTGTGCCGGCTATCCAGCCAGTCAATCTCTGTTCGCCCGCGTTCCCCATCTTTCCGTATCTCAATCATAGAGACCTGTTGGATGCGAATGGGCGGGCTCCGGTTTCCGGTCGCTTACGGCTCCAGCTTCGCGTCCATGGTGATCGTGGCGTTCAACACGCGGGAAATGGGACAACCGGCTTTGGCGTTCTTGGCTGCCGTCTCAAATGCCGCCGCACTCGCGTTCGGCACCTTCGCGGAAACATCCAGGTGGACCGCCGTCAGGGTCCAACCGGCTTCGAGTTTCTCCAACGTCACCGTCGCGGTCGTTGCGATGCGCTCGGGCTTGAGGTTCGCACCGCCGAGTTGCGCGGAAAGCGCCATCGTAAAACAGCCCGCATGCGCCGCAGCGATCAATTCTTCGGGGTTCGTTCCGATCCCATTCTCGAACCGCGTGCTGAATGAGTACTGCGTGTCCTTCAGGACCCCGCTCTCGGTGGAAATCGCGCCCTTGCCGTCCTTCAATCCCCCGGTCCATACCGCTGATGCTTTTCGTTTCATGTCTGTGTCTCCTGATTGTTTCGGGTTATAACACGGCTTTCACCACGCCACCCTCGGCGCGAACAGCCGACCCGTTGATCGCCACTGCCTCGGGCGAACACACGAACGTCACGACACTGGCGACTTCTTCGGGGCGCAGGAACCGCTTCAACAGCGACGTCGGCCTCACGTTCTTGAAGAATTCCCTTTCGAACTCCGCGGGTGTGACGTTCTGTTGTTTGGCCAGTTCGGCGACAAAATTCGTGACGCCTTCCGAAGCCGTCGGGCCGGCCAATACGCTGTTCACCGTCACGCCGGTGCCCACGCAGCTCTCGGCGATGCCTCTCGCCACAGCCACCTGCGCCGTTTTGGTCATTCCATAATGCACCATTTCAGCGGGAATGTGCACCGCGCTTTCGCTGGAAATGAACACGATGCGACCCCAATTACGCTGCTTCATTTCGGGCAGATACGCGCGACTCAGCCGCACACCCGACATGACGTTGACCTCAAACAGGCGCAGCCAATCGGCATCGGGGATTGTTTCAAATGGTTTCGGCTCGAAGATGCCCAAATTGTTCACCAGCACGTCCACGGATGGCAACCGGCGTACCAGTCGTTCGCAGCCAGCGGCGGTCCCCAGATCCTCGGCAACTCCTTCGAGCGTCGCCTCCGGCTCTTCCATGCGGATATTCCTTATGGCTGCGTCAACCCGCGGCTGTGTGCGGCCATTGACCAAGACCCGCGCGCCCTCGCGGGCCAGGCCCAGCGCGATTGCGTAGCCGATGCCCGCCGTCGAGCCGCTTACCAGCGCCGTTTTCCCCGCAAGCCTGCGATCTGTCATGTGTCCCTTTCTTCTCGCGGCAGTTGGTTCATCACCACGGGATCACCTTCCGGTCGCGCAGGAATTGACCCGTCAAATCCCGTGGCGCATCCGTCGCCAGCCAGGTCACCGTGTCCGCGCCTTGTTGTACCGTGCGCTGCGCATTCGGGCCGCCCATATCGGTTTTGACCCAGCCAGGGCAGACGGAATTGACAGTGACGCCCTTATCGCGAAGCGCGGCGGCGAACTGACGCGTCACTGCGTTCAGCGCTGTCTTGGAAATACTGTAGGTGGGATAGGTCTCACCCATTTCGCTCAACTGGCCCAGTCCGCTCGAGAGATTGACGACAGTCCCGCGAGCGCTTTTCAAGACGAGCGGGAGAAAGGCCTGCGTCACTCGCAATGGTCCCAGCGTATTGGTCGTTAACGTGGCGAGGAAGGTTTCGTCGTCCACCTCCGCAATACCCTTGCTGTCCTGCAGGATACCGGCGTTGTTGACGAGTACATCCAGATGATCGACCTTGCTCGTGACCGCTTTCGCCGCTTTCTCGATACTCGCTCGATCACTCACGTCGATCTCAACAAACTCCGCTGACCCGCCGCTCTTCGCAATCGCCTCGGCTGCCTGCTTTCCCTCGGGAACTTTCCGCGCCGCAATGAAAACGTGAAATCCCTTCTCGGCAAGCTGCCGCGCAATTTCATGTCCGATGCCCTTGTTTGCGCCCGTCACCAACGCGATCTTGTTCTTCGCCACGGTTCTGCCTCCATTGATTGTACACTGGCTCGCGTGTACGACCCAACGACTCACGCCGCCGACCTTGGAGCTTAGGATGCAAGAATCTTTCCCCGGTTTCCAGTCAGCTTCAACTCACCGATGGGGGCAAACAAAAAGCCTGTCCCCGACGAATCGGGGACAGGCTTCGTAACGAACTGGAGCGCTACTGATCGCTGCTCTTCGTTTCGTTTTGGTCGTGACGGCGCAGTTCGGCCCTTCAACTCCGCGTTACTTGGACGCATACTCGTCCAACAGGTTGCGGAAGTAGGAGATCTCGTTGCGCAGTTGCTACCAGATCCTCCCGTCAGCCGGTTCCATTGTCGTGTCTTCCTCTTCCTCGGTCTGTTTCTTCGCCGACGCCAGTTGCTTGCGGAGATCGGCATTCTGCTTTTCCAGATCGGCGGCAGCTTTGCGCGCCTTTTCAGTATCGGTGCGGGCCTTGTCGATTTCCGACTGCAGTTTCTTCGTTTCCTTGTTATCCACGGACAACGCTGCAACCTTGGTGGCGGCTTCTTTCTTGGCGGAAGCCAGCTGATCGTTGAGATCCTTGTTTTGCTTCTGCAGATCGGCGACCTGCGAGGCTGACTTCTTCGCTTGATCGAGTTCCTTCCGCGCGTCGGCCAACTGGCCTTGAAGGTTCTTCACCTCGGTCGTATCGACGGCTGGCTTGGCCGCCAACTGCTTCTTCAAGTCGTCGACTTGGGCGTGGGCTTTGTCGAGGTCAGCACGAAGTTTCTTCGCTTCGCCCGTATCAACCGCCGGTGGCGCCGCAACCTTGGTGGCCGCTTCTTTCTTGGCGGAAGCCAGCTGATCGCTCAGGTCTTTGTTTTGCTTCTGTAAATCAGCAACCTGACTGGCCGACTTCTTCGCCGACTCAGCTTGAGCATTGGCCTTGTCGAGGTCCGCCTGAAGCTTCTTCAACTGTGCTGACTTGGCGTCCGCCGCATCCGCGACTTGTTTCTTCGCGGAGGTGAGTTGATTGCCAAGGTCGGCGTTCTTCTTATCCAGGTCGGCGGCCGTCTTGCGGGCCTTCTCGGCATCGGCGCGGGCGCTGTCGGATTCCGCACGGAGTTTCTTCAATTCGGAGTTATCGACTGCTGGTGCCGCCGCAACCTTGGTGGCGGCTTCTTTCTTGGCGGAAGCCAGCTGATCGTTGAGATCCTTGTTTTGCTTCTGCAGATCGGCAACCTGTGACGCTGACTTCTTCGCCTGGTCGAGTTCCTTCCGCGTATCCGCCAACTGGCCTTGAAGGTTCTTCACCTGGGTCGTGTCGACAGCCGGCTTGGCCGCCAACTGCTTCTTCAAGTCGTCGACTTGAGCGTGGGCTTTGTCGAGGTCAGCACGGAGTTTCTTCGCTTCGCCCGTATCAACCGCTGGTGCCGCGGCAACCTTGGTGGCGGCTTCCTTCTTGGCGGAAGCCAATTGATCACTCAGGTCTTTGTTTTGCTTCTGTAAATCAGCAACTTGGGACGCCGACTTTTTCGCCGACTCAACTTGAGCATTGGCTTTGTCGAGGTCCGCCTGAAGCTTCTTCAACTGTGCTGACTTGGCGTCCGCCGCATCCGCGACTTGCTTCTTGGCGGAGGTGAGTTGACTGCTGAGGTCCTTGTTCTGCTTCTGCAGATCGGCAACCCGGGAGGCTGACTTCTTCGCTTGGTCGAGTTCCTTCTGTGTATCGGCCAACTGGCCTTGAAGGTTCTTCACCTGGGTCGTATCAACGGCCGGCTTGGCGGCTAACTGTTTCTTCAGGTCATCGACCTGGGCATGAGCCTTGTCGAGGTCGGCACGGAGTTTCTTCGATTCGCCCGTATCAACCGGGGCGGCCGCTGCGACCTTGGTGGCGGCTTCTTTCTTGGCGGAAGCCAGTTGATCCTGAAGATCCTTGTTTTGCTTCTGCAGATCGGCAACCTGAGAGGCTGACTTCTTTGCCGACTCGACTTGGGCATTGGCCTTGTCGAGGTCCGCCTGAAGTTTCTTCAGTTGCGCTGATTTCGCATCCGAAGCATCCGCACCCTGTTTCTTGGCGGCAGCGAGTTGCGCGGTGAGATCGTTGTTCTGTTTTTCCAGCCGCGAGGCGCGGGCGGCGTCCTTCTTGGCGCTGTCGAGTTCCTTTTGGGAACTGGCCAATTGATCCTGTAGTTTCTTTACTTCGCCCTGACCGGCGCCAGTCTGCTTGCTGAGGGAGGCCAGTCGATCCGAAAGGTCTTTGTTCTCTTTGGTGAGTTTGTCCACCTCGGCACGGAGCTTGGCCGATTGATCATCGATTGTCGTCTTCTCCACGGGTGGCGGCGGTGTGGAAGCTTCGGGAGTGGACGATGGCTCTGCGGATGCCAACGTCATGACGGGCGTCGTAACTGCCGCGACCGGGGTGGTCGTCGGTAAGGCCAGCCTGGTTTTCAGTTGGTCGAGGTGCGATTCGCAATCGTTCATGCGGAACTCGACCATGTTTGCCTTCCAGTCCGGCGACGCGGTGCGGATATCATGCAAAATGCTCAGCGCATCGCGATACTTCGGCAAGGCGTTCGCATAATCGGCCTTTTCCTCGGCGTTTTCCGCTTCTTGGATCAGGACAACGGCATCCGTATAGCGGTTACCAGGATCGGTTGCCCGGGCCGATTTGGGTAACACCACAAACAAGACGCAACACACGAACGAGAAAAGTACTCCTAGACGATTCTTCATCGATAAGCCTCCTTGACGCAGGCATATAGCGAAAACCTGCGTACATTGCAACAATTTCATTGTGATAGACCGCAGGAGGCTAAAAGCACCTTCCTGGCCAACCTGTCGTCGGATTGCGCCGATGGACGGCAGAGTGCGACCAATCGGCGGGGCAGGGAACCCCGCGATCAGGCGGTCTAATGGTGGTGGCCGTCAGGCCCGTGAGCATGCCCATGTGCCAACTCATCTTCCGTGGCACCACGTACTTCCGTAATTTCGACATCGAACGTCAAATCCATCCCCGCCAAGGGATGATTCCCGTCCAGCGTGACGTGCGTCTCGGTCACCTTCGTGGCGGTGACGACCGGTGCATGGGAATCCTTCCCGGCACGAAATCGATCACCCACCTTGATGCCTTTCGCGGGCATCTTGTCCAGCGGCACCTCCATAACATTGCCCGCGTCGTGTTCGCCATAGGCGTCCTTGGCTTTGATCGTCACGTGCTTCTTGTCGCCGACCTTCATCCCGCGGATCTCGGCCTCCAGTCCGGGAATGATTTGCCCAGCCTCTTCGAGAAACGTCAGCGGTTCGCCGTCTGCCGAAGAATCCAGTGTCTTCCCAGTTTGATCGGTCAATGTATAGTGAAACGAAATGACGTTCTTGCTCACGCGCAACCCTTTCTGTAGTCGATTCGCGCCGCACCTTACGGCACCGCCCGCGCTTTGTCGAAACAGAAAATTCCGCGCCAACCTTTTTCGCCCCGCGCAACGTGATGTCTTGTCGAATGCCCTCCGCGCCAGTAGCATCCCCCGCCAATGAACCAGTCCGCGGGCAACCGCCGCCGCCATTTCAAGAAAATCACCGCCACCGTCTCGCTGGCCGGCTCGGCCCTCCTCCTGCTCTTCATCCTGGCCTGCAACATCTGGATCGTCACCGCCACCAGATGCGAAGTCTTCTCCGACATCCGCTCCCTGCCCGTCAATCACGACGGCCTGCTCCTCGCCACGGGCCGGCTGATCGAACACGGCCGCATCAACCAGCATTTCGTCCGTCGCGTCGACGCCGCCACGGCCCTCTATCGCGCCGGCAAAGTCCAGCGCCTGATCCTCAGCGGCGACAAAGCCCACGACGAACCCATGGAACTCAAGCGCGCCCTGCTCGAACGCGGCGTCCCCGACTCCGCCCTCGTCCTCGACAACTACGGCTTGCGCACACTCGACTCCGTCGTCCGCGCCCGCGACGTCTTCCACTGCGGCAACCTCACCATCATCTCCGAGCGGTTCCACGATTTTCGCGCCCTGTTCCTCAGTCGCTACTACGGCATCAACGCCGTCGCCTACGCGCCGCCCGACCTCCCGTTCCGTTGGATGATCCGATCCACCCTCCGCGAATCCCTCGCCCGCGTCAAAGCCGTCCTCGACCTCTACGTCCTCAAAACCAAACCCACCGTCGCCTCGGGCTAGGCCATCGTCCGCAGATCCGCTTTCGCAGTAGCCGCACCCTTCAGAGTGCGCAAAATGCCAAATCATCGCTCCCACACCCCGTCCGACCCCCACGACCGAACCCATCCGAAGGGTCGAGCAGCTCCCACTCGACACCTGCCGAGCCCGTCCGACCCCCACGACCGAACCCATCCGAAGGGAACATCGAGTTGGTCAAATGCCCCGCCGAGCCCGTCCGACCCCCACGACCGAAACCATCCGAAGGGGGGACGAACCCAACCAATTTTCCGAATTCGTATCGTCCTAACTATCTGTCCCACAAGCTAATCCACGCGCACTTTCGACCAGACACCGTTGGGTTCGTTTCGCAAAAACCCCCTTTTTTGGCGTCCCACTCTCCTAACCATATCAAAGAACCAAAACCAGCCCGAGTATACCACCTCGCCAACAAAATTCCGAGAAAATTCAGAACGGAATTCCTACCCCTAGGCTCCGTCTTCGCCGCCCGCGAGAAACCAACCTGCGGCTACCGGTCCTGAGCAACGGGGAGCGCACGCGCCCCGCGTGCCGCCTGACGCGCCCTCATGTCAGACAAGAGAGGGACCCCCACCCGCGGCCAGCACCATCCCCCGGCCCCACACTAACGGCTTAAAGAAACGTGTTTTCCTTATCGACCGCCACCCGCTCGTCCGGGAATGGCTCGCGCATGTGCTTGGCAACGAGTCCGACATAATGGTCTGCGGACAGGCCGCCGACGCATCGGCTGCCATGCCCGGCATCGTCGCCCTTGGCCCGCACGCGATCATCATGGACTTGACGCTGGAGGACGGATCAGTCCTTGACGTGATCGAACGAATCATCTGCCACAGTCCCAAAACGGCGGTGCTCGTGGTGTCCGCCCACACCGAAGCCCATTATGCGGCTCGATTGCTGCGCGCGGGTGCCCGGGGATACATTTCCAAGACGGAACCGACCCGGAAAATTATCGCCGCGTTGCGGCGCGTGCTTCAGGGCAAGGTCTACCTCAGCCCGGCGGCGCTGCAATACTTGATCGGCGGGCGCGCCGCGCGGATGGTGGCGTAACCGCTGCGCCCGCCGAAGCCCGGCGAAGGCAGGTCCCTGGTTGCGGTCGGCCCGCCATCCATCGAAACGCTCAGTGACCGCGAACTGGAAGTGTTCGCCATGACCGGCCGAGGATTGGGAACGCGCCGCATTGCCGCGCTCTTGCATCTCAGCCCGAAGACGATCCAGGCGTACCACGGACGCATCAAAGACAAACTCCAGTTGTGCGACGCCAACGAATTGTTGCGCGAAGCCATCGGCTGGACCGAGAGAGCCGGGAAACGGACCCGCCGGACCACCCGGCCGCCTGACGACGATTAACCCGCGAATCTGGGCGACCCAGCGTGGTCCTGTCCAGAACCCACACGAAATCTTGCCCGACTTCACTGGGCCTGTTAGAAGAAGGGATAGTTGCCGCTCTCGAACCAGGAGGGACCGCCAGCGCTGATGAAAAATGAGTGGACAGTATTGGGCGCCGTGTGTGCGTTGGTAATTGGGGTCTACGCGTTTGCGGCCCACTCAGGCTTTTTGGCCTCGACGAGTCTGAGCCCTGCTGAGGATTACTACAATTTATTGGTGCAGGGTTTTCGCGCCGGCCAGCTCAGCCTGAAAAAAGAGGTGCCGCCCGGGTTCGCGCAACTCGCCGACCCCTATGATCGGACGGCCAATACCCCCTATGAAGTGCTCGACCTGAGTTATTACAAGGGAAAATTCTACCTCTATTATGGCGTGACACCTGCCGTGTTGCTTTTCTGGCCTTACGTAGCGTTGACCGGCAGCTATCTCCTTCAAAAGGACGCCGTACTGGCTTGTTGCATTGTCGGTTTCCTGGTTAGCGTGGGCCTGCTGTTTGCGCTGTGGCGGCGCTACTTTGCGAAAGTCACGCTCGCGGCCGTCGCTGCTGGCACAATCGCGCTCGGTTTGGTCACCTGCATACCACCTCTCCTGGCTCGCTGTGATGTTTGGGAGGTATCCATTAGCTGTGGATACGCGCTGACGATGTTGACCTTGGCGGCGATTTGGAAGGCATTGCATCAACCGGAGCGACGGTGCTGGTGGCTGGCGGCGGCCGGTCTGGCCTACGGGCTGGCGGTAGGGGCGAGGCCCTCCTTGCTGTTCGGCGCGGTCATCCTACTTGTGCCAGTGGCCCAAGCGTGGCGCGAGCGGCAGCGTGTTTGGACACTGCTCATCGCAGCCATCGGTCCGATCATGCTGATCGGGTTGGGGTTGATGCTTTACAATGCGCTGCGCTTCGGCGATCCATTCGAATTCGGCTTGCGCTATGCGTTGTCTGGAGACCGGCAGGGCCCTTTTCGACCATTCAGTGTGCGATATCTGTGGTTCCACTTCAGAGTTTATTTTCTGGATTTTGCCGGCTGGAGCGATCGGTTTCCCTTCGTACATGACATCACCGTGCCACCTGTGCCGGTGGGCCATGGGCGGGTTGAGCATCCCTTTGGCGTCTTGACCAACATCCCGCTGGTGTGGCTGGCGCTGGCAGTTCCGCTAGCCTGGCGTGATCGCCCGGCGAAGACGGGTTCAACCTTGTGCTGGTTCTTGGCGGCGGTCACCGGTCTTTTCGGGATTTGCACACTGACGTTATGTCTCTTCTTCTCGGCGAGCATCCGCTATGAAGTGGAATTCCTTCCCACGCTGGTGCTGCTGGCAGTAGTCGGCATCCTCGGTCTGGAGCGCGCGCTAGCCCCGACCTCGGAGTCGGGGCAGGCTCGGCGGCCCGTCTGGCGGCATACGGCGCGCTGGGGGTATGGCCTTCTGCTGGGGTTCTCGGTGGCGTTCAACCTGTTAGCGAGCGTCGAGCGTTGCGCCGAGTCGCACAACAATCTCGGAGGCGTGCTGATGAATCAGGGCAAGGTGCCGGAAGCAATTGCGCAGTACGAGCAGGCAGCGCGGCTCAACCCCGACTACGCGGAGATGCGCTACAATCTTGGGGCCGCCTTGGTGCGGGCGGGCAGGATACCGGAAGCGATCGAGCAGTACGAGCAGGCGCTGCGGCTCAGTCCGGATTTCGCCGAGGCGCACAACAACCTCGGGAATGTCTTGACGCAACCGGGCAGTTTACCGGAAGCGATCGGGCATTTGGAGCAGGCGCTGCGGATCAAACCCAATTACCCCGAGGCGCACAACAATCTGGGGATCGCCTTGGCGCGGGCGGGCAGAATGACGGAAGCGATCGAGCAGTACGAGCAGGCGCTACGGATCAAACCCGATCTCGCGGAAGTCCACAACAGCCTCGGAACCGCTTTGTATCAGACCGGCAAGAGTCAAGAGGCTATTGAACACCTCCAGCAGGCGCTGCAGATCAAACCCGATTACGCCGCCGCGCACGCCAATCTGGGGGTCGCCTTGGCGCAAACGGGTAAGAACGAGGATGCCATCGCTCACTTCGAGCAGGCGCTACGGATCAAGCCGGATTACGCTGAGGCGCACTACAATCTGGGGGGCATCTTGGCGCAGTCGGGCAGGATACCGGAAGCAATCGAGCAGTATGAGCAGGCGTTGCGGATCAATCCCGATTTCACTGAGGCGCACTACAATCTGGGCCTTGCACTGGAGAAGTTGGGCCGCACGCCAGAGGCCATCGAACACTACGAACAAGCCCTGAAACTGCATCCGGACTTCGCCCCGGCAAGGGACGCGCTCACACGACTCGAAGCCGGTCGGTAAGTCCCAACACTTTACGCCGCAAGGCGGCGGTTCGTGGAACCATCGAAGAAACCTCCTCTTGTCGCGTTCCCGATTGAGTGCGGATGCAGTTTGTGATTGGATTCGTTTGCATGACCGTCAGCCGGACAAAGTTGGTCGGAGTGGCGCTGGTGATCTTTGCCGTCACGGTCTGGCTGTATTGGCCGAGCACGCATGGCGAGTTCCTGAATGGAGATGATAATGAGTACCTGCGGCAATCGGTGCGGCTGAACGGTCTGACATGGAACGCGGTGAAATGGGCGTTTACGTGCACGGATGACTACTACCAACCATTGGTGCGGTTGTCCCACGTTTTGGAATACCAGATATGGGGAAGGAATGCAGCTGGTCACCATGTGGTTAGCGTCGTTGTTCACGCGCTCAATGCCGCGCTGGTGTTCGGATTCTTGTGGACGCTCCTGGGCGCGGCACCATTGACGACCGGCGAACGGCTCGCGATGGCGGCGGGCGTCGCCACGGCGTTTGCCATCCACCCGTTGCAGATGGAGTCGGTGGACTGGGTGGCGGGACGAACGCAATTGTTGTGCACGACGTTTGGGATGGCCTGCTTGTGGGCGTACGCCGGCGGCGCGCGCCGATGGATGGTGTGGGGATTGTATGTGGCGGCGCTATTATGCAAGCCGATGGCGGTGTCATTTCCGTTTGTCATGCTCGCGATAGATTATTATCCGCTTCGGCGCTATGAGAGGTTGGGCTGGGGCTGGTTGTTGCGGGAGAAGGCGACTTGGATTGCCCTCGCGGTGGTAGCGGGGCTGGCGACGATGATCACCAAGTCGCAGATGCGTCAGATTATTCCGTTGGCGGCGGTACCACTCTCACAACGGGCGCTCCTTGCGTTCGAGAGTCTGACGTTCTATCCGATGAAGCTGCTTTGGACGTCGCATTTGTCGCCCTACTATCCGTTGCGCTTGGGGCTCTCACTTGACCAGTGGCCGGTGTTGGCGTCCGTCCTCATTGTTGTAATTATCACAGCGGTGGTCGTCTTGGAAAGACGGCGCCTGCCGGCGTTGGCGGCGGCGTGGGGGGCCTACGTGATGCTAGTTCTTCCTGTCTCTGGGCTGGTCCTCACTGGCACGCAAGTAGTGGCGCCGCGGTACGCATACGTGGCGATTCTGCCGCTATTGGTGGTCGTGGGCGGAGCGGCGGTGTGGGTGTGGCGGCGCTCGGGGACGGTCGCACGTGTCGCGCTTGTTGGTTTTCTCGGATGCATGTTGTGGTCTTTCGGATCCTACAGTCGCAGCCTGATATCCGTTTGGAGCAATGACGAAACATGGTGGCGAGCAGCGCTGGTGGAGTTCCCGGACTCGGAAATGGCCAACCGGTGCCTTGCGGGGGCGTTGTTAGCTCAGGATAGGGCCAGTGAGGCGCTCGAATACGCACAACGGGATGTCGAAATTGCGCCGCGGTTAAACACGGCGCACTATAATCTGGCCATCGTTTTGGAGCGCGTCGGCAGGATCGACGAGGCGATCCAGCAGTATGAGCAGACGCTCCGCATCAAACCCGACTTCGTCGAAGTGCGGGAAGATCTGGGCAACGCCTTGCTCCGCTCGGGTCGGGCAAGCGAGGCAATCGAGCAGTACGAAGAGGTACTACGCGTCGATCCCGATCACCCCGGGTCCACTACAGCTTGGCGGACGCCTTGGCGCGAGTCGGTAGAGTTTCAGAAGCAATCACCCAGTATGAGTTGGAGCTACGAATCAATCCCGACGACGCTCCGAGTCAAAACAACCTGGCGTGGCTATTGGCAACGCATGCGCCAGCGGAAGGCGCAGACCCCGTTCGAGCGGTGGCGGTGGCCGAGCAGGCGTGCAAGCTTACTGACAATCGGGTGGCTACGTATCTGGACACTTTGGCCGCCGCATATGCCGCTGCTGGGCGATTCGGCGATGCTGTCGCCACGGCACAGAAGGCCATTCCAATGGCTGATTCCGCCGCCCAAACACAGTTCGTCAGCAAGATCGAGATGCGGTTGGAACTCTACCGGGCAAACCGCGCTTATTACGAGCCCAAGAATGTGACGGATTCCCGCAAGCCCTGAGAGAGGAAACCGTCATGGGGCAGAAGTTAAAAGCGGTAGGCTAAGCTCGACCGGCTGCCGACTCGTTCACGCAGCCAGAGTGGGCAGCTTCTCCTTCGCTCTTGCTCTGGCCCATGCTCGCGGAGATCGATACACATTGAGAAGTCCGCCATTCTCGACTTGACGTGAGCCATGCGGCTCGGGCTATTACGGGAGGGAGACAAACGTTCTGACGAAGGCAATGAAAAGCATCTGGAAATCACCCGCTGCGGGTGTCGCCGTCATCATCCTGTTGACAGTTGCGGCCTACATTCCCGCGATGCGCGGCGGATTCATCTGGGACGATGACACCCTGATCACTGGCAACCGGATAATCCAAGCCAGTGACGGGCTTCGCCGAATCTGGTTTACGACGGAAGCGCTGGATTACTATCCGCTGACCTGGAGTTTGTGCTGGCTGGAGTGGCGGTTCTGGGGCAATAGCGCGGCGGGGTACCACGCGGTCAACGTGCTGTTGCACGCCGTCAATGCCGTGCTGGTATGGATGGTCCTGCGGCGCCTGAAGATTCCGGGAGCCTGGCTGGCGGGACTGGTGTTTGCGATTCACCCGGTGAACGTGGCCACCGTGGCCTGGATCAGCGAACAGAAGAACACGCTCTCGATGTTGTTCTACGCGGTGGCGATCCTGCTGTACTTGAGATTCGACGAAGACGGCCGATGGCGGTGGTACGGTTTATCGTTGGGGGCGTTTCTGCTGGCGCTGTTCAGCAAGACGGCGGTGGTCATGCTGCCCGTGGTGTTACTGGGGTGCGTGTGGTGGTTGCGCGGCCGGGTGCGGCGGCAAGACCTCCTGCGCGGCGTGCCGTTCTTCGTGCTTTCACTGGTCATGGGATTGGTGACCATCTGGTTTGAGTACAATCGGGACCTGGGGGGACGCACGACCCGAACGGACGGCTTTCCTTCTCACCTGACAATCGCTGGCCGGGCACCCTGGTTTTACCTGTACAAAGCCCTTCTGCCGTTCAACTTGAGCGTGTTTTATCCGAAGTGGGTCGTCAACCCCTCGTCTTGGATTTCCTATCTGCCAGGAATGGCCCTGGTGGGATGTCTGACGCTCTTCTGGTGGAAGCGCCGGACTTGGGGACATCCTTTGTTATTCGCGCTGGGGTATTTCGTGGTGATGTTTTTCCCCGTATTGGGGTTCTTCGATCAAGCCTTTTATGAGCAGTCGTTGGTGGCCGATCACTGGCAATACTATTCGATCGTCGGCCCCATCGCCTTGGCGGTAGGTGCCGGGGCGGTGGTTTGCCGCCGAATGGGCAGTCGCCGCCGTTATTGGGGAACGGTGGCAGCCGTGGCGGTGCTGACCGTGCTGGGAGCGGCGACCTGGCAGCGCAGTCACGTATATGCCGCTCAAGAAACGCTCTGGCAAGATACGGTGGCAAAGAATCCGAATAATTGGTTTGCGCACAACAGCCTCGGGACCGCCTTAGCGCAAACGGGAAAGATCGAGGAAGCCATCGCACACTACGAGCAGTCCTTGCGAATCAATCCCTATTACGCCGTGGCGCACTGCAATCTGGGAGGGGTCTTATTGCACGACGGCAAGGTACAGGAAGCGATTGGGCACTACGAGGAGGCATTGCGGCATAAGCCCAATCTCGCCGCGGCGCACAAGGGCCTAGGGCTCGCCCTGGAACGAACGGGCAAGGTGTCGGAGGCAGCGGGGCAGTACGAACAGGCGTTGCAGCTCAAGCCTGACGACGCCGAGACTCACAACTACCTGGGGCTGGCCCTGAAGAAGATGGGCAAGGTCCCGGAGGCAGCGGGGCAATACGAGGAGGCGCTACGAATCAATCCGGAGTTAGCTGATACGCAAAACAATCTGGCCTGGCTGTTGGCAACGCAGGCGCCGGGGGAAGGTGGGGACCCCGTTCGAGCGGTGGCGGTGGCCGAGCGGGCGTGCAAACTTACTGACAACCGGGTGGCCACGTATCTTGATACCTTGGCCGCCGCGTATGCCGCCACTGGTCGATTCAATGATGCCGTTGCCACCGCCGAGAAGGCTGTCGAACTGGCCCGTGCAGGCAACGAGTTGAGCTTGGCTGAAAAGATCGAGGGGCGGTTGCAACTGTATCGCAACGGACACGCCTACCGCCAAGCCACCGATGTGACACAAGCACCGCTCGACCACTGAAGCGCGCATGCCAATCGCCGTGTATCGGCGGCCCTGATGGTTCCGCTCAACGGTGCCGATGTGGCACGGCACCAACGCGCGTTCGGAAGCTCCGACCGGACTTCGCCCCGGCAAAAAACGCGCTCACACGATTGGGGGCCGGTCAGTAGCCCCAAGACCATTCAGGCCGACCACGGTCGCATCAAGGACAAACTGCAACTGTGCGACATCAACGAATTGTTGCGCGAAGCCATCGGCTGGATCGAGAGAGCCGGGAACCGAACCCGCCGAACGCCCCCCCCCAGCCTGACGACGAAAGAACTACGGATGTGGGTGACGCTGCGCGATTCCGCTGAAGATTGGTGCGAAATCTTGCCGGACTCCTGTTCGCCTGTTACAAGAAGGGATAGTTGCCGCACTCGAACCAGAAGGGACCGCCAGCGCGATGAAGAATGAGTGGATAGTATTGGGTGCCGTGTGCGTGCTGGTCGTCGGGGTGTACGCATACACGGCGCAGTCGGGTCCGTTGGAGCTGCAGAGTCCGGATGCGGCTAATACGTACTACAATTTATTGGTGCGGGGTTTTCGTGCCGGCCAGCTCAGCCTGAAAAAAGAGGTGCCGCCCGGGCTTGCGCAACTGGCCGACCCTTACGATCCGACCGCCAATGCTATCTATCGGGCTGCGCCTTATCGGTTGCACGACCTGAGCTACTACAACGGCAGATTATATTTGTATTGGGGTGTTACGCCCGCCTTGATCTTGTTCTGGCCGTTTGTTGCGCTGACGGGACATTATCTTTTTCACAGGTAAGCAGTAACAATCTTTTGCGCCGTGGGTTTTCTGGTCAGCGTGGGCCTGCTGCGCGCGGTGCGGCGGCGTTACTTTCCCGAGGTGAGAGTCTGGGTGGCGGCGACCTGCGCAGTGGCGCTTGGCTTGGCGACGGGCGTGCCATTATTGCTGTCACGGGCCGAGGTTTACGAAGTGGCGATCAGTTGCGGGTACATGCTAACGATGCTGACGCTGTGGGCAATCTGGCGCGCGATGCACGAGCCGGAGATGCAGTGTCGGTGGCTGGCGGCGGCGAGCCTGGCGTACGGACTGGCGGTGGGAGCGCGGCCCACATTGGTGTTTGGCGCGATTATCCTGCTCGTGCCGGTGGCGCAGGCCTGGCGCGAGCGGCGTGGCGTATGGACGCTGCTGATCGCGGCCGTTGGCCCCATTACGATCATCGGATTGGGGCTGGTACTCTACAACCACCTGCGATTCGGCAGTGCGCGGGAATTCGGGCTGCACTACCAGCTCGCCTTGGAACGGCAGGTCGCGCGACAATTATTCAGTCCGCGTTATCTCTGGTTCAGTTTCCGGGTATATTTTCTCGAGCCGGCGCACTGGCGCGCTCGCTTCCCGTTCGTGCGTGGAATCGCCGCGCCTCCCTTGCCGCCAGGCCGCTACAAAGTGGAAGGCGCTTTCGGCGCCCTGACCAACATTCCGCTGGTGTGGCTGGCGCTGGCGGTGCCGTTGGCGTGGCGTCGTCGGACGGGTCAGGAGGCGTCGGCGTTGCGCTGGTTTGTGACGGCTGTGGCATTGCTGTTTGGTATCGGCGCACTGACCATTGGCCTCTATTACTACGCGGCCGCTCGTTTTGAGGCCGAGTTTCTTCCTGAGCTGCTCCTACTGGCCGTGGTGGGCATACTCGGATTGGAACGTGCGGTGGCTGACCGGGCGGCGTGGAGGTGCGTGGTGCGCTTGGGCTGGGGCCTGCTGCTGGTCCTCTCAGTGGCGTTTAACCTGTTGACGATCGCTGGGTATTACGCCGAGACACACTACAACTTCGGGATCGCTCTGGCGAACGCAGGCAAGACGAGGGAGGCAATCGAACAATTCGAGCAGGCGGTACAGATCGAGCCTGACTATGACCGGGCTCATGTTGACCTGGGAAATGCGTTACTCAACATCGGAGAAGTCAAGAAAGCCATCGCCCACTGCGAGCAGGCGTTGCGGATCTACCCCGATTATGCCGAGGCGCATATCGACCTGGGGTTGGCATTGGTCAACATGGGCAAGCCTGACGACGCCATTCGACATTACAAGGAGGCGTTGCGCCTCAGGCCCGATTGGGTTGAGGCGCGCGTTAGCCTTGGTGACGCTTTGTTGACAGAGGGCAAGGGGCCGGAGGCGATGGCCCATTATGAGGAAGCGTTGCGCCTCAATCCCGATTCTCCCCGGGCGCACGTCAATTTGGGCATCGCCTTGGCGCAAGCGGGGAAGATACCCGAGGCCATCAGGCATTGGGAGCAGGTGCTGAGACTTAAGCCCGATGACGTCGACACGCACCTTAACCTGGGGCTCGCGCTGGAGAAGCTGGGCCGCACTCCGGAGGCCATCGAGCACTATCAGCAGGCGCTGAAACTCCGACCGGACTATATCCCCGCCAGAAACGCGCTGACACGACTCAGTGCCGGTCAATAAATCTCAAGCTACTGCGCCGTAATTGTTTCCCGCATGATTGTGCGTGAGGAGATCACCTTGATCTC
>CAVQMY010000034.1:0-12472 GCA_963713705.1 uncultured Verrucomicrobiae bacterium
AACTGAATTCGGACTTCTCAAGACAAGGCCGCCAAGAACTGTTGACGCCGCTCCCCGTTGCGACCGCCGTCGTGGCTGGAGTGATCGAGCTTGGGATGGACGCTCATCCAGCACAGCGAATTCTTCGGGCGGATTTTCTCCAAGGGCCTCGACGAACGGGTCTGAGGGGCCGAAAGGAGTAAATGAAATGAACGGCTCGGCCGGCGTACGCGCTGGAGTCCGCTTACTGGCGAGCGTGCAGTCGCGCGAGCGCGGTCCGCGCCTCGGCAAAATCCGGTCGGAGCTTCAGTGCCTGCTGGTACTGTTCGATGGCCTCCGGCGCGCGGCTCTGCTTCTCCAGTGCAAGCCCCAGGCTGTAATGCGCTTCGACAAGATCGGGGTTGATTCGCAGCGCCTGCTCGTATTGCGCAATCGCCTCGTCGAGCTTGCCCGCCAGCTCCAGCGCAAATCCCAAGTTGTTGTGCGCACCGGCGTAATCCGGTTTGATCCGCACGGCCTGCTCATAGTGGGCGATGGCGTCCTCGATCCGGCCCGTTTGCGCCAACGCGATCCCCAGATTGTAGTGCGTCTCGGCGCGATCGGGCTCGATCCGCAGGGCCTGCTGGTACTGTGCAATCGCCTCCGGCACACGACCCGCCTGCGCCAGGGCATTTCCCAGATTGTTGCGCGCCGCGACGTAATCAGGCTTGATCCGCAGGGCCTGCTCGCAGTGCCCGATGGCGTCCTCGATCCGGCCCGCATGCGCCAAAACGGCCCCCAGAATGTTGTGCGCCGCGGCATTGTCGGGTTCGATCCGTAACACCTGCTCGTAGTGTTCGATGGCTTCCTCGGTTCTACCCGTTTGCTGCAAGGCGCCCGCCAGGTTGTAGTGCGCCATGGCAAAATCCGGTTTGATCCGGATCGCCTGCTCGAAGTGGGTAATCGCGCCTCCGTCGTCGCCGGCTCGTTCCAGGACGATCCCCAAATTGTAATGTGCCCGGCCATCGTTGGGATTGATCCGCAGCATCTGCTCCCAACGTTCCTTCGTCTCGGGATCCCCCAAGCGATAGATAAACATCGTGTAGCCGACTCGCGCGACCGGTTCGTGACTCGCACGCAACCAATCCCACTCGGGCCTCATGAGTTCGGTCGCCGATACGACCAGCGTGCCGCTGTGAATGCCGTACGCCTCATCCGGGATCACCCGCCGGCCGATAATCCCCTGGTAGTCAATCGACCGATCCGGACCGAAGTAGGCCAGATCGATGTTCGTGATCGCCTGCTCGTCGAGGAAATGCTTCAACCGTCTAACGTCCTGTCCCCAATCGAGGTTGGAATCGACCAACCAACGGTAACCGTTTGACGAACCGCCGGCGATTTCATTGAAGTATTCGATGAAATAGGGATACGCCTGCCACGTCGCCAGCAACAACCAGCCTGTGCACAGCCATGCGCACACCTGTATTCGCCGGCCCCGGAGGCTGAACTGCGACGCCGTGCCCACGGCCAGCAGAGCGAACACCGGGAGCAAATGCCGGATCCCGATATTGATGTTCCCCACCATGGCAACGAGCAGGTACATCAAGGCCGCCAGCCACGCTATGCCCTGCTGGAAGGAAGAACGACGGAGCCCCCGCAGCCACATCACCAAACCAGCTATCGTCAGCAGCAGTAAGGGGACGGGCGTCTTCACCGCCAGCGTCACGGGGAAATAATACCACCATCCGGTCCACCGCCATTGGCCGCACAAAAAGGCCAGGTGCCCGGTCGATTCGTGCCCGGCCACCAGCGCCAGTCCCTTGAAAAAATCCCGCGGGATCAGCACCGGCCGCAGCACTTGAAACCATATCGGCACGCCGAGCTTCGTGGCGGCGTCGGCCGGCAACGGTGGCGCCGGCCTCCAATACGGCGCGTAGATGAGCAACACAACCCCACCCGCCACCAGAACCATCACGAGCAAGTGCTTTCCGAGCCCGCGCCATTCCCGCTTCAGCATCGCGTGCAGACCCAGCAGCGCGAGCAGAATCGGCGCGAGCACGACGCCACTGAATTTCATCACCAGCGCCCCGCCACAAGCCAGCCCGCACAAAGCGGCGCGACCCGTCGAAGGCCGGTCAAGAAAGATCGTGAAACACCACACCGCCAGAACAAACATCAACGTCTCGCCCATGTCGGTCAGCACCAGGTGTCCGTAGGCCAGCACCACCGGGTTCAACGCCCAGAGCGCCACGCCGAGGGCACCGGCCATCCCGCCCGCCAATCGTCGCAGCCAAAAAAAGATCACCAGGCCTGTCAGCGCGGTGAGCGCCACCTGCATCCATCGCCCGGCGGCGAGGAGCTTGTCGGCATCGTTGGCCCCGCCATAAACGAACTCCTGTCCCAGCATGGCCTGCTCCATGGTCGGCCAGAAATACCAGTTGTCGCGCGCGACCGGGAAATGCTCGTCAACCAACCGGGTTTCCCCCGACCACCGGCGCGTCACCGGCTCCCCGGCGTGCCGATCGAGCAAGTCGCGCGCGGTGCTGGATAGTTTCACTTCCATGAACAGCAATGGCGTCGCCGAAATCATCTTGGCCAGGGGCGGTGCTTCTGTGTCGAAGATGAAACCGTAGCCGCGCCAATAACTATAACCCGCCACCAGGAACGAACTTTCATCCACGGTCGCCGATTCCTGCCGAATGGGGGCCGCCATCCATGTCGCCATCAACACCAGCAGCGCGATGGCAATCAGACCCGCCGCGTGCCTGTTCACGGTCGAAAGGCCGGCTGGCCTCGACACTCCTTTGGAATCTCTCACTGACGCGACGTTACCATCCTGCGCGGATGGTTGCCAGAGCATCTGAGACGCCGTTGCCGCACTCCCGCTTGCCGCACGACGACCAACAAAGGCTCGGAATAGGGATCTACAGGTAGAACGTGACCCCTGTTGGGAGAGTAACGAGGGAAGTATTGGCTATGAAGGGCGGCGAGGTCAAGGGTGGTCCAGCGGGCGATGGCGGGATCCAGTTGGGGAGCGCAGCGACGAATGATCTGGAGGGGTGTCTGCCATTCCTTGCCGCGATTGTGGCGGGCCAGATTGAAGTACTGCCAATAGGTAGTGGCTTTGGCCCAGAACTCGGCACGATCCCGAAAGCTCTCGCGGTCGAAGAACTCATCTTCGACAAGCCGATGCACGGTCTCGACATCGCCCTGCCAGGAGTACGCACGCGGCGGGATGTAGCGATGGTCGCTGCCCAGCGCGCGCACGGCGGCGGGTAAGCCGCGCTGCTGTTTGTTCTCTTGGAACTCGGCGCCGTTGTCGGTCTGCCAGACGACCCGTGCCAGATCGACCCCGTGCCAGGCAAGGTGGGCGCTGAGGTGTTCGGCCAGCAAGGTGGTGTAGCTTTTGGACAGCTCGTCGGCATAGCCGACGAAGCTCAGGCCACTGACGACTTCGCGCACGGTGTACTGGAAGCGGGGCAAGCGTAGGCGCGTCATCAACGGCCAGTAGTGGGGGATGTCCTGCAAGTACTTGGTGTCCGCGACCAGTTGGCCAAACAATGGCCAGGTCTTCTTCCACGCCCGCAGTTGCTTCTTGCGCACGTGCTTCTTGGGGCGGCTGCGCACCAAGCCAGCCGCCCGCACGAGACGGTGGATCGCCCCGACGCTACAGGGCAGGCGGTACTCGATCTTCAAGCGCTCGGCCCCGAAGCCGGTCTGACGGCGCAGCCGCACCACCACACCGGCGATACTGGAGGCAGTCTGATGCGGACACCGATGCGGACGGCGAGAGTGTTCGGCCAGCGAGGACGGTTTGCCGGGTTGGTAGCGGCGCAGCCATTTACGTACGGTATTGCGGGAACAGCCGAACACCCGGGCCGTGTCCTTGACGCCATGCGCCCGCGCATGGGTCACGAGCTTCTGGTGCAGCCAATGTCGATCGGTCTTCATGCGATACAGTTCGAAGTAGCGGGAGTGCACGGGCCAAGGGTTCTACCCGCGCCGCCGCTGCGGGGACACCTCCGGAGGTGTCCCCGCAGTTCCCGCAGCCTCTGTGTGCTCATCACCTTCAACTTCACCACAGGGGGGTCACGATGTACCTGTAGTTTCCCAACAAAGGCTCGGAATCGGCTTGCCTGTATTGTCCCAAGGTGATAGCGTGGGTGTTCGTCCCACTGAATGGTGCGCGATGAAACGCGACTTCAAACACGCCTTCACGTTGACCGAGTTGCTGGTGCTCGTCCCTGTCGCCGCCCTCTTGACGACGATGTTGTTCGCCGTGTCCAACGATGCGACGCAGCAACTGAAAGCCGCCGCCTGCCTCAACAACATGCGCCTTTGGGGATTGGGCTTCATGTTGTACGCCAACGACCACAACGATTACTATCCGTACGATGGGTCCCCCGTCTCTCCCTGTGCTTCGATAAATACGAACGCTTGGTTTAATGTCATTCCTCAGTACATCGGTCAAAAGCCCTTGTGCGCGCTGTATACGGCCGGCACACCGCCAACGCCCCTCACCAAGAGCGTATGGTCGTGCCCCAGTTCGACCAATGCTACCGTGCAGCCCACCATGGGTAGCCCGGTTTTCTATTACTCGATCAGTTCATGCTTGCACGAGGAAAGCAGCAGCTTTGTTGGACTCCGGCGCAACCAGATGATAAGCCCTCGCAACACGATTCTGTTTTGCGAGGAGACGGAAGACAACTTCTCGGAGACAAACGGCCAATACGACACGGTGACGAGACATTTTGGCGGCAGCAACTTCGTGTTCGGGGACGGCCATGCGGATTGGATCCACTTCACGAACTACTGCAGGTCCGGCAATACTCTGATATGCCCGTATCCGCTCGGCGCCGTCGAGTGGGATGATAGCACTATTAACGGCGACTGGAATCCAGCCATACCGTATCATTGGTGGCCTTTTCTGAATGCTTCCGGCTACACAATCTGATGCGCGGCAACTTTGTTGTCACTTGAGTATTCTGCGGCCCCCGTATCTCCGTGCTGAGAACTTCGTGAACAGGACTACGTGCGGATGCCCATGCCGATACGTTCCGTGATGATGACGTAACTGTTCAGTTGCGCGATGCACATCGGATAAGGGCCTCGACAGCCCGCGCCACCGGCAAGTCTGTGGCTTGTCTCAGCGCCATCCTCGCGCTTCGGCTTACTGGCGAGCTTGCAGTCGGGCGAGAGCGTTTCTCGCCGGGGCAAAATCCGGCCGGAGCTTCAGGGCTTGCTCGTAGTGCTGGATGGCCTCCGGCACTCGACCCGCTTGCTCCAACGCGTTTCCCAGATTGTAGTGCGCCTCGGCGAAATCGGGCTTGATCGCCAGCGCCTGCAGGAAGTGTTGAATAGCCTCTTCGCGCCTGCCGGTCTGATACAAAGCGGTCCCGAGGCTGTTGTGCGCTTCCGCGAGATCGGGCTTGATCCGCAGGGCCTGCTCGTTCTGGGCAATGGCTTCCTCGATCTTCCCCTGCTGCAAGAAGACACTTCCGAGACTACAGTGTGCCTCAGCAAAACCAGGGTTGATTCGCAACGCCTGGTTGAACTGTTCGATGGCCTCCTGAATCCGGCCCGATTGCAGCAGGGCGTTGCCGAGGTTGTTGTGCGCTTCAACGAAGGCGGGCTTGATGCGCAGGGCCCGCTCATAATGACTGATCGCCTCTGGCACCCGGCCCAGTTTCTCCAAGACCGCCCCGAGATTGTAGTGCGCCTCGGCGAAATCGGGCTTGATCCGTAGCGCCTGCTCGTAGTGGGCGATGGCTTGCTCGATCTTCCCCGTTTGCGCCAACGCGATCCCGAGAGCGTTGTGCGCATCGGCCAAATCGGGATCGAGGCGCAGGGCCTGCTCGTAGTGCCGAATCGCCTCCGGCACCTGGCCCGACCTTTGTAGTCGCATCCCCAGATCGTTGTCCGCCTCGGCACATCCCTCCACGCTCACGAACAGGTTACATGCCACTGAGAAGGCCAGCAGGAGTCCGTATCCCCAGCGCGCCACGCGTCGCCAGCGCGGTTGACAAGCCAGGGCGCGCTCCAAACTCAGGATGCCAATCACCGCCAGCAGTACCAGCGCCGGCAGGAAGTCGACTTCATAGCGAAGGGCACCGAAGTAGTACAACCCGAGCGTCAACGCGCATATCCCAAACCGCAGGGCGACAGCGATCACAAACCCGCGCAAGACCGGCCCCGCCGGGCCTACCCGTCCCCGCCAGGCCAGCGGCACCGCCAATGCCAGCCATGCCAGTGGAATATTGGTCAACACGCCGAGTGCGTCTCCGGCGCGATGCACGAACGGAAACCGACCGCTCCACTGCGCCGACTCAAGAAAATAAGCCCGGAACCGCAACCAGAAATAACGCAAACCGAATAATTGCTCATGAACCAGTGACCGCACGGTCATCTGGTAGCGGATGCCAAACTCGAATGGATCATCGAAGCGTCGCAGATTGTACAGCATCAGCCCCAACCCAATCAGTGTGATCGGGACGGTTGCGGCTGCCAGTGAGAGCCAAATCCGTTGCCGCTCACGGCGGGCTTGGATCACGGGCACCAGGAGGATGACCGCGCCGAACAGCAAGGGAGGCCGCGCCCCGACCGCCAGCCCGTAGGCCAGACTGGCCAGGGCCAGCCACCAGCCTCGCTGGGACGGGTGGTGCAACGCCTTCCAAATCGCCGCCAGGGCCAGCATCGTCAGCATATACGCGCAGCTGATCGGCACTTCCCAAACCTCGCACCGGGCCAGGAGCGAAGGTATGAATGTCGCCAAGCCGAGCGCGACCGCGCCCGCCACCACGACGGCGACGCTGACTTCGGCAAAGTAGCGCCGCCACAGTCCGACCAGTATCCCGATGCTCGCCAAAAAGCCAACCGCGCAAAAGATCGTCACGGCCTGACGATAGAACAGGTAGTGGCCGGCCAGCGCCACATACGGCCAGAAAAGGATTACGGCGGGCGTAACCCCAAAATAGAGGTACAACTTGCCCCTGTAATAACTCAGGTCCCCCACCTCCGTGGGGCGAAGTTCAGTCGGAGCGTAGGGATCGGCGAGCTGCGTGAGCCTCGGCGGCGCATCTCTTTTCAGGTTGAGCTGGCCGGCGCGAAACCCCTGCACCAACAAATTGTAGTAGCTGCCAGCCGGATTCAGGCTCGACTGTGTGAGAGCCCCTTCGTGGGCCGTATACGCGTAGATCCCGATGACCAGCACGCAGACTGCGGCCAGTGAGATCCATGCGCTTCTCGATTGTGCCCCCGAGCCTTGCGTCATATAAGAGTTCGTTCCCTCGCGCGAAGAATCCCACCCGGCCGACAAACGGCAAGTCAAATCAGCAGTGTCTTCCAGCTCCACCTCCTTAACCGTCGCGGGCCTCGTCAGCCCACGCCCTCGGCAGAGGTTCCCTAGTTGCGTCAGGTCGACAGGCAGGGTCTGCGATCTCGCGCAAGAGGGGTGAGATGGAGGATGGGGCCAGGCGGCACGGCGGCAGAGCGCCGTGGCTACAGCGGAGGCGAGGACGGAAGGCGGCGACATTCTTTTTGTTGGACCGGCCGTCAAAATGGACCGGACAGTCTGCATACGATACTGTATTGTCTGCGTGGTTGTTCTTTGAAATAAGGGATTGGGATGTGACGAATGGAACGGGGCCGGGGATGCGGCTCACCGGGAGGCTCGCCCTCCAATGCAGAATGCGCCGCGTCGGGGACGCGGCCTACAACGGCATATTCGACGGATCCGCGCTCGACGAGCGCGGCCAGAGGGGTACGGTCTACGTGAAAACATTAAAATTACCAAACGAAGCCAATGTTTTGGGGATAATATACTTGCGCTACCTGACAGCGGGTTTCAGCCGCCTGTGTATTTGCATGATTGGATAGGTCTTGCGATTCGGCAGTCTTAGATGGCTGGTCTTTGGTCCTTTGCGTGGCCATACCATTTCCCACGTGGTTTTGGTACTCTATTCCCGGAACGGACATGAAGCGCATTAACCCAATTTGGCTATACCGTCTTGGCGGCGCTACGAGAATTTTCGCGCGTTTCACTCCCGAAACAAAGTATGGGGACGTGCAAGGCTGGAATGATTTCCGCACTGATTGCGGTTTTGCATACGTATGGTTGAATTGGTTGTTAGACCACCCCGAGATTCCCCTTGTCGATTGCCATGAGGCGGCGCAATACCTGAAACATTTTTTGGTGTCAACGGGCAATTATGCGCCCGATGAACTTCTAGGCGCGGAGCGCCATCATGTCGTAAAATTCCATTTCGATCAATTCCAGACGCAACTTGAAACCGAATTGGCCAAGACGAACATCTACCACGTCACAAAGGTCAATGCCTACGATACGGACACGCTGCTTTCAAAGGGCAAGATGGCGCTTCCCGGCAAAATTGTTGACAAGATGGGTGCGGACTCGCTCAAATGCTTTGAGGAAGGCACGCGATGTTTGGGATTGGGACTGGCAACGTCCGCCGGTTTTCAGTTGCTTCGATCCGTGGAAGGCGTGATGCACAACTTCTATGACGTGTTATCTAACAGTGCGCCCAGGCCAGCAAAACGGAACATGGGGGATTACATCGCGGAAATGGAGAACCTGCCCAGCGTTGACCGAAGAATGTTGGACGTATTGAGGGGGATAAAAAATCTACGGCGCAACCCACTAATGCACCCAGAGGATTTCTTGGACATGGATGACGCGCTTGTTACATTCGACGTTGTCAAGAGCGCAATTTCTACGATGGTGATTCTGGCTGAAGAACATAAGCAGGCCGCGAAGGGCACACCATGACAATCGAAAACAAAAACCTCAGCGGGCGCGAGAGATTTTTGGACGGGCTGCGCAAGATAATGTCAGTCACCAAAAAAGAAATCTTGGAGTGGGAGAAAACGACGAAGGAAGCCCGCAAGCGAGCCAGAGAACGGAAGAGGGGACAGTGACCGAGCGCAGCAATAAGGTGTCCCTGCAAATTGACCGGCGCACAGCCGAGAAATTCCTTAGTGCCTATCCCAGAACCTCGGCGCGGCGATAGGTGATGATCGCGCAAGCAAAGTGAAGTAGCCCCAAGTAATTGTCCGCTTTCTTCTCCCACCGAATCAGAATGCGGCGAAACCGATTCAGCCAACTGTGGGTCCGCTCGACCACCCAACGGCGCGCTTTGAATCGAGCGTTGCGTTTGAGCGCCTGGGCTTCCTCACCGCGACTGCGGATGTGAACCGTGTAGCCAAACTCCTGCGCCAGTTCCCGTACTTCGTCGTAATCGTATCCTTTGTCCAGACACAATCCTTGCGACTGGCCGCTCCCAACGCCTGGTCGCTCCACCGGAATGCTTTCCAGCGTTTCTCTCACCAGCTTGAAGTCGTTGCGGTTGGCCCCGTCAATGGCCAGTCCGATCGGCACGCCTTGACCCTCCGTCAACAAGCTGCGCTTCACCCCGTCCTTGGCTCGATCCGTGGGGTTGGGGCCGATTTTTTTCCCCGCCCAACGGAGCTTTGCTCATCGCTCCATCCATCGCCTGCCAGCGCCAGTCAATGCCTTTGAGTTCGTCGTATTCCGTCAACCCCTGTTCCCAAAGTTTCGCAAACACCCCGGCGCGCACCCATTGTTGAAAACGCCGATGGGCGGTGGAACTGCTGCAGATGCCCGTCGCGTTAAGCGCGTTCCACTGGCAACCAGTGCGCAACACGAACAGAATTCCGTTCATCGCGTGGCGGTCGGCGACCCGCGGTCGCCCGCCACGCCCCCGCGCGTGTCGCCGCGGCTTGGGCAGGAGTGGCTCGACCTTACTCCACAATTGGTCAGACACGAGCCAACGCTCGTGCGATCTGCTTTTCCCCATAGATGCCTCCTTGGCATCCCCATTATATCATTGCCAGAGGGGTTTTGGGATGGGTTCTTAGTGAGGCGGCAGCTTCTTTCGCATTTCTTGCAGCTCTTTTGCGGAAGTCTCACAAGCGGTTGCATTCGCTTTCAGTAGGGCGGCAAGCTCACCACTAAAATTCTCAGCCACGCCGGCGAACACTTTGCCTGTCCGGGCATTCATTATCATCAAAGCGATTACAAAATCATAGAGGATGTCGATATGTTCCCGAATGTCTTTTATGTCTTTGTCCATTTGTCGCTCCTTCTCACGCCGGTAGCGGATTCCACCCGCTTCCGGTTTTGCGTTTGACGGGTGTGGAATGATGACTTAGGATTCCCGTGGCGTTGCGAGCTGTGGCAGTTCCTGCCCTCTCTTGCAGTTTTGCCCCGAAAGTGCCGATATATATTATGACTAGGAGGACTTGTAGATGGCAATCAAAGTAGGCATCAATGGATTTGGGCGAATCGGGCGTTTGGTGTTCCGCGCGATTTGCGATCAGGGTTTGTTGGGCAAGGACATCGAGGTGGTGGCGGTCAATGATATCGTTCCCGCCGACAATCTGGCGTACCTCGTGAAGTATGACTCGACCCAGGGCCGGTTCAAAGGGACGGTTTCGAGCGAGAAATCCAGTCCGTCCGTGGCGGAAGACGACACGCTGGTGGTCAACGGCAACAAGATCAAATGTCTCGCCGTCAGGGAAGGCCCGGCAGCGCTGCCGTGGAAGGCGCTGGGCGTGGATCTCGTGGTGGAGTCGACGGGCTTGTTCACAGCCGCGGAGAAGGCGAAGGGTCACATCGACGCGGGCGCGAAGAAGGTGCTGATCACGGCTCCCGCCAAGGGCGAAGACATCACGATCGTGCTCGGCGTCAACCACACCAAGTACGACCCGTCCAAGCATCACATCGTTTCCAACGCGAGTTGCACGACCAACTGCCTCGCGCCGGTGGTGCATGTTCTGTTGAAGGAAGGGTTCGGCGTCGAGGAAGGGTTGATGACGACGATCCACAGTTACACCGCCACGCAAAAGACGGTGGACGGCCCGTCGAAGAAGGATTGGAAGGGCGGCCGCACGGCGGCGCAGAATATTATTCCGTCCACGACGGGCGCCGCGAAGGCTGTCGGTCTCGCCATTCCCGAAGTGAAGGGCAAGTTGACGGGCATGGCGTTCCGCGTGCCGACGCCGACTGTGAGCGTCGTCGATCTCACCGTGAGGACGGTGAAGGAAACCAGCTACAAGGAAATCTGCGCCGCGATGAAGAAGGCCAGCGAGACGTACCTGAAGGGCATCCTGGCGTACACCGAGGACGAAGTGGTGTCGTCGGATTTCATTCACGATGCGCACTCGAGTATTTTCGACGCCGGCAGCGGCATCGAACTGAACAGCCGGTTTTTCAAGCTCGTGAGCTGGTACGATAACGAGTGGGGCTACTCGAATCGCTGCGTGGACCTCATTCGCTACATGGCGAAATAATTCGGCAACCGTGAGGGGACCGGGTATTCGCAACGGATACACGGTTCCGCGTTGATTTTGCGGAACATCCGGGCTAGTCTGTCCCCGTGTCGCAGTGAGTGAAAACACCGCACTATGGCGCATCGGACGCGCTCTGTTTCTCGCATTGGTGTTCAGTAACGCCACCACTTCGTCCGTCTATGCCCAACAACGACAGATGTTGAGCGGCCACGTTCCGCAGATTGTGAAGGACATGAACCTGCAGCCCGTGGCGCGGCTGGCGGCCACGAATGTATTGCATCTGGTGATCGGGTTGCCCTTGCAGAATAAAGCAGCGCTCGGCGCGTTGCTCCAACAGCTTTACGATCCGGCCAGTCCGAATTACCGGCACTACCTGACGCCCGCCCAATTCGCCGAGCGGTTTGGGCCAGCGCCGGCAGATTACCAGGCGCTCATCGATTTCGCGAAGGCCAACGGGCTGCGGATCACCGGCACACATCCGAACCGCGTCATCCTCGAGGTAGATGGGTCGGTCGCCGACATCGAACGCGCGCTGCAGGTGACGCTGAGCGAGTACCAGCATCCGCAAGAGGCGCGGATGTTTTACGCACCGGATGCCGAGCCATCGCTCGACCTGGCGGTGCCCGTGTTGCACATTGCCGGTTTGGATAATTTTTCACTGCCGCACCCCAACTTGCGGGTCGGTCCCGCCGCGCCGGCGGCCCAGGTCGTCCCCCAAGCCGGCTCAGAAGGCGGTGAATACATCGGCAATGATTTTCGGGCCGCGTACGTGCCCGGGTCACCGCTCACCGGCACCGGTCAATCCGTCGCCCTGTTGGAGTATGACGGCTATTACGCCAGCGATATCACGCATTATGAAACTTTGGCCAGATTGCCGGCGGTGACGCTGACGAACATCCTTATCAACGGCGGCCCCATCACACCGGGCCCCGGCGATGGGGAGGTATCCCTGGACATCGAAATGGCGATTTCCATGGCGACGAACCTGACGCAGATCCTCGTTTACGAAGGCACCAACGGCGTGACGTCGTGGGCGACCATCCTCAACCAAATCGCCGACGACGATCTGGCCAATCAGGTCAGTTGTTCGTGGAGCGGGGGTGCGGCCGACCCGAGTGCGTCACAGGTTTTCGAGCAGATGGCCGCGCAAGGGCAATCATTCTTCAATGCTGCCGGCGACTCGGAT
>CAVQMY010000035.1:0-45997 GCA_963713705.1 uncultured Verrucomicrobiae bacterium
TAAATTTTACCTTTGGCAGGGTCAATCTATCGGATATCGTCCCATGACGCAACCAAAGGGAGATTCGCGTGTTGAATAAATGAGAATAGTTTTGACGGAGCGGCGTAAAGCTGTATAAGAGGGAGTGCCCGAAGGCCTTTCGGGGCAAACAAGGAGGTTTGGGGATGAATGCCGTACTTGCAGCCGGAGGTATCTTGTCGATTTTCGCACAAGCGGACCTGCCCGGCAAAGTGATCGTGCTTTTGTTGTGCCTTGGCTCGGCCTTTACGTGGTCGGTCATGCTCACCAAGTCGCAGCAACTCAACCGCGCCCGTCGCACGGGAGAATCTTTCCTGGCGCAATTTCGTCGCGAGCGCGATCCGCTCCACCTGTTCATCAATAATTACGAAGTGGCGGATTGCCCGCTATACAACATCTATCGACTCGGCGCGGAAGAGGTATCGGCGCAATTCGGCAACGGGAGTTCCCTGCGCAAGGTGGCCGGCGGTTACAAGGCGTTTGGCGGCAGCGGCCCGGGCACACTCGCAGCGGTCGATTCGGACGTCAGCGTCACGGAGCGGACGGTGGTCAATCTGGACACCCTTCGCGGCGCGGTCGGTCGCGCGATCGATACCGAGGTCATGAAGCTGGAATCGCAGGTCAGCGTGCTTTCCACGGCGGTGACAGGCGGCCCGTTCCTCGGGTTGCTCGGCAGCGCGTGGGGCGTGATGAGCGTGTTCGCGGCGATGGGCGAATACGGCACGGTGCGCCTCGGCGCGGTCGCGCCGGGCATCTCGGCGGCGTTGCTGGCGACGGTCGTGGGCCTACTGGTGGCGGTACCGTCGTTGTTCGCCTACAACTGGCTGGCGCAGCGGATCCGTCACTCGACGATGGAGATGGAGAGCTTCGCGGAAGAGTTTGTAAACGCCATTGAACACAATTACATGACGAACTAATCCATGAACCGCGGATCGAGAAGAAGCAAACGGTACGGACATCTGCCCGAGTTGGGCGAGATCAATGTCATGCCGCTGGTGGACCTGTTCATGCAACTGTTCATCGCGGTGATCATCGTTTTCCCCGCGGTCGAGTACGGGATGAAGATCAATTTGCCGAAGGGCACGACCGACCAAATCAAGCGCGAACAGACGCGCACGCTGTCGGTGGACCGGCGCGGGAAAATCTACCTCAACGACGTGGCCATCTCGCCGGAGCAATTGCGCGCGGATTTGGCGCAGGTTGGCCAAGTCGGTCCCGCCGATCACCATCCTCGTCAAGGCGGATGAAGCGAACAATTACGGCGCGGTCATGGAGGTCCTCAAAGAGCTTCATGCGGCGAAAATCCAATTCGCGCTGATGACGCAGGAAGAATCGCCGCCGAAACTTGTCCGGAGATGAGCACGATTGAGAAAAGGTTTCGTCGAAATTTCGTTGTCGCGTGCCTGGTTCATGCGGCGCTCATCGGGGGGATCATTTTTTTTGAAGGCGCGTTTCGCCGGGCGCAGTCCGACGCGCCGATTGGCCGTGGAACTGATTACGCCCGCGGATATTCTGGGCGATATGCCCACAGGGACAGGAAATGGACAGGGGTGCTTACACAGCGCCACCACCCGAGCCGGCCCGCCAGCCCGAGGCGGGCCCAGCCGGTCCGACGGAAGCACCAGCCGCTGCGGAACCGCCAGTCGCGCCAAAGGCGAAAGTAGCGCCTCCCGAAACAACCGGCCCAACGAAATCGCCGATTCCGAAGAAGCAGGCGGTCAAGGAATCGAAAAAGACGGCGGATACGACAACGAAAACAGCCCAAAAGTCGGCATTGACAACCAAGAAGGCGGTCGCGACGGCGAAATCGTCAACGCAGAGCGGTTCCGCCAGCACTGCGGAAAGTGCCGCGTCGATTCGACGACGTTTTGCCAGCGCACTGGCTTCCGCGGATGGTGGTTCTGAAGGCGGCGACAATCGTGCGGCGGGTGGCGGCAATGGAGAGTCGAAGTACGGTCGCCTGGGGTCTCCCGACGGAGCGGCGGATGGCATCGCCGGTGGCGTTGGCAAGGGATCGCCATTCTGGTCCTATTACATGCGTGTTCACGATGTGATGTATGAGGCATGGGACCAACCGGGCAAGGTTGTCGACGTCGACAAGAAGCTGGTCGTGACGGTTTTGTTACGGGTGGCCCGCGACGGGCGTATCGATGGCGTACGGCTGGCGCATTCGTCGGGCAACCAATTGATGGACGATTCCGTGCTGGCGGCCGCGCATAGCGTGCCGCGTCTGGATCCGCTGCCGGAGGGACTCGGCGGCGACTTTGCCGAAATTTCGGTCAATTTCCGATTGGAGGGATAGGGCATGAAGCAGTTTTGGAGAACGTTTACTCGCGCGGCTATTCGCACGACGCAAGCGATCGCTGTGAGCTTGTTGTTGTGCGGCGGCGCTTGGCGCGCGAATGCGCAAGTGGAGGTGATCAAGGGGAAACATTCCTTTGGCGTGTCCGGATTCACGGGGGACGCGGCCATCGCGGGGCAGGTGACGGACGTGTTGAAGAATGATTTGCGGTTGTCGGGCTACTTCTCATTGGCGCCCATCAGCAGCGCGGAGTACGTGCAATCGGGCTCGGTGCACGGCGATCACAATGGCATCGTGGTGGAATGCGTTGTGATGGAGCAGGCGACGAAGAAGGTGGCGTTATCCAAGGCCTATCAGGGAAGCGCGCAGGACCTGCGGCGCGTGGTGCACAAACTCTCCGACGATATCGTGCAGACCCTGAGCGGGCAGCGAGGCATCGCCCAGACGAAAGTCGCGTTTGTGTGGTCGCACAACGGCGCGAAGGAACTGGCCGTGATGGATTACGATGGTTACAACGTGCACCAGCTGACGTACGACCGGTTCGATCAGTGTGCGCCCGCGCTGGTCGCCCGACGGACGCAAGATTGTATACACGAGTTACAAGAACGTGTTTCCCGATGTGCTGGAGGTGGATTTGTATACCGGCCAGCGGCGCCGGCTGGCGGCGTATCCGGGCTTGAACACCGGCGCGGCGTTTTCACCGGATGGGTTAAGCATTGCCCTGACGCTGAGCAAGGACGGGAACCCGGAGTTGTATACGATGAACGTGCAGGGGGGAGATTTGCGGCGGCTGACGCATACGCGCTCGGGAGAATCGTCGCCCACCTGGTCGCCGGACGGCCAGGCCATCGCCTATGTCAGCGATGAGAGCGGCGTGCCGCAGATTTGGGAGATCGGCAAGAACGGGGGATCGGCGTCGAGATTAACGGTGTCGCCCAGCTACAACACGGAGCCGGACTGGTCGCGACCGCCGGCGAGCTCGGACATGAAACCGATGCTGGCGGTGACGTCGCGAGT
Source organism: uncultured Verrucomicrobiae bacterium (assembly GCA_963713705.1). Taxonomy (GTDB): domain Bacteria; phylum Verrucomicrobiota; class Verrucomicrobiia; order Palsa-1439; family Palsa-1439; genus Palsa-1439. The sequence goes on from CAVQMY010000035.1 coordinate 3,338, forward strand.
TGGCGGCAAATTCCAAATTGGCGTGTATGAGAAAGGTTCCGGCGTTGTCAGTCCCGTGGCGGCGGACGGCGCGGACAACGAGGACCCGTCGTGGGCGCCGGACGGAAGACATTTGGTGTTTACGAAAACGCAGCACTGGCGCTCGCAATTGTATCTGCTTGACGTTGTCACCGGCGAGCAAGTACAGTTGCCAGTTGTTGAAGGGGGCGCGTCCGAACCCGCGTGGGGACCGTAAGTTGCGGACGCGAAGAAACGAATTGCTACAAGGAGAAAGTCGCATATGAGTCACAAGCTTCTAGCCCGAACCATCTTGGTTGGGTTCATCACCGCGATCATGTCAACCGGTTGCCATCACGGAAACGGGGCCGGCGGCACCAATCCATCGGCAGGACCTGGTAGCGAGAACGCAGTTCCCGGAATGGGCGCGGGCGGCGAGAACGGGATTAGTGACCGGCCAGCGGTCGGTCCGGGGGGATTACCCGGCGTGGGTCAGTTTGCCGCGGTGTTGTTCGACTTCGACAGTGCCCGGATTCGCCCGAGTGAAGAATCGAAATTGGAGGCCGTGGCGGCGTATCTCAAGGCCAATCCCGGCAAGCTGGTGGTCGAAGGACATTGCGACGAGCGTGGCACGGCCGAGTACAACCGCGCGCTGGGCGAACGGCGGGCGATCGCGGCCCGTGACGAACTGGTGAAGCTGGGGGTTGACACGAGTCGGATGTCGACGATCAGCTATGGCAAAGACCGTCCCGCGGACCCGGGGCATGACGAGATGGCCTGGGGGAAGAATCGCCGCTGCGAATTTGTCGTTGTCAACCAATAGCCGACCAGACGCAGGCGCGTTGACAAAGGTTGACTGCGCGTGTAGTGTCGAGTGCGATAGGAGCGAATGCACAGTATGTCACTACCCTTGGCAGTGTTTAACGAAACGCACCTGATCCTATTGCTCATCATTCTGCTGCTGCTGTTCGGCGGCAAGAAGCTTCCGGAATTGGCGCGCGGACTGGGTGAAGCCATGCGGGAATTCAAGAAGGCGTCCCGGGACATCGCCGATGACCACCCGGCCCCGCCGGCCAAACCCGAGGCGCCAGCGTCAACGGCCTCCACAACGGCGAACAACCAGCCGCCAAAATCGTCTTAACTCCTCCACCCATGGCGGGCGCGCTTGCGTAGATGGTTCCGCAAGGAATCGGCGACCCCGGAGGATGAGATTACTCCGTTGGAGATCGCGGAGGACGGCCCCGTCAAGCCGTTCATCGAGCACCTCGAAGACCTGCGCGGGGCGTTATTCAAAATACTCGGCGCGCTGTTCGTGGGATTCAACATCGCGCTGTTGTCGGCCAACCATATTCTGGCCTTTCTGACCCGACCGTTGCGCCGGGTCACGGATCATCCCGAGAACTTTCTTCAGAGCCTGAATGTGACCGACTCGTTTGTGCTCTCGATGAAGATTGCCCTGTACGTCGGGTTGATCATGGCGGCGCCGGCGATCTGCTATTTTCTCGGACAATTCATTTTCCCGGCGCTTCGGCCAAAAGAGAAGCGATTGTTGTGGCCGGCCTTCGCGTGGGGAACGCTGTTGTTTCTCGCGGGGTGCGCCACCTGTTTTTTTCTGATGATCCCGCGCACGCTATGGGCATTCATCCAGGCGAGCCGCTGGTTGGGAATCGAACCGCGGTGGACCATTGAAAGTTACATCAGCTTCGTCACGCAGTTCATGCTGATGTGCGGGCTTACGTTCGAGGTCCCGCTGGTGATTGTGATCCTGGTGCGGATGGGGTTCTTGAGTTACGAGACCGTGCGCAAGGGCCGAAAGGTCTTCGTCGCCATCGCCTTCGCCATCGCGGCGTTTCTGGCGCCGCCCGACCCGCTCTCGATGATGCTCATGGCCGCGCCGTTGGTGCTGTTATTCGAGATCGCGATCTGGCTGTCGTGGTTTTCGGATCGCCGCAGGAAAGCGGCTCACTCGTAAGTCTTACGAAACTTGACCTTCGGATCCTCCGCCGCGCCTTCCGTCGGCTTGGCGGGTTCCTGGGGTGGCGGCGTTGTTTGTGGCGCCTTGGATTCCTCGACGAACATCAAGCGTAAATCGGTAAGCGTTGCCTGGAGGACCTTTGTCTCGTCCGAATTGAGATTGCCGCGGGTTTTGTGCTCCAGCATTTCGAGGGTGTCGATGAACAGGCGGGCGGCGGGCATGTTCTTGTCCGCTTTCCCCGTGGCGGGGTTGGCGAGTTTGCCCAGCGCGATCATCGCCTGGGTGCCGAACAGGCCGACCATATCGAGGAAGCGCAGCGTGTCCTCGGTCGAGCCGAGTGTGTCTTGTTGAACTTCCGCCATGATTACTCCTTCTCCTCGGACGGCGTCACGATCACCACGGCGTGTGGTTTGCCGTTGAAATACTGGTTGGCGACCCGCTTGATGTCGTCGAGCGTGACCGCCCGGTACTTGTCATCCGCCGTCTTGAAGAAATCGTACCCGAGTCCCGTCAGTTCGTCCAGCCCAACCATCATGCCGAGTTCGGAATTGTCCTGCATGCGGACGCGGCGCTGGCCGATGACGCCGGCTTTGGCGCGGGCGAGTTCCTCATCGCTCAGTCCGTCGGTCTTCAGCTTTTCCAGTTCGGCGAAGATTTCCTTTTCGCACTGGCCGATGTTCTGCGGCGTGGTCCCGACGTAAAACGCGAAGTAGCCCGGGTCGAGTCCGACCAATTGAAATGCGCCGACGTAATAACACAACCCGAGCGCGTCGCGAATGCGTTGGAAGACCCGCGAGCCGAGCCCCGAGTAAGCTTCGTTCAGCAGTTCCATGGCGAAACGGTCTTTATTGAACATATCGACGCCGCTGTAGCCGATCAACAGGACGGCCTGCTGCTTCGGCACGATCTCGATCTTGCGGGTGTCGGCGGCCAATGTTTCCGGTCCCGAGTGTGGAAACTCGAGCTTCGCCGATTTCATTCCGCCAAACTTTGCCTCGATCTTTTGCCGCACGTCGTCGGCCTTCACGTTGCCGAAAACGGTGAGGACCATGTTATTGGGGACGACGAAGCGGCGGTGAAAGTTCACCAGATCGGCCTGGGTGAGTTTCGCCACGGTCTCCGGGTTTCCCGAGAATGTTCAAATGGTACGGATGTCGCGCGAACATCGCCTCGCGCAGAAGCTGCTGGCCCTGGCGCAGAATCTGGTCCTGCTCCTGTTTGAATTCGGCGATCTGCACCGCCCGCGCGCGCGCCAGCAGCGTGTCGGGGAACGTCGGGTTCTGCAGCACGTCGGCCAGCACGTCGAGGGTGCGATCCAAATCCCCGCTCAACGATTCCGCGGCGATGTCGAAACTGTTGTTGCCGGCGATATAGCTGATCGCTCCACCAGCCGACTCAATCGTTTCCGCGATTTGGTCAGCGGTTCGTGTCGTCGTGCCCTTCAACAGCATTCGGGCCGTCAATTTGCAAACGCCGTTGTTCGTGTCGGTTTCGGCAATGACACCGCCCTTCATCAGCGCGTGAATGTTGACCATGGGCAACTTCGGATCTTCCCGCACCAGCAGGCGCAGTCCGTTGGGGAATTCGAACTTCTTGATGTCGATTTCTGACCTGGCCACCGCGGCGGATGGCGGTTGGGGCAGCGTACCCGGCGGATCGAGAGACGTGATGGTCAGGTTGTTGTCTGTAAAATACTTACGGATCACGCGCTGCAAATCGTCGAGCGTCACCTTGCGCAGGTTCTCCAGATAGATCCTGGAATAATTCGGATCCCCAAGGAGGAACTCATTGTTGGCGATGTCCGAAGCCTGGCCCGCCATGGTCTTGAGCCCATCGAGGTAATGGCTGGTGGTCAACTTGATGGCCTTTTGCAGCTCCTGTTCCGTGACGGGCTGATCGATCAACAGTTTGACCTGTTCGCGAATGGCCGCGATCGCCGCGTCGCGTTTGTCGGGATCGGTGCTGGCGCTGATCGTGAAAATGCCCGGATAGCCGGGGGTGTAGCTGCCCGCATCAATGCTGTGGACCAGACCGCGTTTCTGCTGGAGTTCGCGGTAGAGACGCGAACTCTGGCCCTGGCCAAGCACGATGGCCAGGACGTCGAGGGGGCAAACATCCGGCTGGGTGGCCGACGGCCCGTGCCACGCGAGACCAATCCTGGAAATCTGCGTGGGAGTTTCCTCGTGTCGTTCGCGCAAACTGAGTTGGGGCGGCTCGGACGGGACGAACGCCGGCTCGACGGCGCCCATCGTGAAATCTTTTGTCGCGTCGCGGAGTTCCTGCTCGACCTTCGCCGCGTCCACGTCTCCGACGACGACGAAGACGATATTGTTCGGGACGTAATGCTTCTTGTAGTACGCGACGACGTCATCCCGGGTGATGCGGTTATAGATGTCCGGGTATCCGATGACGGGGAACCGGTACGGGTGCGTGGTGTAGGCCGTGGCCCAGAGCATGAGGTTCTCGCGCCGGGCCGGGTCGTCGTTGTTCATGGCCATTTCCCGGAGGATGACCTGTTTTTCTTTGACGAGCTCCTGCGGAGAAATGGTCGCGTGCTGCATGCAATCGGCGAGAATATCGACGGCGGTTTGCCAGTGTTCGGACGGGATATTGATATGGAAAACGGTTTGCTCGAAGGAGGTGTACGCGTTCATCGAGCCGCCATTGCGCTGGATTTCCTGGGCGATTTGCGACACACCACGCGTGGTCGTGCCTTTGAACAGCATGTGCTCGAGTACGTGGGAGATGCCCGCACCCGTCCATTGGCCTTCGGTGATGCTGCCGGCCCGGACCCAGGCTTGGGCACTCACGACGGGGGCGCTATGGTCTTCGCGCACGAGCAGGGTGAGGCCGTTATCAAAAACAACTTTGTGGGCCGGGGCGACGTTGAAGGTTTGGGCGCGGGTCATGATGGCTCCTGTCAGGAAGAGAAGCGACACCGTCAGCGGGCGCTGCAGGCCATGAAATCGCATGCCGTTTCCGACACCTAATTCGTGCCGCCGCTCAATTTCCGTGTGTCGGGGGAGCGGGTTGGGACGGAATGATAGCGGTCGGTCCCGGCGGCCGCGCCCTTGGCCGGGCGGCGGCTGCGAGCACCGGGTGCCGGCTGGTAGGGCTTGACGAAGGCATCGTCGAAATCGTAACCGCCTTTGAAGTCCTCGCGCGTGTCCTGTTCCGTCTTGCCGAGGATGCCCTTATCCACCATGCAGAAAACAATCTCGCCGAAATCCTCGCACCGCTTGATCCCCCAGTAACCGAACACGGTCTTGGACATCGGGCCGAATTGATCGAGCGCATAGCGCCGCAGGCCGTCGAGCAGTTCCTGGCCGCTGACATGCCGCCCCGCGCCCCGTGAATCCTTCTTGAGCATCCTGATGGTGAAATCCAGTCCCTCGCGGACAAAGTAGTAGGCGTCGCGGTCGTATCGCCCATCTCCATGGACGATTTCGTCGACAGCCTCGGCGAAATTCAACTTTTGCATTAGTGGCCCTTTATCTCCAGTGCGGTTGCGGCAGCAACTCGGGGATGCCGCGCGCGCCATTCCCTGACAACCATGCCCATGAGGAGTGCAGACAGCAGGAACGCGACGATCAATTGCTCCTCTCTGGTCAACTTGAACATATAATGATACCAACCAGCCTCTCCACTACAATATAGCGGAGTTTGGGCGCGGCTCAACTATAAATTGGCACCTGCGTCTGGCGCCCCGGTCCGCACGCGATCCTGATACGTTGAGAGAATATCGCGGCGACCGAGGATGCCGACGACCTTTCGTGAGCCTTTCTGCTCGACCACGACCATTTCCACTTGCATGGACTGTCGAAGCTTTTGCAGCGCTGAGGCGAGATCCTCATCCGGAGTGACGGTCACAAGGTTTTGCGCCAAGAGGTCTTGCGCGACGACGGCGTTCGTGGGGAGATTGCGTTCGGTGAAAAACAGGCGGATGTCGTCGAATAGAATCACCCCATACAGATCGCCGTGCGCATCCAGGACGGGAAACACATGCCGTTTGCTGTCGGCAACCGTATCGAGGATCTCTGGTAAAGACGCGTCCAGCCGCAGCACGGCCAGTTTCTCGATCGTCGGCATGGCCTCCCGCACGCGAATCCGCTCCAGCAGGTCCACCACATACTCGCCTTCGTGAGCCGGGGAATCGACCCGCGACTCCACTTGATTCTCGTAAATGGAGAGTCGACGCGGCACCAGGAGATAGCCCACTGTCGTCGTCAACATCAGCGGCGCGAGCAAGCCGTAGCCGGTCGTCATTTCTGACACCATGATGAGGGAGGACACCGGTGTCTTGGCCACGCCCGCAAAGAATCCCGCCATGCCGACGAGCGCAAACGCCGCGGGCTGCGTCACCACCTGGGGGAGCCAGCCATGCAGCACCGTGCCCACGGCCGCGCCGACCATGCCGCCGATGACCATCGACGGTGCAAATACGCCGCCACTGCCTCCCGAACTGATCGTCAAGCTCGTCGCAAGAATTTTGACGAAGGCGATGGCGACGATAATTTTCAGCGGCAGGTAGCCATCCATTGCCAGTTGCACCCAGCCGTAACCCATGCCCAACACCTGGGGCAGGAAGAAGCCGATCGCGCCGACAGCCAGTCCGCCGAGCGCCGGTTTGATGTGATTGGGCAGCGGAATTTTGCGGAACACATGGTCGCGCACGCCGTAGAACACCTTTACGTACAACATGCCCATCAACGCGCAGATGATCCCCAAGGCCACATACAATGGCAATTCCAGCGGATGGTTGAACGTCAGATGATATGGTAACAAAAAAATCGCGCCCCAACTGCCGCTCACCCCGCAGTAAATCGAGTACGACACAATCGCGGCCACAAAGCACGGCACCAGCGCCGCCCCCTCAAACTCGATGTCGCGATAGAGCACTTCCACCGCGAATAACGCTCCGCCGAGGGGCGCGCGAAACACCGCACCGATTCCCGCGCCCGCGCCCGCCAGCAACAGAGTTCGACGTTCGCGGTCGCCGGCTTTCAACCAGGTCGCCAACGCCGAACCGAACCCCGCGCCGACCTGCGCGATCGGCCCCTCGCGTCCCGCGGACCCGCCGCTGCCGATGGTCAGCGCCGAAGCGATGGTCTTGATGAACGGAATCCGTTTGCGAATAACCCCGCGTTTGCGATGGAACGCGTCAATCATTGCGTCGGTGCCATGCCCCTCCGCCTCGGGCGCGAATGAGAACACAAGCAGACCGGACAGCAACCCGCCGAATGCCGGCACAACGAACAGCAACCATCGCCGCGCCGGTTCCGCGGGCATCTTCGTCACGCCCTCTGCGCCGGGTTGCGGCAGCTCGTAGCCGACCGCCCGCACCATGAACAGATCGCTCGCGCCATTGAGGACGAAGTTGAACGCCAGCGCTCCGAATCCGGCAACGACACCAACGAGCATGCTCAGGAGGACGGAACGCCCAACGCTGTGTGTTTTGATCTGCTGCCAGAGGCCGGTAGTTGACTTCATAGGCTCGCGGCGATGTTGACCAGTTTTCCGGGAACGACGATCACTTTTTTGACCTGTTTGCCCGCGAGGTGTTCCTGGATGCGCGCGTTCGCGAGCGCGAGTTTTTCCAGATCGACCGGCGAAATTTGAGCGGGCACTTCGACCCGGTCACGGATCTTGCCGTTGACTTGCAGGATGACGGTGACCTTGTCCTCCTTGAGCAACGCTTCGTCGTATTTTGGCCAGGGCGCGCAAGCCAGCGATTGTTTGTGGCCGAGTTTTTCCCACAATTCCTCGGCCAAATGCGGGGCGTAGGGCGCCAACAACAGCACGAACGGTTCGAGGAGCTTGCGCGGACGTTTCTCCTGCGCGGTCACCTCGTTGACGAAGATCATCATCTGGGAAATGGCGGTATTGAACGCCAGGGTATCCGTGTCCTCACCGACCTTCTTGATGGTCTGATGCAGGACTTTGAGAAGCGTTCCCGCCGGCTCGCTATCGTCGAGGAGGAGTTTGCCTTCTTCATCACAGAACAGCCGCCACACGCGACCGAGAAAGCGGTAGACGCCTTCGAGACCTTGCGTGCTCCACGGTTTGGTGGCGTCGAGCGGGCCCATGAACATCTCGTACATGCGCAGGGCGTCCGCTCCGTAGTCGCGCACCACGTCGTCGGGATTGATGACATTGCCCCACGACTTGCTCATTTTTCGCCCGTCTTCGCCGAGGATCATGCCCTGATTGACGAGGCGCATGAACGGTTCGGGCGTCGAGACGTGGCCGAGGTCGAACAGCACTTTGTGCCAGAAGCGCGAATAGAGCAGGTGCAGGACCGCGTGTTCCGCGCCGCCGATATACAGATCGACGGGCATCCAGTACTTCTCCTTGTCCTTGGCGACGAATGCGGTGTCATTCTTCGGATCGATGTAGCGCAGGTAATACCAACACGAGCCGGCCCACTGCGGCATCGTGTTCGTCTCGCGCTTGGCCGGGCCGCCGCACTGCGGACACTTCGTGTTGACCCAATCGGTCGCTTTAGCCAATGGCGGCTCGGCATTGCCAGACGGCGAGTAATCCTTCATCTCTGGCAGTTTGAGGGGCAATTCGCTTTCCGGCAACGGAACCGCGCCGTGCTTGTCGCAATGGACGATCGGGATCGGTTCACCCCAGTAGCGCTGACGCGAGAACAACCAGTCACGAAGCTTGTACTGGACGGTTGCCTTGCCGAGGCGTTTTTCTTCGAGCCAAGCAGTGATTTTCTTCTTGGCTTCGGGAGTACGGAGGCCGTTGATCAAGCCGCTGTTGATGGAGATTCCATCGCCCGTGAAGCCGTGCGGATCGATGCCTTCGGGTGGTTGGACAACGGCGCGAATCTCCAGGCCGAACTTCTTGGCGAACTCGAAATCGCGTGTGTCATGCGCCGGGACCGCCATGATTGCGCCGGTGCCGTAGCCCATCATCACGTAATCGGCGACCCAGATCGGGATTTTCTCGTTGTTGACGGGATTGATGGCGTACCCGCCGGTGAAGACGCCGGTCTTTTCCTTATCCAGCTGCGTGCGCTCCAGTTCGCTTTTGCGCGCGGCCTCGTCGCGATAAGCATCAACGGCGGGCTTGTTGCGCGAGGCGTCGTGACCTTGTCCAAACGAAGCGGATGCTCGGGCGCGAGCACCATATACGTCGCGCCGAAAAGGGTATCGGGACGGGTCGTGAAGATGCGAATCTTCGCACGGTGGGAAGGCCTGGGACATCGGCAATCTGGAAATCGACTTCCGCGCCTTCGCTGCGACCGATCCAGTTGCGCTGTTGTTCCTTGATCGAGTCGGGCCAGTTGACGAGGTCCAAGTCTTTCAAAAGTCGTTCGGCGTAGGCGGTGATCTTGAGAACCCACTGGCGGAGCGGGCGGCGGACGACGCCCGGGTGGCCTTTGTCTTTGCATGTGCCGTCGGCATTGACCTCTTCGTTGGCGAGGACGGTCTTGCAGCCGTCGCACCACCAGACCGGCACATGGGATTCGTACGCGAGGCGGTGGCGATCAATCATCCAACGACGCTCCTGATCCCGTTTCTGGGGCGATGGCTTCTCGGTTGCTCTGAAGAGAAGTTCGCGGGCGTTTTCAAGACGTCGGTTGCCTTTCCACACAGCCTCGCGTTTGGGACTCTCAGACAATGCATCCTCGAGAAGCGAAATCGGACGCGCTTTTCCAAGTTCAGGATCGAAGTAACTATTGAATAGCTGGAGGAAAATCCACTGCGTCCATTTGAAGTATTCGGGATCGGTGGTATCGACTTCGCGGTCCCAGTCGTACGAGAACCCGAGCATCTGGACCTGGCGACGGAACGTATCGACATTTTGTCTGGTCGTGATGGCGGGGTGAGTGCCCGTCTTGATGGCGTATTGCTCGGCGGGAAGGCCGAACGCGTCCCAGCCCATCGGATGGAGGACGTTGAGCCCGCGCATGCGTTGGAAGCGGCAATAGATGTCCGTCGCGGTGTAGCCTTCGGGATGGCCGACGTGGAGGCCCGCGCCGCTGGGGTAGGGGAACATGTCGAGCACGTAGAGTTTTTTCTTCGATGCGTCGTCGTGGGCGGCGAAGGTCTTGTGCTCGGCCCAGTAGCGTTGCCATTTCGGCTCGATCTTGTCGAACGGATATTTTTTGCGTAATTCAGGCATGGGAAACGTCGGGACTATATCGGCAACATCTCGACGCCGCAAGTCTTACGCGTGAAGGCAGCCAGGGGAGGGTGCATCTTGACACTACCACTACAATCGGGGGCGTGAACGGTTCCCCACCCGTACGGAACAAACATCCAGCCGTGGGAGGACCATGAAGCCCGACAAACCCGTCATCCGCTCGCTACGGGAACTCGAAGACGAGGTGCTGGCCGAAGGCCAGGAGTGGATGCGCCAGCACCTGCAACAGAAACTTCAAGAGCAAGCCGACCGCACTGGTCGGGTTTTCCCCCACAGCCGACGCCGTCTGTGGTATGCGCGCGCCAAGACGATGCACCTGCGCACCGTCGTCGGCGTCGTTGATCTGAGCGTCTGGTACGGCTACGACCCGGCCGCGCACCACTGGGGCTGTCCGATTCGCCAGCAGTGGGCACTGTCCGCTCACCAACAGATCAGTCCGGGACTCCAAGACCGCCTCGGTTTCACGGTTACGGCCACCGGCACCTACGAACAAGCCGCGGCTGTCGCCGCCAAGTGGGGTTGCCCGACCGACGATGCCACGCTGCACGCCCTGGCGCAACGGCTCGGGGCGCGGGCCGAAGCCCACACCCAACAACGGTTGGCCACCGTGCCGACAGAGATCACGTCGCGGCGTGTGCCCAGCGCGTTGACGGTGCTGATGCTCGACGGCTGGCAGGTGCGCCAGCGCGGGTCGGGCTGGGGACGAACCCGAACCCAGAAACCCCGTGTGGAATGGCACGAACTGAAGACGGGCGTGGCCTATCGCCACGACCAAGCCGGCCAGACCGCCGGCGGACGGGGGCTGCTGGCCCAGAAGCTGGTGGTCAGTTGGCAGGGAGAGCCGCTGGAACTGGGGCGGCGGCTGCACTGGGAGGCGCTACGCCACGGACTGGCCCGCAGTCGGGACGTGCTGGTCGTAGCTGACGGCGCGCCGTGGATCTGGAACGTGGTGGCGGATCGGTGGGCGGGTGCGACGCAGTTGCTGGACTTCTACCACGCCAGTCAACACCTCTGGGAGATGGGTCGGGCACTGAGTCGCGGCGACGAAGCGCAGGCGGCGGCGTGGGTCGAACCGCGCCGACATCAGTTGCGCCACGGCAAGGAGCGCGCGCTGCTGCGGGAACTGGCCGCGTTGCGCCCGCCCCGTGGCGCGGCTGGCGAGATTGTGCGGCGCCAACAGCGTTACTTTGCCAGCCACGCGCAGCGGATGAACTACGACGCGTTGGCGCAACGGGGCTGGCCGATTGGCAGCGGGGCGGTCGAGTCGGCCTGTCGGCAACGCCAATGCCGCTTCAAGCGTTCGGGCCAGTTCTGGTCAGCCCGCGGGCTGCGGCACTTGGACGCGCTGGTCGAAGCCCGGTCCAATGGCCACTGGGATGAACTCTGGCAACCCAACTGACGGTGACAGTGTCAAGATGCACCCGCCAGGGGACAGAAGTCAGGGGTCAGAATCCAGAATCCAGAAGACAGAGGGGAAGCGGAAAGGCGAGCCACCCTTCGACTGGTCTCCCTTCGACAGGCTCAGGGTAAACAGGGCAGGCAGGCAAGTGGGAGCTTCGGTGGAAATGGGTCGATGATTGGGACTGAGGCCGGTGGCCGAACGTGTGCGTTGGGTCGTCGAATCGCTGATACCTGGTAGTACCAGGCATCGAGCCACGCCAGAGGCGGGTAAACCGGGCGCGATACATTGTAGTACAATGTATCATGAGGAGGCGGGCAAGCGTGGCGCGATACATGGTAGTGCCATGTATCATACGGGGGCTGGCAGGGTGGGATCGGGGGAAGAGAGCGTCCAGTGTCAAGGTCTGAACCCGGAGAGTGGGTCAGGTAGGGGGGCGGAGGTGGAAATTGCTTTCGGCGAGGAGGACGTCAAGAGTCAAGGGCCTGTTGCCCAAACGCCATTTCGTGTTCCAGCCGTGCCTCGGCGAAGCGCGGAGCGTAGATTTTCCCAATGAATTTGGTGGTTCATGTAAGCACCTGCACACCGAAATCGCCAAACTTTGATTTGGGCAACAGGCCCTCAATGACTGACCCCCTTTGAGACGAGCGCCGCCGTGCCAACGCAATGTAGGCTTGCCGTCTGACGATGGTGAAGCTTGCCTGAACGGATTCGCTTCGGCATACTCGCCGTCGATAGGGAAACTCGGCGATGATTGAACCTATTTCAATGTCCCTTGCAGGTGCCTTCTTATATCGGACTGTGACGCACGAAGGATTGCTCGGCAAGGTCCCCACCCTCCAACGCACACGCGCCGCCTCGACCCGATAGGTGTCACTGACACCTGTCATCCACTCCGCCGCATCGCCGCCCCGCCCCCGGCCTTCGTAGCCGAAGCAGAGTGTCCTGTGTCGCAGTTTACCCCGACTTTTAGGTCGGGGCGTCCCTCCCTGTCCGCCATAGCACCAGCGACGGCGGAAGCTCTGGCGAAGGAGGAAGCCTCAGCGAAGGCGGATCAGGGCCTCTGGTGGGCCGAACGCCGAATGCTGACAGCCGATTGCCGATGGCCGTCGCCCTGGCGCATGGGCACAACACCCCATTGTTCCGGCGCACGGCCGGGTTAGGGTAACGGCAATCAGAAACCTCAATCCAAAACAACCGAAGGAAGTAAGGAAGTTATGAATCGACTCAACAAACTGTGGCTCTGCGGAATCGCGATCGCCGGGATCGCGGGATTCGCCGCCACCACCACCCCCGTCTTGGCCGACGGTATCGTCATCCACATCGGAGCGGACATCGCGCCCACTCCCAATCCGGTCGTCTACCACTACATGTATTACCCCGACCAGGAAGCGTACTACGTCCCGGAGACGCATCTCTACTGGTGGTCGAACAACGGGACATGGGTCTCGGGACCGGCCATGCCGACCGGCATCGTGCTCGGTGCCAGCGTGAAACTCGACGTCGATGCGCAGAACCCATGGCAGCATCATGCCGAGATCGTCAAACGCTACCCGCACCACAAGCAGGACGAGAAACACGATAGCGGCCGCAACCACTAAATAGCCATTCCACCAACGCTTGACCACGGGCCGGCAATCGCCCGGCCCGTGGTGAAGCTCATCACAAGCAACACAACTTGGGTCCCGTCTCCACCTGGCAACATTTCTGATCTGAGTCCTCCCCGCCTTCCAACGTAGCACCCGCCGCCGCCTCCGTCCCGCCACCGCCGGCTTGCCTTTTGTCCCGACGTGGCGCAACTTTGGAGCGTTGGGCGATGGAAAGGAGTTATGACATGAAAGCGTCTGTTCATTGTCTCGCGTTAGCTTGCATGCTTCCACTCGTGCTCCTATTGGCTGGCTGCGCGACCACCGCGAAGGACGGCACCGCGTCCGTCTCCTGCCGCGACCCGCGTCTGAAGGTCTTTGCGGCACAGAAACGCCAGCAGACCGATGAGCTTGCCGCCAAACTCGATCTCACTGTGCCGCCCGAAGCCCGCGCGTTCTTCCACGCCGCGGAAACCGGCAATTGGCGCGCCGTGTCGAATGCCTTTGAACGAATTCTCCACAGCCCCGGACCGACAGGAACGAACCTGCCGGCACCGGGCTTGAACAATGTCCTGTTCATCCCGATTCACGAGACCTTTGGGGCGTACGAAGAGTTCAATTCCTGGGACGGGACGCTGCTCCAGAAGTATGCCGACGACATGCTCCATTCGCTGCCTAACGGCAGTATCTACTTCGGCGGGACCGCCGCGGGCCGGTTCGTCATCACCACCGTCCGCGATGTGGCGAACTCGCCCGACATCTTCATCCTCACACAAAACTGGCTGGGGGACGCTCGCTACACGGACTATCTGCGGCTGGTGTATGGCGCGCGCCTGTCGATTCCGACCGAGCAGGATGTCCAGCAGGCGATCCAGGAGGCCGCCCGCGATGCGCAGGCCCGGCAATCGGCCGGTCAGCGCCCCGACACGAACGACTGCTGCCGTACCGCCGAAGAGAACATGAACATCAACGCCATCCTCGCCAAATGGATCTTCGACCACAACAAAGCGCACCACGAATGTTACATTGAGGAAAGCGTCGTCATCCCGTGGATGTTTCCGTATCTGGAACCCCATGGACTGATTATGAAGTTGAACAACGAGCCGCTCGCCCAACTCGATCCGGCCGACGTGGCGCGTGACCATCAGTTTTGGGACGCGCTCACGAAATCGCTGCTCGCCGACCCGAGATTCCTCCGCAACGAACGGGCCCGCCATACGTACGGCAAGTTACGGTCGGCCCTTGGCGGTCTTTATGCCTATGGCCGACGCATGACGAACGACGCGGAAGCCGTGTTCAAGCAGGCGATCGAGCTTGACCCAACCGGTCCAGAAGCCGCTTTCCGCCTCGCACAACTGTACATGGAACAGGGCCGCATCGATGACGCGATTGCGACGCTGAAGCCGTTGCAGCAGCGCGACCCGATAAATCAGAAGCTTCAGGCCGCGATCACCCAGATGCAAACCATGAAGCAGTCGGGTTTGCGGAGCGTAATCTGGCTGATGGGGCCAAGTTTCTTTCGCCAGGGCGATTCCATCATGATCACCGAGGTTCGTGCCTCCTCGTCCGAATTCAAGGTGGGCGATACGGTGAAGGTGACCGGACGCTACACGCTCGCGAGCAAACCGCGGGCTCTTCTGTGTCTTAACCTGACCACCAACGGAAAAGGCGATGCCTGGGAACCCCAGGCTCTGGAGCAGGAATTGCAGGTCGCTCAGGGCTCGGGTGAATTCGCGCTCTCCGCGACCATCCAGCAAGCAGGCCATTTGCACCTGACATTTTACGATGTCGACACCGGGAATCCGTTCGGAGGGTTTTACTTCGGCACAAACCCGCAAATGCAGGAGATCGCCAACTGGAACGTGAGACGCTGGTATGCAAAAGAATAGCGGAGCCTGCCGGGCTTGTTGCAGTGCCGCGACGCTGTTGGTGGCCGCCGCTTTCCTCGGTTGCGACCGCGAGCCATGCGCGGACAAGGGGCCAGTCGCCATCCAGACGGTCGTATCCCATCTCAGCCCGGATGTGGTGAGCAATTTCGTTCGCGAAGCATCGCTCTGCATCACCGACGCCCTGGCCGACTCCAACGCCCCGCCGTTCTATACGCCGACGGTGGAGGAAGCGCCGGTAGCCTACGGCTTGAGGGTCGAACCACCCTCACAGTTTAGCGTGGGCATGGGATCGACGGTCGTCGTGCGGACTCGTGGGACCAGCGCACCCTACATGGCGGTCCGCGTTCCGCTTCACGTCGGTCCCGCATTGTGTCTGTGGGGCGTGTACATCTGCGTCAAGCCCGGCGGCGGTTTCGCCAAAGACAACCCCGGTTGGGTCGTGGCGGAGGGAAGCACCAATGCCGCGCCGGTCGTCGCACTTGGCGACGAAATCCGGCTCTACGCACAACTGCGGAGCCTTCCGTAACCACGCCACAAAGTCTTTGTCAAAGCCCGCCGCGCGGCCTAAGCTAATCGTGTGAATGGGCGCAGGATCTTGCTGGCACGCGTGGACGAATTGCCGCCGGGCACGACGAAGAAGTTCGCCGTCGAACTACGCGGCCAGACGACTGAGGCGTTTCTGGCCAATGTTCAGGGCGAGTTTGTCGCGTTCGTGAACCGGTGCGTGCATCTCCCGATCACGCTCGACCTGGACGACAACGATTTCTTCACTTGCGACGCCAGGCTCTTCGTCTGCAAGACCCACGGATCCGTGTACGAGCCCCGCGCAGGCAAATGCGTCGGCGGCCCGGGCCAGGGCAAATCGTTGGAGCGCCTCCCGCTGGTCATCGAGAACGGCGCGGTGTATCTGGACGCGCCAGTGGAAACGACGTAGAGCTTCGAGCAAGACCGTAGCCTGCGCAGACCTAGCGCGCCGCTTTCTCGTACCAGTGTTCGCAGTACTCCTTGCTGCGAATCCTCTTTTGCAGTCCGAACCCGAAACCGACGAGTTTCACGATCATCGTGAACAGCGGCGTCTGGTCGATCTTGCGCGTCGAGGTGATGATCCAGCCCTTCTTGAGTAACTCGAACTTCTGACCGCGCGGTTTGCCGATCCTTTTCAAATCGTAGGCGAGTTGCACGTCTTCCGCGGCGTAAATCGACTCGTCGAATCCGCCAAACGCTTCAAAGTCCGCCTTGCGGCAGTGCATCATCCCCACGCCCACACCGCTGCCACGAACGTAAATGCCCCACAGGAAATAAAAAAAACTGATCTTGAAATTGCGTCGCTCGGGTTCGATCCACGTGCCGCCACCCGCGATCTTCGGGTCTTCCAGGTGATCGTGAATCAAGACGAGGAGATTCTCGGTAACCTGGTTGTCCGCATCACAAAACGCGAGGTACTTGCCCCGCGCCGCCTTCACACCCGCGTTGCGCGCTTTGCCGATGTTGTTGACCGGCTCGAACACCACCTGCGCGCCATGCTCCCGCGCCACCGCGCCCGTGCGGTCCCGGCTGTTGTTGTCGACCGCGATAATCTCCGCCTCACAGCCCCGCTCGCGCTTGTACACCTCCGCGGCGTGACGTAGTGAGTCGATGGCCCTCCCGATGTAGTTTTCCTCGTTCCACCCGGGAACGATGACCGAGAGGGTGGGTTGGCTCATTTTCCCTGCGGTCTTTCGGCTTGGTCGATCAACATCACGGGAATCCCATCTCGGATCGGGTAGCGCAATCCGCACTGCGGATTCTGACAAACGATCTTCTCGCCTTCGACTTTGACGTCCCCCTTGCACTTCGGACACGCCAGCACATCGAGCAACTGTTTATCAATCGTCATAACGTTTCCCCCGCGACACGCGCCGCCTCGTTGTACACATCCTTCACGCCAATCTTGAACCGCGCCGCAGCCTGCTTGCACGACTCGAATTCCGGCGACCGCGTAACGATTTTACTGCCCAACCGTCCGACTTTCACCTCAATGGCGCCAAACTTCGTTTTCACCGTCACGATTTCCCGCGCGAGCTTGCGGCGCTGCGCCTCGTGGACGCGCACGCCGAAGCTCGTCGTGTGTGTCAGCAGCAGTTCGGCCAGCGCATCGACACTATTCCGTTCGCACAGGACCGTCAGTTGCGTGCCGGGCCGGTTCTTTTTCATCTGGACGGGCGTCAGGAATACATCCAACGCGCCAGCCACCAGCACTTGCTCCATCACGTCACCGAACAATTGCGGATTCATGTCATCGATGTTCGTCTCGATTACCGCCACCGCATCGGTTTCATCGGCGGAGCGCGTGGAAACAACCGATGCGACTCCCAGCACGGCGCGAAGGACATTCGGTGCCTTGTCCAGGTCGCGCGACCCGGCCCCGTAGCCGATTTTCTCAATGCTCATCGCGGGCATCGGCCCGAATTTCCCGCAAAACTCCGCCAGGAACGCCGCGCCCGTCGGTGTCACCAATTCGACGGGGTCCGACGACGATTGCACAGGGATTCCCTTCAGCAATTCCAACGTGGCCGGTGCCGGTACGGGAAACCGGCCATGCGCCGTTTCGACGAACCCCGAACCGAGCCGCGGCGGCGACGCTTGGATTTCATCGACGCGCAGCGCCTCGACCGCGATGCACGCACCGACAATATCCACAATGGAATCCACCGCGCCAATCTCGTGGAAATGCACTTTCTCCAACGAAATCCCGTGAATCTTCGATTCCGCTTCGCCAATCCGGCGAAACACACGCTGCGCGCGCTCCTTCACCGCCGGTGAAAGCGCGCTCCTCTCGATCATGGCGACAATGTCGGAATAGCCGCGATGGTCACCTGTCTTGCGAACCATGGGCGAAGGCGTAGGGCTCTCGATGACGTCAAACTTGGTCGCAGAGATATTCTGTTTGATCACCCGTCGTGAGGAAATCTGATACCCGCGCAACTCGAGCTTCGACAACTCCGCGCGCAATGCATCTTCCGACACGCCCAGGTCAAGGAGCGCGCCGAGAAACATATCGCCGCTGATCCCCGCAAAACAATCGAGGTAGAGAACTTTCATGCCTGCCAGCAAGTTGCGACACGAATACTAACAGATGCGCTTCCCCCGTGTCTACCCGCAGCACCGGTGGGAACAGGGCGATTGCATTTAGAAGTTGAGCAGGGAGGCGAGGTACTGGTGGTCCCAGCCGGCGGCCTTTTGTTTGGCGCGGATGCCGAGTTTGACTCGCTGGTCGCGGCGCAGTTGGTTCAGGCATAAGGCCCGCAGCGTGGCCAGGTTCTGCGCCGCGTTCTGCTGGCGCACGGCGCAGCGGTCTTCGCCCATCTGCACGTCCAGCACCCAGTGCAGGCAATTCTCGATCTCCCAGTGGCCGCGCACCGCCGCCGCAAACCGCTCGACCTGCGCCGGCAGGCTGCTGAGATAGTAGCGCCGCTGCGTCGTCGATTTCCCCTGCACCTCCCGCACTGCTTCGACCATCCCGACGCTGCGTAAGGCTTCCCACTGGGGCCTGTCGGCCAGCCAAGCGATCGCTTCGGTAATCCAATAGCGACGGGTCTCGATGCGCCCGTGATCCTTCTCCAGGGTCTGGGTGAATTGATGGGCGAGGCCAGCAAAACCGCGCGCGTGGGCGTCGTCCAGAAACGCTTGGACTTCGGCGTGCAGCGTGCCCTGATTGCCTTTCAGTGCCAGCACGTAGTCGGCATCGGCCTCGTGAATCTCTTTGGCCACGGTCTTTTGGCAGCCCATCGCGTCCACCGTCACCACACAGCCGGCCAATTCCAGCGCCCGGAGCAGCGGGGGCAGTGCGGTGATCTCGTTGCTGTGGTCGTCTACCTTCAGTTGCCCCAGCACCAAGCGATTCCGGGCCGCCCAGACGTTGACCAGGTGGATCGGCCCGTGCCCGCGCGCCCGACTGTGCCGCAGCGTCTTGCCATCCAACGCCACCAATTCGCCGACGACGACCTGGCGCAGGCTTTGCGTCCACGCCAGGAAACAGTCCCGAAACTTCGCCGGATCAATGAGCCCGAACACACGGTTGAAGGTGTCGTGCGAGGGAATGCCGTGCGGCAACGCCAGCCAGCTTTTGAACCACTCGGCCTTGCACCGACCGCACTGGGCGATTTCGGTGAAGCCCTCCGCACCGCAGAGCATGGCGCAGACGGCGATCATCAGGATATCCAGCAACTCGTGGCGCTTGGCCGGGCCGACGCGCGGGTCGGGTAGTGGAGCGAAGTGGTCTTTCAAATTGCGGAACGAGGATCGTTGGTTTTGCATCCCCATCTTCCACCACAAATCCCCGGAAACCGGAAGCAAAAACTTGTCGTCGCAAACCGGCTCCACCGGCCCACTTACAAAGAATTCCTTTCGCACCCCCCTGAAGAATCAAAATGCAATCGCCCTGCCCGGTGGGAAGCGGATTCCGGAAAGGCCGTCACCCTGAGCTTGTCGAAGGGTCTCTGTCAGAGCGTTGCTCGTGAGCCGCTCGTTGCCTGGGGAAGTGGAAGCACAAGACCGCCAGCTTGAGATTCCTTGTAGTGTCATCCTTGAGATGGAAATCGAAGTTGTACCACCCGTCGGCAATCTTTTCGTGACGCTTCACGAAACACACGTGCTTTGCTGTCTCAGATTCGATTTGCCGAAGTACCGGGTCCAATTCTCTATTCTGTATAAAGCAGATTACGGCGGCCTTGGAGTCCCGCCATGTCAGATACCCGAGTATTTGATCAATGGTCGCGTAATACGCGCTGATGCCGCTCCAGAACTTGCACTCGGCGACGAATATGTTTTTGCCTTCGTTTCGGATCAAAACGTCCGTCTTGCCTGCTTTGTTGAAAGTCTCACCTGTGACGCTTGAAAAACACGGCGACAGCATGGTGAGGAAATGATCTCGGAGCCCTTCTTCATCTTTGCCGTCGTACACACTCGGATGCCGTTCCATCTCAATGCCAGCGCGATGGATCATCTCTAGAATCTGCTTGTAAATTGCGTCTTCGATTATCCATTCCGTCGTCGTGGGAGCATAAGGCCCAGTCGGCTTTACTAAAACCTTCTTGAGGACGATTGGGACAATCTTCACCGCTGTCGCGCCTGACGCCTGAATGAACGGCTCGCCAAGAGACGCCAGTTGGTCTTTCTGGCTTTGGCACCAAGATCTTCTCGCTTGTACGGCCTGCCGCACCTGAACCTCCAAATGGTGGTTGAACGCGACTATCTCCGGGTGCAACTGACTGTAGTTGATTGAGATCTCAGAAAGAATCTGCTTAGCTTCCTGCTTGACAACCTCAACATCATTTCTCCAGTTCACAATCTCAAACGTCAGGAAGCCGTTTTCAGGAACGGCGCTGTGCAGGCCGCGCATCACGCCGCCCGACGGAGCGCACTGAAACAGGACCTCGCTGCCAGAATATGGAACGTGGTAAACTACAGTTTCCACGGGATGGCTCCCCCCGTGATGAACATCGACTCCGCAGGCGCGAAGCCGGCTCGCGGGGATCATCTTCTGACCACGAGATACTTTGGGATGGTCAATGTTAATGTCGAGGACGAGCGGCTCTATTCTCCACCGAGCCACGAGGTAGGCAATATACTCCGCTTCGTCCATAGCCAGTAGCCGATCCCGATCCTCGTTTTGAACTTCTTGGCGCATGCGGTCGAGACGCTCTCGGGACACGTGGGCGAATAGCCTCTCTTGGAACAAATTCAAATATCCTCCACGGGTTTAAGGCCCTGATCAAAACTGCGTGCGAACTTCGCGGCCTTCGTCGGCGTCGAGGTAGTCGAAGAACGCCTGGATTTCGTCGCGCCGGTCGAACCCGGATTCCTTCTTGCGCTCGGCGAGACGCTTGCTGGCATCGTCACGCCAGCCGCGTTTGCGCAGGTAACTGCTCCACACGTCGATTTCTTCCGGTGATGGCCTTCGGCCCTTGGCAAAACACCATTCGAGGATTTCCTGATCTTCGCCGCCGAGCTTCACCCGCGCCACGACATCTTCGTACTTCACGCCGAGGAAGGCGCAACAGCGGCCGTCAAAGCCACCACCCAGCGCCTGATGGTAATCCGCGGGGAGCTTGCCCTGTGCGTGGAGCTTGATCTTGTCGAGCATCCGCCCGAAATAAACCAAACCACCGACTGTTTCATGTGGACTGCGAAGACCGGGGATTTTCATGGGTTGATCCTACCGCGTGTGAGCGCTCCCTGCAACTGCCACCGTCTTAGAATTTCAAATTCCAGTCATCCGTGGCGTATTTCTCCCGCACGAGACGTTCGATCCGTTCTTCGGGGACCTCTTCGAGCACTTCGGTTGCGCCCCAAACCCGTTTCATCGCTTCCTTCACCGCATCGGCCTTTACCGGCAGATTCGTGAGAAAATCCTTGTGTGCCCGGTGGCGGCGGTACGACGGCTGTTTGGCGGGCAATCGGAGCGCCTGTTCGACGAGCGCGAGATCGAGATGCAGCAGGAACGAGCCATGGAACAGGAGGAACCGGCGTCGGCGGCGCTGCGAGTTGCCGGAAAATTTGAGCCCTTGCAGCGTGAGGTCCGTGTGGCCTTGGATGAGGACCTCGCCGTCGAGCAGGGAGTCGAGCGCATTGCGGTTGCGGTTCATGATGAACGCATTGGCCTCGGTGACGCTCTCCATCGCTGACCCGTCGCGAATCCGCAAGATGAGTGCGTAATTCAGGCAGCCCGGCCCCTGCAACACCGTTCCGCCGCCGCTGCACCGGCGCAACACGGGGATCCCCAGCACCCGGCACGAATCGAGATTCACTTCTGCGCGTGCTTTGTTGGAATAACCGAGCACCACGAAGTGCTGGCGGGGCTCCCAGAAGCGGAGGATTTCGTCGGGGTAGCCTTCCTCGCACTCATCGAGCAACGCCTCGTCACACGCGAGATTCTCTTGCGCAGTGTGGAGGGTTCGGTCTAAGTATTTCATGGCGCTTGGATTGTGGTCAGAAAAGGATTATTATCCAATGGTTGCTCGGGTAACTTTGTGAAAGTGGAGCCAAAAGAACAACAACAAACTATGGCGTCGTCAGGTCGGCTGGAACAACCGCGCGAATCGGCGCAGAACAGGAACGGACGCGACGACCAGCGGTCGCTGGATTCGCTGGAGTTTATCCTGGAATATTTCCTGAAAATTCAGGGAACAGACCAGGCCCCCCTGATTTTGAGCAAGCTGTCGAAACGCTTGCGCGAGGCGGGCATCCAGATGCCGTCGACGATCAGCACGCCCTACGTCAACACCATCCCGCCCGAGGAAGAGCCGCCGTACCCGGGCAATCGCGAAATGGAGCGGCGCATCAAGAGTTTGGTCCGCTGGAACGCCATGGCGATGGTGGTCAAGGCCAATCGCGAGCACGCCGGTCGGCGGCCACATCTCGACCTATGCCTCCTGCGCCACGCTTTACGAGGTCGGCTTCAACCATTTCTTTCGCGGCGGCGACGGCAGATCTTCCCGGCGACCTGGTTTATTTTCAGGGCCACGCCGCGCCGGGCATTTATGCGCGCGCGTTTCTGGAAGGCCGGCTGGACGAAGGGCACCTGCAGAATTTCCGGCAGGAACTGGCCGAGGGCGGCGGGCTGTCGTCGTATCCGCATCCGTATTTGATGCCGGATTTCTGGCAGTTCCCGACCGTCTCGATGGGGCTGGGCCCGATCATGTCGATTTATCAGGCGCGGTTCAACCGCTATCTGCAGGCGCGCGGTCTGGTGCAAGGGCGAGGAGCCGAAAGTCTGGGCTTTGTCGGCGACGGCGAAGCGACGAGCCGGAAACGCTCGGCGCCATCACGCTGGCGTCGCGCGAGAACCTCGACAACCTGATCTGGGTGGTCAACTGCAATTTGCAGCGGCTCGACGGCCCGGTGCGCGGCAACGGCAAAATCATCCAGGAACTCGAAGCGGCGTTTCGCGGCGCGGGCTGGAACGTCATCAAGGTCATTTGGGGATCGGATTGGGACGACGTTGCTGGCAGCCGACAAGATCCGGCCTGCTGCTCAAGCGCATGGAAGAGGCGGTGGACGGCGATTACCAGAAATACTCCGTCGAGCCGGGCAGCTACACGCGCAAACATTTCTTCGGCAAATATCCCGAACTGCTCGAACTGGTGAACCATCTTACCGACGAGCAGATTCAGCAAGCTGCTGCGCGGCGGCCATGATCCGCAAAAGGTCTATGCGGCCTACAAGGCCGCGGTGGAGCACAAGGGCGAGCCGACGGTGATTCTGGCCAAGACGGTCAAGGGCTACGGCCTGGGCGAAGCGGGCGAAGGCCGCAACATTTCGCACCAGCAGAAGAAGATGAACGAGAAGGAACTGCGCGAGTTCCGCGAGCGCTTCGACATCCCGATCAGCGACGAGGACATCGCCGAGACGCCGTTTTACCGCCCGCCGCCGGACAGCGCGGAGACGAAGTATTTGCTGGAGCGCCGCAAGGCGCTGGGCGGATTCCTGCCCGGCGCGCGAAGTCGCGCGCGGCGAAGCTCGAAGTGCCGAAGCTGGAGTGCGTTTGCCGAGTTGTTCAAGGGCTCCGGCACCGTGGAAGTCTCCACCACCATGGCATTTGTGCGATTGCTCAGCATGCTGCTGCGCAACGCCAAAATTGGCAAACGCATCGTGCCGATCATTCCCGATGAGGCGCGCACGTTCGGCATGGATGCGCTGTTTCGCGAGATCGGCATTTACTCGCCCAAGGGCCAGCTTTACGAGCCGGTGGACAGCGAGTCGCTGCTCTATTACCACGAGACGAAGGACGGGCAGATTCTGGAGGAAGGCATCACCGAGGCCGGCTCGATGTCGTCGTTCATCGCGGCGGGCACGGCTTACGCCACCCACGGCGTGCAGATGATTCCGTTTTACATTTATTACTCGATGTTCGGCTCCCAGCGCGTCGGCGACCTGATCTGGCTGGCGGGCGACATCCGGGCGAAGGGCTTTTTGCTCGGCGCGACCGTCCGGCCGCACCACGCTCAACGGCGAAGGGTTGCAGCATCAGGACGGCCACAGTCTGTTGCTGGCCAGCACGATCCCGACGTTGCTGGCGTACGACCCGGCGTTTGCCTACGAAATGGCGGTCATCGTCGCCGACGGCATGCGCCGGATGTATCGAGGAGGGCGAGGACATCTTCTATTACCTGTCGCTCTACAACGAAAATTACGCCATGCCGCCGATGCCGGCGGGCGTCGAGGACGGCATTCTCAAAGGCCTGTACAAATTCAAGCCGGGCCCGGACGGCAAGAAGCATCAAGGCGCACATTTTCGGCAGCGGCACCATCATCCAATCGGCGTTGCGGGCGCAGGAAATTCTGGCGGAACGTTACGACGTGTCCGCCGACGTCTGGAGCGCGACCAGCTACAAGCTTGCTCAACGACCGACGCTCAGCGCTGCAGCGCTGGAACATGCTGCACCCGACCGAGCCGCCGCGGAAATCGCTACTTGCAGACCATGCTGGAAGGCGAACAGGGCGCGTTCGTCGCGGTGTCGGACAATATCAAGCTCGTGCCCGACCAGATCGCGCCGTGGGTTCCCGGCGGATTGGTCACGCTCGGCACGGACGGCTTTGGCCGCAGCGACACGCGCGAGAACCTGCGCCGGTTCTTCGAGGTGGACGCCGAATGCACCGTCATCGCCACGCTCTATGCGCTGGCCGAGAAGGGCCAGATCGAAATGGGCGTGGTCGCGCAGGCGATCAAGGATTTGAAAGTCGATCCCGAGAAGTCGCATCCGTTCATCGTCTAGGCGCGTCGACCCAGGCAAGAGGAAATCGAATGGACATCAAACTACCACGTTTGGGCGAAGGAGCTGAGTCGGGCACCGTTGTCAGCATCCTCGTCAAGGCCGGCGATCAGGTCAAAGAAGGTCAGACGATTGTCGAGTTGGAGAACGAAAAGGCTGTCGCGCCGATTCCAGTCACCGCCTCGGGACGCGTCGCAAAGGTCTACGTGAAAGAAGGCGACAAGATTTCGGTTGGCCAACCGATTCTCGCTCTGGAAACCGATGCCGCTCCAGCCCCGGGCAGCGCCACGGGTGGAGGCACGTCCCGCACCGGCCCCGCTCCGCAGCCGCCCCGTCAACCTGTCGAGGTTCCGAGCGTGGATGTCGTCGGAGGCCTCGCACAAAACGAGTCCGTTGCCGCGTCGCCGACGGTCCGACGACTGGCTAACGAACTCGGGATCGATCTGACGCGCGTGCGCGGCAGCCAGCGCGGCGGACGTATAGCCGTCGAAGATCTGCGCGCCTATATCCAGCAGATTCAGCGATTGGCGGTCGAAGGAAGTGTTGCGCCTCGCACAGCGGCAGCGCCCGCGCCAAAGCCGGCGCCGGAGAAGTTCGATTTTGAGAAGTGGGGGCCGGTGTCGCGGAAGCCCATGTCTTCGCTGCGCAAAATCATTGCCCAGCGGATGCACGAGTCCTGGGTCAGCGTGCCCCGGGTCACGCAGTTTGACGAAGCGGACATTACCAGCATCGTCGCCCTGCGAAAGAAATACGTCGCGAAGTACGAGAAGAAGGGCGTCAGCCTCACGTTGACTCCGTTTCTCATCCAAGCGGTCGTGGCGGCGCTGAAGAAGCACCCGATCTTCAATAGCAGCCTGGACGAGGTGACCGAAGAAATCGTGTTCAAAGGTTATTATCACATGGGCATCGCCGTGGACACGGAGCAGGGATTGATCGTGCCGGTGATTCGCGATGTGGACAAGAAGAGTCTGCTGCAGCTCTCCAGGGAACTGGCCAAACTGGCCGAGAAGACGCGCCAGCGGAAGGTCGCTACGGACGATCTGAAGGGGGGCACGTTTACCATTTCGAACCAGGGTGGCATCGGCGGCGGGTTCTTTACGCCGATTGTGAACAAGCCGGAGGTCGCGATCCTCGGCGTGGGACGCGGCGCGCTCAAGCCCGTTGTCCGGGGCGCGAAGATCGCGAAACGCATGCTCCTGCCGCTGGGGTTGTCTTATGATCACCGGGTTATCGACGGCGCTACAGCGGCGCGGTTCATCGTGGAGGTCGTACAGGCGCTGCAACAATTCAAAGAATCCGAAGTGAAGATATAGCATCGATTGTGGAAGAGGAACTCGATGGACTCGATCAAGACTGAAGTGGTGGTACTGGGAGCCGGCCCGGGCGGCTACGCGGCGGCATTTTACGCCGCGGACAAGGGCAAGAAAGTGATCCTGGTCGAGCAGGAGAAGCGACTGGGTGGCGTCTGCCTCATCCGCGGCTGCATTCCGTCGAAAGCGTTGCTGCACGCGGCCAAACTCATTACCGAGGCGCGCCGGTCCGAGCATATGGGGATTCAGTTCAGCGAACCCAAACTCGATCTGGATAAGCTGCGCGCCTGGAAGAATTCGATCGTCGACAAACTGGCGGGTGGCGTGTCGACGCTCGCCAAACAACGCGGCGTCGAGGTGTTGCAGGGCCGCGGGTATTTCGAGGACTCCAAAACGTTGCGGGTAGAGACGGCGGAGGGCCAGAAGTTCGTCACCTACGACGCGGCGATTGTGGCCGTGGGCTCGAAGTCGGCCATGCCGAAGGCATTCGACCTCGGCAATCCGCGCATCATGACGTCGCGGGAAGCGCTGGACGTGCCGGACGTGCCCGGTACGCTGCTGATTGTCGGTGGTGGCTACATCGGGATGGAATTGGGCACAGTATACGCGGCGTTGGGAAGCAAGGTTGTGGTGGTCGAAGCGCTCGGCTCGATTCTCACGGGCGCAGACGCCGATCTTGTCCGACCCGTGCAACGCTACGCGGAGAAAGCGTTTCAGCAGGTGCGCGTCAAAACCAAGGTGCTTTCCATGGCGACGGCGGGCAAACAGATCAAGGTTGTCATGGAGACGGACGGGAAGAAACTCGAAGAGTTGTACGACCGCGTGCTGGTGTCAGTCGGTCGCGTGCCGAACCATGCCGATCTCGGTCTGGAAAATACGAAGATCACGAAAGACGACCGCGGATTCATCAAGGTCAATGAAAAGCAGCAAACGAACGACCCGTCGCTGTATGCCATTGGAGATGTGACGGGTGGCGTGTTGTTGGCGCACAAGGCGTCGCGCGAGGCGCGGCTGGCGGTCGACGCGATCACCGGCGACCACGAATCATTGGACAAATATATTATCCCAGCGGTGGTGTTCACCGATCCCGAGATCGCCTGGTGCGGTTTGACTGAAACCGAGGCGAAAGAGAAGGGGATCACGGTCAAGATCGCTCGCTTTCCGTGGGCCGCATCGGGTCGCGCGCTGACATTCGATCACCCGGAAGGCGTGACCAAGCTCATCATCGACCCCGAGACGGAACGGGTGCTGGGCGCGGGGATTACCGGCCAGGGTGCGGGCGAACTGATTGGCGAAGCGGTGCTGGCTATCGAAATGGGCGCCACCGCCTACGACCTCGCAGCCTCGGTTCATCCGCATCCGACACTGTCAGAGACCCTCATGGAATGCGCCGAGGTCTTTTACGGTAACGCCACGCACACCTACTCACGACGGGAAGCTCCCCGCCGGGAATCCTGAGGCAGGACAACTCGGGCATGCAGCCTTCAACCTGGCTGTTTCCGTCGGGGTGTCTTGGAAGATCCTGCCGGCACCAGCCGGACAAACAATTTGCCACGGATCGGATCGTCTGCTATCGTAACCGTACTGTCGTCGCGGAGAGGTGGCCGAGTGGTTGAAGGCGGCGGTTTGCTAAACCGTTATAGGGGACTAAAGCCTCTATCGAGGGTTCGAATCCCTCCCTCTCCGCCAGTTTTCTCTTCTGACTCCTCTGGCCCTGAAAAAGAGCACCCCACCTGTCGTAAACAGGTGGGGTGTCGTGAACTGCACTTGTATGCGATATCAGGCTTACTGCGCGGCCTTGATCTTCGCCCATCGGGCGCGCTGCGCTGCCGCAATTCTGGCGCGAGCCGCCGCGGAGAATCGAGGTTTGCGCCGGATGGTCAATTTCGACAGTCCGGCCGTTCCGTCGATTGACGTCAAGGCCCGGATGGCGAGATTAAGCTTCTCGAGTTCCTGTTCGGCACGCCTTCGCTGGGCATGCAGTTGCTGAACGACTTGGTTCATGCTGGACATAGTCCTCCTGCGTTTGTTTGGTTGCCTAGGTTTTACAAAAAACCAACGTGGGCAAGAATAGCAGGGTTATTAGTCGAGTTCAACCTATTTTCTTGGTAACTCCCGCTGGCAATTTTTCGCAAACGTACTACAATTACGACAGCCGCACTAATTGTCGCCGTCCGTTACGGCGGTCACGAAGAGAAAATCGCTAACGAGGAGCCGAACATGAACGCGTTGCTTACTTTGGTTGCTGCCACCGGGATGGCGGTAATGGTGGTTGGTTGCGAAACTCCGCGAAGCTATCCCCCGCCGCCTCCTCCCATGGTTCGTTATCCGAGCCAGCCGTTGGGCACGGCGGATATAAAAATGCTGGCCAAGTCCGGTCTCAGCGACAACGTCATCATCAGCCAAATTCGAAATTCACGCACGGTGTATCACCTGAGCGCCGCGGACATCCTCGACCTGAAAGATGCCGGGGTGAGTGAACGAGTCATCGATTTCATGATCAACACTCCATCCATGTACCGCTTAACGCGTCCACCGCCGCCACCTCCATCGTATTGAGACTGGCTGGATTCCTGCTCCCAATCAGAGGGAGATTGAACTTGGGCCCCTTAGTGGGTAGGCTTCGGTATGCGATTCGCATCGGCTCTGACAACAAAGACGGACTGGGCGGAAGCCGTCGAAGATTTGGGATGCCAGGTGGCTGCCCAACTGGGGACGGTCAACACCCAGCTCGCGGTATTGTTTGCCCATCCCGGCTACGTTCCCCACATTGAAGAGATTATCGGTGCGACGGGGAAAGCGGTAAAGGCCCAGCATCTGCTGGGCTGCACCGGCGCAGGCATTATCGGCACCGACCGTGAAGTCGAAGAGAAGCCGGCCCTGTCCCTCTTGGTGGGCGAGTTACCCGGTGTCACCATTTACCCCTTCGAGCTTGCAGAAAAGGAGTTGGAGGAATCGACGGGAGCAGCGTTTTGGCATTACCAACTCGAATTGGAGCCGAGCTGTCAGCCCCAGTTCGTGTTGCTCGTCGACCCCTTTACAACGCGGGCCATGCAGCTCGTCGACGCGCTGGCCGAAGCGTATCCGCAAGCGCCCATGATCGGCGGTCTCGCCAGTGGCGCCCAGCGGGCCGGCGAGAATCGATTGTTTATCGACGGCAAGGTCTATGACGAAGGAGCGGTTGGCATTGGGTTGACGGGACGGGTGGCGCTTCGGTCCGTCGTGTCACAGGGATGCCGACCGATCGGCGAACCGTTGACCGTTACTCGGGCTGACAAGAACATCGTCTTCGAATTGGCAGGACGCCCGCCGATGAAAATCCTTCAGGAAATGTTGCCCCAGTTGCCCACCCGCGACCGGGACCTGGCGCGCTCGGCCCTGTTTCTGGGGCGTGTGGTCAATGAGTATCAAGAGGAATTCAGTCGCGGGGATTTTTTGATTCGCAATCTGATCGGCAGTGATCCTCAGTCGGGCGCGTTGGCGGTGGGCGATTTGATGCACACCGGGCAGACAGTCCAGTTTCAGGTGCGCGACGCCCAGACCGCGGATGAGGACTTGCGTCATTTGCTTGCGAAGGAGCGGAATGACCTGGCCAAGACACAACCGCACGGGGCGCTCTTGTTCAGTTGTTTGGGGCGCGGCGAGCGGATGTACGGCACGGCGGACCACGACATTCGCGCCGTGCAGGAAAACATCGGGCCGGTGCCCACGGCTGGTTTCTTCTGCAATGGCGAGATCGGTCCGGTCGGTCGGCGTGCGTTTATCCACGGCTTCACCAGCGTGGTCGGCCTGTTTACCGAGCCCACCGAATAAACAAGAATCAGGCAGCCGTCCTTCTTACGCGGACCGGTTGTTGAGTGGCTTGATTCCCGGCGGCTGCCGACGGAGATCAGGCTGTCGACGCCAGCGAATCCTCCACGGCCTTGACCAACTTCTTGCCGTCGACCGGGGTTTGGAAATAATCGACGGCTCCCTCGCTCAATGCGCGCGCGTAGCCATTCCAATCGCCGTCACGCGTGACGACCAGGATCGGCAGGTCTTTACGCCGTGATCGGGCTTTGTGCACGAGTTCCATTCCGCTGTGGCCGTGCATGACTTCCTGAATGATGACGAAATTATACTGCTTCGCCCAGTCCTCAACCGTGTTCAGGGCCCGTTCCGGATCGCTGATGGTCGTGACGGAATAGCCTTTGGCACTCAACGTGTCGCAAACAGCTTGCTGGTCCTCCGGGCTGTCCTCAACGAGGAGAACTCTGCATTGCTTCACCATACGCCTCCTCTCCTTTTACATCTCGCCTGTCTCACAGCTTACGACGAGTTCCAGGGATGTCAATCACCGTCCGGAACCCATCCGTCGCCTCTCCTATCCGTGAGATGCGTGAGGCCGGTTGTCGTGCTCAGTGAAGAGCAACTGGGCTACTTCGGATTGGTAGGGATGAAATGGATTGTTCATGATCAGCGGGTCTTTGCTCTCCACGGCGATGGAGTCCCAATTGATGATGTAGCTGCCGGACTGGTCGCGCAAGTGACGGACTGCGATACCGCGGGCCTGAGCGCGCGTATTGGCCGGTGGATTTTGGGTACAGAACGCGACGCGTTCGGGCGTGACCACCCGCTGCGTCCGCCCCTGGTCGACCAGCGCAAAATACAACCCTCGACGTGGGTCGATGTTGTGGTATTCGAGATCGAGTGACTGCAGCCACGGATCGTCCCAACCAATATGCTCTTGCTCGATAAATGTTTGGAGCAACCACTTCTTGGCCACCCAGTCAATCTTGTCCACTTGCGACATCGGGTCGCGTTCCAGCCCGGCCAGAACGTTTTCCCATTCGCGAATAATCCAATCATTTTCCGGATCCATGCCGGCCAGGTAGTGTTTGGCCAGGCCAAGAAACGAATGCTGGATCTCCATGGCAGTTCGCGTCTGGCCGTTTTCGAGCCGTACGATCCAACTGTAATTTGGATCCCGTGAAATGTCGCGCGTGGCCTGCACCGGATCCATCAACCCCACGCGCTTGGGAAGAATGCCTTCCTCGAGCAAATCCAGCACCAGTGAGGTGGTCCCGACCTTCAACGCGGTCGCGTATTCGCTCATGTTCGAATCGCCAATAAGCAGATGCAAGCGGCGGTACTTGCGGTAATCGGCCAGCGGCTCGTCACGGGCATTGATGATCGCGCGGTTGAATTGCACCCACTGATAAATGTCGTTCACGATGTGGTCGGCACGCTGCGAAATCTGGAAGTGCACGGGTTGATCGTGGCGGCCGTGGTCGAATTCGAAGGCCAGAGGATTGGCTTGGCCGACGCGGCCCGCTCCGGAGAAAATCTGCCGCGTCGCCAGAAACGAAAGCAGTGCGGACAGCACCTGCGGGGTGAACTGCGCGCCGCGTTTCATCAGGTAATTCTCGTGGCATCCAAACGTCGCACCCGTGTGATGGTCAATGTTGTTCTTCACAAACGACACACGGTCCGCGATGGCCATGCTTTCCAACGCGCCTTGCAGAAGACGATCGCCTGCATGGTCGAACGAAACCACGTCGCGCAAGCTGATGCATTCAGGCGTCGAGTACTCGATATGCCCCATGTCGAGATACAACCGTCCACCGTTGAGCAGGAACCCGCCGTTGCCGGGTGGTTCCTCGTAATCACGATAATGCAGGTCGATCGCCCCGAGTCGCGCGACCTTAAACAGGTGGTTCTTGACGCGGATCGGGAACGCGTCGGGTCCGCCTTGCCGGTCATCGCTGCCCACCAGACAGCCGTACTCGGTTTCCAACCCGACGATCCGGTTCATAAATCCTTCAGGGCGGCGCGGATTTCCTTCTCGTCCAATAAGCGAAACCTTCCAGTGGCCGGCCGGTTGCGGTCAAGAACCGCGGCTTCCACATGGCGGGCCTTCAGATATTCCCGTAAGACCTTCTCCGGCTCGATCTCGCGCTTTTCGGTAGCTTCGCCGGTCTTGTCTTGGCCTTGTTCGGCCATATCCATGCCGACAGCCCAGGTCTTGGCCGCAAGCTTCAACGCGTCCTCCAGTGTGCGCTTCGAGTTGCCATCGTGTTCGACAAGATAATCCAGCATCGCTGTCTGGGCCTCGTTGCTACCAGCCAGCGCGTCGAAGGGTTCCTTCGTCTCAATTTCACTGCGCGCGAACGAACCGTCATAGTCGAGTTTGACGATGGAATCCTGCTCCGAATCGTCGCCGAGTTCGACGAGCAGCATTTTGACGATGTAAGGGGCGCTGAATATCTGCTCGAAGGCCGTCTTCAACGCCGGGCTCATTCCGAAATTGACCAGGCGCCGCAGGGACACGTCCGCCACCGCGCGGTTAAATCCTTCCATATGGGCGAGATCAATGGCCACCAGCCGCATCCGCTCGATGTCGGCAGGGTGCCCGAGCGCCGCGAAGGCCACCCGGTCGTAGATCTCGAAAACCTTGCGTGTCTCGCGGCTGACCGTCAGCAGCAGCAGTCCATCGGCGTAATTCAACACCACGACGGGACTGCCGAGACGCAATTGGTCTTCGATGTACTCGCGGCGATTGGCGATTGCCTCAACCCAGCGATATGGTTCTTCGATCATGGTAATGCGACTGGTTTTTCGCGAAAACTAGACCTCACTCTTATACACGCGCCCCAATTCGTACTCGGGGATTTCACGGACACCATCCTTCGTGACGACGCGAACGATGGGAAAAATGTTGGATTTCGGATTGTATCCACTGGTGGCGGTGTCGCTGTCCGCCGCGGTGTCCAGAAGCCGAAGCGCCGCCACGACGATTTCGGACTCGTTATACTTGGCCAGCGGCTTGCCACCCCACGTGTTCAGGTAATGCAACACACTGCGCACCGCGAGCGATCCGGAGCCGCTGGCGGCGTAATCCACGCCTTCGAATTGGGCCCCCAACGCATCATAAAAATACACCTTTCCGCCGCCGTCCTTGCCATTGACGGCTTCGTATGTCGCGAAAATCGGCACGACCATGCCCACGCCCTGTAGCGTGAGCGGCAGGTTTTCCTTCAACAATTTTGAGAGCGAGCGCACCTTGCCCGCGGTGCTCATCTCTTGAAGCTGGCTGCGCTGGTAGTACTTGAAGCTGTGCTCGAGCACCCGGGCCATTTCGAAAGCAACCGCCAGCACACCGGCAATCGCCAGGATGGATCGCTCATCTATGTTGATGAGCTTCTCAGCGCGCTCGTACATGACGAGGTTGCCCGCCGTGGCACGACGATCGCCGGCAACCAGCACGCCGTCCTTGTACTTGACGGCAAGTACCGTCGTGCCTTCGGTGGCAATGCCGCCCTTACCCATCTCATGCTGGAATTTGGCGGCCGCCTCGGCCAGACGGGGCGCAACCTCGTACCCGTGCGCCTTCAGTACACCGAGAAAATCGCCGTCATGCAGGAATTGCGGAATCGGTAGGGGATGATCCATGGCGATTTCTCGCAGAGCTGGCGCCCGCTTACTGACCGGTGCGTTGGCGATAACGTTTGGCCTGGTTCGGGTCGACGCGCCGCATCTTCTTCAGAAGCTCCTTCGTATCGGGTGCGTCCACATCCGGACGGCGCGGCCCGGCCTCATCGGTTTCCTTCTTTTCCCACGGGGCAGGGGAGTTGGGCCGATGTATGCGTTCCGGAAACTCTGTGTTTTGGTCGGGCATTCGACTATCTCCGAATCATTTCCAAGTTCCGTAGTAATGTCGCTACATCCGGCGCTTTGTCAATGGCCGCATTGTAGCGGGCCACGTCAGCATCGTCAAAAACATTCAAAAGTCGCACCACCGATTCGTGGTCGTTCTCGCCAAATGCGATCTCGTCCCACTGGACGGAACTCATTTGCTTCGCAAATTTCTCGATGCAGCGTCCGCGGAAGTAGGCCCGCGTATCACGAGGCGGCTGACGGATCGCCAGTCGCACGTCGTCATCCTTGATGAACCGCTGAATCTTGTCCTGGCGCATCAATTCGGCGTACAACCCTTCCTCCCGCCGCACATTGTGGTATTCGAGGTCGAGAGATTGCAGCCACGGATCGTCCCACGAGAGTTTTTCGGCCTCGACAAAGGCGTCCAGCATCCATTTCTTGGCCACCCAATCGAGCCGATCTCGACACAACATCGGGTCGTGTTCCAGGTCGGCCAGCGCCTGTTCCCATGTCATGAGCACCCAGTCGGTTTCCTCGTCTCGGCCGCCCAAATGCTGTTGCGCGGCCACCCAATACTGCCGCTGAATGTCGATGGGCCGAGTCGTACGCCCGCCAATCAGAGGAACAGTGGTTTTCAAGATTGGGTCACGCGAGATGGCTTTCAACGCCGCAATCGGATCGGCCAGGTCAATGTTCAGCGGACACAACCGCTGCTCCAACAGGTCGAGCACGAGCGACGTCGTGCCGATCTTGAGCGCGCCGGAAATCTCGCTCATGTTGGCGTCGCCGATAATGACGTGCAACCGGCGATACTTGTCGCTGTCGGCGTGGGGCTCGTCACGCGTGTTGATGATGGGACGCCGGTTCATCGTGTCAATGGACACCAAGACGCTGAAAAAGTCGGCGCGCTGACTGATTTGGTAGACACCAGCGGGTGCACCATCCTCGTTTTCGATGCCGACCTTGCCCGCGCCAGCGACAATCTGCCGCGTGACCAGGAAGGGAGTGAGCCCGCGGATGACCAGATCGAACGGGATGTCGCGGTCCATCAAATAATTATCGTGGCAGCCGTAACTGTGACCGACGAAGTCGGTGTTGTTCTTGTAGACTTTCACCACGCCGCCCGATGCGCGCAGGTTGCGACGCCGCACGCATTCCTCGATGATTCGTTCCCCCGCTTTGTCCTGCGCAATGATATCGCGGAGGCGTTTGCACTCGGGCGTGGCGTACTCGGGATGAGCGTGGTCGTTGTAGTAGCGGGCGCCGTTGGAAAGGACCAGGTCGCTCTTGATTTCCTGGAAACTAAGCTTGCGGTTCTGGTCCTGGACGAAATACTTCGCCTCGTCGAAGTCCTGCATCAATTCATCGACCCGAAAACCGCGCACGTCCTGGTGTGGATCTTCGAGGTTGTAATCCCACTTCAGCGCGGAATCCATGGCGGGGGGCTCGACCTGCGTGTAGCTGCGTACCAGAGCGATCGACTCCGCCACCACGTCTACGCTGTCATGCCCATCGACGGTGATGCCGTATTCGGTTTCGATGCCCAGGGTGCGTTGCATGGGTGGCGGAGCGCCGGCGTCTCGCTACGTCCTCAGACAACCGCGCTCACTCCTTTGGCCCGCACTCCGCTCGCGGGTCGAATCGGAGAAACCTTCACGACGTTCTCGGGGTCGTAATCCAGCAGCATCAGCCAGTCCTCCGTGATGTCCGTGGGCGGGAAGATGTCGTTTTCGGCGTATTCCAACTCCAGCGACCGCAACAGGTCCGCTTCGCTGATGCCCTCATCTTTCTTCGAGGCAATGCTGCGTTTGATGGCCATTTCCTTGGCCCGCTCCACGATGCTGGAGATGATCGCGCCGCTGATCAGGTCGCCCCGGTAGAGCACCGCGTTGCGGCCGCTGCGCAACTGCACTTCGAGAAAACGGTTCTCGTCGCGGTGTGCAAACAGCGCCTTCACGACCGAATCCACCAATGCCGCCACAGCGGCCTTCTGGTCCCCACCTTGCGCTTTCAAGGTGGCGGGATCGATGGGCAGGTCTTCCGTCAGATAAATCGAGAAAATCTCATGCGAACCGTCCTTGTCGGGACGATCGACCTTGATCTTCCGGTCAATACGTCCGGGTCGCAGGATCGCCGGGTCGATCAGATCAGCCCGATTCGAGGCGAGGATGATGACCACATCGTTGAGCGACTCGATGCCATCCATCTCGGAGCAGAACATCGGCACCAGCGTCGAGAGGATGTTCGCATACCGGCCCGCCCGCCGCGTGCCGAGGATGGATTCGGCCTCGTCAATAAACAAGAACGGCATGTACCCCTGTTTGCGTTTCCCGCGGGCCATCGCAAAGATTTCGCGTACGATCCGCTCGGATTCGCCAACCCACATATTGAGAATCTCGGGGCCCTTCACGTGCATGAAACATTCCTTCATGTCGTGGCCGGA
Organism: uncultured Verrucomicrobiae bacterium; assembly: GCA_963713705.1. Lineage (GTDB taxonomy): Bacteria > Verrucomicrobiota > Verrucomicrobiia > Palsa-1439 > Palsa-1439 > Palsa-1439. Next base: position 39,487 of record CAVQMY010000035.1, read on the forward strand.
CTTCTCGCGCAGTTTGCCCGTCAAATTGTATGCCGTGGCCTTGCCGATAAGTGTCTTGCCGCAGCCCGGCGGACCATGCAGCAGAAATCCCTTTGGCTGCGCGTAGTGGAAGCGGTCAAAGAGATCGGGGTGCAGCAACGGCAACTCGATGGCGTCTTTGATGGCTTGGATGGCAGCGGTTTGTCCGCCCACCAGTGACCACGGCAATTCGGGAACGTCTTCCAGGTAAAACTCCTGTTTGTCCGAGGAAGCCAGCAACTCGACGGCAACTCGGAACCCCGGGTCGATGCGAATCTCGTCGCCAACCTTCATTTCGGCGGAAAGCAGGTCGCTCGATCGTTGCAGGATGACTGAATGCAGCCCGTGCTCCTGGCCGACACGGAGGCGACCGTCCTTCAATACGTCGGTCACTTTGCCGACGGGGCCGGAATTATCGTAGCCCAGGTCGCCGACGACCACGTACGCCTCGTTGACCAGCACGCGCGTGCCGACCTTCAAGCTTTGGGTCTCGATCCGAGGATCGACGTTGGAGTAGTAATCATGGCCGCCGACCGCCACGTGCGCGATGTCCTTCTTGGGGAACCCGAGGAACGTGCCAATGCGGTTCGCGGGCGAGGTCACTTTCTTGATGACTTCATCCATCTTCTCGATGGCCGCGCGCGCTTCCGAGAGCGTCAGCTCGTGTTCCTGGATTTGCTGGCGCAGACGGAACAAATCGAAGCGTGCCGGATCACCCTCCGGCAGCGTTGCCAACAGCTTGTCCACCAACTCGATCGGTGTGGACTCCTCTCGCCCTCCCCATTTGTCCGAGAAATCCAACGGCCCTCCCGGAGGTGTGGGCTTTTTATACCCTGAATGGTCGCTCATGCCGTTTCTCCACTGCGTACCCTGCGTCCTTGACTCTTAGTATACCGCGATTGAAACGGGACTGCAACCGCAACACCGTAAATACACAGGGCGATTGCATTTAGAAGTTGAGCAGGGAGGCGAGGTACTGGTGGTCCCAGCCGGCGGCCTTTTGTTTGGCGCGGATGCCGAGTTTGACTCGCTGGTCGCGGCGCAGTTGGTTCAGGCATAAGGCCCGCAGCGTGGCCAGGTTCTGCGCCGCGTTCTGCTGGCGCACGGCGCAGCGGTCTTCGCCCATCTGCACGTCCAGCACCCAGTGCAGGCAATTCTCGATCTCCCAGTGGCCGCGCACCGCCGCCGCAAACCGCTCGACCTGCGCCGGCAGGCTGCTGAGATAGTAGCGCCGCTGCGTCGTCGATTTCCCCTGCACCTCCCGCACTGCTTCGACCATCCCGACGCTGCGTAAGGCTTCCCACTGGGGCCTGTCGGCCAGCCAAGCGATCGCTTCGGTAATCCAATAGCGACGGGTCTCGATGCGCCCGTGATCCTTCTCCAGGGTCTGGGTGAATTGATGGGCGAGGCCAGCAAAACCGCGCGCGTGGGCGTCGTCCAGAAACGCTTGGACTTCGGCGTGCAGCGTGCCCTGATTGCCTTTCAGTGCCAGCACGTAGTCGGCATCGGCCTCGTGAATCTCTTTGGCCACGGTCTTTTGGCAGCCCATCGCGTCCACCGTCACCACACAGCCGGCCAATTCCAGCGCCCGGAGCAGCGGGGGCAGTGCGGTGATCTCGTTGCTGTGGTCGTCTACCTTCAGTTGCCCCAGCACCAAGCGATTCCGGGCCGCCCAGACGTTGACCAGGTGGATCGGCCCGTGCCCGCGCGCCCGACTGTGCCGCAGCGTCTTGCCATCCAACGCCACCAATTCGCCGACGACGACCTGGCGCAGGCTTTGCGTCCACGCCAGGAAACAGTCCCGAAACTTCGCCGGATCAATGAGCCCGAACACACGGTTGAAGGTGTCGTGCGAGGGAATGCCGTGCGGCAACGCCAGCCAGCTTTTGAACCACTCGGCCTTGCACCGACCGCACTGGGCGATTTCGGTGAAGCCCTCCGCACCGCAGAGCATGGCGCAGACGGCGATCATCAGGATATCCAGCAACTCGTGGCGCTTGGCCGGGCCGACGCGCGGGTCGGGTCGTGGAGCGAAGTGGTCTTTCAAATTGCGGAACGAGGATCGTTGGTTTTGCATCCCCATCTTCCACCACAAATCCCCGGAAACCGGAAGCAAAAACTTGTCGTCGCAAACCGGCTCCACCGGCCCACTTACAAAGAATTCCTTTCGCACCCCCCTGAAGAATCAAAATGCAATCGCCCTGGGATGATCGCGCTCGAGAAGAACGCCAGCGGCAGCGCACAACCCACAAACAACCAGGCCCCCGCCGCCGCAAACGAGCGCAACGCCGAGGCCTCCATCCCCGACCGTCGCCGCCACGCCAGCGGCACGGCCGCCGCCAACCACACGAGTGGAATATTTGTGAGGATACCGAAGGGATACTCAACCTGCTGATAGCCGACTGGCAACGAGGGCAGGGCGATTTTATGCACGAAGGGGAAGCGAGCACTCCAGCGCGCCGGCTCGAGAAAATAGACCCGGAAATTGAACCAGAAGAAGCGTGGGCGGAAGTACTGGAAGGTGACCGAGGGAACTGCCGCCAGTTGGTAGTGCTGCCCAAATTCGAATGGACTGTCGAACCGCAGGGCATTGTAGAGCAACACCCCTGATCCGATGAACGCGATGGGGACAATCGCCGCGACCAACAGCGTCCAAGCACGCCGCCCTTCGCGCCACGGTTGAAGTACCGGCACCACCAGGATGACCGCGCCGAACAGCAAGGTCGGACGCGCCGCTACCGCCAGCCCGTACGCCGCACTCGCCGCCGCCAGCCACCAACACCGTCGTTCCGGCTTGTGCAACGCGCCCCAAATCGCCCCCAGCGCGAGCATGGTCAGCATATACCCGCAACTGATGGCCACTTCGTACACATCGGCCCGCGGCAGGATCACCGGCACGACCGTCGCCAAGCCCAGCGCCAGCGCGCCAGCCGCCACGACCCACACGCTCACGTCGGAAAAGTATCGTCGCCACGCGGCATACAGCACACTCACGCTGGCCAGAAAACCGATGGTGCAAAATACCAACACGGCCAGTCGGTGAGAAAGATAATGGCCGGTCAACGCGACGAACGGCCAAAACAATATCAACGCCGGTGTTACCCCGAAGTAGAGGTAGAGACGGCCCTTGTAGTAGCTCAGGTCGTGCAACCCGGCGGGGCCGAATTGATAGGGCTCATTGGCGGTTGGATTATACGGGTCGGCGAGGCGCGTGAATCCGGGCGGCACCTCTTTTTTCAGACTGAGCTGGCCGGTGCGAAGACCCTGCACCAACAGATTGTAGGAAGAGCCCGCCGCATTCGGGCTCAAGGATTCCCACGGGCCCGACCGCGCGAGGCAGGCGTACACGCCGATAACCAGCGCGCACACTGCGCCCAGTGATATCCACGCGTTTTTCAATGTGCCACGCCGACCAGTCCCGTGTAACGTTGTCGCAAACGTATCATCGGCTTTACGACATTTTATACGCCTCTCCCGTCGAACACACGCGCTTTGTCGAGCGAGGAACCCTAGCGACTTGTCCATCGTGTAGCTCCGATGTCGCTCCCGAAAATCTTCGAGGCATTCGTCGACGCGCTCGTATCGGGCGGATGGGGCGGCGGAAAGGCTCGACTTGGCGGAGCCCGAGTGATAGCATTACTTCTGTAAGAGGCGGGAGTCGCTCGGGTCCTGATCGCAGGCTGGAAGAGGAACGTTGGGTATGGACAAGCGGATTCAGGTCAGGCTTGTGGCGGCGAGGATACTGCGCCTTGTCGTCTCAGTCAGCCTGTTGGCCGTGGCTGGTCATGTGTTCAATGCCGGCGCACAAACGGTGACGATTCTTTACTCTTTTGGCAGTTCCCCCACCGATGGAGACGGGTCGCCATATGCCGGGCTGGTGCAGGGCAGCGATGGCAATTTCTACGGGACGATCTTTTACGGCGGGACGAACTTTGCCGGCAGCGTATTTCGGATCAGTCCCGGCGGCAGCGAAACGAATCTTTACTCCTTTGTCGGCTACCCCAAAGACGGGGCCTATCCACGGGCCGGGCTGGTTCAGGGCAGCGACGGCAATTTCTACGGGACGACCGAAGGAGGCGGGACGTGCCCAATAACGGCTCCTACGGATGTGGTACCGTATTTCGGATCAGTCCGAGCGGCAACGAAACGAATCTTTACTCGTTTGGTAGCCAACCCAACGATGGACTCGAGCCAGAAGCCGGGCTGGTACAGGGCAGCGACAGCAATTTCTACGGGACGACCTCTCTCGGCGGGACGAACAGTTGCAATTGCGGCACGGTGTTTCGGGTCAGTCCGACCGGCAACTACACACAGCTTTACTCCTTTGGCAGTTCCCCCACCGACGGGTCCGGGCCATATGCCGGGTTGGCGCAGGGCAGCGACGGAAATTTCTACGGGACGACTTTCCAAGGCGGGACGAACGGCGGAGGGCACCGTTTTTCGAATCGGTCCCAGCGGCGCCTACACGACTCTTTACTCCTTTGGCGGCGTTCCCGGCGACGGCGTAAATGCAGAGGCCAGGCTAGTACGGGGCAGCGACGGCAATCTCTACGGGACGACCCGCGACGGCGGGACGAGCACCAATTGCGGCTCCTACGGATGTGGTACCGTATTTCGGGTCAGTCCCAGCGGCAACGAAACGAATCTTTATTCGTTTGGTAGCCAACCCAACGATGGAATCCAGCTATTTGCCGGACTGGTGCAGGGCAGTGACGGCAATTTCTACGGGACGACAGGCGACACTTATTGGGAGCAGGGACCGAACAACTGCGGCACGGTGTTTCGGATCAGTTCGGCGGGCACGTTGACGACCCTGTGGCAGTTTGGCTGCGGCACCAACGGCTTTTTCCCTTATGCGGGTCTGGTGCAGGGCAGCGACGGCAATTTCTACGGGACGACCACGTCCGGTGGGGCGCACGGTTTCGGCATCGTTTTTAGGCTTTCAGTCCCCCTCAATCCGCCGGCCAATCAAATTTCTGAAATCCAGTTCTTCAATGTTCTCGATAGCACGATTGTAGCCCTCCCGATTCCCTCCGTGGCCCGTGAGACGTATCAGTTGCAGTACACCGACTCAATGTCTCCCGTCAACTGGCTCAACACGGGCGGCACCATCACCAGCATCGGCGGTTCGTTGGTGTTGATCGACCTCGCGGAACCACTGCCACCGCAACGCTTCTACCGGGCTGTAATAACACCGTAGGATGCTGTGGCGCCCTCGGGGCAGGCCCCTCGAAACTCGGGATAAACGGGGCAAAACGCCCAGCCCCCACTACCCACCCGAGGACGGAGCAAGACTGATTATCGGAAGGGCGATAGTTTTTGCTGGACGCGGCATGGGAGTCATGCTACGGTCGGGCGGTTGTTTGATCTTTGAAACAAGGGTACGGGGTGGGGGGCACCGCTACGGCCGACGGTCGTGCGGCCCTGAAGGCGTTCGGGGTAAAAAGCCGGACCCTCCGAGCGGAAACGATGCTTCGGGAGGGGTAGCCCCGTACAAACATTAAAATGGCAAAACGAAGCCAATGTTTTGGAGTGTTGTGGATTGTGGATTAGCTTGATGGGCAAGACGTTAGAATCCAAAGTGTGCCATTTTGTCACATGGCTTCGTTTTGCTAAAATTGGGTACTAATATACTTGACACACCCATGGTTCCGTGGTAAATTCTCTACATGAAAGAGAATAAGGGATTTCCAAGGACGCTTCAAGAGGCCATCGCACGGTTCGCTGACCCGGACGTGGCACACCGCTTCATGGTCGCGTTGCGCTGGCCCGATGGCGTGGTGAAGTGCCCGCACTGCGGCTCCGACCGGGTCAACTTCATTTCGACCCGCCGCATCTGGAAATGCAATGCCTGTCCGGGGCGACGGCAGTTCAGCGCGAAGACCGGAACGATTTTCGAGGAGAGTCCACTCGGATTCGACAAATGGATTCCGGCGTTCTGGCTAGCGGTCAACTGCAAGAACGGGATTAGCAGCTACGAACTGGCCCGCGACTTGGGTATCACCCAAAAATCCGCGTGGTTCATGCTCCACAGAATCCGGCTCGCATTGCAGAACGGCAGCTTCGAGAAATTGTCCGGCATCGTGGAAGCCGATGAAACGTTCGTCGGTGGCCGGGCCAAATTCATGCACGCGAAACAGCGCAAGGCGAAGATTGTCGGACGTGGGCCGACCGGCAAAGCGATTGTCATGGGCGTGTTGGAGCGCGGCGGTCAAGTACGAGCCTCCGTCGTGCCAGACCGGCGGAGGTATGCGCTCCACAACCAGATTCGCCAGCACGTCGCGCCCGGCAGTCAGGTGTTCACCGATGCGCTGCCAAGCTATGAGAAGCTGAGTCCTGAATACGTCCACGAAGCGATTGACCACGCCAAGGAATACGTGCGTGGAAATGTCCATACGCAAAACTTGGACAACTTCTGGTGCCACTTGAAGCGGAGCATTCGCGGAACGTATGTTCACGTCAACGAAGAGCATCTGAATGCGTACTTGGATGA